>QCKF01000006.1 GCA_003215545.1 Prochlorococcus sp. AG-409-L14 | reverse complement strand
CAAAGAGAAGGAGATATCGATCCAGGTTCTTCAAGAATTATTGAGCTAGAAGGTTTGCCTTGTTTAGTAAGAATTGGTCGATATGGTGCTTATTTAGAAGCAAAACGATTGAGTGATGAAGGAGAGGAGGAATTAATTAAGGCAAATCTGCCTAAAGAGTTAACACCAGCGGAACTTGATTCTGAAAAAGCTGAGCTTTTCTTAAAGCAGAAAGCAGAAGGGCCAGAATCAATAGGTGTTGATCCTGATACTGGGGAGCAGATCTTTTTATTATTTGGTCAATATGGACCATATTTGCAAAAAGGTGAGGTAAGTGATGAAACACCCAAACCTAAGCGTGCTTCTTTACCAAAGGGACTTAATCCTGAAGATGTAAAACTTGAGGATGCATTGGGTTTATTGAGACTCCCTCGATTGCTTGGCGAACATCCTAGCGGTGGAAAAATTCAAGCTGGATTGGGACGTTTTGGTCCTTATATTGTTTGGAACAAAGGGAAAGGAGAAAAGGATTATCGATCGCTTAAAGGAGAAGATGAGGTCTTGAAAGTTGAATTGGAAAGGGCTATGGAATTATTAGCGATGCCTAAGCGCGGTAGAGGTGGAAGAACAGCATTAAAATCATTAGGTACACCCAAAAATAGCGATGAAGTTATTCAGCTTTACGATGGTCCTTATGGTTTATATGTTAAGCAAGGGAAAGTTAATGCTTCTCTCCCAGAAGGAAAAGGTGCTGACGATATAACACTTGAAGAGGCAATAGATTTAATTGCATCAAAAGCAGCAGGTAAGAAATCAGGAAGAAAAGCTAGCACCTCAAAGAAATCTACCAAGACAACTAGTTCAGCAAAAACAAAAACAAAAACAAAAACAACAACAAAAACAACAACAAAAACGACAACACGCAAAACTCCATCAATCACAAAATCAGGTAGATTGCGAGCAAGTGCTGTACGTGTAATAAAACCAGGTGAAACCTAATGGATAGTGTGAAGTCTGATTATCAAAAGTTAGACCCTAAACATATATTTCTCCTCATACTTTTCCTTGTAATTCAGGCTTGTGGTGGGACCCAGATTGGAAGCAAACTTTCCGAGAGTTTTGACTCTCCAGTGTCTCAAGATGCGGCCTCAGAAGCTGTTAAGAAGCCTGTGGCTAAAGTAAGTGAATCTTCGAAAAGGAGTGCTAAAAAAAATATAAAAACACCTTTCTCATCTAAAGAAGACAGAAAAGAGATTAAGGATTTAGTATTGACAAATAGATCCTTTAAGCCTCAGCCATATCGAATAACAATTAAACTTTCAGGAGCCAATCCCTCGGCACCTGCAGAGACAGTTACTAACGCATTAAGAAGATCTGGAGTAATTTTCGAAGTTGAAAGGATTGAGAGAGTTGAAACTGATCGGTCCACCAAGGTCACACCTTTAAGAGGTATACAACGTTGATTAGATTTAATCAAAATGTTACTCGGCATAAGAGGAAAGTGAGAGAGACGCCTTTGACGCGTTTAGAGGCTTTAAGAATGATGGAAGGATCATATTTAGCTGCTGTAACATCACTTATTTGGGTCGCTCTTTATTACTTACCAGTTGGCGGAGCACTTTTTAGGCTTGCATTGCCATTACCTTTGGCTTTGTTATTTATAAGGCGAGGCAAAAGGGCAGGAATTGAAGGTGTTTTTATAAGTGTACTTTTATTGATTGCGTTGATGGGCCCAGTCCGTGGACCACTACTTTTATTTCCTTATGGATTGTTATCAATTTGGTTGGGTTGGTGCTGGTATCGAGAAAAGAGTTGGTGGATAAGTTGGGGAATTGGATCTTTATTGGGTACGTCAGGTTTTTTAGTAAGGGTTTTAATTCTTTCACTTTTGGTAGGTGAAAACCTTTGGGTGATTATTACAAGAGCTGCTTCAGGATTTTTAGAGAGGATTTTGGGAATATTTAATGTTCAAACTTCTCCTGATTTGTTGCAAGTTCAATTCATGGCAATTTTGTTGGTGCTTCTTCAGGAACTTATCTATGTATTTGTTCTTCATGCCTTTGCCTTTTGGATTTTCCCTCGATTACACGCAAAAATGCCTGAGCCACCATCATTGCTAAATGGATTGGTTGTTTTAGACCCGCTTTAGAGATTTGGATCTGAAAAAGCCTTCCTCATTTGGATTGCCTTCTGGATGTAGGGTTTTTGGGAATGGTGTATCCGCCCAAAGAATTAAGGAATGGTTATCTATTTGGAGAGATTGTGCTGGTCAAATAGCTTTCTTTTTGATTCTCGCTGGTTCTGAGACTGCAGCGGTTGAAGGCATTTCAGAAGCAGGAGCTACCCCGGAGTCACGCAAGTTCACGGCAGTTGCTGATGCAGAGCTATTGCTATACGGCGCTTCTCCGTCTAGACGAACATGGCCTTTGCCTGCGTTGTCTGCTGGAGTGTCACCAGCTTTAATTGGTTTTGTGGCTGGTAAATGGATTCAAATTGATCCTGTAATTGTTGCCATAGGCTTAGATCAAGAGCCTTCATTTCCTCATGTTCTTGTTGATTCAGTATTCAATGGTCCTTCGGCTTGTTTAAGTACTGGAAAGGCAATGAGTATTGAACGTGTTCAAAACCTTTGGAAAAGTGGCTTGAGAATTGGTAGGGAAATCAATCGCCCTTTATTAATCGCCGAGTGTGTCCCTGGAGGGACAACTACAGCTCAAGCTGTGTTGACCGGTCTTGGCTTTCCTGTGGCTGGTCTTGTGAGTGGGAGTGCTCTTAATCCGCCTAGGGATTTAAAGAAAAAATTGGTTAAGGAGGGTCTATTAGCAGCAAATTTAGGAATCAGGCCATCTCCTCAAGCGTTATTAGCTGCTATTGGAGATCCTTTTCAACCTTTTGCGGCAGGTCTTTTGCTTGGTGCCAGAGAAGCTGGTCAGAATGTTTTATTAGGCGGTGGTAGTCAAATGTTGGCAGTTTTGGCTTTAGCGCTTGAATCATTGAACCCTGCAAATCGTGATGAATTTGTTGAAGGTATTTCACTCGCTACAACTGCATGGCTTGCTGAAGAGGGGAGGCTTTCCTCTTCTGATGCAAGTGCTTTTGAGCAACTTTTGGATCTAATTGGAGAACATTTTCAGGTAGGCCTGTTGGCTTTTGCAAGCGGCCTTCGCTTTAATGAAAGCAATGTAAAAGTTTTATATGATTATGAACTTGGATATATCAAAGAGGGCGTTGGAGCAGGAGCTTTGTCTTTATTAGCTCAATTAAATGGAGCAAGTACAAATCAATTGGCTCTTGGTTGTGAGGAAGTTGTAATTAACTTATTTCAATAACCCAAATGGTTAAACCTTTTGCTTTCACTAACTCATGAACCCACTGATACTTAAGAGGCGTAAGTTACTTCGTTTAAGTTTTTTGGCTAGCTTTGGAATGCTTGCAAGTTGTGGCATAGATAAATCGAAAGCTGTTCTCATGACCTCGAAAGAAACCTTTCCTAAGGAATTTTTAGCTGCATTGCCATCCGCCTGGCGCTATGAGTTTTTTAAGAGTCAGTTCTATGGAGAAAATTTCGAGAGATTTTCTTTAGAAGATATTGATATGCTGGCAATTGGAGATGGTTGGATTCATAAATTTCCTTTTGAAAAATTTAAGCCAATAGGAGCTCACGAACTTTTCTCTCGTATGGAAGGAAGCGTAGAAAATTTCATGTATGGGTTGGGCAGCGATTTTTCTAGTCGTGTTTTTCCAATAGGTTTTAGTCCTTGGGTAATGGTTTTCAGAAATGGAGAGCCTTGGCTAAATCAGGCTTTAGAAGGTTGGGAAGTTTTATTAGACAATAGACTTGAAAAACAAATAATTTTACCTAATAGTCCTCGCTTAATTATATCTCTTGCAAGCAAGATGCGTGATCCTAATGCTTTGACTATTTTGCGTAAACAGGCAAAAACTTATGATGATCGCAATGGATTGAATTGGATTTTGTCAAATAAAGCAAGCGTCGCCGTTTTGCCTTTGCAACGTTGTATGAAAAGTATTAGGAAGGATCCACGACTTAAAATTGTTTTACCAAAGGCGGGTTCTCCTTTGAATTGGACTCTATTATTAATTCCAAAATCATCTAGACAAAGTTTGCCTGTAAAATGGATAAAAGGAGTTTGGGATACACCCTTTTTATCTAAATCACTGGCATCGGGGTTTATCCCACCATTTGCTATTTCAAAGATTTGTAAGGACAATCTTAACATCTCTAGAGATTTTCAATCTATAGTTTGTGGAGAGGAGTCTCTTTGGGGTAAATGTTGGTCCTTACCAATTTTAAGTGATACTCAGAGAATACTTTATAGAGAAATATGGAACAAATCAGCTCCATAACCTTCTCCGCGGAGATGCAATTAATCTTTTATGTGTATCTTCAAGTAAGTCTGGAATTGCGAGTTTGTTTGGGCAACGTGGAATACAATCACCGCATCTGCCGCAGGAACTCGCATTGTTTTTTTCCCACCAATGACCTGCTCTCCCTATAAGGTTGTATCGTTCTTCTGTAAAGCTTTTTAGGTCATGACCTATTCGCAGATTGCGTAAACGCAATAGTTCAGGAATAGGAACCTCATTTGGGCACGGAAGACATTCTCTACATTGACCACATTCCTCTTCTAAAAGTATTTTACTTCGCTCTTCCTTTAGGTTGTTCAGAACTGAAATTTCTTCTTCTATTAGTGGATGATCTGCACGAGATAGCTTTTTTGCAATGATTAGGTCTTCCGGTTTTGAAGCACCTAAGGTTAAAGTGCTAACACCTTTAGAAAGTAAGAACCTATAGGCAATTTCAATTGGGGAGAAAGGTGCACAGTCTTTGACAAGTTTCTTGCTTGGATGGTGTAAATGCCCTCCTTTGTCTGCAGGGGAAATTGCCATTACACCAATGCCTTCATTTAGTACATTGGTTATCAGGGGGATCCTTTCCTGGTCAAAAAGGTGTAGATGAAGACTGCAAAACTTAAAACTTTTACTTTCTATTGCTGCCTTGATAAGAGTTGATTTACCATGAGAGCTAAAGCCTACTTGGCCAATAAAATTATTATCTAATGCCCAAGTAATAATCTCAGAACCAACACCTTTTAAAGCCCAATTTAGATGTTGTGGAGTATTTAGCCCATGTATTGCAAGATTATGAATCTTTGAAACCCCAAGTTCATTGATTGACTTCAATATTTGTTTCTTCCCTTCTTCAAGTTCTATCTCTGGGAGTATTTTGCTTGTAATTACCCAGTTTTTCACAGGTACTATTTCTCTACACTGAAGCTCTTTTAGGGTTTTGCCTAAAAGATTTTGAGCGTTCCCATAGGATGGTGCTGTTTCTAAATGATTTATCCCTGCTAGGTATGCAGCATGGACAACTGAATACATTTGTTCAAGAGAACTTAGTGATCTCATTGTTCCCAATGTAAAAAGACTAACTTTTGGACCTTCGCCAAACTTGTGATAGATATATTTCACTACTTATCCTTTGAGCCTGAATTTGGTGAGTTTGTTGGTGGTTCCTTCTCGTTATTCTTATTCTTTAGGTGATTTATAAGTTGTGAAGGACTTGTTTCATTTATGAATCTATGGAATTCATCCTTCTCTTCCTCATCTGCATCTACATCAACTGGGATTGATGCTTTTGCTACAACCTCTTCAAGCATCCATATGCTGCATTTTGCTCGGACAGCTAAGGCTATGGCATCACTTGGACGAGCATCGATTTCAATGATTTTGATATCCTTTTTTGCAGTTGAGCTAGTTACTTTTTTAATTGATTGAAGTTTTAGGATGGCTTGAAAAGTATTTTCTTCGATTGAGTGAATAACTATACGCTCTAAAAGAAGATTTCCAGCTTCTAATATAGAGATCATCAAGTCATGACTTTGAGGCTTTTGGGCATGATTTTTTTGTGCTCCTATCATTATGTTGTAAGCCTGTGCATGATCTATCCAAATTGGGATCTGCCTATGTCCAGAAAGATCTCGGAGTAAAACTATTGGACTGCGGGTTGACGCGTCGAGGGCGAGACCGGCAACGCTCATCTCGACCACAGTTTCTCCTGATTACTTTTTTGATTATGACCATTTAATCTTGATAAAGAAGAATTTCAATGTTTACTGGCCTAATTCAATCTGTTGGAAGTGTTCACCGCAGAGGAAAAAGCTTATTAGTAAGGGGTTGCGAGCCTTTCTCCCCTTTAGCTATTGGCGACAGTATTTCTGTTGATGGGGTATGTCTAACTGTAAAGGATCTTGTTTTGGATGGCTTTCTTGCTGATGTAAGTGAGGAGACAATCGAGAAGACAACGCTTTCAAATAAATCTGATAGAGGGGGTCTGGTTAACCTTGAGCCAGCTTTGAGATTTTCTGATCGTTTAGGAGGTCATCTTGTAAGCGGTCACGTTGACGGTTTAGGAGAAGTTCATCTGATTGACGAATTAGATCAATCATGGAAGGTCCAGATAAGTTGGAAAGACAAGGAATTTGACAAATTTATTTGTAAGAAGGCAAGTATCTCTATTGATGGAATTAGCCTTACGATTGCAGGTCTTAATAGTGAGTTTAAAACTTTCTGGTTAGCTGTTATCCCTCATACGTTTTCAAGTACTACATTAAATCAACTACAAATAGGAGACAAAGTAAATATAGAAGTAGATTTAATGGCTAAATATGCACAGAAAATACTATTGGCAACAATAGATGCAGAAGAAAATATACAAAATAAATCTCAACTGTCCATGGAGTGGCTTCTTAAGAATGGATGGGAGTAATCCAGCAGACCATTAATCGAAGAAAGCCTTGCTTAAAATTTTCCTTTTGCTTTATAACTTAGTTCTTTTTTGACTTTTTACTGTCTAAAGGTTGAAGCCAAATAGCACCTGATTCTTTTCGAATATCAATTCGAAACTCCATACCTGGCTCAAGACCAAGTTTTTTTGTATACGCATGACCTATTAACAGGTTGCCATTCCCGTGGACTCGGGTTTTAAATTCCGCTTGCCTGCCACGGGATGATCTCCCGCCTGGTCTTCCTGAGGTCGCTGAGCGGAGTTTGTAGCCCTTTGCCTCTACTAGAGCACGGTAAAAGCTCTTGCGTAGCACCCTCCCGCTAGGACCTACATAGCCACAACCACGAGCAATTTCATCCTCGGGACGATTGCTTAGGGATCTGGCTTTGTCAAGCAGTTCCTTACCTACAAGCATTTGTGCCAGATTTAATTGAACGAATTCTGACTAATTACTTCGAAGTTTGCAAGTTTCTTGTTCTAAATTTTGCTACTTGGTATTAATAGTTTCACATTAGAGGAGGTAGAAGATGATGAACAAAATCACCCAGATGCCATCCACGAAGTGCCAGTAGAGCTCTGCTGCCTCTAAAGGGAACTGATTTGTTTTGTTAATTCGCCCATCTGGAGACCTTGATTGCCACCACACAATAAGGATCATAATTGTGCCAAGTGTTACATGGAGCCCATGGAAACCTGTGACAGCATAGAAAGTACTTGCATATAAATTATCCGTAAGTCCAAAGGGTAGGGTGAAGTATTCCACCATTTGACTTGTTAAGAATGCGAGCCCAAGTGTTGATGTGATTATCAGCCAGCGCTGACAAAGTTTGGAATTTCCAATTCTTAAGGCTTTTCCTGCTCTATGGAAAGTTGCACTGCTTACAAGCAGTAAAATTGTATTTAGGGTTGGTAGAGCTAGTTCCAGTTCATATGAAGAGTCTGGTGCAATAGGATTTACTGTTTTATAGGTTAGGTAAGCAGCAAAGAAGCCTGCAAATGTCATCCCATCAGCAACTAGAAAAGTTGCTAATCCAAACATTCGGTAGTCAGGATGTTCTCCTTCATGAGCAAGGGTTGCTTGAGATTGCTGCTGTGTTTCAGTAAGGCTTGTCATTGGTTGGTCAAATTGACATCAATGTCTTCTTCAGAGACAAGTTTTTCGGACTCTTCTTTTAAGCCATATCCGTATGGCTTTGTAATGAGAGGTGCTTCTCCCAACCAGTTTTCTACAGGAGGTGGAGAACTGGTTAGCCATTCAGGGGTTAATGCATTCCAAGGGTTATCTCCTGACTTTTCTCCCACAAAAGCACTTTGAATTATGTTCCATAAAAAAGGGAGAGTACTTATTGCCATTAATAATGCTCCGACAGTACTGATTTGATTCACGAAAGCAAATTGTGGATCATATTCAGCAACTCTTCTTGGCATTCCATTTAGCCCTAGCCAGTGTTGAGGCGCAAAGCAAAGATTAAACCCTATAAAAGTTAGAGCAAAGTGAAATCTTCCAAGGTTTTCATTAAGCATTCTTCCTGTGAATTTTGGGTACCAATGGTAAATAGAGGCAAATATTACAAATACAGTTCCTCCATAGACAATGTAATGGAAGTGAGCAACTACATAGTAGGTATCATGGACATGAACGTCGAAAGGCACTTGGGCAAGAGTGACTCCTGTAATACCACCTAATACAAAGTTTATTATGAATCCACAAGAAAAAAGAATTGCGCTATTTATAGATATTTTTCCACCCCAGAGAGTTGCTACCCAATTAAAAAACTTTATGCCAGTTGGTACTGCAATAAAAGAGGTCGCGATAGTAAAGAATAATCGCATCCAAGGGGGTGTTCCACTGGTAAACATGTGGTGTGCCCATACAACGAATCCAAGAACAACTATTGCTAAAATTGAGTAAACCATTGTTGTATAACCAAATAATGGTTTACGTGAATGTACTGGTATTATTTCGCTAACTAATCCAAAAGCTGGTAAAACCATTATATATACTGCTGGGTGAGAGTAGAACCAAAATAGATGTTGATATACCACCACATTTCCACCTAATGCAGGATTGAAAAATCCTGTGTGGGCGACAATGTCGAAACTTAAAAGTACTAGTGTTCCAGCAAGTACAGGTGTAGATAGGACTACTAATATACTGGTTCCAAGCATTGCCCAGCAATACATTGGTAGATTCATTAGTTTTAATCCAGGTCTTCGGAGCTTAAGTATTGTGGCTATGAAATTTATTCCACCAAAAATAGAACTTCCTCCAAGAAGGAGTACACTAATGATCCAGATGATTTGACCTGCTGCAGGAGTTGTAATACTGAGAGGAGGATAGGCTGTCCATCCAGATTGTGCTGCACCATTGATAAAATAGCTACTTATAAGTAGTAACCCTGATGGTGGAATCATCCAAAATGCAACTGCATTTAGCCTAGGGAATGCCATGTCTCTGGCACCAACATAAAAAGGTATTAAATAGTTGCCAAATCCACCATTTACTACTGGAACAATCCACAAGAATATCATTATGGTCCCATGTAATGTCAATACTTGGTTGTATACATCTCTTGGCATAAAGTCAGATATAGGACTTGTTAGCTCGATACGCATTGCGCTTGCTAACAATCCTCCAATTAAATAAAAAATAAATCCACAAACTAAATATTGAAGACCAATTACTTTGTGATCAAGACTAAAGCTAAAGTAAGTCATCCAGCCTTTTGGCTGAAGGCTTTCTTTTGGAGAATTGTCTTGTGGTTGAATTGAGATTGTCATGTCTTTGTAATAGGTGTTTTGGAGTTTTTCTCAAACCAGTTTTCATATTCTTTCTGTTCCTCTACTACAACTGTTGATCTCATCCCACCATGATAAGGACCACAAAGCTCGGCACAGATTATTGGATATTTACCAGCTTTTGTAGGAGTGAAATTTAGTATTGTTGGTTGTCCAGGTATTACATCTTGTTTGATTCTAAATTCAGGCACCCAAAAAGCATGGATGACATCTTTTGACTCCATTCTCATGCTGATAGGTTGTCCAACAGGTACATGAAGTTCACCCGAAATAATATCTCCTTTTGGGTAATGGAAAAGAAAGGCAAACTGCATTGCAGTGACTTCAATGAATAATTCTTTGTTTAAGCTTTCTTTGGTTGATCCAATAGATCCAGACCCAATACCTCCCCAGATGCGTTCTTTTGAAACCATAGATTCATGGTTGTGCCCAGCATGTTCAAGAGATTGCATGCCTCCCATACGGTCATATATGTCATAGCTATAAAGACCTACAAATAAAATCACAATTGTTGGGATGGCCGTCCATAGGATCTCAAGAGGCAAATTGTCTTCTATGGCAAGGCCGTCTCCTTTGTCTTCAGGTTTCCGACGAAATTTAAATAGGCTGTAAGTGAGAAGACCTACAAATCCTAGAAAAAGGATTGAACCAATACTAAATAAAACCCTGAATAGCTCGTCATATACCGATGCGTTGGTACTCGCATCAATGGGCAATGGATTTATATTTTGTCCAATCCAAATGCCTATGGCAAATAGAGGGACAACTAAAAGGAATGTTAGTAACGCCGAACGTGTCGACATTTGAAACAGCAATTTATGTTTTAAGGGTATGGAGTTGAAGCCCTATTGGCATGGGGAGATCATTAACTCAGCAATAAATATGGAAAATCGTTGGACATTTATTGCCTTTTGAACATAAGAAAGGCTTTTTTTTTAGTTTTGTCAGGATTGGGTAATTTAAATCATTGTTGTGATGTTGCAGTTGGCCATAGAACGTGCCGCAATAGTTCTAATAGCTACGTTTCACAAATGGCAGCTCTCAATTTGGGGATTGAGTTGAACTTTTGACTATTGCACCTTCAATTCAGATTCGATGGCGACTTGCTCAATTGGCTAGCCACCTTGTAGTAGCACTTATTGCCCTAGTGGTTATTGGTGGTGCTACCCGAGTAATGGAAGCTGGATTGGCCTGCCCAGATTGGCCATTGTGTTTTGGTTCGTTTTTCCCTGGCAGACAAATGAATCTTCAAGTTTTTCTTGAATGGTTCCATAGGCTTGATGCCTTTTTTGTGGGTTTGTTATTGATTCTTCAATTAGCAATTGGTCTTAATTGGCGTGCAGAGCTTCCTAGATGGCTTTTGCTGACATATTCCTTTCTAGTGTTTTTAGTTATTTGCCAAGGCATCCTTGGAGCTTTGACTGTTTCTAGGCTTTTATTGTCCGATGTTGTTACTGCTCATTTGGCTCTTGCTCTGGTCCTTGTGGCAGTCATGAGTGGTTTAACGCAACATTTGTTAACCCCTAAAAACCAACTTATTGCACCACTTTGGTGGCGCTTAATGGGTTTTGGATCTTTGTCACTAGTACTTTTTCAATCTCTTCTGGGAGGAAGGATGGCTTCAACTTGGGCTGCGCAATTGTGTCTTAGTAACGCAGATACTTGCCAATTACTTGATCTTCATCGCTTTTTTGCGATCTTTGCTGCATCATGCATCTTGATGTTTGTTCTGACGTCTTTTTTCGCTGGTGGATGGACTCGTGATCAGTGGCCATTCCTCCTTTCGGTTGCTCTTCTTGTCGCTATCCAGGTTCTCCTAGGTCAGCTTTCGATTCGTTTTTCTTTGTCACAACCTTTATTAACGGTGGGACATCAATTAATTGCTGCATTGTTAGTCGCACTATTGGCTGCTATGTGCTTTAGAAAACCAACAACATCAACTCTTCTCGTTTCTGATCAAATTGGAGAGTCTTTATTGGAGCACTGTCATGGTTAGTACAACTCCTAATTATTTATCTGGCGGTATTACACGTCAGCAGATAGTTCCTTCAAGGCGCCGAGTCAAGTTACCTGCATGGTTAGAGATTGCAAAACCAAGATTGATTCCTCTTCTTTTAGCCACAACTCTTGGAGGTATGGCTTTAACAGAGGGTTGGCCTTTGCCATTGCCAAAGCTTGTTTGCACTTTGGTTGGTGGAGCATTAGCTTCTGCAGCTGCAGGCGTTCTGAACTGTCTTTGGGAGCATGATCTTGATGCTCGTATGACAAGAACAAGTACTAGAGCTTTACCTTCAGGTCGTTTGTCTCCAGATAAGGCTTTTATTGGGGCGGTCACCTGTGCTTTTGCTGCCTCGATAATCTTGGTAGTTGGAGTTAATGCCTTAGCTGCAGGACTTTCTTTATTAGGTCTATGCAGTTACGTACTTTTATATACAGCGCTCTTAAAGCCTCGTACTTCTCAAAATATCGTGATCGGAGGAGTTGCTGGAGCTATACCTCCCTTAGTGGGTGCTGCCGCTGCAACAGGACATGTTGGATGGAGTGGTTGGTGGCTGTTTTCGCTTGTAATGGTATGGACACCCGCTCATTTTTGGGCTCTTGCTCTTTTATTGAAGGATGACTATGAGTCTGTAGGGATTCCAATGCTACCTGTTGTTAAAGGGCCTGTTGTAACTGCAAGAGCTATTCAGAGATATGGCTGGGCAACTGTACTTTTAAGTGGCTGTGGCGTGCTTGCCCTCCCAGAAGGTGGACTCTTGTACGCGATTTTGTTGCTTCCTTTTAATGCTCGTCTTATTCAGATGATAAATCGTTTAAGTGATATGCCTGACAATATTGCTCGTGCAAAGGACCTCTTCAGATGGTCAATTCTTTATATGTTTGGAATATGCCTATTACTACTTATGAGCCGTTTGCCTGTTGCAATTGATTTTGAAACACAAACTCATTTCCTTTTTGTACAGATAGTTAGTAACTTTTCTTTTTTCTAGATAGTTATGGCTTTGATTGAGATTGAGAATTTAGTCAAGAGTTATGGGAAAGTATGTGCTCTTAATGGATTAAATTTAAATGTTCCTCAAGCAACTCTATATGGATTGCTTGGGCCAAATGGAGCAGGTAAAACAACTACATTGAGAATATTATGTACTCTTTTGTCTCCTGATTCAGGACACGTGAGCATTGCCGGCATTGATATCCTTAAGCATCCAATTTCAGTTAGAAAGATTTTGGGTTATGTTGCACAAGAAGTTGCAATTGATAAGATTTTGACTGGCCGTGAATTGCTTCAACTTCAAGGAAATTTATATCATATGCACTATTCAGATATAGATAAACGTATTCGCGAATTAAATTTGAGACTTGATATGTTTGATTGGATTGATCGCCGATGTGGTTCATATTCTGGCGGAATGAGACGACGTTTGGACCTTGCTTGTGGCTTGCTACATTCTCCAACGCTATTAATACTTGATGAGCCAACAGTAGGTTTAGATATTGAAAGTAGGTCTTCTATTTGGGAGTTGTTAGTCGAGTTGAAATCTCAAGGAACAACTATTTTATTAAGCAGTCATTATTTAGAAGAAGTTGAGGCGCTTGCCGATCAAATGGCAATTATTGACGGCGGGAAAGTTATTGCTGAGGGTGATCCTGAAAACCTTAAGAATCAATTAGGAGGCGATAGAGTTACTTTAAGGGTGAGAGAATTTAGTGATGAGATTGAGGCTCAAAGTGTTAGAAATATATTAGAAAGTATTCAAGGTGTTAGTCAAGTTGTAGTTAATAGGTTACAGGGTTTTTCTTTGAACCTTGTTGTTGATAACCAAGCTGCAGTTAATCGTATGAGAGAGAGACTTGAAGAAGAAAATGTTCAGGTTTTTTCTCTTTCACAAAGTAGGCCAAGCTTAGATGATGTTTATCTGCAAGCAACTGGAAGGACTATTATGGATGCTGAAATGGAAGTCCTTAAGCAAAGAGATACTAAAGCAGAGGCTAAAAATTCTATGAGGTAATAAAATCTATGAATTATATGACTTTCTTACTAAGGGTTTCCTTAAACAACATTGAAGGAAAATTATGACTCATTCTATCGCAACTACATCACAAGGTTCAGATGAGAGAAGTCTGCTTCAAGATCTTGCTCAAGAGACTTATGCTTTGACCAAGCGTCTTTTTTTGCAACTTCTCCGTCGACCTTCCACTCTTATCGCAGGAATTCTTCAGCCATTGATATGGCTAGTTTTGTTTGGAGCCTTATTTTCCAATGCCCCTAATGATCTTTTGCCCAGTGGACTTACCTATGGGAAATTCCTTGGTGCAGGGGTAATTGTTTTTACTGCATTTAGTGGAGCATTAAACGCTGGTTTGCCAGTTATGTTTGATCGTGAATTTGGTTTCCTTAATCGATTATTAGTTGCACCATTGCGAAGTCGTAGTTCGATTATTTTGTCTTCAGTGTTTTATATCACAACAATTAGCCTTCTTCAGAGCTTTGCAATAATGGGTACTTCTTATGGTCTGGGTTATGGCTGGCCGGGTTCTGCAGGGCTTTTATTAGTTGTATTTACTTTGCTGCTATTAGTTTTTGCTGTCACGGCCTTGAGCCTTGGTCTCGCCTTTGCTTTGCCTGGGCATATTGAGCTTATAGCCGTTATTTTTGTGGCTAATTTGCCTTTGCTTTTTGCAAGTACTGCATTGGCTCCTATTTCATTTATGCCTTCATGGCTTGGCTGGCTTGCAGCTATAAATCCTCTTACCTTCGCAATAGAGCCTATAAGAGCTGCTTATTCTGGCCCAGTGGACCTTGCCATGGTTGTACTTCATGCCCCATATGGAGATGTAACTGGTTTTGGATGTCTCTTTGTTTTGATTGGGATCACAGTTGGACTTTTCGTTTTGATCAGTCCACTCCTCAATCGCAAGCTGGCTTGACTATTTAACCTTGCTCTCTAATTTTCAACTCTCATGCTTAAATCCGATCTTCAAGAAGAGCTTCAAGAGGCATTTGAGCTCAATGATCTAGAACGTCTTTCATTATTAGAAGCCAAGTGGGTACATCGTTTTGGATTGGAAACATTCCCGAAGTTCATTCTTAAAGGAAAGATCTCTTCCAAAGAAGATTTATCTTTTGAAAGCTATTGCACAAATCAAGATAATAATTCATATGAATTAGTAGATGAATTAATGCATTCAGAAAATACAGCCATTAAATCAGGAGAGAATGTATTAATCCACTCAGAAGAATTGGAGGTCAATGATTGTAAATCGGATGATATTGTTCCACCAACAAAACCTAGGCCAATTAATATTGCACCACCACCTCGACCAGCTTTAAGTCACTTGAGAAAATGGTTACCTAATAAAAATGGTGAAGATGATATTGCTTCTTAAAGTGCCTAATCTATAGATGAATCTTTGCTAAGCCTGATTGCCTAGATATTTTCTTAATCAGAATGGATAGATAAGGCTTCAAAAAATATATCGCTGTATATATTTTCTTTGTTATTAAATAGTATTTAGCTTTTCCTTACATCATGCCAGGCATTCCCATGCCACCCATGCCAGGCATTCCCATGCCACCCATGCCAGGCATTCCCATGCCGCCACCCATGCCAGGCATTCCCATGCCGCCCATGCCGCCCATTGGATCAGCACCTGCTTCTCCTTGTCCTTCTGCAGGAGGCTCAGGTTTATCAGCTATTACGACTTCGGTGGTAATTAATAAAGATGCAATTGATACTGCATCTTGAACTGCCAGTCGTATTACCTTTGCTGCATCAAGTATTCCAGCAGCTAGAAGGTCTTCGTATTCTCCTGTAAGAGCATTAAATCCTTTCTTAAGGCGTTTCACTTCAGCTACTACTACATCACCATTTTCCCCTGAATTAATTGCAATTTGTTTTGTAGGGGCAGATAAAGCTTTTTGTACGATTTCAACTCCTGTGCATTGATCTCCATTTAGTTGATTTCTGAGGTCATGTAAGTCATCAATGAGTTCTATTAATGTTGATCCACCTCCAGCAACTATTCCTTCTTCAACAGCTGCTCTGGTCGCGTTCAAAGCATCTTCTATTCTTAATTTTCTATTTTTTAATTCTGTTTCAGTAGGAGCTCCAACCTTGATCACTGCAACCCCGCCAGCTAATTTCGCAATCCTTTCATTAAGTTTTTCTTGATCATATTCAGAGTCAGTCTCAGCCAATTCTCGCTTAATGGATTCAATTCTAGATTTTACTTCGCCTTTGTTTTCTTCATTTGCCAGTATTGTTGTTTTATCTTTGCTAATAGTTATTTTACGGGCTTTCCCTAGATCAGACATAGTTACCTTATCTAGTTTCATTGCTTTATCTTCACTGATTAATGTTCCACCAGTTAGTACGGCTATATCTGCCAAAGCAGCTTTACGTCTTTCCCCAAAAGATGGTGCTCTTACTGCTGCGACTTGCAGAACCCCGCGACTCTTGTTGACTACCAAAGTTGCTAATGCTTCTCCTTCAACTTCTTCGGCAAGGATTATTAATGGCGAAGCATTTTTCTGGACAAGCTCCAAAATTGGCACTAGATCAGAAACACTACTTATTTTCTGATCTGTGAGTAAAAGCAAGGCATCTTCAAATTCACAAATTTGCCTATCAGCATCTGTTACGAAATAAGGCGAGCTATATCCTCTGTCAAATGCCATGCCTTCGGTTATCTCTACTTCTGTAACTAAAGACTTTGACTCTTCAACAGTGATAACTCCGTCAGCACTAACTTTTCTCATGGCTTCTGCAATCATTTCCCCTACCTCTTCATCACCGCCTGCGCTTACTGTCGCAACCTGACGAATTGCGTCACCAGTAATTACTTGGCTTTTTTGGGCTAAACCACTAACGATTTTTGCTACTGCTTTTTCCATTCCTTTACGAAGTTCAATTGGACTGGCACCAGCAGCCGCATTCTTTAATCCTTCATGAACCATTACCTGAGCAAGAACAGTTGCTGTTGTTGTGCCGTCACCAGCTTTGTCTTTTGTTTTAGAAGCAACTTGCTCAATTAATTTTGCTCCAAGATTTTCAAATGGGTCATCAAGTTCTATCTCTTTTGCAATCGTGACGCCATCATTCACTATGTCTGGAGCACCAAATTGTTTTTCTAAAACCACATTGCGGCCTTTTGGGCCGATCGTGACCTTTACAGCATCTGCCAGGGTATTTACGCCGCTTTCAAGTGCGCTGCGGGAGTCATCCGAAAAGCTAAGAAGTTTTGACATGATCACTTAGTGCTGAGGTTAAATTTCCCATAGGAACTGTCTTTTATGGGAGGGGTGATAAGTGGGGAAAGCCGAATTCTCCTTGTCTAGGAGCTATCAAATTTGGATAAAGCTAGTTATTGTCAAGGCATGAATGACTCTGGCACGTTGTTTTTTGTAATCATGGCTGGCTTGGCTGGCACTATGACGTTGGTATATTTTCCTTTACGCTTATTCCTTACAGCAACAGCAAGAAGTAGGCGTTTAAGACTTCTTCAGCGAATTAGGCGGCTTCGGGATGAGCTGGGGCAGCCATATCAATTATGATATGAATTTTAGATATTAAGTTCCTAATGAAATAGATATGATGGCATTTAATATTTTTTTCTTTTAGTATTTATGTCTTTATATATAAAATTTAATAGCACAACACACTTGGTTATTAAAAGCTATATAACAGGAATATATACTTTATAGACTCTCTTTTACATGAATGAATCAATTGGTCAAGTAGGAACCAAGAGTGAAGTCTATTCAAGCTGGATTTCCATAGGTATAGCGCCTAGGGGAATTGTTTCTATAGGTTTAGTTCCTATGGGACTTGTGGCTATTGGTGGAGTCTCTATGGGATTGGTCAGTATAGGAATTGTCGGTATGGGATTGATCAATATTTGCCTTGTTGGTTGTGGTCTTTTTATTGTAGGACTCAAAGTTATGGGATTTAGTTGAAATAGAATTGTTAAACATTAAAATATTTTTTCTAGAAATATTTCTTTAAATCCTATATTTAACCAAGCTGAATTTTTGATTATAATTCTCTAGCGCTATTTTTTATTCTTAAGTCTAACTGTTATCCCATTACCATCCCTCCATCAACCTGTAGGACTTGTCCAGTTATATAGCTTGCAGATTGGTCAGTTGCTAAATAATAAACAGCTCCGGCTATATGCTCTGGCTTGCCAAAGTGTCCTAATGGGATTGCTGATAAAATCTCTTCAGCTTTTAGTCCCTTAGTCATATCAGTATCGATAAATCCAGGCGCTACAGCATTGACTGTGATACCTCTGCTAGCAAATTCTTTGGCAGTACTTTTTGTTAATCCAATAACGCCAGCCTTCGCTGCTGCATAGTTTGATTGACCAGCATTTCCCATTAGCCCTACTACAGAAGTAATGTTAATAATTCGCCCACTTTTTTGCTTAAGCATTTGTCTTGCAACTGCACGAGTGCATAAAAATACTCCAGTTAAATTTAGGTCTATTAATGATTGCCAGTCTTCAGTTTTCATTCTCATTAATAATCCATCACGAGTAATGCCTGCATTATTGATCAAAATATCTATGCGCCCACTTCTTTCAAGGACTTTTTTGAATATTGTTTCGACTGATTTCTCATCACCTACATTTCCTTGCATTGAATAGGCTTTTCCTCCCGAATCAAGTATTTCTTCAACAACCTCTTGTGCTTTTTCAGGTGAGTTTGCGTAATTGATGACTACTTCGATGCCTGCTTTCCCTAGAGCTATAGCTATTGCTTTGCCTATCCCTCTGCTAGCTCCCGTTACTACGGCTGTTTGATCAGAGAGTGGATTGGCTGTGGTCATATTCTTTAGAAGAACTCTTTTAATCGTATATTTCGATGGCCTATTAACTTAAGGTGAAATTGGTAATTGGTCACTTATTACTACAAGGGTGGAAATCTAAGGTGCCCATTAATGGACACCTTAGATTTTTGAGCTTTAGATTTTCTCTAAGAGGAAGGATAAAAGGCATGCACCCAATTCAATCAATAAGCTGATAGGTCTATATATGATTGATCTCAATTTTTTTGGCTGGAGGAGTTAATTGTGCATCTTTTGATTGCTGCGGCTGGGAGCGGCCGTCGAATGGGAGCTAAAGGCAACAAATTACTTTTGCCATTAGCTGGAAGAACTGTACTTGCGTGGACCATAGAGTCGGCTCTGTCGGCTTCATCAATTGAATGGATAGGAATTATTTGTCAGCCTGATGATCGAGAACAAATAAAGGCTTGCTTAAAAAGTTCAGACAAGCCTATTGAATTTGTTAATGGTGGACCAACTCGTCAAGAATCTGTTCAGCTTGGATTGGCGGCTTTACCTTCAGATGCTAAATATGTCCTTATTCATGATGGCGCCCGTTGTTTAGTTAAGCCTTCGTTATTTAATAGTTGCTCTAATGCCACAATTTCAGAAGAAGCAATAGTTGCTGCTACTCCAGTCACGGACACTATTAAATGCGTAGATGATCAAAATTATATCTTTGAGACTCCAGATAGATCAGAGCTTTGGGCAGCTCAAACACCACAGGGATTTTCAGTGATTAAATTACGAAAGGCTCATAAGGAAGCTATGTTAAATTCCTGGAATGTTACTGATGATGCTTCTTTGTTTGAACAGCTTGGTTGGAAAGTAAAAGTTTTGGAATCAGATCCATCTAATATTAAAGTTACAACTCCATTTGATTTGATTATTGCTGAAGCTGTCTTGGCTAATCGTTCAGAAGTTTAAGGCTGCCATGATTTCCATCAATTAATACTTTTCTTCCAAGTGGTAATGCAGCATTGCCACAACAATGTCCAATTGGAAGTCTTCCTAAAATTGGGATCTCAAGATCTTTAGTTCGCTCCAGAAGTATATCCATAAGTTTAAATTCATTTCTTTCATTTTCCTCTATTGAATTTTCACAGTTTTTGAAATTCCCAAAACCAATCCCAGCTAGATTTTGCAAAAGTCCAGCTAGACGCCATTGAGTCATCATCCTTTCTATTCTATAAGGTGCTTCTGAAATATCTTCTAATATTAATATTGCCCCAGTTAAATTTGGTAAATATTTTGTCCCAATCAAGTGAGATCCAACGGTTAAATTTGCTGCTACTACTGGTCCTATTGCAGTCCCCCTTCTCCAGGCTTCGCCTTTTAGATCAGGCACTTTTTCTCCAAAAAGAATTCCTTTAAGTCTTTCTTTGCTCCATACAGGTTCTTTGGCAAGAGTATTTAGTAGTGGACCATGTACTCCTCCGTCGAATCCGGCAGAAAGTCTTGCAAGTAATATTGTTGTGATATCTGAGAATCCAAGTATCCAACCTTTTTTCCAAGGTTGTGGGTATTCGAGTAGCCTTGCCGCACCCCACCCTCCTCTAGTACATGCAATAAGTGGTGCAGTTTTCTTAGGATGAAGCTCTTCATATCTAGTTTGATCAGTGCCATATAAATAACCCCAACTTTTCATATTTGGAGGACTTTTCTTGACAATTAGACCCCAACTTTCTAGAACTTGTAGTCCTTGGAGAATTTGATTTTGATCATCTATCTTAGAGCTGATAGAGGCAGTTATTACCTCATCACCAGCCTTAAGAGGCCTCGTATATTCCTTGCTACATATTTTAATCATGTTTTATCCAAAACGCCCTAATATAATCCCTATAAGTAGAAGGAATCCAATCCCAACTTGATGTTGAAAATGTTTGCCATATTTTGAGTCGTTAAGTTTGGGATTTACTATTGACCTGGTTTCATATTGCATCAGAATGAAGGATATGGTCCATATTGGCCAGAAAATCCATCCTACTTTTGCTGAAATTGCTGAAATTGCGAGAAATAAGCACGCAGTTATATATGATACTGAGACTGCTAAAAAACTTTTTTCTTTAAGACTAAGCACACTACTTCTTATACCTAATTTCTTATCTTCATTTCTATCAGCCATGGCGTAAACAGTATCAAATCCAAATGTCCAAAACATAGTTGCTAGCCATAAACTTAGAAGTGTTATCCCACCATTTAAATTAGATTCACTCGCAGCCCATGGAATAAGAACTGAAAACCCCCAACATATAGCAAGTATTGCTTGTGGATAGGCAAACCATCTTTTTGCTGATGGATATATAAGGATTGGTGGTAATGCTAGTAATGCGAGTCCAAAACATATTTCTCTACTGCTAGGAGCTAATTGACTAATTACTACTAGGCTCAGAACTAGCATTGCTAAAAGCAAACCCCAAGCAGTTTTTATCTCAACAGTCCCTTTTGCTAAAGGCCTGCTCATGGTTCGTGCAACTTTTCGGTCAATTCGCCTATCCCATAAATCGTTTGCGATACATCCAGCTCCGCTTACAAGGATGCCACCAGCAAATATCAAAAATACAAGATCCTTTTCTGGAGGTGCAGAAGGTGCTAGCCAAAGGCTCCAGCCTGCAGGGATTAATAAGATTAGGCGCCCACTAGGTTTATTCCATCTAAGCAACTTGATCCATTCTTTGAAAGGGTTTTTGATAGAAGGATTTTTCACAAAGATCACCTTACGAAGATTTGTCCATTAAGTGACAGCTTGTCACTACAAATGCCAGAGTGATTGGATTGATGGCTCCGGTGCTTTATGCCAGGTGTCGATAGAAAGCTTGGCCAATTGGAAGATTTCGAGAGTTCCAAGTCCATAATCGTGGATCATCGCAAGCCTCTTTATGTTGGCGCAATTGATCTTGGTACAAATTCAACACACTTGTTAATTGCAGCAGTTGATTTAGCACTTAACACTTTCAGTATTGAGATCGCTGAGAAATCAACCACACGTCTTGGAGAAAGAGATCAGGAAACAGGAGAACTTACGGAGGAGGGTATGCAAAGAGTAATTGATACTTTGAGAGGTTTTAAGGAATTAGCAGCAAGTTATAGGGTCAAACATCTAGTTACGGCTGCAACAAGTGCGGTTAGAGAGGCGCCTAATGGAAGAGAATTTCTTAGGAAGATTAACGATGAATTGAACTTAGAAGTGGATCTTGTTAGTGGCGCTGAAGAAGCAAGGTTGATCTATTTAGGAGTTCTCTCTGGTATGCCTTTTGGAGATAGGCCACATTTCCTTATTGATATTGGTGGTGGTTCGACAGAGTTAATACTTGCTGATGGAAGAGATGCTAGAGCTCTTACTAGTACTCGTGTAGGAGCAGTTAGATTGCAGAGAGATTTTATTAAGGAAGAACCAATCCCTCTTAAGAGGCAAGTTTTTATAAAGACCTTTATAGAGGGATCTTTGGAGCCTGCTATAGATAAAATTCAAAATCGGTTAAACACAAAAGAAAAACCAGTTTTGGTAGCAACTAGTGGAACTGCTATGGCTATAGGTTCTTTAGTCGCTTCTGAAGATGCTAATTCTCCAATGAGATTGCATGGATATCGCTTCTCAAAGAAAAGTCTTGATTTGGTATTAGACAAACTATTGACTATGTCCCCACAAGAAAGGCGAAAATTGACTCCATTGAATGATCGTCGTGCAGAAATAATTGTTCCAGGGGCTTTGATTTTGCAAAAGACAATGGAAATGTTATCTAGTTCTGAAGTTATACTTTCTGAAAGAGCTCTCCGTGAAGGCTTAATTGTCGACTGGATGCTTCGCCATGGTTTTTTGGAAGATAGGTTCAGCTTTCAAAGTAGTATTAGAAGACGTACAGTTATTCATCAAGCAAGACGCTTTGCTGTTAATAGCATTAGGGCTGAACAAGTTGCAAATTTTTCTTTATCTATTTATGACAATACAAAAGGAATTCTACATGATGATAATGGTGGAGGCCGTGAATTATTGTGGGCAGCAGCTATGCTACATTCATGTGGAAAGCATATAAATAATAGTGCTTATCATAAGCACTCTTGTTACCTTATAAGGCATGGTGAGTTGCTTGGATATTCTCAATCAGAGCATTTAATGGTTGCAGCTATAGCTAGATATCATCGAAGAAGTCTTCCTAAGAAACGACATGAAGAATGGCAGTTATTGCAAACAAGGCCAGAGCGCCAACTTGTATATGACATGGCAATCTTGCTTAGACTTGCTGTTGCTTTGGATAGGCGTCCTGAACCAGTTATTAACTCGATAGAAGTAATTTCTAATCCTTCTAAGGTTACTTTTAGGCTTTATTCAAGAAAGGATGGCCAGGATCTTAGTTTGGAACAATGGAGTATTCAAAGATCTATGGGACTAGTTAAGCAACATAAGAATGTTGATATAGAGGTTATAGTGATGAATAAAAAATAGTATCATCTTTTAGATTCTATATTTCATGAGGAAGCTTTTAGTTATGTTTGATGTAGGACCTTTTTCTTGATCCTTAAAAGTAAAAATTTCTTTAGTATTGTAGATTGGAAAATATTTATTTTTTTGCATTAAAGGTAGTCTGTCCTTTTTGATATTTATAATTCTTTTGAAATAGAAAAAGCTTTCTCTGATATTTTGATTGCTTGCATTTAGAATTTGTTCGTGTATGGCTATATTTGCATTGCTTAAGCTCGATTCAATTGGAAAGTCTTCTAAGCTAAATAGAGTCTTTGCGGATTGATTCTGTCCTCTATTATTAATAGTACTTATTAAGGGTCCTATTGTTTTGATTATTGCGAATAAGGATATTAAGCTTATTGAGAATACTATCGATAACTTTTTAAGAGGAATTAAAGCTTCATTCTTCTCTTTTCCCTTTTTATCATTTTCTAAGACAATTGCGTTCTTGATTGGATTAATTCCTAATATGATTGGATCTTCGTTTACTTTTAGTTTCTCGGCAATTCTTTTTATCATAGCTTTTATAAATACTTTCTCTGGGAGTAGATCCTCTTCCCCAAGTTCTATCGCAAGTAGTTGTTCTTCTCCTATGCGAAGACTGTCAGCAAGATCTTTTGGTGTTATTCCAAGCTTTTCTCTGGTTGCTTTAAGAAAGTTGCCAATACCTGATAAGTCTAAATCGATACCTTCTTCCTTTTTGGAGAGAGGCTGTGAATCTTCTGTTCTTTTTGGTGTCAAGGTTTGGCCTTGGCCTGTATTCGAAGTATGTAACATTCTAGCCAGTTTTCAAGCCATGACTTCAGGTGATCAATCTCAGGTGCTAATTGTGTTTTCATAATGTATTACTACTTACTTAGAGAAATGATTTAAATTTCACTGCTTTTCTTTCCTAAAAATATGACTGTGATTAGGTGAATAAAGCATTGAACGCTCCTGATTTTTTCTTAGAGCAGGGCTTATTAAGTAAACGGTTGTACGGATAAGTTTACGCTCTTTGGTTTTTGATGCCATCTCTTTTAAAGGAACTATTTGCAACCATTCGTCTTCCCAGCTGACTCTATAACCTATTGCAACTGGAGTATCTTCTGGATAATACTTTAATAAGGTTTTTTCTGCATCTACTACATGCCTGGCGCTCAGATATAAACAAAGTGATCCTCCTATAGAGGCTAAATTCTTTAGCTGCTCTTTTTCTGGAACCCCAGTAATTCCACTGGCTCTACTAATTACAATTGTTTGAGTAATATTTGGGATGGTTAATTCAGCTTTTAATGCCGCAGATGTAGCTTGATAAGCACTGACTCCTGGAATTACTTCTACTTCAATTCCTGCTTCTGCTAGCCCACATATCTGTTCTGATAAAGCACCGTAAAGGCATGGATCACCATCATGAAGCCTGACGACTTTTTTTCCAGTTTTTGACCTTTCGATGGTCAAGCTCAAAATTTCTTCAAGGGTTAGAGAGCTAGTTTTGATCTTTTCGCAACTTTCGGGGCAAAGATTAGCGATTTGAGGAGAAACTAATGAGTCTGCCCAAATAAGTACCTCGGCAGTTTTGATTCTTTCTGCAGCTCTCAATGTCAACAGGTCAATTGCTCCTGGGCCAGCACCTACGATTGAAACGTAATTCATTTTTGGACTTCCTTTTGTTGAATATTTTTGGGAATCTTCTCGTTTATTTTATAGACAAATGAAAGAATGAAAAAACCAATTACTATTAATAGAATGCTCATTAGCTGTGCAATTCTTATACCCCCCTCGCATAATGGAGGTAAAGCTCCAAGGCAAAGAGGGTCAGTCCTAAGATTTTCAATAAATACCCTTCCTAGGCTATAGGTAATTAAATATATTGAGGTCAGTCCTCCAGATGGAAGATTTATTTTCTTTTTTGCCCCTCTTCTGAATAGGTATATTAGAAATAAGAAGACAATAATATTCCATAAAGATTCATATAGAAATGTAGGGTGAAAGTATTCATAATTTGTGAACTCACTTGGTCTAAATGACTCTGGTATGAATAACTTCCATGGAAGGTCTGTAGGAGTTCCAAAGGCTTCATTGTTGAAGAAATTACCCCATCTTCCAATAGCCTGTCCTAGTGAGACTGATGGAATAATGCTATCGAGAACGTCAAAGAAAGGATATTTCTTTGACTGGCAAAAAAGATAAATAGCCAAGGTACCTGCTAAAAGTGCTCCATGAATTGCTATGCCTCCTTTCCAAATAGCTATCATTTCTAAAAAACTGTATTTGTAATTTCTCCATTCAAAAGTAATGTAATAAATTCTTGCCCCAATGACTGCTGAAAGTATAAGTATTGGCATTAAATCATTTATCAGGCCGTTAGGGAGGCCTCTTTGTCTTGCAAGATTGTTTGATAAATTAAGCCCAGTAAAAACCGCAAATGCAATTAGTAGCCCATACCAACGCAAAGTAAAAGGCCCAAGCTGTAAAAGCTCGGGCCCTGGCGAACTGAATATTGCTAGTAATGATTGCATTATTATTTTCCTATTCTTTATTGTATTTGGTTAAATCCCTTCGGCAGCTTGAACTTTTTCAACTTGTTTTTTCTTAAGTACAAGTAATATTTGAGTAAGAGTTACACCTATGAAGAAAGCAATAAGGCCAAATATTCTTGCAGGACTTTGTAACACTACTTCTGTATCCAACTGGCCGAAGCCGCCGACGTTTGGGTCATTGGTTAGTTTTGTACCAGTCTCAACTATGTCTCCAATTTTTGCAGAAACTAGCGGTCCCATAGGTATAGTTTCCACTTTGGATTCTCCTTTTTCATTCTCAATTGTTATTAACTTCTCACCACTTTCGCCATTTTCAATAGAAGTGATTTTTCCTGCTATAGAGGCTGTGAAAAGATTATTATTGCTTTTTTCTCCTGTTGGATAAACTTGTCCTCGACCTCTGTTCCCTCCTACGTGAATTGAATATTTGCCAAAATGTATATTCTTATTTGTAGCAGGATTTGGGGAAAGGATAGGAAAGACTATCTCTTTATTTTGATCACCAGGTAATGGCCCAACAAGAATAATATTGTCAAGTTCTTCGCTGTATTGAGTGAAATAAACACCTTGGGTCTCTTCTTTGATTTCTTCAGTCCATCTGTCTTGTGGTGCAAGCTTGAAACCGTCAGGAAGCATTACTAAGGCTCCTACTTGTAGTGGAACATCGCTACCGTCTGCTCCTATTTCTTGTGTTCCGTTTTTATATGGGATTTTGACAACTGCTTTAAATACACTGTCAGCTCCAACAGATTGAGGAACTTCAGCTTGGGTTTTCATATTTGCTAAGTGACAGTTTGCACAAACTATTTTTCCAGTAGCCTCTCGAGGATTTTCATAGTTTTGCTGGGCCCAAAAGGGATATGCCCAACTATTTGATGGCGCCACAAGGACTGAAAAACCAACAAATATTGTTCCGAGAAAGAGAGTGATAAAGCGACGCATGGGGGCAAAAGAGCGGAATTTCATATTTGGTAGTAATTGATCAACCCCACCAGGGCTGTTCACCGGTTCGGAAATCAGTTTCCGTCCATTGACTCAGCAAGACGTTGTCTTCATTAATTTCAACGTGCGCCAAAGCAAGTGAGAGGGGAGCAGGTCCTCTTACGACTTTTCCAGTTTCGTTGTATTGGCTTCCATGACAAGGACATATGAATTTGTTGGCACCACTGTTCCAGGGAACTACACAACCAAGATGCGTACAAATCGCATTGATGCCATAACTTCCTATTGCATCTCCTCCTTCAACAATTAAGTATGTTGGATCACCTTTGAGTCCTTGAACAAGGCTGCGGTCCCCAGTTGGATGGGATGAAAGCCATCCGCTTGCAGTAACAGAATTACCTAGTTCGTCTTTAGCTGTTGTGCCTCCAGTGCCTCCCCCAGCCCTTGCTGGTATGAAGTAATTGACCACTGGATAAAGGGCTCCTAATGCGACCCCTGTAGCCGAGCCAAAGGTGAGGAGGTTCATGAACTGCCTCCGGCCCATAGAGGGCACATCACTAGAGGTCATTTGTGTCATTACGAATGATCAACCAGGTCATAATGATGACCATTATGGACTGTGAAGGGTCTTTTAATCTTTGCAAATAGAGAGATTTTTATATGGTTCTTGACTTTGATTGCGTAAATTATTCATCTTTTGAGCATTTTATTGCCCCTTTGGGTGTTGATGAGGTAGTTGACTTCCTTCGAAAACGTTGGGGTGCCTCTTATGACATGCGATTAGTACAACGTAACAAAAAACTCTACCTTCAGCTTATGTGGGCCTACTTAGAGCAGCAATCTTTCCCATTGGACGAAGTTGCTTATAGAAAAAACTTGAATAAAGTCGTTGAAATTATTAATAGGCTTGGTCAAGCAGGGATTGTTCGGCAATGGTTGTTGTCAATAAGAGAAAAACCAAGACTTGGGAGAGCAATTACTTTGCAGTTGAAGGCTGATTATCGTTTGAAGGAGTTTGTTCTTTGAACTTGTCCGTAAAGGCTACTAAAGCAACACCTATTAGGAAAAGAATTGTGATAGCAGACCCTAGTAATAGCATTGTTATTGGATCAGTAGAGGGGGTGAGAATTGCTCCAGCTAAAGCAGAAGTCATTACTACCCATCGCCAGGCAGATATCATTCTTTTCCAATTAAGAATGCCTAAAGCACCTAAAAGTAATTGTAAAACTGGTAATTGAAATGAAAGGCCTGAAGCGAGTAAAAGAATTAAAACAAAATCTAAATATTTTTCTATTGACCAAAGAGGCTCTACAACGTCTGCTCCATAGCTAACTAGAAACTTTAATGCTGCAGGCACTAGAACACCCCAGGCAAAAATGATGCCTAATAGAAATAGGATTGTTGAACCTGCTACAGCTGGGGCTATTAAGTTTCGCTCTTTTGCAGTTAGACCTGGCAGAATAAAAGCCAAGGCCTGAAATATTACATATGGCAGAGCAGCGGTAAGGCCTGCATAACCTGCAACCTTAATTGATACGAAGAGAAATTCTCCCGGTGCAACTTGAAGGAAGTGTATTGATCCTGCAGGTGTTTCTAGAATTCTGACTAATGGTCTTATAAACAAAAGACATATCCCTGCCGCACAAATAACTGCAATGAGAGAACGGAAAACTCTTTGTCGTAATTCCTCGAGATGATCTGCTAATGGCATTTCTATGTCATTAGGAACTAATGACTTGTTATCCCCCGTATTTATTCTGATAGGTGGAGGTGCTTTCATTTCTGGCTTTTGACCATTATTATAATTCTTTATAGTAGGTACCATCTTGCTTTTTCTAGTTTTAAAAGGGAGAAAGGCTTCAAAATAAATTCATAGGTTCTTATTCTAATAATACAAGTCTTAAATCAACTAATATTGCTATATTTATATGGCTTGGAGGAGATTTTAAATCCTTACTTTTTCGTGTGTATGATTCCTTATTAAGTAAACTTAGTTGGAAGATGGTTGCCACTTTGTCTTTAAGCTTTAATAAGCCTATTTGACTTTTAGAAAGCTGAGCGCCTCTTTGATCTATTTGTGTTTGTTGTAGCTGTTGGATCAGGTAGTAAGAATGGAGGGCAGTCATTTAAGGAAGACTCTCCATAGGTCTCAAATTCTCTGTATCCGCCCATCTTTCCATTGGTTTTCATGAGAGCACTAGTAAATGTGAGAAGGAGGAAGACTGTTGGTGCGCCAATTATCAAAGCAGCTCCAAAAATGTAACCAACCAGGAACTCTGGGAGAGTGTGATTCCCAAGAAATTCATGAGTACCGAGAAGGAAATCAAACATTTTTAGTCAGGATATTCTTAGCCAAATGATAAGCCATGGCTAGCTTCTAATTTGTAGAAGATTTATTTACGGTTCTTTTGAGGGTTGCTGCCAAGTGACTTTCAATTCTTGTTGGCTTTCCCCAGCAGACTTTGCCTTCACTATGACTAACCGTGCCTGGCATCGCATTTGGGATTTTTTTTAGCCTTTCAACTGGAACCATGAAAACAGGAACTTTCGCGTTTCCTTTTGCTCTGCTAAAGAAAGCAGCTAGATCGGCTGCCATTTGTAAATCTTTTTCTTCGGCCAATCCTGAAGACGATTTGAGGACAACATGGCTTCCTGGACATTCTTGGGCATGAAACCAAATATCACCATTTTTTGCTTTGCGGATACTTATCCATTCATTTTGACGATGGTTGCGTCCAATTTGTATGAGGAGGCCTTTTGGGCTTAAAATTTCAAGAGGAACTGGTTGCCTATCTTTAGTTGATTTTTTTTTGACTTCAGGCTGTTTCCGTCTGGAAAAGTGAGCATAAAAATCTTTCTTTAATGCCATGATTAATTTAAGTTTTTCGCTAAATGTCTCCCATTGAGTTTCCGAAATGTTTTCTAGAAACAATTCTGTTTCTTTTATCATCTTTATCCTTTCTTCATGAAAGACGATTCGTTCCTTTAGGATTGAGATCGATCTGCGAAGTTTTTTTGATCTCTTATATAGAGATTGAGCTTTTTCTATGTCATCCTTTTGAGGAAAAGGTTTCGCTAGTATTTCATCAGCCTCTTTTTTTAAGTCACCACTTTGATAAGTTGATATAAGTAGATCTCGTTGATTATTTAAAGAAGTTTCTTCGTTCTTAATTGATTTTTTAAGACTATTATGAAGATCTTTGCTGACCCTGTTAATAGTCTTTTTATTTAGATTATCTCTATAATATTTACCTAAATTAATACTTATTCCTTCTAATGATGACGAATTAGGAATTTCTGTATCCCAATTTCTGTATGTAGTTGGTCCTTTAAACCAAATCCCAAGCTGCTCCATGTCTAGTCTAGTCAGCCATATAGACCATCTGTTATAAAGATATTCCCACTTTTTATTGGAGAGTTTTTCGATTGGACATTTAAGAAGATTCAATGCAGTTTCTTTATTCTCCCCAGTAAGTTGCAACATTAGTTGTGGACTCATGCCTTGATAAGTATTTTTAAGAGCATCTTTGAGAGTTGTAGGTATTAAGCTAAGTCTTTCCTTCCAGCTGGTAAAAGATTCATTTTTGTCAGGTTTGATTCCTATTAATGGAGGAGGTGGTAGATATAAGTCTCCGGTACTTATTGGTCTAACTCTAGATTGATGTTTTCTGATTTGGCGACCTATCGCGATTATTTTTTGGGTATTATCTAGCAGCAAAAAATTACTATGGCGACCCATTAATTCTAGTACCAAAATTCTTTTAACGTTTTCTCCTGGGCGTGGTGCTAATTCAAACCTGATTACACGCTCAAAATCTTCCTGAATTATTTTTGTCAGGGCCAAATTATAAAGACCATGCTGCACTTGCTTTGCGAGAGTGCTTTCCCCTCCTTGTTTTGCTGGAGGGGGGATTTGAACAAGTCGAGGGGCATCAGCTTGCCAACTAATCTCTAGCCATATAAGTCCTTTAAGTGTTCTTAGGCCAATTTGCAGGGTATTAGATTCTGGTTGTTGCGCCTTTTCAAAACGACTTGGCAGAATCTCATGACGAAGTTCTGCAACTACAGCTTTCAGACTCGTTAAGTCCATCAGTTGTATGGCAGTACTGTCCATTTATGGAATTCGATTAATTGTTATGTCCATGTTTTCGTCATTAACTATTGGGGTCAATTGAAAGATGGGTGATTATTCTTTGCCTATAAGGCTAACCGTCCTCACTGGACCAAGTGGAGTAGGTAAGGGTGTTGTGGTGAAGAACCTTCTTAAAAGAAATAAGCAAATTTGGCTTTCTGTTTCCGCTACTACTAGGCAGCCAAGAGAAGGTGAAACTGATGGTAGTGATTATTTTTTTCTTTCAAGGGAAAAGTTCACTAAATTAATTGCTGAGGATGGTTTGTTGGAATGGGCAGAATTTTCAGGAAATTTGTATGGGACACCTTCGGAACCAGTTAAGAGAAATCTTTCTCAAGGCCAGTTTGTTTTGCTTGAGATTGAATTAGAGGGAGCTAGGCAGGTCCGTAAGACATTTCCAGAGGCATTTCAAATATTTTTAGCTCCGCCAAGCTTTGAGGAGCTTGAGAGGAGGATTAGAGGTAGAGGAACAGATAGTGAAAAGTCTATAGAAAGGAGACTTTTACGGGCCAAGGAAGAATTGCAAGCAAAGAATGAATTTGATGCTGTGGTGGTTAATGATCAAGTTTTTAATGCTGTTTCTCGGTTAGAAGAGTTGATTGGTATTACTAAGTCGAGTAACTTCAATTAACTGTTTTAAGGTTTTGCTGAAGCTAATACCTAACAATAAATAAGCCTATCTCCCTAGAGATAGGCTTATTTATTGTTAGGTATTTTGTTATAGATAAAAGCTTTGATTCCTACCTTTCTTTAAGCCTATTTTTACATAGGGTGGAAAAGTAGATCTGGAAAAAAACGATTCCATTCAATCAAGATGCCTGCTGTAACAGCAATCCATCCAGCACCAATTACTGGGGCTGATCTGAATAGTTTGTGATTGGCTTTAAATGACATTGGAGTTTTGTTGGGGTTAGTTTTAGTACAGATTTGAAGCTATAAGGCCTTTAGCTTAGAAAGGCACGTTGCTGTAATCAGATTCTGGTGAACAAGTGATGTTTTTATTGCTTTCTCTTAGTTCGCCAGAGCGACCTTCTTTGTTAGCCATCAAAGGCCATTGAGCACCTTTGACTAAAGCATCTCTTAGCAAGTCAGAGTCAATAAATAGTTCTTTGTCAACTGCATCCTTCTTAGAGGCGCGTGCAAGTTTTAAGTATTCTCTTCCTGCCCAACCAATGATTCCTGCTATGAAAACAAAAATGTGAGCTGGTATTAGGACATCTCCTTCATGACCTCTCATGGAAAGAGCTCCAAATGGCTCAATGGTTGGTCCAATGATGAGATGAGGTAGCCCATCATCTCCACAGGAGGCTTTGCTGTATCTATCAAACCTTGCTACAGCCTGATCTGTAGTAGCGGCACTTGCTCTTTCTTGAAAACGTGCATTTTCTGCACAAGGAGTTAGACCGTTGGCTACAAATGATGTGTCAGCTCTGTCATCATTTAAAGCAGGACCTGCTTCTGCATTTGCTAATGGTGCAAAGCCAACTACAAGGAAGACAGATAGCAGAATGGAAAAAAGACGGCGCATTAGTTCGATTCCTTTTAATGCCTGACCCATCAGGGCAGGATGTCACACCCTCAAGTTAGATGAGATACAGCACCAACACACAATCTGTACTGGCCCTCGAAACAAGTTGTGACGAGTCGGCTGTGGCAATTATTCGCCAGGATGCTAGGCAGCTAGAGGTTTTAGCTAGTGAAATAGCCTCTCAAATTAAAGAACATTCAAAATGGGGAGGAGTGGTTCCTGAGATTGCTTCGCGAAAACATTTAGAGGCTTTACCTTTTTTGCTGGAGAAGGCTTTATCTAATTCTGGGAAAAAAATAGAGGATATAGATGTAATAGCAGCAACTGTGGCTCCTGGTTTGGCGGGAGCACTAATGATTGGTTCTATTACTGCCAGGACACTTGCCGCAATGTATGGGAAGCCTTTTTTGGGTGTCCACCATCTTGAAGGCCATCTTGCATCTGTGTTTCTTTCTGATACTGATAGGCATCCAAACCCTCCCTATTTAGTCCTATTAGTTAGTGGGGGACATACAGAACTTATTCAAGTTTTTGGAGCTGGCATTTATAAGCGTGTCGGCCGTAGTCATGATGACGCCGCTGGAGAAGCTTTCGACAAGGTCGCGCGCTTGTTAGGACTTCCTTATCCGGGAGGCCCTGCTATAGAACAATGTGGAATATCAGGTGATCCTTATAGGTTCTCATTGCCTAAGGGACGGGTATCAAATCCTGAAGGTGGTTTCTATCCTTATGACTTTTCATTTAGTGGTTTGAAAACCGCAATGCTTAGGCTTGTCGAGAGATTTGAGGCTTCTGGTGATGAAATTCCCGTAAAAGATCTTGCTGCTAGTTTCGAGAATATTGTTGCAGAGGTGCTAGTTGAAAGAAGCTTGAAATGTGCAATAGATCAAGGTCTTAAAACTTTAGTAATGGTTGGAGGTGTTGCAGCTAATAAACGTTTAAGGCGCATGATGCAAGATCAGGCATTGAAATCAGAAATTGAGATTTATTTGGCTCCGAAGACTTTTTGTACAGACAATGCAGCAATGATAGGCGCAGCAGCATTATTGCGATTAGAATGCAAGAAGTTGGAAAGTTCTTTAGAGCTGGGCATTTCGCCTCGATGGCCTTTAGAGGAGTCAGGGTTGCTGTATCAAACCCCACCCCCTTTTTGAGAGTTCCTTAAAAACTAAGGTTTCAGTTATGGCAAATCAATCTCAACTGAATACAAATCAGGTTATAGAACCTGTTCCAAAAGGTGAATTGAATTCTTGGAGAAGAGGATTTACTCCTCAAGCAGAGATTTGGAATGGTCGAATGGCAATGATTGGACTAACAATAAGTTTGACAGCCCTTCTTATGGTTAATTTATTTTTTAGTAATTAAACATTATCAGCATCATTTGGTAGGCTTTTCTCTTGGGGAAATGGTATTTATTGTGAAACAACAGATTGAGGTATTTTGTGCCTTTATATGATTCTGTTGCTTCATTTAGTGAATGTGGATTATATCGTTGGAATCTTAGAAGGAAAATTAGCAATAACAAGAGATCGATAATTTTTATAGGATTAAATCCTTCAAAGGCAGATAATTGTAATAATGATGCAACCTTGAGAAGGCTTATAGGGTTTTCCACTTCATGGAATTATGGGTCACTTGTTGTGATTAATTTATTTGCAAGGATTGGAAGGTCTCCGCAAATACTTAAGAAAGTTGATGATCCTATAGGTTTCAAGAATGATCATGAAATTCTTTTCAGTGGAAGTTCTTGGAGTTCAGACCCATCTTGCGATTTATGGTTGGGGTGGGGGGATAGAGGTGCTTGGAGAAGTCGTGATTATCATGTAATGCAACTCTTGAAAAAGTATTTTATTTATAGACAACAGCAATTTCCGTATGCGTTGGGTCCATTAGTCATTGGATTTACAAAAGCAGGGCATCCTCGGCATCCTCTTTATGCTTCTTCTTCGAAGGACTTGAGACCTTTTATTTGGCGAAATTCAGTTTTTGCATAAGAGCTCTTGGTTCCTTATGGAAACTCTGAACCCTTAAATTTTCCATATTTAGGAACTGTTTTTATTTAATTCCTCTTCTAAAAAACAATTTTTATTACCATTTAACGTTTTTTGAGTTATACAAGAGAAGGCTTTACATCTTCATTTAAGGGGGATTAGATAAATTGTTATTTAGGGCGATTGAAGGATACTCATTGCTTATGGACCAGGTGTCACAAGATCAATCAGGGCAGCCAACTTTGATCAAGCTTTTCTATGACACCTGAGCGGCTAGGTCTGCTTTGGGGTATCACCGTTTTCGCGGGAGCGGGGGCAAGACTTTTGGCGGCTTTATCTGGCCTTCCAGGAGTTGTCCTTTTATTGCTTTCCGGGCTTTTGATAGGTCGATCAGGACTTGGTTTAGTTGAACCCTTGGACTTAGGACAAGGGTTGGAAACGATAGTTGGCTTATTGGTAAGCCTTGTCCTTTTTGATGGAGGATTGAACTTACGTCTTCCAGGGGACACAATAAAGGCAACTGTTTTAAGAATCTCTTTAATAAGACTTGTCGTTTCACTTGCTGCTGGATTAATTGCTGCACATTGGTTGGCTGGTTTGGGTTGGTCAGTAGCTGCTGTTTATAGCGCCATAGTTTTGGCTACTGGTCCAACTGTTGTTACTCCATTAGTTCAACAAATAAGGCTTGCCTCTCCACTTGGTGACGTACTTGAGGCAGAGGGACTTGTTCTAGAGCCCATAGGAGCAGTATTAGCCTTGCTGCTTTTGGAATTATTGGTAGGAGATTTGCATGGATTAAGAGAGCTTGCACTCGGTTTGTTTGCAAGACTTGGAGGAGGAGTTTTGATAGGTGTTTTTGGTGGGTGGATTCTTTCAGAGGGTTTGAAGCGTGTTGATAAAAGCTCATCACTTGGCTTGCGATTGCAGCTAACTATTGGAGTACTTTTTCTTCTTTATGGTTCTTGTGAATGGCTATTGCCTGAGTCTGGACTTCCTGCCTCGGTTGCTGCAGGGTTTGTTGTTGGAAGGAGGCCTTCGTCTCAAGCAAGTCAACTTGATCCGTTGATAAGAGAGCTTGCTCAATTAGCGATAACAATGCTTTTCCCGTTACTTGCAGCAGATGTTTCTTGGGGAGAACTAAGTCCTTTGGGATGGGGAGGAGTGTCTTGTGTTCTTTCTTTGATGATTATTGTTCGCCCTGTTGCTGTTAGCCTTGCCACTATTGGATTGCCTCTTGATATAAGACAAAAGCTATTTCTTGGATGGCTTGCCCCTAGGGGTATCGTTACAGCTGCTGTAGCTTCATTATTTTCTATTCGACTAGAGCAAGCAGGCGTATTGGGTGCTGGTCGTCTTCAAGGACTCGTTTTTCTCACTATCTTAATGACCGTTGGAATTCAAGGTTTAACCGCACAGCCTTTGGCTAAATTTCTAGGCCTTTTAGAAAAAGATAATCTTAAAAAAGAGGAGTTAAATGAAAGCTCAAATATTGGAAAGGAGTCTTTCTCTATCCTTACCGATTCGAGCAAGTAGTCCCCAGCTGGTTATTAAATCAGGTCCATTTAAAGTACCTAAAAGAGAAGCTCTTAGGCTTTTCATTAATACTCCTTTCTTTATATCAATAGATTCTGCTGCTGTTTTCAAGATGTCCTTCGCAAATTCTGTATTGTACCCATCCCAAGGATTTACCTCTAGTTGTTTTGAAAGTGATTCAAGTGCTTTAGATGAGTTTTCACTTTGCAATTGATTCTTACCATCTTCTAGAAGTGGCGGCGTCTCAAAAAATGGAAATGCTTGATCGATACCATCATTTAATAATGTTAATGATGGTCCAATTAAAGAGACAAGGTCTAGTCCCCATTCGTTCGAAGAGATTTTCCAGCCTTTTTTCTCCCAAAGGGGTAATAGCCTTTCTAATAATGATTGAGGAGGCAAGTTATGTATTACTTGAGAATTAAGCCAATTCAATTTGTCCCAGTCAAATTTTGCACCAGCTTTATTTACACGATCAAAACCAAATACTGAACCTACTTCTTGAATGGTGAACCTTTCTTCCATGCCTTCAGGAACAGACCATCCTAGTAAGGTCATATAATTTGCTAATGCTTCTGATGTATATCCCATGCTTTTGAACTCACTTATAGAGGTAACACCATCTCTTTTTGAAAGCTTTTTTCCTTCTTGGTTAAGTATTAAGGGTGTATGAGCAAAGATTGGAATGCTTAGGCCTAGTGCTTTATATAAAAGAATTTGTTTGGCTGTATTTGCTATATGGTCTTCGCCTCGAATAACGTGCGATATCTCCATCGAAGAGTCATCAACTACAACAGCTAGATTGTATAAAGGGTCTCCTATTTCGTCGGCTGGGGCCCTTCTCGCGATGACCATGTCACCTCCTAGATCTTCACCGTGCCAATTTATTTGACCTCGAATTAGATCATTCCAAGAAATTACTGATAGATCATCTATGCGAAAACGTACAACTGCTGTTTTCCCTTCCTGGTGGAATTTGGATTGTTCTTCAGCACTTAGATCTCTGTATCGGTTGTCGTAACGAGGTGCCTCACCCTTTGCTTTTTGTTGAGACCTCATTTCTTCAAGTTCTTCTTCAGTCGCATAACAGCGATAGGCAAGCCCTCTATCTAATAAGAGTTGGATTGCATCTTTATGTTTTTGTATTTGAGAGCTTTGTAAAACTGGTGATTCAGTCCAATTGATTCCAAGCCATTCAAGACCTTCCAGAATATTTGTAGTGAATTCAGTTTTAGATCTTTCTTTGTCTGTGTCTTCGATTCGAAGAAGGAATTGACCTTTCTCGTGAAAGGCAAAAAGCCAGTTAAAGAGAGCAGTTCTTGCTGTACCTATATGTAGTTTTCCTGTCGGGCTAGGAGCCAGCCTTACTCTCACAGTCAATGTTTCTGTCTCTTTGGGGTACGGGACCGACGGGATTCGAACCCGCAACTTCCGCCGTGACAGGGCGGTGCTCTAACCAGTTGAACTACGGTCCCAGGAAGGGGAGGGGCCTCGCTCGGAAGATGTATTCCAAGTTAAGGGAGGCGAAAGTCGTTTTACGACGATTTGAAGTATCAACCTACATCAGGCCATTCGTCAAATACTAGTAAGTATTTGTATCTGCATTGAGTTGGACTAAAGCAAGATAACTTCTTTGATTTTTAATTATGGGCGAAATCCAGCGGGTTCAATAAGCCGTACTTGATTTCCTCGAGCGGTGAATTCACGCCCTTGATCGCTTTGAACGACCACTCGTCCGCCAGATTTCACTCTTATTACTCGTGCTCGGACCCAACCGAGAGCGGCGGACTCGAGTACCTTCACGACATCACCAGGTTGAAGATCCAACTCCATTATTAAAACTAGGAAACTGCAATAAGGGTCATCGGACGCGCCGTGGAGGACTCGAACCCCCGACATCAGGTTTTGGAGACCTGCGTTCTACCAACTGAACTAACGGCGCATGGGAAATACCCTTGGACCATCGACGAGAACGATGATATTTGGTTTGAACGAGGCCCAGAAACCTCAACGATCGAAGCGCTGCTTTACTCGAGTGGCTTTCCCCACTCGGTCCCGCAGATAGAAAAGCTTCGCTCTTCTTACTTTACCTCGACGTTCAACCTTGATAGAAGCTACTTGGGGGCTATGAAGCATGAATACTCTCTCAACCCCAATACCTTGAAAAATTCGTCTAACAGTAATGGTTTCATTTAAACCTCCATGTCGTTTTGAAATCACCACGCCTTCATAAGGCTGAACTCGCTCTTTATTCCCTTCACTAATTCGAACTCCTACTCGAACGGTATCTCCCACATAGATTTCTGGTAAATCTGTTTTTTCCTGAGAAGCCTCGAATTCACGAATTAGTTCTGCACCAGAAATTTTCTGTGTGGCTATGGCAGGACTTTTTGCTGCAGCAGCTTTAGGCTCACTTGCGGAATTAACCTCAGTGCCTTTTGGAGCCTCAGGTTTTGGACTATTTGTTTCCTCACTAATAGAGGGTGTTTTGGACTCTTCTTCCATTCCAGCTACCAATAATCACAGCAAAATTAGATTCTAACTGCTCATTAATCAATGCCAGGAGATTTATCGATTATTTCTTCTGGGCGAAAGGGTTTGGATTATTAAGCTTCAGTCAGCTATTAGGCTGAAAGGAGTCCAAGGGCAAATCTTGAATATATCCTGGCCCAGCCTTGGCCTTTAGGAATTCTCTTTGATTTTTAGCTATTTAAAAGAATGGTCTTAATTCCTTAAAGCTTCACTAGCGTTTAGTATTCAATAACTGACTCCAGAATAGACTGCTCCTAGAAGGGCTGAGATCGCCTTTAGAAGTGTTAAACCGAAATTTTAGTGGTTTTATGGTGCAAGATCACATTTTTAAGTATCTACAATCATATTGATAGCTTGAAGTTGCCCAAGGTGTGTTTATTCTCTTTAAAAGAGAGCTTTTGATGCTAGCTCTTAAATACTTTTCTTTTCCTAGGCATTATGAATCTCTTTGCGGATCTAATTGCTTCAAGTAAGTTAGCCAACACAGTCACTACCGGTCCACGAATACAGCAACGAAGAGGTATTGAAATTAAATCAGCCAGAGAAGTAGAAATCATGAGAAAGGCTAGTCATATTGTTGCAACTGTTTTGAGGGAAATTAATTTGATGGTTCACCCAGGACAAACAACTGGAGATCTAGATGATTTCGCAGAACGAAGGATTAGAGAAATGGGTGCCGTTCCAAGTTTTAAGGGTTATCACGGATTTCCAGGAAGCATTTGCGCAAGTATTAATAATGAAGTTGTTCATGGAATTCCAAGTTCTAAGAGAGTTATAAAGAATGGAGACTTACTTAAGGTTGATACAGGAGCTTACTTTGATGGTTATCACGGGGATAGTTGTATCACTATTTGTGTAGGAGATGTTCCTGAAAAAGGTCGTAATTTAAGTCGTATTGCTCAAGAGGCATTAATGGCAGGCCTTTCTCAAATTAAACCAAATAATTCACTCCTAGATATAGCTGGTGCTATTGAAGATCATGTAAATAAAAATAATTATAGTGTTGTTGAAGACTATACAGGACATGGAGTAGGTCGAAACCTGCATGAAGAACCATCTGTATTTAATTTCCGTACAAGTGAATTGCCTAATGTCAAATTAAGAGCAGGTATGACTTTAGCTGTAGAGCCTATTTTAAATGCTGGTAGTAAAGCATGTAGAACACTAAAAGATAGATGGACAGTGGTTACTCAAGATGGGAGCCTTTCTGCTCAATGGGAGCATACTATTGTAGTTAATTCAGATGGATGTGAAATACTTACTGATAGAGGATCCTGAAAAGAATAAGTTTTCACTATTTATATATAAGGTTGACTAATTTTATATAAATAGATCTGATTAATTCTGTTATTGGCATTAATATATAAGTGATTGGATTAGGACTTACTATTATTAGTTTGATATTGAATTCAGCTTGACTTATAATTTGATTGGCAACTAAAGATGCAGGCATTATGCCAATTGGATTTAGTTGGGAAAGGAATGGTCCTAGGATTAGCTTTCTGAAAATTAATAAGTTTTTTTTATTTTGAACTGTGTTCAATCTAACGCTGACTAACTCGCCAATTAGTTTTTTGCTGATTTCATAGGCAGGACTTAATGCTGGTTGTATTTCAGCCTCAGAGGTGTTCACCCAGATTTCTCTCGTTCGGGAGGTATTGGATTCTTGCTCTGCAACTTTTTCAAACAGTCCGATTAAGCGCCAGGTACTTAAAGCATTGACTTCAATCGCTGCATCAATATCTGTTCGAACTTGCTTGCCTTTCGGGTTTATTCCATGATTAAGAATAAGAATATCCAGGGTTTTTAAAGTTTCTAATATTAATTGTTCTTTTCCGCATTCCCATTCTACCCACTCATTTGGTTCGCCTTCCAAAAACTCCTTTGTTGTCTTTTGCTTATGGGTAAGGCCAATTACTGCAGCACCTTTATTCCGAAACTTTTTGGTTAGTTCTTGACCAAGTGCACCATTTGCACCTGTGATACCTATACGACAATTTTTCCATCGACCATTACCTTTGGTTTGTGTACCCATTGCTTTAGGCGAATAACTGGTTGTTTGAAAATCTGATTGAAAGCGAACTTGGTGAAATTAAATAGCTAGGTTTGATGGGATTGGCTGTTTCTGAAGTTCCTTTTGAATGACTTCCTTAAAGCGGTATTGAGTAAAGCAGGATACTCTTTAAATTACCTATAGAACCATCTAAAGGAGTCCCTTTTATGGGTGCAACCTTAATGATCGGATCTTGTGAGCCTTTTAGTGGCAAATCTGCTTTCATTTTAGGCCTATCAAGGAAATTGATCGCAGCTAATTTCCCTATAAGGCTTGGGAAGCCTTTAGCTACTAGCTTTGATGAAGATCTACCTGGAACTAGCGCTCCTCAGCTTTTGATTGATGATGATGTCCGCTTTGTTGGAGAGACATTAGGTTTATCTGAGGAGGAGTTGATTCCATCTCTGCATCTTTTATCCCCTAAGACAGCTTATAAACGACTAGCTAGCTCAAAATTAGTAGTAGATACTCCTTTTGAAGACCTAAAAAAACAGCTTAGTTTTCCTTTTGAGGGGCTAACGATACTCGAGGGCGCTGGAAGTCTCCATGAAGGTCTCTTGTATGGCTTAAGTCTTGGACAAGTTGCCAGAGAGTTAGATGCACGTGTTCTACTTGTTCATCTATGGCAGAACAGTTGCAGTGTTGAAGCTTTGCTAGCTGCTAAACACCAATTGGGAGACAAATTGGTTGGGATAGTTTTAAACGCTGTTACGCCTCAGGATGTAGAGGTTTTGAGAAAGGAGGTCGTCCCATCATTAGAAGCTTTAGGAATTACTGTTTTTGGAGTAATGCCAAGTTCACCTCTACTTAGGAGCGTGACAGTTGGGGAGTTAGTAAGACGCTTGGAGGCAAGAGTTATTTGCTGCTCAGAAAGGCTAGAGCTATTGGTTGAGACTTTGAGTATTGGAGCTATGAATGTAAATTCGGCAATGGAATTTTTCCGCAAAAGACGAAATATGGCAGTCGTTACAGGTGCAGGAAGAACTGATATTCAATTAGCAGCACTAGAAGCTTCTACTCAATGTTTGATCCTTACAGGGGCTGGCGAACCTTTGCCTCAATTAATTAATAGAGCTGAAGAGTTGGATGTCCCTTTGTTGAAAGTAGATCATGACACTCTCTCAACAGTAGAAGTAATTGAACAGGCCTTTGGACATGTCAGGCTTCACGAAGCTGTTAAGGCTACTTTTGCCTTTAGATTGGTTGAGGAAAATTGTTATATCGATAAGTTATTTGAGAGCCTTAATCTCATGATTTAGTAGCAATGGCTGCCTTTTATTTCAAATCAATTTTATGGGGAAGCCCTTGAGTAGTTCTTTGGACCTTCCTTCCTTGGGGAGCGTTGATACCCTTGCCCAAGAATTAGCCTTGTTGCAAGACAAAGGTAAGAGAAGAATTGCCTTTCTTGGGAGCAGGCACGTACCTGTGGTTTCTATCCACTTGGTTGAATTAATTGCCAGAGCTTTAGCCCAAGAAGGACATTCACTAATTACATCTGGTTCTCAGGGTGTAAATGCTGCTGTTATAAGGGCTGTTTTGGAAGTAGATCCTTCCTTGCTAACTGTTCTCTTACCCCAGAGCCTTGATCGACAAGTTCCTGAGATTAGAGAAGTGCTGAATGAGGTGTTGCATTTAATAGAAAAAACTGACAATGATGATTTGCCATTGCCAATCGCAAGCAGTCTTTGTAATCAAGAAATTATTACCCGTTGTGATCAATTGATCTGCTTTGCTTTCCATGATAGTGAAACTCTTCTGAGTAGTTGTAGAGCTGCTGAAGATATGGGTAAAGTAGTAAGCTTGCTTTTCTTTGATTGAACTTCGTTTTCTTTAAGGGGGGTTAGCTTTTTGAGTAACCTTGAGTTTGGATTTTAACTAATATCAGTTTCCAATTTTTATATTCATAATGTGGTTGCAGAAAAGACTCAGTATTCAATCCCATGCCCGAGAATTATTCTTTTGATGTGGTTTCTGATTTTGACAGGCAGGAACTTGTTAACGCCATTGACCAATTGAGGAGAGAGCTTTCTCAAAGGTATGACCTAAAGGATTCAAATACGGAAGTTGAACTTGAAGAAGATTGTTTAGTGATAACTACAGCTAGTGATATGACTTTGCAGGCCATTGAGGATGTACTTCGTCAGAAGGCCACTAAACGCAAGTTGTCATTGAAGATTTTTGACTTTCAACCTCCTGAGGTAGCAGGAGGGAATCAAGTAAGACAGAAGGTGATTTTTAGGAAAGGATTATCTCAGGATCTCGCTAAGAGTCTCAGCAAGATCATTCGTGACGGACTAAAGAAAATTAATGTTTCTATTCAGGGAGATAGAATTCGAGTTTCAGGCAAGAATAAGGATGATCTTCAGAAGGCAATAGCTCTTTTGCGGGAAAAAGAAGATCAAATTGATACTCCACTGCAATTTGAAAATTATAGATAGGTAAGAATTCCTTTGACTTGGTCTTGGATTCCTGAACCTATTTTAAAAAAAACCATTTTTCAAATATAAATATCTATTATCAAATTCGATGTCATTTTTTTTATGACTACACCTTTCAGGAACGTCACTCCCAACGGTAATGGAAGTGCAGCCACACTTGTACTTGCACTTTCTTTCGCAGGTTTCTTGCTGATTACGCAGTCGCTATTTATTGTTCCTGCAGGTCAAGTCGCGGTTGTAACAACTCTAGGTAAGGTTAGTGGTGGCTCAAGACGTCCTGGATTGAATTTAAAGATACCTTTTATACAAGCAGTTTTCCCTTTTGATGTTCGTACTCAGGTTAAACCTGAGAAATTTGCAACTCTTACTAAGGACTTACAGGTAATTGAAGCCACAGCAACGATTAAGTACGCTGTTAGGCCAACTGAAGCTGGCCGTGTTTATAGCACTATTGCTTATAACGATAGAGAGGTTTATCCAAGAATTATCCAACCTTCTTTGCTAAAAGCTTTGAAATCGGTATTTTCTCAATACGAATTAGTAACTATTGCAAGTAAATGGAGCGATATTTCTGAACTTGTAGAAAAAACAGTTGCAGAAGAATTAGATAAGTTTGATTATGTTGATGTCAAAGGACTAGACTTAACAGGCTTGGAAATAGCTGAGGAATATCGCGCCGCTATTGAGCAAAAGCAGATTGCTGAACAACAACTATTAAGAGCACAAACAGAAGTAAAGATTGCAGAGCAAGAGGCTCAGAGATATGAAACTCTTACTAAAAGTCTTGACGATCAAGTGCTTTTCAAGCTTTTTCTTGATAAATGGGATGGTAAGACTCAAGTGGTCCCTGCTTTGCCTGGATCAAAAGGGGGTGGAAATCCTGTAATTGTTGGAGGAAGAAACTAGAATAATCTCAACATTTTTATCCTTGAAGGACCAATTTGATATTTTTATTTTTAGGAGTAAATTTGTATAATTAATTTTAATTTATTTATTATATTTCTGAGAAGCTTATGCGGAATGCATTTAGGGTTTCGTCAATGTCGTCCTCTGAATGTGCCAATGAAGTGAATCCTGCTTCGAAAGCACTTGGGGCGAGATAAATACCTTTTTCAAGCATTGCCCTATGAAGCTTTCCAAAGCGATCTGAATCTGTTGATTTTGCTTCTTCAAAATTCCTAACAGGGCCTTCACAAAGATAGAACCCAAACATTGCACCAATACTTGAACCAGTTATGTGAATTCCAGATTCCTTTGCTGCTTCAATGATGCCATTAATGAGACGATTAGTAGTAGCTTCTAATTTTTCATAAGTTCCTTCTTGTTTAAGTAATTCAAGAGTTTTTATGCCAGCTGTCATTGCTAGTGGATTTCCACTAAGCGTTCCTGCTTGATACATAGAGCCAGCTGGAGCAACCATTTGCATGATCTCTGCTTTGCCTCCATACGCTCCTACAGGAAGTCCTCCTCCTATAACTTTCCCAAGGGTAGTGAGGTCAGGAGTTACTCCAAATCGTGCTTGAGCACCTCCATAACTAATCCTGAAGCCAGTCATCACTTCGTCGAAAACTAATAAGGCCCCATTTTCTTTTGTTAATTCTCTTAGACCTTCAAGAAAACCTGGTTCTGGGGTAATGAATCCTGCATTCCCCACGACGGGTTCAAGTATTACTCCAGAGATAGCATCTGGGTTTTCAGCAAAAAGTTCTTTAACAGCTTCAAGGTCGTTATATGGAGCAGTGAGAGTGTTCGATGTTGCGCTTCTTGGAACTCCAGGGGAGTCAGGCAGGCCAAGTGTTGCCACTCCAGAACCTGCTTTGACTAGGAACATATCTGCATGGCCGTGATAGCAGCCCTCGAATTTAATGACCTTGTCTCTTCCTGTGAAGGCTCTCATTAGACGAAGAACAGCCATGCAGGCTTCAGTGCCACTATTTACGAAGCGAACCATCTCGACGCTAGGTACGGCTTCTATGACCATCTCTGCGAGTTGATTCTCTAGCTCGCATGGAGCACCAAAACTAGTGCCTTTTTCTAATGCTTCTTGAAGTGCTGCAACTACCTCAGGATGACTGTGACCACAGATTGCTGGTCCCCAGCTACCTACATAGTCGATGAAGCGATTTCCATCTACATCCCATGCGTAGGGACCTTTAACTCTTTCGAAAACAATCGGTTGGCCTCCTACCGACTTGAATGCTCGAACTGGAGAACTCACTCCACCCGGCATCAACACTTGGGCGGCGCTGAAAATGGCCTGGGAACGGCTGGTGTTCAAGGCGTCTGTCAAGGGGAGCAAGCCAAAAGGCTCTATGAACAATTGGCCATCTTGGCGTAAAACAGTCGGATTCGTCTCGATTTCCTAAGCACTTTCGATACCTGAATGCATTTATGAATAATAAAAAAGGTTCTTTGTGGGTGGCCCAGTCTTGGTCACTTATTAGTCATACCAATGCTATTCAGCGCTTGCACCATTCGCCAGATTGTCCAGAAAGTCTTGAAGATTTAACGTTTAAGACTGTGACGCTTTGACCATAGATCTTCACAGTTTGGTCAGTTTTTCAACATTTGATTAGAAATTTGATTGGTTCTTGGGCTTACTTTGTTTAAGGATGATATCTAGAATTTTTTTTTAATAACTTACTATCAAATAAAAATTGTATTAAAAGACGAATAATTGAGGATTAATATCATATATTTTACTGAAAAATATGTAGCTAGAAATTTCTTCATATATTTCAGTAATGTCCATCTACGTAATCTAAGTCTTCGGAAGGTGGCCAGTTGATATCAACTGAAACAGGTGCATGATCACTTGGCTTTTGATTGCCTCTAATACTTTTATGAATCAAGCAACTTCTTGCTTGCATAACTAGAGTCTCGCATAAGTATATGTGGTCAATTCTCCAACCACTATCACGATCCCATGCTCCACTTCTATAGTCCCACCAGCTCCAGTGATTAGTTTCATTTTCGAAAACCCTAAACACATCTTGCATATTTTCCCCTAGGACACTTTTTAAGCCAAGACGTTCTTTCTCACTTGCCATTATCCCCCCTGTAAGTCTTTTAGGATTATGAATATCCCTTGCTTCTAGCGCAATATTAAAATCTCCAAGTAAACAAATAGGTTCATCTCTCTTTCTTGGGGCTTCAAGGTATCTATTTAAGCAATTAAGCCATTCTAGTTTGTAAATATATTTTGGCGAACCAACTTCTGAACCGTTTGGTACGTACACATTTACTACTCGTATCCCATCTAATAAGGCGCTTATAACTCGTTTTTGTTCCCCCAGTCGAATTGCTTCCGTGTCTGAAGGAAGTTCCCCAATAAACCCCATGCGCACATCATCAAGTTCATGAGGACTAATTAGCGCTACACCATTATAAGCTTTTTGACCGTGGAAGAATACTTGAAAACCCTTGCTCTCAATAGCTTCTTTTGGAAACAAAGTGTCGTCAACCTTTGTCTCTTGTAAACAGAGAAGATCTGGTTTAACTTCTTCCATCCATTTAATAACCTGATCAAGGCGAGTTCGAATGGAATTTACGTTCCAAGTGGCAATTAACACTGTGCTTGCTCAGAGCTGTCTTTCCTTTACTATTTAGTACCATTTCTAATTTGATTGTGGGTATATATGAAAAAGCACCCAATTAACGTAATCATCAAAATTGCTTTAGCAGCTTTGGCTCCTTTTGCAATTCTCTTCTTGAGATTTGATGTTATTGCAACTGAAAACCCACAGGAGAATGAGCTTTTTAATACCTTGCCTGGATCCAGTCAGAAAGATTCAATTCTTGATGCAACAAATCCTATGGATCTTCTGAATAAACTCCGACGTGCCACAGCTATGGATGATGCCACTACTCCTTCAGATGCAATCGATGATGCCTTAAAAGCTTTTGAGACGAAAGATCCCATTGAAGTTCAGTGAAGCTTGGGTTCCGAAACAGTTTTACTCGCTTTCCACGTCAAATCTTATACGTATGCATACTGTTTTCTTGCTATAAAAAATTGGCAACTAAAGATATCTTCTACAATTGCTTGTAGAGGTTGTATAAATCCCGCTAAATTTGATGCCAGGCCAACTAAAGAGCCTTCCTCAATGCGAGATCATCCGATCCCTCCAGTCACTGAGCCTTTGCAATATCGTGCAATAGGCATAGTTAGAGGCATATATACTCCGGAAGATTCCGAGAAACTCACCAGAGGGCATTTATTGGATGCAAATGGTGTCTCTTTGGAAGCAGTTGTACTGGGAAGAATTTTAACTTTGATGCGGCGGCATTTAGATATTGAAAGTCCTCACTTATGGGTGGTTTACCCTCGTTGTAGAGATTGTAATCATCTTCATTTGCAAATAGCTGGAATATGGGAGCCAAGTACTTTGACTAAAGGAAGTAATGAAAAGAATGTCGAAGACTCTGTTTTGGAAACTTCGAGGAAATCTTTTTCTGACCAATTACCCGAAGGTGATGATTATTTCTCTATTAGAGGAGAGTTGATCTATACAAAGCCAGATGCTAAGGATTTTGTGGTGAAGGTTAGACAACGTCCTAGGAAAGATGGCAGGAAGCCTATACCATTTAAATTACAATTAAAGGGAGAGATTCCTTTAGAAAATTTGCGTAGTTTTATAAGTTTAGATGTTAGAAGAAAGGACCAACAACTTCATCTTGAAAAATATGATGTTATTGCATCAATGCCTACGCGTGGAGGTAAGCGCAAGTCTGGTAAGCAAAACTTCAATCGAAGCGTAGAAAGTAACAATCAAGGTGAACTCTCATGAAAATACTAATTTAAAAATTTATATCTTCATAAATAAAAGGATTTATAATTGACTTTAAGGTCTCATAATAAACTCGCTTCATTCAAATCTCTCTGTAATCCTTTTGAAAAGTCATAGAGGATGAAAACACTTTTTTTCTCATGTCCAAGTGGTCTATCGGGGGATATGCTTTTAGGGGCTTTACTTGACTTGCCCGGCACTAGAAAAATAATAGAAGATTCTTTGGCTTTAGTTGGTAAGACTTATGATTTTGAACTAGCCACCAAGGAAGACAAAACTCAAGGATTAAGAGGCCTAAAAGTTATCATTAGTAAAGGCCAATCTCAGTCCAATATTTTCCCCAGTTTTTGGAGGGACATTAGAGATATTATTTTGCATGCACATTGGAGTACGAGTTTAAAGAAAAAAATTTATTCTACCTATTCCTCCCTTGCTGAGGCTGAGGCTGCAGTTCATGGATGTGATATCGAAGAGGTACATTTTCATGAATTAGGAAAAATTGAGACCTTGATAAATATTGTGGGTGTTTGTGCAGCAGTTGAGTATTTGAATCCAGATCAAATTATCTGCTCTAATCCACCAACTGGGTTTGGAGATGTAGAAACATCTCATGGAATCTTGCCAATTCCAGTACCAGTAGTATTGGAATTAGCTAGAAAATTTCAGATAGAATTAGCTAGTTCTACAATTAAGAAAGCCGCGGAGTTAACAACTCCAACTGGTCTTGCATTGATGGCCTGTCTTTGCAATAATTTTGGCCAACCTGAGTCTTATATTGTTAAAGCAATTGGTATTGGATTAGGTAATAGAATTCTTGATCAGCCAAATTTGCTTAGAGTATGTGAGCTTGATCAATTTGTTCTTGGAGATTTAACAAGAACCGACGGGGCAATTAAATGGCAGAAACTAGTTACGCAGGAAGCTTGGATTGATGATGTTTCTTCTGAAGACATAGCAGTTTTTACTGATCAGCTAAGGAAGGCAGGGGCGATAGAAGTCACATGTAACACTGTTCAAATGAAAAAAAGTAGACAGGGTTTTTGTATTAAAGCAATAGTCTTACCAGATAAGGCTGCTGACTTAAGAAAGATTTGGTTTGAGAATGAAATGACCATTGGTTTGAGGGAGCGACTTGACGGGAGATGGACTTTGCTTAGAAGAGAAGGAAGTGTACTTATTGAATCAGGTAAAGTTGTTTCTGCTAAGCAAATTCAACGTCCTGATGGTCGAATTACAATTAAGCCTGAGCATGATGATTTAGTTAGAGTTAGCTTGGAAACAGGAAAATCTATCGATTCAATACGGAAAGAGTTCTTTTTATCCAAGTCTGATTTCATTTCTGAAGAAGACTGGACATTGTGATTTATTTCTTTTCTAAATTATTTCGTAAGCTATGGCTAGCAATAAAGTTTATCTCGATTCCTGGAGGAATAAAGCTCTGGTTGACATTTTTTAGCTTAGCATATGTAGGTAATTCAATATTTATAAATATAAATAATTTAGCGGAAATATCATTTGATTCATCAAAGATTATTCTTTTATTTATTGGCATATTAGTGAGTTGCGTAAGTATATTTTTTAATGCAATTGCCTGGAGGTCATTGCTTCTTTGGCTTAGATATAAGCCTGAAAATGTAGATATTATAAATTTATATATTTCAACTAACATCCTTAAGTATTTACCTGGTGGGGTCTGGCACTTTGTTGAGAGATTAAGAGTTTTAATGAGATCATGGGAACCTTCAAGTGCATTACTTTCAGTTGTACTTGAGCCATTGTTAATGCTTTCCGCAGCTTTGCTTTTTGTACCTTTAGGGGGTTGGCAATCTGGAATTTCCTTGGTAGGAATAATACCTCTAGCTTTATTTTTTAGAACTTTTCGTGAGCCAATCATTAGTGGCTTGGGAATGTTGAATATTTCAAAGTTAAGAGTTGTTTTAAATGGTAATAAATCTTCTGGAGATTATACCTTTAAAGAAGGAATTATGTCTTATCCATGGAAGCCGTTAGTATTAGAGATTATATTTGTATTAACTAGATTTATAGGATTTTGGGTTTGCTTGAAAGCATTTGATCTCTCATCTAGCCTAAATTTATTTGTATGGTTATCTTCCTTTTCTTTGTCATGGGCTATAGGTTTGGTTGTTCCTGCGGCACCTGGTGGTGTTGGAATATTTGAGACTTTAGTTGTATTTCAGCTTTCAAGTGATACTGATGAATCACTTCTTCTGGCTGTTTTACTTTCATATCGGTTGATTGTAACTCTTTCAGATTTTATAATGTCAATTCTATATCCTAGAAGAAAATCACTTGTTGCATTTAAAAGCTCAAAATAAATTAATTACTCATCTTAAAAAGTAGGATTAAGCTAGCCATGAAATTAAATCTTTCAAACTAGGAATTATGATTTATTGCCCCCCTGTCCTTATCATTATTCCCAATACTTGGTATTAAAGCTATTGAAGCTACTAACCCAAGGAATAGAATTATCAAGGCTGGGAGGATTGCTTCTGCCATTCTTTCATCGCCAGCATATTGAAAGACTCGTACAGATAATGTGTCAAAGTCGAATGGTCTTAAAACAAATGTAAGAGGAAGCTCTTTTAAAGTATCAACAAAAACCAATAAAAAACCTACTGTAATTGGCCCTTTAAGTAGAGGTAAGTGAATTCTTCTAAGAACATCAGGCCATTTACATCCTAAGCCAGTTGCAGCTTCATCGAGGCTTGGAGATAGTCTTTCCAGGGCAGCATCTAAGCCACTCTTTGAAACCGCAAGGAACCTGTCTGAATATCCCCATAGAAGTAAAACAATAGGTGATATCTTCCAAGACAAGCCACTAAAATAAAGAAGAGCTAGTGCCAAGACAGCACCTGGAATTGCATAACCTATTCCAGCAATAAATGTGAGGCCTTTCATCCATTTACTTTTGTTCCACCTCGTTGCAACACTAAGTAAAACTGAAACAGTAGTTGCAATAATTGCTGCCGCAATTCCTAGCCCTAAGCTTCTAATAGTTAGCGCTAATAGCTCCAGATCTAAGCCTTTTAATATTTGTTCCCTATTGACAAAAGCCCAAATTATTGGGGTTCCTAGTGTTAATACTGGAGGGATAATTGATAAAAGTTGAGCCAAAAGAGCACGGAAGCCATTTAATTCCCATTCAGGCGCTTCGCCTCCAGCTACTCCCTCTGTCCATCTTCGGCTGCGTCTCCTGAGTCTTCTTTCATACCAGACGAGAAAAATGACTAGTACTAACGCAATGAGAGCAAGGCCAATCGCACCTGCTGGATTACCTTCTGCTACCCAATTCTCGACAATACCTGCGGAGATGCTTGAGACGTTCAATAGTTGAACTGCACCTAGCTCATTAATTACTTCCATTCCCATAAGAGCGATGCCAGCTCCAATCGCAGGTAAAGCCATTGGGAGCGCAATTCTTAAGAAGCTATTCCATGCTCCTACTCCAAGACTTCTACATGCTTCAAGTTGCCGTCTTCCGCAAATTGCGAAACTTTCTGTACTTAAGAGAAAGACATAAGGGTAAGTAGTTAAAGACATTATTGCTATAGCCCAAGACATTCCATGAATTCTTATGGAATAAATACTTCCTAGATCAATTAAGGTGGCTGCAAGTAAATATGCTGGAGTTGCTAAAGGAATTAACTGAGATATTCTTAAGATTTTTCTGCCTTTGAATCTACAATTGGCGAGAAGCCAACCATTAATAGTACCAATTATTCCTCCAAAAAGTGCTGTAAAAATTAATAAATTAAGAGTTCCAAATATTCTTTTTGAACTATCAATGCCAAGATTTATGGCGCCACTCTTAATACCATTTATTCCTTCTAGGATTAATACTAATAAAGGGAGTAAAGCTAATATAGCAACAAATGCTGCCAAAATACTTAGTATTAATCTAGTTTGTTGCCAGTTTTTAGGAAATATACTTCTAAAATCTAAGGAGTCAATTTTAGTAATCATTTTTTAAGTGTTGCTTGTTGGAAAGAATTAAAAGAATTCAAATATTTTTTATTTGACAAAGTCTTTTCCAAGATCTTTTGCAATGCAGGCTTTTAATTGAGTATGAATTGTTTCATGATCAAGATTGCGCCCGATTAATACTAGGCGATTTTTACGCTTTCCTGTCCAGTCAGTATCATCTATTGAAAAGCGCTTCCCAGCAAGATGAAATACATGTCTTCGCTCACTTTCTATAAACCACAGAATTCCTTTTCCCCTATAAACTTCTTTTGGTAATTGATTGTCTAAAAAGTTTTGGAATTTCCTAAGTGAAAATGGCCCATTGCTTTCAAATGAAATAGAGGTAAATCCTTCAATACCTTCATGATTATTGCTTGAAGTAATTTTTTTATAAACTTTATGTCCTCCAGCTTTATCATGAATACTTTTATTCTCTGAATGGTCACATTCTGAGTGATTATGTTTATGAGAATTGTGTGTACTTTCTTCTTGTGCTATGAGGTCTGTTTGAAAAAGACCCACACTTAAGATAAGAGAAAGAGGTGCTATTCCGTTTACAGTATTTAGAATTCTAGGTTCTGTTTTTATGTCATTGATTTTATCCTCAATTTCATTAATATACTCTTTTTTTACTAAATCACACTTGTTGATGAGTATTATGTCTCCATAAATAAGCTGAGATCTTCCAACTTCACTTTCTAGAAGAGTTGCTTCAAAGTTTTCAGCATCTATCATTGTAATTATTGAATCAAGCCTAACTTTTTCTCTTAGCTCACTACTTAAGAAGCTCATCGCAACGGGTAATGGATCTGCTAATCCAGTTGTTTCGACTATTAGATACTCAATGGAGTCATTATTAGTAAGTATCTTTTGTACTGTGTCTACTAATTCACCATTAATTGTGCAACAAATACACCCATTTGTTAGCTCCACCATGTCTTCACTGGTGCTAACAATTAAATCATTGTCAATACCAATCTCACCAAATTCATTTACTAGTACTCCAGTTTTAAGATCTATCTGATTTGTTAATATGTGATTTAAAAGAGTTGTTTTCCCAGAGCCAAGAAAACCTGTGATAATAGTAACTGGGATGCCAGGATTACTTTCCCTATCTTTTATATTTGTGATCTCAGTTTGGCCAGCACTTTTGGATTTTGTTTCCATAACTTTTGTTTTGCTTCAATAAAGTTTAAAAAACATAGAAAGAATTGCTTTTTAGTTTGACTCTAGTTGATCTATTGCTTCTGCCATTTGTAAATCAAGGTCAGTTAGTCCTCCAAGGTCGTGAGTTGTGAATTCAATGGTTAGCTTGTTATAGACATTTGTCCATTTTGGATGATGTCCTTTTGACTCGGCTAAAAGTGCCACCTTTGCTAGGAATCCAAAAGCTGTTAAGAAATCCTTGAATTCCCAGCTCCTTTTGATTCGCTTTTCTTGGATTTCCCACATGGGAATATATTGTTTGAGTTGTTGGTGTTTTTCATTGCTAAGCAACTTGACTTTCATTGGAGCTTATTTAACTTTCCTTATAATGCTACCTAATTAGATATTAAGTTGCTCAATCAGCAAATCTTGGTTTTCTCATTATAATATTTATCTGTTTGGATTTTATTTGTCTGGACGTCGTTTAGATTGAAATACGAGATTTTACTGGAATATATTTAGCTATACACTATGTAGTTTCACCAATTGCGTGGATGGTGATAGTTCTTGTTTGGCCAAGATTCCTATGTTCCCATAAATATATCGCTTGCCAAGTCCCTAAGGTTAAATGCTGTTTGTTAATACTTAGGCTAAGTGAGGTGCAAGTTAAGGCAGTTCTTATATGTGCTGGCATATCATCAGAACCTTCATCATTATGCTGATAGTAAATAGCTTCGTCGCTCGAGTTCGAAGATTTAAATGAGTATTCTGGAACTAGCGCACGCATAAAATTTGAAAGGTCGATTAAAACTCTAGGATCAGCGTTCTCATTAATAATTAAGCTACAACTAGTATGCTTTATTGATATTATCAGAATCCCCTTGCTAAGGTTTTTCTGTTTAATCCAATTGTTTACATCGCTGGTTAAATTAGTAAAGCCTTCGCTTTCTGTCCTAAAGGATAATTCTGAGATAAATTGTTCCATTTAGGATTTAATCGCTAAGATATTTTTGATTTATTTTCTCCGAGTTGGCAAGTGAGATTTACTTGAATTGAAATTACTCTTCAATAATTTTCTCCCTATAATATAGAATCTTTTATTTTCGTGATATAACAGAGAAGAATGGGTCGCCTTCCTTACCGATTAGCCCTAGTATGCCTTTTTGACTAGTCTTCTCTATGATATTTTCAGGACTCTTCCAACCTTGAGCAATTAATATTGCTGCGATGTAATTTAATCTTTCCATATCATTTGAATTGATCCATATTTCAGGAGACTTTTGCCAAAATGCTCTATTTGAAAAAGAAATTATTATTTGCCCATTAGGTTTCATTACTCTTTTGATCTCTTCTGCAATATTTTCTGGTTCTTGAAGGTATTGCCATGCAGCAACCATTAAACATGTGTCTATTGATGAATCTTCTAGAGGTAATTTTTGGTTTCTATTTAGGTCTTGAACCCAGAAACTATCAAGGCGTTTGTTTTGTTTAAGCTCCTCTAAATTTAAGCCATGGCCGATTACTTTTTTATATAGTATATCCTCAGGAAGATGGCTAGTCCAACTACTCATTAGGTCTAAAATAATAGAATTTTTAGGAATTCTATCTTTATATAAACTAGTTAATTTGCGACGAAATGCTGAATCTAAATGGTGAACAATGCGTGGCTGAGAATAAAATGAAGCATCATCTGAGTTGTCTGCCTTTCTACGTTGATGATCAAAAAGAATTCTATTAGCCATTACATAGATTTTACTTTAAATATTAAGGCTGATTCAATTTTAATGCAAATGCAATTTTTTATTATTTAATTTACCTTTGATCCTAAATGTGCTTCTTTTCTGCTAGTTCGTTCTATATCTAATTGATCATTAAATCTCGATCATTTTTCTAATCGGAGGTCTAGGTTTTAAAATTTTCGCTTTCTTTTAAGTAGTAAAAAACCTCGCCGTATAGGCGAGGTTTTGTATGTGATATCGAGTTGGGGAAAGTTTGAAAATAAAAAATAATCAGACTTTTCCCTTTCTTTTAAGCAGGAGCTACGTTTGATAGGGCTTTTGGAATCCTTCTAAAATCAAAGCCGCTAGCTCTTAGAGCGTGCCAAAGGTGACCTTGAAGGCAGAAGAAAGCGAAGTAATACTGAACATTCACTAAGGCTGCACGAGTCGTGTGCCCGAGGAAATATTTGCAGTCAGATACATCGCCAGTATCTGCCCAATATGGTGAGATTCCAAACTTGAGCTGCAAGGGTTCTCCGTAAAACTCTGTTGGATAGACAGTTGTGTTTCCTGCGGCCCAGAATGCAGCAACTACTCCCATCAAGAAGAGGCCTGCAAGTGACCAAGAAAGTACAGCTTCTGCAGAAAGCAAGCCAGCACCTTTGAATTTGGTGTATTCACCAATCTGTCTAGTGGCAATGTGCCATGCTCCGCCACTTATTTGTAAGAAGGCTAAGAAAGCATGCCCGCTCATCACATCTTCAAGGCTGTCAATTGAAAGGAAGTCAAATTGATGGCCAAAGACCATTCCGAAATCTCCGTACCCAGGGAAAACTGTTCGAACAGCTCCTAGAGCTGGATCATATATGCCATGAACTCTGGCCCATTCAACGAACCAGATATTCGCAACTCCTAGGAAAATTAAATGATGCCCAAGAATGAAGGTCAGGTTGTTTGGGTTGTCCCATTCGAGTTTGAATTTGTCTACTCGTCCAATTGGTCCACCTTGAAGGTCTGGATCAAAAAGTAAGGAGTGAAGTAAGCCTGCGCCTCCATACACTGCTGAAAAGATCAAGTGGAAGATTGCGATAGTTGCAACGCCTGCACCAGTCCATACTCCAGCTTCATCGAAGCCAATACCTAAAGATGCCAAATGGGAAAGGTATATTGAGCTTTGATGCCCCATTGGCACTGAGGAGTCATATCGTGCAAGTTCCCATAAGCAACTTGCACCAGTTGCGAAGCAAATAATCCCTGTATGACCAACATGCGAGCCAATGAATCGGCCAGCGCGATTGGTTACTACAGAATTACCAACCCACCACCCGTAGGTGACGTCTGGATTTCCATAGGTCTGCATGATTTAAGAGTTAAAGGAGGGCAATACGCGTTGAAGACTACACTCACCTGGGCCGCTCAAGGGATTGCCGTTCAGCTTCCGTAAAGGTCTGGGTTGGAAGGTTTGCCTTTTTAAGTAGTAAGAAACCCCATCTTTTGCATAAGAAAATCATTGATTAGAATCTCTTATCCCTATCTGGGACTGGCTTTTTAAAGAAAGGTGCCTGAGTTGGGGCTTCCCTCATGATGCTTTTTTGAGGTGAAGTGATTTGTAAACAATGAAGCTTCTTAAAAAAAAAAGCCCCGTCTTAGAGACGAGGCTTTTAAGAAAATCATCAGATCTACTATCGGATTCAATCTGGAATCAGATAGAGATTCAGATTCTTTAGTCAGACAAGCTGACAGAGGTGTTATCAAGATTGCCAATAGCAGCAGGAATACGCTTGAAGTCGAAGCCTAAAGCGCGAATTGCATGCCAAAGATGACCTTGGATAAAGAAGAATCCCAAGTAGTAGTGAACATTTGATAACCACGCTCTTGATGTATGGCCAAGAGGTGCTCCATCTATAGCTGGAACAGTATCAATCCAGTACGGGGAGATTCCAAATTTCAGAGCTAATGGCTCTCCATACCAGGCTTCTGGATAAACAGTTGTGTTTTGTGCACACCAGAAGGCAGCAACAATTGCCATCCAGCCAATACCTGCAAGTGACCAGGAAAGAATGGCTTCTGCAGAAAGCAGGTTGGAGCCTTTGAACTCTGTGTATTCACCAATTTGCTTAGTAGCAATATGGAATGCACCACCACCAATTTGGAAGAAGGCTAAGAAAGCATGGCCGCCCATGACATCCTCAAGGCTGTCAATGGTTAGGAAATCAAATTGATGATTCCAGATCTGGGTTAAATCCAGGTTGTAAGCCACTTGCCTTATGGATTCGACCGCAGGGTCATAAATTCCATGAATACGAGCCCATTCAACAAACCAGATATTTGCGACACCAAAGAAAATTAAGTGGTGGCCAAGGATGAAGGTCTGGTTGTCAGGGTTATCCCATTCAAGCTTGTATCTGGCTGCTTGACGATGCTCTGGACGATCAGGTGCAAAAAGTCCTGAACTGTTTTGAGTGTCTTCACTAAAAATTAGTGAATGCAGGGCTGCTGCTCCTCCATAAACCATGGAGCAGATCAAGTGGAAAACGGCTATGAACGTAACGCCTGCACCGGTCCATACTCCTGCTTCATCAAAGCCAATACCAAGAGAAGCTAAATGAGGAAGGAAGATCAATCCTTGATGCCCCATTGGCAAAGAGGGATCAAAACGAGCTAGCTCAAAAAGGGTGATAGCACCAGCATTGAAAGCAATTAATCCTGTATGGCCAACATGCGAGCCAATAAATCGGCTTGACTTGTTGGTTACTACAGAATTACCAACCCACCACCCGTAGGTGACGTCTGGATTTCCGTAGGTCTGCATAATTTAAGAGTGCAAGACTAAATACGACGAGTGGAACCCTACAAGCTTCTCAATTGATCTGGTTGCAATATGCTCGGAATAGTTAAAGGTCTTTATTAAGCAAAATTTTCCTGTGCCTAAAACTGGCAAAAATTAGAGGTCTTGAAGAGCCATTTCAATTCCGTTCTGCAACTCCATTGGTACATGTATTAATGCCTCGTTTGTTTATTACATCTGTTCAGCATCTCTTTAAGCCTCTCTCTGGACTAGCACTTCAGTTTTCATTTCTACTAGAAAACTGCTTTCTAAGAACTGCCTAAGAGAAAAATCTTGCTTATATTTCTGTCCTTTTCTTGAATTGATTGGTTTTCTGAAGTGATCAGAACTTCTTCGGAAGTGTTTTGGAGAGTGACAAGAAGTAAGGAATATGTCTCTTTAGTAAGCAAAAGATCTAGTAGTCGCTAGGACTGGTAT
>QCKF01000005.1 GCA_003215545.1 Prochlorococcus sp. AG-409-L14 | reverse complement strand
TCCTTCTCCAGATTCGATTCGCTCAATGGGTGACAAATCGACTGCTAAGGCAACTATGCAAAAGGTAGGGGTTCCAACTGTTCCTGGTAGTGAAGGCCTCTTGTCGAGTCCTGAGCAAGCAGCTGTATTAGCAAATAAAATGGGTTATCCAGTGATGATTAAAGCCACTGCGGGAGGAGGTGGAAGAGGTATGAGATTGGTAAAAACTTCCGATCAATTAGAAAACCTCTTTAAGGCTGCTCAAGGAGAGGCTGAAGCAGCTTTTGGTAATGCTGGTTTGTATATGGAGAAATTTATTGATCGTCCTAGACATGTTGAAGTTCAGGTTTTGTCAGACAGGCACGGAAACGTTGTACATCTAGGAGAAAGAGATTGCTCTATTCAACGACGTCATCAGAAATTGCTTGAGGAATCACCTAGTCCTGCACTTGATCCTTCCTTAAGGCTTCGTATGGGAGAAGCGGCAGTGGCTGCAGCAAAAAGTATTGGATATGAAGGAGCAGGAACAGTTGAATTTTTACTTGATAGACAAGGTGACTTTTATTTCATGGAGATGAATACAAGAATTCAAGTAGAGCATCCAGTAACTGAGATGGTCACTGGTATTGATTTAATTGCTGAACAACTCAGAATTGCAGGCGGAGAATCAATCAGCGTTAAGCAAGAAGATATCCAGCTCCAAGGGCATGCAATTGAATGTCGCATTAATGCTGAAGATGCTTCACATAAATTCCGGCCATCTCCTGGAAGGATTACTGGTTGGTTACCTCCTGGAGGTCCTGGGGTCAGAGTAGATAGTCATGTTTATACCGGCTATGACATCCCTCCTTTTTATGACTCACTTATAGGGAAATTAATTGTATGGGGAAAAGATCGAGATGCTGCTTTATCAAGAATGAAGCGAGCATTAAATGAATGCGCAGTAACTGGCATACCAACAACTATTGACTTTCATCTCTCTTTGCTAAATCGTGAGGAATTTATAAAAGGCGACGTTCATACAAAGTTTGTTGAGGAAGAGATGCTGCCTTGATCTTATACAAATATTTCAATCTGCCTTTGCTCAGTTGAGACTTTGAGTTTTAAGCAAAATTTGAGAAATTACACCTTGTTGACCTACAAGCAACTCTCTTAAAAGACTTGTGAGTCCAACCCAAATCACAGGTGTGACATCTACTCCTCCAATTGGTGAAATAACTTTCCTCGTAAGGGATAAGAAGGGTTCAGTAGGCCAAGTCACTAAAGGCCATATACCTTTTGTCAGATCTAACATTGGATACCAAGTAAGCACGATTCTTAGTAAGAACGTCAAAGTGAAGAATGCAAGCAGCAATCCAAGCAATAAGTGCATAGTCGGCAAGGCTTGTATCAAGAGTGGCGTCACAAAGCTCAAAGCATTTAGAGTTTCATAGTAGAAACTCACACTTAATCATTAAGATCCTCAAGGTCTTGCCCCAGTAATCTGCTGCTATGACACCTTCTGCAATCAATTTCTTACTCAGCGTCATTGGCGCGGTGGCTTTAATAGTTGTCCCCGCTGCTTCTTTCCTCCTTTGGGTTAGCCAGAAAGATCAATTAGAGCGAGGCCGCTAGTCAACGACGCCACACTTCGTAGACTGAGAACATAAAGGTTGTTTCGTCAATCTTTATGGTTCGCTCGTTTTCGGGGTAAAAAGCTTTGGTCAATGCCAGTCTTAATTGGGCAAGCATTGTGGGTATTGTCCTGGCCGTTTGTGGGGCAGGACTTTATTTCATGCGTTCTTTTAAACCTGCCCTTGCTCGTGATTACGATGTTTTTTTCGCAGCTATTGGTTTGTTGTGTGGGGGAATACTTTTCTTCCAGGGTTGGCGCTTAGATCCAATACTTCAATTTGGGCAATTTTTACTTGCGGGAACAACCGTATTTTTTGCGTATGAGAGTGTCCGTTTGCGAGGCATAGCTACAGATCAGGCAAGAAGATCTTCCTATTTTGATGATGAAACTCCACCTTCACAGCGTATGCCTGGAGGATCAGGAGGTTCAAGGGGTGGTTGGGATGATTCTTATGATCAATTTGATGAGCCTATGCCTTTAAGAAGGCGTTTTGCTGGGCGACCAAATATTTCTGATGAAGCAGAAGATGATGATATGTATGGTTCTAGACGTCCTTCAAGAGCTGCGATCCCAGAACAAGCTGCTAGTAGGCGCAATAGATCAAGAATAGACGAGTCGGGCTGGGATGATGATTCACCACAAAGTAGACGTAGAGTACGATTTTCAACTGATGATCAAGAGCCTGTTGGCAGATCTCCGAGATCATCTTTTGGTAAAAGACGTGAATTACGTCAAGATCAAAGAAGGGGTAGTCGGCCTTTAGCTAATCAGCAGACTGCAACTAGAAGAACTTCGCGTAATACGGATCAAAGGGAGACATCAGTGAATAGAAACTCTTCAGTAGATAGAAGAGGGATACCAAGAGGAACTCCAATTAGGTCTAACAAAGCTGAGGAAGCATCCTTCTCTAGAGCTACTTCTAGTTCTTTTTCCCCAGAGGAAAGTCAGAAATCAGACAAGTTTCAGACACCAAGAAAATCAACAGAAAGTAGATCACCAGGCCGATATTCTCAAGGAGTCAGAGGAGAGTCCAGAGATAATAGTTCACGATTTGATGATTAGAAATAAGAAACTTTTTTGAGATTTTGAGCCTGAAGATTTTCGCTTTGATTGCAATCTTTGGCCTATCGGCTTGTTCACAAACTGATTCTTTGTCGGATAAATTCATACAAAATGACCAGCAAGATCCTGCTTTAAGTGGTAATGGAAGGAAGATTGCATTAATAATCTTTAGGAATGGCCAGAAAACTGTTGAATTACGAGAGTTAAATACTGGCAAAGTATTACCTTTGCGTCACTTGACACGTCATAGGCCGCACAGTTCACCTGCCTTGAGCTGGAGTGGTAGATATGTTGCTGTTATTGCGCATTCAACAAATACTCCCCGAATTATTATTGAGGACCGTTTGAAGGGTAGATTGCATCCACTTTTTTTGGGAGGGAATCGACTTCCTCGTCGAATTAGTTTGTCACCTGATGGCTTGAAGCTGGCAATTCAATTGGGTGATATAGATAGAGGACGGATAAAAATTATAGACTTAAGTAGAAAACTTGACCCTGATCAAGCTTTCCAAGGCAGAGATTTTGTCCTTAAATAAATAACACGTAGATTAATATGTTTTCATTCCAAAATAGAATTTGTTTCTTTTTAATATCTTTTATGGTGACTATTTTAGGTGGTTGTTCTTTTGGTAGGACTATTTATATCACTGGATTAGATAGCAAGGTTTTTGATAATTTGAAAAGCTATAGCCAACCATCTCTAGCAAATAGATGGTTGGCTACTTTAGTAACTAGTAATGGTAGAGTTGTAATTGAATTAGCTGATCTGAAAAATCGCAAAAGGATTTTTTTGCCTGGTATTAATACCCTCGACTCAGAGCCAATTAGTGTTAGCATCAGTGCAAATGGAGATAAATTAGCTTTTCTTAGAAAGCGAAATGATTTAGTTGAATTAATACTTTATCGACGGAGAACAGGGAGTTTACAAAGACTTAGGTTAAACTCTAATGGAGTTCCGTCTAGGGTTACAGTAGATGGTTCAGGAAGAGTCTTAGCTGTTCAAGTTTTTAGAAATGGTAAATCGGAGATTGATTTGATCAGATTGTAATTTTTAGTTTGATACTAAATTGCTTATTTAATAAATCCTGCCCATTCAAAAAACGTTGTCTTGGTCAAAAATTCAATTGAGAAAATAGCTAAAAATCCAATCATTGCAAAGCGTCCATTCACACGTTCAGCATATGTGCTCCATCCAAATTCTGGCTCATCATTGGTTGTGGCACTTTTTGAAATTGCTTTAAGTTCCTTTTGCACCTGTTCTTTTTTGTTTTCATTTATAAGTTTTTGCTCATTGTCATCATTAGCCTGCGTGCTTGTTGGATTTGTAGAGCTCATAGGAAACCATCTCAGGATCGTTCAAATTTATAGCTTGAAGTGGGCATAAGACGCCATTTACCGTCTCCGACCAATTCAAGCACTGATGTATGGAATTCTATAAGAGTTGGGCGATGTCCAACACTAATTACAGCAAGATCTCGCTTTTCTAGCAACTTATAAAGGTGTTTTTCAGTTTTGACATCAAGTGCGCTAGTTGCTTCATCCAAGACGGCGAATCTTGGCGCATTTAAAAGAAGTCTGCCAAATGCCAGGCGCTGTTGTTCACCAAGTGAGAGTATTCTTGGCCAATCTTGCTTAACATCTAAATCTGGATAGCGATCTAACAGGGTTTGAAGATTTACTTGATCGAGGACTGCTTTTAGTTGGTCATCACGGAATTTATTTTCTTCTGCTGGATAGCACAATTGTTCTCTTAGTGATCCTAATAACATATATGGTTTTTGAGGAATAAATAATAATTCACCTGCATTGGGCTTTTCTATTTTTCCATTTAGTGGTTGCCATAATCCACTTATCATTCTCAGAAGTGACGTCTTTCCACTACCAGATGGTCCAACTACTAAAATCTTATCATTATGTTCTACATTGATATTGAGATCACGTATTATTGGCTGATTATTTCCAGGTGGATAGAGGTCAGCATTTTGTATGAGAATTGAATTATTATTCTCTATTATTTTATTTGTCTGATCTGGCATTTTATGATTTAGCTGTTCTACCTTTGACTGAAATCCTTCCAATCGACTAATACCAGCAGTGAATTTTGCTAGTTCTTCAATTTGATTGACTATAAAAAATAAAGATCCTTCAACCATACTAAATGCGAAACTAGCCTGTATAAATCTTCCATAGTCAATCTCTCCGAGAAAATATGGAATTGCCATAATTAAGTATGGAAAAAAGTTTCCAGCGTAATTAATTGATCTTCTCATTACATCTATTATGACTCTCCAAATTATGAGAAGGTTGAAATTTCTAACTACTTCATTAAGTCGACGTTGAGTTTCAATTCTTTCTGGCTCCTCCCCTGAGTAAAATGCTATGGATTCAGCATTGTCTCTTACATGAACAAGACCATAGCGAAAATCTGCTTCATATCGCAATTGATCAAAATCAATTTTAACAAGATTTCTTCCAGCAATAACTAAGATACTAGTTGCAAATGCAGCGTAGCCAAAAAGTGACCAAGTAAGTGTCTTGCTAATTGTCCAAAGTATAATAATATTAAGTGAAAATGTTAAAAAAGCGTCAAATATACCAAGTGTGAATTGGAGACTTTGTCCAGTAAAGGCACGAGTATCATCGCTAATACGTTGATCTGGGTTGTCAACATCCGTCTCTTCTTCGTCATTTGGATTTAGAATATAATATGCCTTATTATTCATATAGTCAATTATAAGACTATTAGAGAGCCATTCCCGCCAGATAAGACCTAGTTTATATGTAAAGAAGATTTGTGAGACTCTAATAGGAAGTGCGATTATAAAACAACATGCATAGATTCCAAGAATCCTATAGAAACTTTCTTCTTGTTTGTCAACTAGTGCATTAGTTAGATCTCTTGCAATAAAACCTATACCTGCATTAATACCATTAACTGCTAAAAGCATAAGAACAATCACGCCTAGAAGTAACCAATGGATCCATCTTTTCCCTCGAAGTTGTTGCTTATAGCTAAAAAAGCTGATTAGCCCAGTTAAGAATAGTCCTGAGAATAGCCATCCTAGAGAACTTGACCATATACTTGTTGTTGTTGCTATTACACCACCAAAATATTTTTTAGCTAAAATAGGCTGAATGTTTTGTAAAATCTCTAATATCCCAGTTAGAGATATTAAAACTAGTCCTCCAACACAGAAAAGTAGAGATATTAGTAGCCATATAAATTGCCATCCACTTGCTTGGTCAAGTGGAAGAAAAAAAGGCTGAGCTAAACGTCGAAGTTTTCCAAGTTGTATGGTTAGTCCATTTAGCTTTTGAGATCTTGAGATAACCATAGCTATATCACAGATATTTATTTAAAATACTAGTCTGCATAGAAAATACCTTAAAGAGTATTGATGCTTTAGTTTAAGATATTTTGAGTATTAAAGGGCATTATTTTAAAAGTTGCGTATATCATATTGACTCAATTTCTCTTGAGTCTGATTCGTCTAGAAGAGGAATTGAAAAACACTTTGCCTTTGTTCCTCTACCAGCTTTATTGAGACTGTATAAAAAATACTTATTAGTAATTTTTTTTTAGACTAATTAAGTCTTGATATTTGCTGGGAAAATTATCTTTAAAAATATCTATACAGCCAGCCTTGTATTCATCAGAGTCCTTTCCAGTAGTCCAAAATAGCTTTCTCCAAAGAGGTTTTGTACGAGCATCGGCTTTGATTAGGGGGTGTATTATTTGTTTCTGCTTATCGTATAAATAGACTTTGTCTGCCTCGGTCATTCATTTTGTATATATCTCTAATAATTCTATCCTAATCAAGAAAAGAGGTGACTTGAATTTATTTCAGAAAATAAAGCTAAACTATACCTTTGAAAAATAATTAAACTAGCTTATTCATTACAAGTAATGTGATTATTTATTGCTTTGAGCATAGCCTCTCGCTCTAGTGGAGGAATCGGTAGGCAAAGGAGCTCATCTATTAGATCTACTCTCCAAAGAACCTGGCTCTGTGGATCCCCATCTTTTTCATATCTATAATGTATATTTTTTGTTAAATATTTGAGTTGAAGGTCTAAATCTTCACTAGTTATTCCTAGATATTCTAGGAGTTCTGAGGTTGAGAACCAAGGCGTTTGTTTCTTGATCTCCAATTTCTTGGAATTGTTGTTTGGATTATTGCTCATGGCTTTATTTTGCTTCTTATGCTTATAGGGTCCCTCCAATATTGGAATAAGCAAGCTTTTATTGGAAAAACTTGTTTAGAAATTAGCATCCTTTTGCCTATAATTTTTGTATGCCTTATTTTCTTGTGCATACAAAGAAGAATAGCTCTGAATTTTCATTTAACCTGGAGGCCATTTTAGTTCTCTTCCTCCTATTATGTGTATATGTAGATGAAAGACTGTTTGTCCTGCTTTTTCTCCAGTATTGATGACTGTTCGCCAATTTTCAAGTCCTTCTTTTTGTGCAATTTTAGAAGCTGTCATTAATAAATGCCCTAGCAATTCTTGGTCTTCTTCTTGTATGGACTTTAGACTTTCCAGTGGTTTGATTGGTATTACCAGAATATGAACTGGTGCTTGCGGTTGGATGTCGCGAAATGCAAGACAAAACTCATCTCTATATAATTCCTCACATGGAATCTCTCCGTCAATTATCTTGCCAAATACTGTTTTATTAGACATGCTTTTTTTAAGTGGACTTTTACGATTTTAATCTAATTTTTTAAATCTGCTTAAAATACTACTGCCGTTGAATCAATACTCTTTCAACTAAGTCTAGAAAAATTAAAATTTTCATTTAGATTTTATTTACATGATTCCTATTGAAACCATGTTCTTTTAATTCTCGGTTCAGATCTTCATCTGAAGTTACCCTATCAACAAAAAGTACTCCATTTAGATGATCCATTTCATGTTGAATGCATCTTCCAGTAAGTCCATCTGCGTTCATTTTTCTGGGCCTACCCATTTCATCTCGATAGCTAATTTTAATTGCTGCTGGTCTTACAACATCAAGATATACCCCTGGAATACTTAAGCAGCCTTCTTCATATGTTTCTAAGCTGGCACTTGTTGAAATGATTTTCGGATTAATAAGAACAAGTGGAGGGGTTGTTGGGTTTTCTAAATCTAAGTCTATTACTAAGAGCTCCTTATCTATTCCTACTTGTGGTGCCGCTAGTCCAATACCTTTTGCAGAGTACATGCTTCTCAGCATATTTTTAACTAGTTCTCTGATCGAATCATCTACTTTGCTTATTCGTTTTGCAGGTTGACGTAAAACCTTGTTCCCTAGAGTATGTATCTCAAGGGGTGGGTTTTCAATGGGTTCTTTAGCTACAGCTATCGATCCTTTGTTTTTCTCTGCATTGAGTGCAAGTTGAGCGAAGCTTCTAGCCAAGGATAATTCTCGTCATGACGTTATTAATTGTAATCATTTAAAGCTTTTTTTATAAAACCTAATCATGATTCGCAACTCTAATATGCTTCCCCACTCGAACAAATTAGTCCACCCGCTCTCTGCTGCAAAGGTGCTCGGTGGCATGCCAATTCTCAAGGAACCTCGTTTGATTGGTGATTGGGTACTTTGGCTCGAGCAGAGGCCTGAAGAAGGTGGTCGAACAACAGCCTTGATAAGACCTTGGGGTTTAAAGGGATTAGTCCCTATTGAGCTGACTCCCTCACCAATTAATTTACGAACCAGAGTGCATTCTTATGGTGGTGGTGCCCTTGCAATAGCGAAAAAAGGAAGTCAATTATTAATTACATGGATTGATGATCAGGATGGCAGGCTATGGATGCAAAGTTTTGAAGGTTTAGAAAATACTAAAGAACAACAACAAGTAAGTTTAATTGCATGTCAGGAGCCTATTGCTTTATCTTCTAAAGCTTCTTTTTCTTTGGCAGATGGATTTCTTGATTTGACTAGAAATAGATGGATTGGAGTTATGGAGATTGATGAAAAGGATTATTTGGTAGCTTTTTCATTGGCAAAAGAAAACCAAAATCCAAGAATTATCCATGTACCCAACGATTTTGTTGGCTATGCTTCTTTAAGTCCAAATCAAGATCAATTGGTGTGGATTGAATGGTCTAAAACTGATATGCCCTGGGATGCAAGTGAATTATGGTGGGGTTCTTTTGATGATTCTGGAGAGATTACTCAAAAACGTTTATTACTTGGTAGTAGAAATAAAGATCTAGAAAAAATTTCTATTTTTCAGCCATTTTGGATGCCAAATGGACAGCTTGCAGTTTCTGAAGATACCAATGGATGGTGGAATTTGAGTATAACCAGTCAAAAAATTGAGTTTAACCAAGAAGTTTTATGGAAAAACCTTTGGCCTATGGATGCTGAGACAGGTTTACCTCAATGGGTGTTTGGGATGTGTACTAATAGTTCGGCTGGTAAGAAAATACTTTCTGCTAATTGTTATCGTGGTAGGTGGAGATTGCAACTTTTGAGTAATAACGGTTTAATAAAAGATTTGGATCAACCTTTTGATTCTATTTCAGGTATAGATTCTAATGCTTATAGAGCAGTTGCTATTGCAAGTAATTGTTTTACATCTTCTGGCATATTGGAGATAGACTTAAAGGATAATCATTGGCAACATATGACTATTAAAGAGACTATTTTGCAAGATTATGAAATTAGTATTGCACAAGATTTTTGGTTTAAGGGTTATCTTGATAGGCCAACACATGCTTGGTATTACCCTCCAAAGAATAATACGACTCGGCCAGCACCTTTATTAGTTAAAAGTCACAGTGGACCAACTGCTATGGCTTCTAATTCTTTGAATCTGGGAATTCAGTTTTGGACTTCTAGGGGTTGGGGAGTTGTAGATGTGAATTATGGAGGATCTACTGGATTTGGCCGTGCTTATCGAGACAGATTGCTATTAGGTTGGGGTAAAGTGGATGTTTTTGATTGTGCAGCGGCAGCGAAAGCTTTAATTGCAGAGGGTAAAGCTGATGAAAAACGTATTGCAATTGAGGGCGGCAGTGCTGGAGGATTTACAACATTGGCCTGTTTATGTTTTACCGATGTATTCAGTGTTGCTGCCTGTCGATATGCAGTTAGTGATTTGAAATCTATGAGTCAAGAAACACATCGATTTGAAGCTGGTTATTTGGATTCTCTTGTAGGTAAATTGGATCGTGATATGTCTAGTTATGAAGAAAGATCCCCTATTAATCATTTTAAGAATATAAATTGCCCTGTTATTTTCTTTCAGGGTTTAAAGGATAAGGTTGTTTTGCCACAACAGACATTATCAATAGTGTCTCAGTTGAAGCTTAAGAATCTACCAGTGGAATTGCATGATTTTCCAGATGAAGGTCACGGCTTTCGTGATGGAACGGTAAAAATAAAGGTATTAAATGAAACTGAGCGTTTCTTTAATAAACATCTAGAACTTTAACTAGCTATTTTGTCTTAAGAAAGAAATAGTTGATTGAAGTTCATCTATAAAATAATCTATTTCTTGAAAAGTAGTTGTGAAGCTCAAGCTTGCTCTTGCGGTGCCTGAAAGATTGTAATGCCTGTGTAATGGCTGGCAACAATGGTGTCCACTTCTTATGCAGATACCATTGGTATCTAGTAATTCAGCTATGTCATTAGCATGTATATCATCTAAATAAAATGTTGCCAGACTTCCACGGTCTTTGTTTTCATTGAATTTTGGTCCTAATATTTTTAAGCCGTTTATTTTTTCTAAGTTACATAAAAGGTATTCAGTTAGTAATCTTTCCCATTCATAAATTTTTTCTAGTCCTATTTCTTTTAGATAGGTTAATGCGGAACCCATTCCAATTGCTTCTCCAATAGCAGGAGTACCTGCTTCAAATTTGTGTGGTAGATCTGCCCAGTAGGCTTTATCAAGAAAAACATCTTGAATCATTTCTCCCCCACCTAGAAATGGCGGAATTTCTTCGAGAATTTTTTCACGACCCCACAGAAAACCCATGCCCGTTGGTCCACATAACTTATGGGATGATCCAGCTAAAAAATCTATATTAAGTGTGGATACATCGACAGGTTGATGCGCTAATGATTGGCACGCATCAATTAGCACCAATGATCCATTTTTGTGAGCTAGCTCTGTAATTTCAGAAATCGGATTACAGCAACCAAGTGAATTGCTGATATGTACAAGACTTACTAATCGAGTTTTGTTGGATAGTTTTTCTCGAAAGTCATCTATGTCTAATTCTCCATTTGGTGTTATTGCTACATAGCGTAAGATACATCCTGTTCGCTTAGCTAACAATTGCCAAGGAACGATATTGCTGTGATGCTCCATTAAAGAAATTAGTATTTCATCTTTTTCTTCTATTTGAGAGTCTCCCCAGGTATTTGCAACTAGGTTAATTGCCTCAGTTGCATTCCTTGTAAATATAATCTCCTTTGGAGTTGATGCATTGAGAAAATTTGAAGTTATATGCCTAGCTGTTTCAAAGTCTTCAGTGGCTTTTGCGCTTAATTGATGTGCACCTCTATGAACATTCGCGTTGTTATAGCTGTAATAATTACTTAAAGCCTTGATTACTTTATAGGGTTTTTGGCTTGTGGCTGCATGGTCAAGATAGATAAGTTTTTTTTTGTTTGTAAAAGCTTCCTCAAAGAGTGGAAAATCTCCTCTTGTTTGATCTGCTAAGTTTGGTATTGGAACCTTCATTCTTGAATAGATGTGAGGATTTGAGTAAGTATTCCCCAGCGACTTGCTTCTACAGGTAATGATTCTAGTATTTCTTTGCAATAACCTTCTATCAACAAACTAGTTGCTTGTTTTGCTGAGATTCCTCTACTACGAAGGTAGAAAATCTCATCTTCTTGCAATTGACTAATAGTTGCTCCATGAGTACATTTAACATCATCAGCAATTATCTTTAATTCGGGTTTTGTATCAATTTTAGCTCTTTTAGATAGAAGTAAATTTTTACTTAGCTGAGATGCATTTGTTTGTTGTGCGATTTTAGGAACATTAATTGAACCATGAAAAATGCAATGAGATTTTTTTGAAGCAGTACTTTTCTGCAATTGATCAAAGTGGCCTTCAGGTCCATTAAAGTGAATTTTTGAATATGTGGCTAATTGTTCATTTCCAGTAGAAACCTGTAGACCATTTAAATTTGTTTTGGCATTACCATCCTTTTGATTTATATGAGTTTCTAATCTTCCTAGCTCGTAGCCATATTGAACTGAAGTGAAGTTATAAGTGCTAAAGGCTTCCTGATTTACTATTACATTTGCAAGAAAGTTGGATTCACTTCTACCAGAGCATATTAATCCATGTTGTAGCTTCGACTCTTTCCCTAAGTATATATCAATCATATGGCTTTGACCTGATTTATTTGCGCCAACAAGAACTTCTAGTAATTCCAAATCGCTTTTATCTTCAATAATTATTAGAATTCTTGTAGGAATAAACTCTTTTTCTTTGGCCTGCATAACTAATTCCAATGCTGGAATATCATTCCCTTTTATTCTTAAACCTATTATGTGATTGCTGGAAGCATTGTTAATTGCTATAGACCAGTGTTCTGGGTTGATATTATTCTTAGATTGATTTTCAATGAAAGTTTTTATTTCTTTTGAATTCAATACACTAAATCCAGTGGGTAGTTTATCTTGGTCAAAGCAATTACTCTTTCCATTTAGGTCAAGTCTAAAGCCTTTACTGGGAAGTCTTGCAAGTCCTTTATTGGTATTTATTTCTTGCTTTGCTTTTGAATTATCTAATGGAAGTTTGAGAAGATTCTCTAATTGTTTTCTATTAGTTAAACGCCATGAATCATCTTCTATTAACTTTATTTCCATATCTAAGAGTGCTTTTCTACTTTTTCTTTGAATTGCTTCTAATAGTCCACTTGGCTGTGGTAGTGATGTTAACCATTGTTTATAAGAAGCCTTCATGAATTCCCAGCCTCATTCTTTATTTCTTGATCAACCCATTCATAGCCAGAGGTTTCTAGTTCTAGGGCCAGATCTTTATTGCCTGTCTTGAGTATCTTCCCTGCTGCCATCACATGAACAAAATCAGGCGTTATTTCATTAAGAAGTCTTTGATAATGAGTAATTAAAAGTGTTGCAGTTTCAGCCTTTGCCAATTTGTTCACACCAGCAGCAACTATTTGTAAAGCATCTATATCTAGCCCTGAATCTGTTTCATCTAAAATGGAAACCATTGGCTCTAGTAATGCCATTTGTAATATCTCATTTCTTTTTTTCTCGCCACCTGAGAAACCTTCATTGACGCTACGATTTAAAAATGCCTCATCCATTTGCACAATTTTTAATTTTTCTCGAACTACATCCTCAAATTCAAAAGTATCTAGTTCTTCGTGAGAAAGTTGTTTACGCCTACTATTGGTTGCTACTCTAAGAAATTCAAGATTACTAACACCTGGAATTTCTATTGGGTATTGAAAACCCAGAAAGATTCCTTGCCTTGCTCTATCCTCAGGCTCCAGTTCAAGTAGATTTATACCTTGGAAACTTATAGACCCAGAGGTTACTTTGTAAGCTGGATGCCCAGCAATAACTTTTGAAAGAGTACTTTTCCCACTGCCATTCCTACCCATTATTGCGTGGATCTCTCCAGCTTTAATTTTTAAGTTGACACCATTCAATATTGGTTGATCTTCAACAGACGCGTGAAGGTCAGTGATTTCAATCAGCAATTCGGAGTTTTCGCGGATCACGTCAGAAGAAAGAGGAAGTTTTAAAATTGATCTGTAAGGTGCTTTGAGTATTGAGCATTTTGATAATGCATCAACCTACAGAACCCTCAAGTTTTAATGCAAGAAGTTTGTCAGCTTCTGCAGCAAATTCCATTGGTAATTGATTGAAGACATCTCTGCAGAAACCACTTACCATCATTGATACTGCTTCTTCGAAGCCTATCCCTCTACTTTGTAAATAGAATAATTGGTCTTCTGAAATACGGCATGTACTAGCTTCGTGTTCAATGCTTGATTCTGGCTGTTGTGAACGAATATAAGGGTATGTATTGGCTTCTGCTTGATCACCAATCAACATAGAATCGCATTGACTATAATTTTTGGCTCCCGATGCCTTTGGTCCAATTTGTACAAGGCCGCGATAGCTGTTACTTGATTGACCCGCACTAATCCCTTTGCTAACTATTGTGGAACGAGTATTTTCGCCAATATGTATCATCTTTGTACCAGTATCTGCTTTTTGCTTGTTATTAGTAAGAGCAACAGAATAAAACTCACCAATAGATTGATCGCCTTGTAAAATACAGCTTGGATATTTCCAAGTAATTGCAGAACCAGTTTCAACCTGAGACCAGCTAATTTTACTTCTTTTGCCTCGGCAGTGTCCACGCTTGGTGACGAAATTATAAATACCCCCTATACCTTTTTCATTACCTGAGTACCAGTTTTGTACTGTTGAGTATTTAATGGATGAGTCATTAAGTGCTATGAGTTCTACTACAGCTGCATGAAGAGTATTGGTATCAAACATTGGTGCTGTACATCCTTCGAGATAGCTTACTGATGAACCTTCTTCTGCAATAATTAATGTACGTTCGAATTGACCAATATCGCCTGAATTTATTCGAAAATACGATGATAATTCCATTGGACAATCTACACCCTTTGGTATATAGACAAAAGAGCCATCGCTAAATACCGCAGAATTAAGAGCGGCAAAGAAATTATCGCTGAAAGGAACAACACTGCCTAAATACTTCTCAATTAGTTCAGGATATTCGACAATTGCTTCACTTATAGAACAAAATGCTACCCCATGTTCTGCTAGCTTTTCTTTATAAGTAGTTGCTATTGATACGCTGTCAAAAACTGCATCTACTGCGACATTAGATAGCCTTTTCTGCTCACTTATTGGGATTCCTAGCTTATCAAAAGTTTCTAAAAGCTTTGGATCTACTTCACTTAGGCTTGATTTCTTTTCGTTTTGCTTAGGTGCTGCATAATAGATTATATCTTGATAATCTATGGGTGGATATTTTAATTCTGCCCAATTGGGCTCTTTCATTTTTAACCATTGCCTGTATGATTTTAATCTAAAGTCTAATAGGAATTTGGGCTCTTGTTTTTTTGCTGATATTAGATGAATAACTTCTTCGCTTAAGCCCTTAGCTATTTTCTCTGTTTCTATATCTGTTACGAAGCCATATTTATATGGCTCTGAAACAATTTCTGCTACTGAGGTTTGATTGGCCATGTTTTTAATTGCCCAAATGAAGGCTAGTATTTTTCATTGTTCTATAGAAAGGGTCAGCTTTCTTTTCGATCTCCTCCATTAGTAGTTGATCTGTGTTCTTTTTGGCCATATGAGATTGAGATAAGCCAAGACTCAAGGAACTAGGAAAAGTTTGGTTTTGGAGCAACATACGCTTGTGGGGGGGTGGGTATGACATCAAGAACAGAGATCCCTGCTGCTTGCTTTTGGATACGAAACCAACCTGTTTCCTTTTGAATAGCTTAAGGCACAATGGATTGATACGTAGGAACATTAGCTTTCTGGTTTAGAAAGCTCATTGGATTTTGCTTCTGGTTCAAATGAGTCGAAAGCAGCTCTATTTTGGAATACCTCTTTTTCTTGTTTACTTAAGCTTTTTTTAGATTCTTGATTCGTTGTTCCTTTCAATTGGCTTCTATGCTGCGAATATAATTAACTTATAGAGATGATCAGCATTAATTTTCCAGGGAAGGTTCACCAACCTTTTATAGACGAGAGTTAGGTCTATGAATTCGGAAGTCCAGGCGAATACTAGAGAAAATGCACTCACCCTCTTAATGAAGCAGGGTGCAAAAAGTGCTGGTGAGCTTGCAAATACGCTTGGAATTTCTGTACAAGCTATGCGAAGACATTTGCGCATTTTGCAACAGGAAGGTTTAGTCAAGGCAAGTTCAAGAGCTTTGGGTCCTGGACGGCCTTTAAATTTGTGGGAATTGACAGCTCAGGGCCACAATTACTTTAATGATGGAAGTGAGAATTTTGCCTTAGATCTTTTAGGGACAATTAAATCCACTTTGGCGCCTGAAATGATGCAAGAATTATTGGATCAACAGACAATGAAAAAGGCAAGAGAATATAGAGATCTGATTGGTATAGGTGAAATTAAAGATCGTTTAGAGAAACTTGTAGAAATAAGGAATTCAGAGGGTTTTTTGTCAGACTTTAAATTGGCTAGTGATCAACTTAGTTGGTATTTAAATGAATTTACTTGCTCAATAAATGTTATTGCTGAGAAGTATCCGTTTGTATGTGATCAGGAGTTGGATTTAATTCGTATCACCTTTCCAGATTGTATTGTTCAACGCGTTCAATGGAGGCTTGAGGTGGGTCATTCTTGTGGTTATAAAATTACTCCAATAAAATATGATAAATAATCAAGATTCTTCTGCAGAGTTTTTATCAATTGAGGATCTTAGAAAAATTGATTCTACTAATCTTTCTCAGTTTCAGCGTCATTATTTACGCGTACTAGCACATTGCTTGATTTCATTTAAGAAAATGTCTAGTTGTTCTTCTGAAGGACCTTTGCCAAATGAAACAATGCAATTGGCATGGTTATCAAAACAAGGAGACTTATTTACAGAAAAGGACTTTGCTGATGCTTTGATAAAGCAATTTGGCTCTGCCTCCAAGGAGTTAGAAGATATAGCCAATCAACTAGAAGTCACACCTCTTGAATTGACTATTGATGATTTAATTCGAATCAATACTGATGTATGACAATCTTTTGATTGGCCTAGGCGGATATTGCGGTTTTTGAGGGTTTGGAGTGATCCCAAAGAAAAGCTTTTTTTTTGTTTTTGCTGATTCTCAATTGATCTTTTGAGCAAAATTCGTCGAATCGATTGCCTTCTATAGATGAGCCGATAATCCCTGACTATCCTTTGTTGGAAATGGATCAGGGCTTTTTGAGCGATTAAATACAATTTGCTTTGGAGTCAGTAGATGCTGACCACAGCCTATTTAGGCCACCGGAAAGGACGAAGAGCGCACATACTGTGATCCCAAACAAAAACGGAGGTTTTTAGACGTGACCCAAGACCAAGAATCACTGGCACGTCTAACTCTGCGACAACTACGTGTAAAGGCTAGTGAATTGAGCGTCCCTTTATATAGCCGTAAAACAAAGTCAGCACTTGTAAGAGAGATTTCTCTTTTTCAAAAGAAGCAGTCTGTAGAGAAGCAACTTATCAACCCTCTCTCAGCTGCTAAATCAAGACTTTCAAAAGAAGGATATTCTTCTGGATTTAATACTGACACTAGAGTTGTTTTCCTTCCCAGGGATCCTCAGTGGTCTTATGTTTTTTGGGAAATATCAGAATCAGATAGAAAAAAGGCTTTATCTCAAGGTGCCAGTCGGCTTTGTTTACGGTTAGTAGATGTAACAGGACTTCAGGCTGGTGAAGCACATAGGCAAACTTTACAAGAGGTGCCTGTAGATAGTCATAGCACTGAATGGTATTTACCAATTCCAATGAGCGACCGGGATTACATAGTTGAATTAGGTTATAAATTTGGTAATCGTTGGAGTTCATTAGCTGTTTCTAGTGCAGCTAGAGTTCCTTCTTTACAACCTAGTGAACAGGTTCTTGATCAGTTTGTTCCTTTTAGTCTGGATGCAAATCAACTAACTAGTTCTGAATCTGAAATTCTAGTTAATGAGCCTAAAGATATTGGATTGCATGAACGGCTCTATCAAACTGCTACAGCACATTTTGGAAAAACTCGTATTGGATCCGAGGAATTTATGGATCGAGATTCAATTCCTAGTAGAGGTCTCAGTGATTCGGGTGTCGGACTTTGGGCTAGTGGTCGCAATGATTCAGGAGTGGGTGGAGTACTCCCTAGGAAAAGATCATTTTGGTTGGTTGCAGATGCAGAATTGATCGTATATGGATCAACTGACCCATCTGCCAAGTTAAAGATTGGTGGAGAAGATATTCCATTGTCTAAAGATGGAACTTTTAGATTGCAAGTTCCTTTCCGAGATGGAGTTCAAAATTATCCAATAGAAGCAACTGTTCAAGAAGGGGATCAAATTCGTAATATCACAATGAAGTTTGAACGAACTACCCTTGAAGACAATACAAATCCAAATGATCAGGCACAAGATGAATGGTTCTGATTTGTACTTTTACTATCTAAAGAGATTATTTTGCGCAGCTTCGTAGCATTAACTCCTATTGTAGGAACTATATTGTTCCCTTTAATGGTTCCTATAACTATCGCTAGGTTTGGCCTTGCCCCTGGTGTAGTAGTTGCATTGTTAATCACAACCATTTGGTTTGTTGCAATGCTCCGTACAGCTGAGATGCCTCATTGATTTCATTTATTCATTTAACATTAACCGTTTCTTTATTCTATTTCTTTTCAAGTGGATCAATCAGTTTCTAAGTTATCTGAGGTAAAACTGGAGACCTCTTTCCAAGATCAAAAACCTGGTACATCTGGTTTAAGGAAAAGTAGTCAGCAATTTGCACAGGAAAATTATTTGGAAAGTTTTATAGAGTCAATTTTTCAAACTCTTCCTGGTGTTTTTGGAGGTGTATTAATATTGGGTGGAGATGGAAGATATGGAAATAAGCGCGCTATAGATGTAATTATTCGTATGGCGGCTGCCCATGGAGTAAGCAAGATAATTACTGGAATTAATGGGATTATATCAACCCCAGCGGCATCACATTTGATTCGTACTAGAGAAGCGATAGGAGGAATAATTCTCTCAGCAAGTCATAATATGGGAGGGGAAAATGGTGATTTTGGAGTTAAAATCAATGCTGACAATGGTGGCCCAGCTTCTGAAGTCCTTACTGAAGCTATCTATAAATGTACTAAGACATTGGAAAAGTATAAGATTGCCGAGGCTTCACCAATACCAATTGATATTAAAGGTATATATAGTATAGGAGATATGTCTATTGAAGTTTTAGATGGTGTGGATGACTATATAGACTTAATGAAGAGCATATTTCAATTTGATTTAATTAAATCTTTATTGGCTAGTAATTTTCCAATTGCATTCGATGCCATGAATGCAGTTACAGGACCATACGCAAAAAGATTATTTGAAGATTTATTGGAGGCACCTTCTAATACTGTTAGGAATTTCATCCCTTTGGAAGATTTCGGTGGCATGCATCCAGATCCCAATCTTACATATGCAAAAGATTTAGCTTATTTACTGCTAAATGGAGATGAATATTCTTTTGGAGCTGCCTGTGATGGAGATGGTGATAGGAATATGGTCCTAGGGCAGAGATGTTTTGTGAACCCAAGTGATAGTCTTGCAATTTTAGTCGCGAATTATTCTTGTGTTCCAGGTTATAAAAATGGTTTAAGTGGAGTTGCGAGGTCAATGCCTACAAGTTCTGCTGTAGATGTTGTAGCTAAAGAATTAGATATTCCTTGCTATGAAACCCCTACAGGATGGAAGTTCTTTGGTAATCTTTTAGATGCTGGTAAAATTACATTATGTGGTGAAGAGAGTTTTGGTACTGGAAGTAATCATATAAGAGAAAAAGATGGTCTTTGGGCTATTCTTTTTTGGTTGCAAATACTTTCAGTCAAAAAATGTAGTGTATCTCAAGTTATGCGTGATCATTGGAATCGTTTTGGCAGACATTATTATTCGCGCCATGATTATGAATCTATTCCCAGTGATATTGCCAATCAAATATATAAGAAGGTTGAATTAACATTGCCTGCAATGATTGGTACTAGCTTTGCAGATGGCATTGTTCAAACAGCTGATAACTTTAGCTATTTAGATCCAATTGATCACTCAATCACTAATAATCAGGGGTTGAGAATTATTTTGGATAATGGCAATAGGGTGATATTAAGATTATCTGGAACAGGGACCCAGGGAGCAACTATAAGAGTTTATTTTGAGAGCTATGTACCACCATCAGGAAAATTAGATCAAGATCCTCAGGAAGCATTATCCCTTTTGATCTCAGGTATAGAGAAGTTGGCAGAAATAAAGCTTCTTTCAGGCATGTCTAGGCCAACAGTTATTACGTAATAATCTCTATTTTTTAATTCTCTTTAATTGCTATTTACAAGTATTGTATATTAATTTGATTTTAAATATTGCGCATTAAGAATTTTTTAAGGCAGAATTAATTCATTGATTTGTATAGGTGGATATGGCGAATGATCTTTTTGCTTTTAATGCAGCGCAGGCTCGTCAGCAAAATGCACCATTAGCAGATCGACTGCGCCCAACTTCTATTGATGAATTTTTAGGTCAAGCAGCGATTATTTCTGAAGGGCGTTTATTAAGGCGAGCTATAGCCGCTGATCGAGTGGGCAATCTTTTATTGCACGGACCTCCTGGAGTGGGAAAAACAACTCTTGCAAGAATTATTGCAGCGAATACGCGCGCTCATTTTAGTAATTTAAATGCTGTCCTTGCAGGCGTTAAGGACTTAAGGGACGAAGTTTCCTCTGCTAATAAGCGTTTAGAAAGTCATAGACTTCGTACAATTCTTTTTGTGGATGAAGTTCATCGCTTTAATAGCGCACAGCAGGATGCTCTTTTACCTTGGGTAGAGAATGGAACATTAACGCTTATTGGAGCTACAACTGAAAATCCCTATTTTGAAGTTAATAAAGCTTTAGTAAGTCGATCTAGGGTATTTAGACTTCAACCACTTGAGAAAAAAGATCTACATAAGCTTCTTGCTAGGGCTTTAAATAATCCAGAAAAAGGCTATGGAAATCTTCCTATAAAGCTTACTAATGAAGCTGCTAATCACTTGGTAAACGTAGCCAATGGAGATGCGAGAAGCCTATTAAATGCTCTAGAACTTGCTGTTGAAAGTACGGATAAAGATCAAAATGGTGTTATCAATATTGATCTTTCTATTGCAGAAGAATCAATTCAGGAGAGAGCTGTTCTATATGACAAACAAGGACAAGTTCATTTTGACACAATTAGTGCATTTATTAAATCATTAAGAGGCTCTGATCCAGATGCAGCTTTGTTTTGGCTTTCTAGGATGATTGAAGCTGGTGAGAATCCAAGATTTATTTTTAGGAGGATGCTTATTGCTGCTGGTGAAGATATTGGCTTGGCTGATCCTCAAGCTATAGTAATTGTTGAATCCTGTGCAGCTGCTTTTGAAAGAATTGGTTTTCCTGAGGGTATATACCCTCTTGCACAAGCGGCTCTTTATCTGGCATCTACTGAGAAAAGTAATAGTCTTTTGGGTATCTTTGAGGCTAGAAAAGTTGTGAAAGAAGCTTATTCTCAAGAAGTTCCAATTCATTTACGTGATGCACATCGAGATGCAGCATTTGGTGACGGTGTTGATTATCTTTATCCGCATGCTTTTTTAGATAATTGGGTATCACAGCAATATTTGCCTAATAATTTGCAAGGTGAGGTTTTTTGGAATCCAACTTCACATGGTTGGGAAGGAGAGCGTAGGCATTTGATTTTGGAAAGACGATCAGCGCAGTTGGCTGCAATTGGTGAGGCTGCATTAGAAAATCCTTTAATAGTTAGCAATGGGCCTGCTGATCCAGTCATGGATCGATGGGTACAAAGGCAGATAGCTCAGAAAGGAGATAGGAATAAAAAGCTTTTGGAACGTTTGTGGTTAGGAGTCAAATGGCAGCGTCACGATAGAGTTTTGGTTTTAGCAGGTGGCACAATCTTTTGGGCCTTAAAACCTCTTCAAAGTGTTCCTGAAGGCGGAGTGACTCTTGCTATAGATACAAAGGAAAATAAAAAAAGAGTAGTATCTGAATTTGAAATATTTGATTCAATTAATCGACCAAAGATTTGTCTTTTGTCTCCTGATTCAATTAGCAATTTACCAGAAGAAATTAATTTTGAATGGGTTGGTGGACGAATAAATCTAAATCAATTATCGGTTGAATATATTGAAAAGTTATGGTTAGCTATTACACAAAAATGCACTATTAATTGTGGCTTAAGAGTTTTGATTTCATACCCCGAATTTGGCCCCGCAAAATCTCTAATGAATGCTCTTGATAATAAGAGTTTGACTACTTTTGAAAAAGATTTCTTGCAAGAAATGATTGAGCTTGAGAATATATTCCTTGAGTTTACTAATAAACAGGAGCCTTTACTCAGAAAACTTGATAATTTGGGCTGGCAATTGGAGATTCAAGAATGGAAAGAACCAATTGAATTGCAAGTTTCTAATCAATTAGAGAGGCGATGGTTAGAAGAAGGAAGACCTTATTGGAAGCTATTGGGTAAAAGTAAACATGGAGATGCACTGGAAAGATTTTTAAATCTTTTGAACAAAGTTGATAATTCAAAATTGTGTCAAAATCTAATTCATAAAAATTTAATTGGTACTCTCAAATCTTTCAAAATCTAAGCTTTGCATATAATTGGATTAATATTTTTTAATTGAATATTCGAGGCTATTGCTACTTTCCATTTAAAGAGATTAATGCTAGAAACTAAAACTTTATACTTGAATTTTTTATGCAAAGCTTCCTTTGTGTCTTTTCTGAGTGACCATTGAGAAAGATCTTTAGAAATTGTTCCTCTTTGCCATTTTATAGCAGCTTCTTTTTTGACCCAGAAATCTAAAATCGTGGATTTTCTTTGTTTTGTGGAGTAGATCTTTAGTAGTTCTCTTTCTTCTTTTGAAAAGTATTTGATTGCTAATTTATCACTAGAAAATGATCTGTCATTTCTCTCAATATCTACACCTATTGGTTCATGAGACCATCCAATAAGGAGAGCATCAGCACAATGGCTAAAGCTTACAAAGCCCCAATTTTTTTTCAATTCTGGTGGGCTGCCAGGATCTGCTTTTAAAGGAATTTCTAAAGGTGGAGTATTCATTAGTTCTGACAACGCATGTCGCGTATAGCCACGAGAATGAATATATTGCCTTGATCGATGTGGAGGCATATCTTTCGCTAGCTGATTTTCTTCTAAAGTAATTGGTTTTATGTCTGCTTCTGTTGGGAATAACCAAAGTGCTAGTAGGCTTGATTGAAAAACTCCTGATTGAAACATGTCTCTTCAAATAGGTGATTCAGCTCCAGATTTCACCCTTCCTGATCAAGATGGAAACCTTTTAAAACTATCTGATCTACTTGGGAGCAGAGTAGTGATTTATTTTTATCCAAAAGATGATACTCCAGGTTGTACAAAGGAAGCATGTAACTTTAGAGATCTTTGGGCTGAATTTAAGTCTAATGGAATCAATGTACTCGGAATCAGCAAGGATCATGCTGCTTCTCACATTAAATTTATAAATAAGTATGATCTTCCTTTTACTCTTTTAACAGATCTTGAACCATGTCCAGTTGCGAGCTCCTATGAAAGTTATGGGTTGAAGAAATTTATGGGAAGAGAATATATGGGTATGATGAGACATACTTATGTAATAGATAAATATGGCAAAATAGAGTTGATTTATTTAAAGGTTAAGGCCGCAACAATGGCCGAACAAATTATCGAAGATTTAGGTCTTAATTAGGCTGGTAATTATTTATTACGTGCACCATTGCCTCCATTACTAAATTAGGATAATGCCTTATATCTAAATTTCTTTCCATTTTCTTTAGTTCTTTATATAGTATTAGGCTATCACCTCCAGTTAAGAAAATTGGCATTTTTTCTATTCTATTAGCTTCTAGGATCGTTCCAATCAATGCTTGAATACTTCCTCTTCTCATAGCATCTTTAGTTGAAGATGGAAACTGCTCTTTAGTTAAGATATCGATTCCTGGGTCCATAAGGTTTAGTGCACCTTGGCCCATCGCGGAAAGCTGCAATCTTAACCCTGCTAATAGTTGCCCCCCAGCAAATTCTCCTTGATTGGTTACCCTTGTAAGACTAAAAATAGTTCCAGCATCTACTACTAATATGTATTTACTTTTTATAGATAAGACTTGTACTTTCTTTAATGCACCCAAAGCTGCTAGTGCTCGATCGATGCCTATCCAGCTAGGTATATTTAGTAGTGGTATGTTTTTTAATTCTAATTGATTTATTGGATTAAGATGAATTTCTTTTGGGATACTTCCTACTGAAGCCCATCTTAAATCTCTAATATTCACTGATTTAAAAAATCTTATATCTGGCAGAGTATGTTTATATTTTAAGTCACTATTATCTTCAATCGCCCAATGCCATCTGCTATTGCCAATCAATAAATAATTCTTAGCATTTTTCACGTTAGATACCTTCTCCCAGATATCCAGGAAGATGAATCCCACATTCTTCTTTTAGCCCCCCAAACCTAGTATCACGCCCTTTCATGCCTTGTTCTTCTGGAGCACTTGAATGCCAATCACCTACGGTAGAAAAGCCTTGTTCGAAAAGAGGATGTTGTGGTAAATCATGTTCTTTCATATAATAATATATATCTTTATTATTCCAATCTAATAATGGCCTTACTGATAATCTTTCTCTAATAGGATCCAAGAAATTCATAGCACTTCGATGTTGTGTTTGATTACCTCTAACACCACTAGCCCAACAAGTTACATTGAATTTTTTTAAAGACTCTTCAAGAGGTTCTACTTTGCGAATTTGATGATACTTTTCAAGATCTTCGATTGAATTTGTTTCCCATAACCGTCCATATAGAGCTTCCATTCTGGCTGGAGAAAAGTTACTTTGACAAACTTTTAAGTCTATTTTGAGTAAATTCATTAGTTGTTCTGCATAGCAATAAGTCTCTTTCGGTAGATACCCTGTATCAATCCAAAAAACAGGAATAAGACATTCTTTTTGCAGTTTTTGAAGCATATGGAGCAGTACTGAGGATTGAATCCCAAAACTTGTTGTAATTACAAAACCCTCTTGGAATTGCTGGAATGCCCAAAGGAGTCTTTCTTCAGCAGTCTGTTTTTCAAGTAGAGAGCGAGCCTCTTCTATTGGGATACGCAGTGATGAGCTCATATTCCTTGCAGTGGTTGTTGGGTTCTAGTTTGAAATGAGTTAGAGCAGTCGAGGTTAATGCTTCTATAATTAATAGATGATTTTCTTCATGTTAGAGGTTCAATAATATCATTGCATTAGGAGACGTTACTATTAATTAAGATAATTCTTGTCCTGTAACAGCTAAAGCTGCTATTCGACAAGGAAAAGAACCTGCTTCTATGCTGAATGCAATTGAAAAAGGAAAGAAAGTCCCAAAGTTTCTGTTTTTCGATTTTAGTGAAATGCTTAGTTCAGGAGTATGTTAAGCAACTATTAGATCCTTGGTCTTGCTATTGCCCTTCCTTGGGTATTTAAGACAATATTCCTGGAATATCTCAGGAGAATGCTAGATTTTCTTCTACGCATTCCTATTCTTAGATCTTGGTAAGTTTCAATATCAAATTATTCCTATCTTCTTGCAATAATATCCATTTAATTGCATCTAGCTTTCTGAATCTTTCTTTCTCAAATATGATCTTGTTGATTAGAGGTTTTTTTTGCCCAATATTTTGCCAATATGTCAATACAAATTAATTAAGCATGGAAGCACTAATTGCTGCTCTGCATAATCCTCATTCGCTTATAACCTTAGCCATTTTATTTATGGCGGTGGTTCTTTTCATAAGTGGTGTTCTCGCTCCTGAGTTAACTGGCTTATTGAGTGTAGCTTTGCTTATGGCGACAGGAGTATTGAGTCCGCAAAAGGCTTTGGCGGGTTTTGGAAGTCCAGCATTGATTACTTTGATGGGTCTTTTTGCAGTTTCTGCTGCTTTATTCAAGAGTGGAGCACTAGATCGGTTGCGAGAGCTAATTGCATCTGAAAGAATCAGAAGCTCTAGAAGATTAGTTGCATTATTGAGTTTAGTTGTAGCGCCTATTTCTGGAGTTGTTCCTAATACGCCAGTAGTAGCATCATTATTACCAGTTATTGAAGCTTGGTGTAATCGCAGGAAAATTTCTCCTTCAAAGGTTTTATTACCTTTGTCTTTTGCAACAGTTCTTGGGGGTACACTGACTTTATTGGGAAGTTCAGTGAACTTACTTGTTAGTGATATTAGTGATCAACTTGGCTATGGTTCCTTTGAATTATTTACCTTTACTGCAATTGGTATTCCTATTTGGATTGCAGGTACAGCTTATATGTTGTTAGTTCCTCAAGGACTTTTGCCAGATCGTGGCAGTGACAGTAATGAATTAGGTAAAAATATTGATCAAATTGGTTACTTTACAGAAGTTACTATTCCAAATAATTCAAATTTAGTTGGAAAAAGTTTACATAATAGTAGATTACAACGTAGATTTGATGTTGATGTACTAGAGCTCCAGAGAGGCAAAGAAAGACTTTTACCACCTCTTGCAGATCGTCAGCTTGAAGCTGGAGATCGTTTGCTTTTGAGGGTTACTCGAGCTGATTTATTACGACTTCAGCAAGAACATACAATTCAATTGGCTAGGCCTGTTGATAAGAACGATATTCATAACTCTTCAGTTGGTCCCGATGAAGTACTAAAAACTGTGGAAGTCTTACTTCCTGCTGGTTCGACTTTGGCTGGAGCTAGTCTGAGAGAATTACGCTTTCGTCAAAGACACAACTCAACAGTATTAGCATTACGACGTGGTCAGCAGACAGTTCAGGAAAGGCTAGGTCAAGCAATTTTAAGAGAAGGAGATGTTTTATTGCTTCAAGCACCTATGGATTCAATTAGAGGCTTACAAGCGAATAATGATTTGCTTGTTTTGGATCAATTGGAGAATGATGTCCCGACTTTGAGCCGTAAACCTTTAGCAATTGCTATTGCATGCCTAATGCTTTTAGTCCCCACAATTACATCTTTACCACTTGTAGCAGCAGTACTTTTGGCAGTAATTTCTATGGTTGCAGGTGGTTGTATTAGGCCTGGAGAGGTACAAAGATCAATCAGGTTAGATGTAATCATCTTGTTAGGTTCTTTAACAAGCTTCAGTGTGGCAATGCAAAGTACTGGCCTTGCTGATGCATTGGCATCTAGTTTGACCTTGCTTTTAGATGGTTTGCCAAAATATAATTCTTTGTTGATTATATTCTTGTCGACTACAATTTTTACACAAGTAATTAGTAATGCTGCTTCTGTAGCTCTTTTGGCTCCAGTCGCCGTGCAATTAGCACCTTTAATGAATTTGCCAGCACAAGCTCTTTTAATAACTGTTTTGTTTGGAGCTAGTCAGTCTTTCTTAACACCAATGGGTTATCAGACAAATTTGATGGTTTTTGGTCCAGGTCGGTATCATTTTCTTGACTTCACTCGATATGGTGCGGGCCTGACTATTTTGATCACAATTTTGACTCCTTGGTTAATTCTTTGGCAATACGGCTGATTTTGAACAAAATTGAACTGATGTTGTTTTTCTACAGCTGATTTTTTATAAACAAATGAATTCAGAAATTAATTATTAGTTTCCAAATGCTTTTTCACTAGTGAAATTTCCTAAGGCAATTAATTACACACAAAGTTGGCAGAAAAGCCTAACCGTTCCTCAGTTCACTGTTCTGACTGGCCTTTTGGTGATATTTGCAGGCACTTTTCTTCTGTCTTTACCTATATGTTCAAATACAGATGTTGGCCTATGGGAGGCTCTTTTTACTGCCACATCAGCAGTGACTGTAACTGGTCTAACGATTATTGATGTTGGCCAGGATCTAACCATCTATGGACAGATGATTCTTGCAGCCATGTTGCTAATTGGTGGTTTGGGATTGATGGCAATTACGACTTTTTTACAGGGTTTTGTTGTCAGGGGTACTGAATTGAGGTGTCGTCTTGATCGAGGCAAAACCCTTGATGACTTTGGCGTAGGAGGCGTAGGAAGAACTTTTACTGGTATTGCATTTACTGCAGCAGTGTTAATTCTTATAGGGGCTATGTTTCTTTATTATTTTGGTTTTAACGATATTTCTAATGTGGGTGAAAGAATATGGGCTTCTCTTTTTCATAGTATCTCCGCATATAACAATGCTGGATTTAGCTTATGGTCTGATAGCTTGCAAGCATATAGAAGCAATTGGGTCGTTAACTTAGTAATTATTATTTTAGTTATACTTGGAGGCTTGGGTTGGAGAGTGACTAGTGATATATGGATAAATCGTAAAAGATTAACGCGTCGTAGCTTAAGTCTTCATACACGCTTAGTCTTGAGAACATCTTTTCTTTTAGTTTTAGTTGGAACTTTTGGCTTATTCATTACTGAGTCTTTAGATAATACTAATTTTCTTTCAGGAGTTGCTTTTCATGAAAGATTTCTTGGGGCATTTTTTGAGTCAGTTAGTGCAAGAACAGCAGGATTTACAAATATGCCTATGTCGATAGAAACTATTTCTGATTCAGGTCTTTTATTACTGATGACTTTAATGTTTATTGGTGCCAGTCCAGGTGGAACGGGTGGTGGTATTAAGACAACTACTTTGGCCGCGCTTATGGCAGCAACACGTTCAACTTTGCGAGGTCAGGATGATGTAGTTATTAGAAATAGACAAATTTCAGACAAGGTAGTTCTTAGGGCTGTAGGTATAACTTTAGGCTCATTACTCTTTGTACTTACAATGGCATTACTTATAAGCATGTCCATCACTCAAGGGAGTGATCAACCATTTTCATTTTTAGAGATGCTATTTACCTGTATTTCAGCTTTTGCAACAGTGGGATTTGATGTTGGTGTTACTCAACAGCTTGGTCATTTAGGGCAACTAGTGCTAGTAATAGGGATGTTTGTTGGGCGATTAGGGATCCTTTTGTTTTTAAGCGCTATTTGGGAAATGTTGAACAGAGGTAAGCTTCAGAATCAAAACCGTATTGGCTATCCAAGGGAGGATCTCTATGTTTGATGATCTCACCGTTGAGGAACAATTATGAAGGAATGGTGGCAATGGTCTCAAAGACAAGGAACTGAGGAACTTGGATTCGCGGTTGTTGGTATAGGACGATTTGGTTCCGCTGTTTGTAGAGTTCTTATGAATAATGGTGCCGATGTTCTGGCAGTTGATTCTTCAGAAAGAGCTATTGAGGAATTACGCCAGATGGTTCCATCTATTGAGGCAAGAGTCGTAGATTCCACGGATGAAGAATCTATGAGAGCTGCGGGTGTTTTGGAGATGGGGACTGTAGTTGTTGGTATTAGTGAGCCTATCGAGGCGAGTATTACAACTACACTGATCGCGAAAGATAGTGAAGGTAGTCAGGTTCGGCAGGTTATTGCTCGTGCTACTAGTGATCTACATGAAAAGATGTTGAAGAGAGTTGGTGCTGATAGAGTTGTTTTCCCTTCACGAATGCAGGGTGAAAGATTAGGTTTAGAACTAGTTAGACCAAATTTATTAGAGCGTTTGGAGTTAGATGATCAAACTGGTATAGATGAAATAAAGGTTCCTGAAATATTTGTTGGAAAGTCTTTAAGAGATCTTAATTTAAGAAAGAATTTTTTAGTAAATGTTTTAGCTGCAGGCCCAGTCAAGAGACTTACAGTAAATCCCCCTGCTACATATGTTCTTCAGCATGATCATGTTTTAGTAGTTATGGGTTTAATGGAGGATCTTCAGAAATTGCCGCAGATTTAATAGATGAAAGTATTAGGTTTAATGAGTGGAACTAGTGCAGATGGTGTTGATGCAGTCTTGGCGAAATTCGAAGGATATTGCAATAAACCTAAATGGAATCTTATTAATCATATTTCTCTTCCCTATGGTAAAAATTTGAAAAGAAAAATTATTAATTTTGGGCAAGGGAAAAGTTTAACTTCTAAAAATCTGTTCGAAATGGCTGAAGAGATTACTGAAGTGCATGCAACTGCTGCATTGACCTGTGATCCTTCTACAGAATCATTAATTGTTGGTTGTCATGGGCAAACAATTTTTCATAGACCCCCTTACAATGGTCGCAGAGGTGGAAGCTTGCAGTTAGTCCAGGCTCCTCTTTTGGCTAAAGAATTAGGAAGAACGATTATTCATGATTTTAGATCTTTAGATATGGCTTTTGGAGGCCAAGGAGCACCTTTGGTGCCAATGGTTGATGATGCATTGCTGGGCAGGATTAATGGATGGCGGGCTGTTCTTAATCTTGGTGGAATTTCTAATTTGACTTTGCTCCCTCCTAATTCTGGTTCTGACCGCTTTGCTTCAGTATTGGGATGGGATTGTGGCCCTGCTAATTCTCTTCTTGATCTAGCAATTCAAAAAATCTCTAATGGCAAGTTTGATTTTGATCTTCATGGAAGTCTTGCTAAAAGAGGTGTACCTAATGAAGAAATGATTTCGATATGGTTGAAAGAGTCATATTTTCAATTATTGCCTCCTAAGTCCACAGGAAGAGAACAGTTTGGACGAGAAGACTTGCAAAAACGTATTAAAGATCTAAGCCCAATTTCGGACGAAGATCTATTAGCAACTTTGACTGCATTTACAGCATCAATAGTTGCACAGGACCTTAGAAATTTATATACTTTAAAGTCTATTAACCCTATTGAGTTAGTGATTGCAGGGGGAGGTTGCTTTAATAAGGAATTAATCAGGCAAATTATTAATAGATGTAGAGGTATGAGGGTTATCTCTATTGAGGATTTTGGGATTCCAAAAGAAGCTAGAGAAGCTTTGGCTTTTGCTCTACTTGCATGGTGGCATGTTCACAGATATCCAGGGAATTCACCTCAAGTTACAGGAGCGAGAAAACCACTAGTGCTTGGAACAAGAGTAAATCCTGAAGGAATTTTAAGAAGTAAATTTCCTTAGGATGGTCTATATATTCTTAGTCTTCTTGGGGCACCTTTTAAACGTTTAGGTTCTTGAGCCTCTAGTGCAGAGCGAAATCCCTCTGTTGTTTCTAGGTTCTTTCCTGTTAATTCATGATTGGCATATTTTTTAACTCCTTCTTGAATCAGTACTTTGGCCATATTGCTCACTGTTCGCGACTCTCTTTCTGCTAATGAGGATAAATGTGCACATAGCTCCTCAGGGAGGACAACTTGAACTCGTGGTGATTTTTGTTTCCCGCTAGAAGATGTTTGTCGGGTTGCCACGCCTCACAAAAAGTATCGGTTATTAATAAGTGTACAGTGGTATGCAAGGATACTATCCAGCAGTATGCTTATCAATGGCATCCAGGCGATTTTTCTTCCATCCTTTTAAGGACCTGTTGGCAGATTTGTCTTTATGGCATAGATCTCTTGGTTAAAGCCTTTCAATCTTTGGTCCAAGCTAGTAAGGAATTTTTAAATGACTAATCCCACATTCCCTTCCCCTACTCGAACAAAAGATTCTGGTTCGGTAAATAATCGAGTGGGGTCTAAAAATCGCCGAAGAAGTGCTCGTAGAAGTCAAGAAAATAGCGATGTTTTAATTTCGGCTGTCATTAGCACCTATTTGCTAACCCATTTACATCATGTTCTCCAAAGAGCTGAATATGGAGCAGCCAAAGATGGTCGAGCTATACAGGCTGAGAATTTTGCTCAATTGCGTAAGGTTCTTTGTATGGATGCACGAAGTATGGAGGATGCTTCAGCTGCGGGAAAACGTGAGACTGATCTTGACAAGTTGCATGACTCAAAAAGCAGGCCAAAAGCCGCATAGATGAATATGGTTTGTGCAGAGATATAAGGTTCAATGAACAGTAATGCAGCCAAGCTGTATCAAAAAATCGAGCAAAATCCTGAACTGACCCAAGCTCTGTTTAGGCAGGCACTACAAGATCCTCAAGGTGCCATGAAAGCTATTTGTGAGCTTGGAGCAGGAATGGGACTGAATGTCACTTCAGATGAAGTGAAAGATTATCTTGCAGGTTTGGATGATGCCGATACCAAACAATGGTTGATTAAGGCACGGGGAGGTCTTTAGATTTGGTGCTGGTTTCTTCCTTGTTATTTATCAGTGGGACATTTGGGCTTCCTCCACGGCGGTCATAACCGCCACCGCCAGCCAAACTCCAAAAAAACCAATAACTAGGAATAGCTAAGCCAGCGGCCAGAACTAGAGCAGCAATTTGTTCCAGTCTCACCATTACTGAAGATGGGGGTTGTTTGATGAATCCAGTCTGCTCGGATACCTGGTGATATTAGTTTTTTGTGGATTTGACTAGTGCTGAGACTTGAACGAATCGGCAAAATTTATCCAACTTGTGAGGTTTTAAAAGACGTCACATGGGAAGTCAAGACTGGAGATCGCATAGGTCTTGTGGGTATGAATGGTGCTGGGAAGTCGACTCAGTTAAAAATAATTGCAGGATTAGAGGAGGCCACAACAGGCCAAATTGTTAGACAAGGTGAATTGCGTATTGCTTATTTGCAACAAGAATTTGACGTAGATATAAGACGAACAGTTAGACAAGAACTCTTTGAAGCATTTGGAGATGCAGCATTTGTTTTAAATAAACAGCGGGAGGTAGAAGAAGCAATGAATTCGGAAAAAGCAATAGAAGATAGCTCTTTTCTTGACAGACTTGTTAAAGATCTTGGGGATTTACAGACACGTTTTGAAGCATTGAACGGATATGAACTAGAGGCTCAGATTGAGAAATTATTACCAATCATAGGATTTAATACAAAAGATGCAGATCAGTTGGTAGGAGATTTTTCAGGAGGATGGCAAATGCGAATCGCTTTAGGAAAAATTCTTCTACAGCAACCTGACTTACTTTTATTAGATGAACCAACAAATCATTTAGATCTCAAGACAATTGAATGGTTGGAGAATTATTTAATCACGCAAACAGCTGCGATTGTAGTAATAAGCCATGATAGAAAATTCCTTGATAATATTTGCACACAGATAGTTAGCACCGAAAATGGATTATCAAGAACTTATTTGGGCAATTACACGGCATATTTAGAACAAAAGAAAATTGATAAGGAAGCCAACCAAAGCGCCTATGACCGCCAGCAAAAAGAATTAGCTACTCAGAAAGCCTATATTGATAGATTTAGAGCTAGTGCCACAAGAAGTACTCAAGCTAAAAGTAGAGAAAAGTTGCTTCAAAAGGCTGAGATAATTGAATTAGATCAAGATTTTGAAAAGGCACCTAGGTTTAGATTTCCACCCGCGCCAAGATCCGGTAAAGAACTAGTAATCATAAAAGAACTTACTCATAGCTATGGAGAAAATATTCTCTTTTTAGGCGCTAATCTTGAAATACTAAGCGGAGAAAGAATTGCATTTGTTGGTCCAAATGGAGTGGGTAAATCAACCTTACTTCGTTTGATCATGGGCTTAGAATATCCTGATGAAGGTATATCTAAAATTGGACCTTATAACGTTTTCCCGGGATATTTTGAACAGAATCAAGCTGAAGCTCTGGATTTAAATAAGACAGTAATTGATACTATGTTTGAAGCAGTTCCTAATTGGAATCAGACTGAAATACGCTCACTATTAGGTAGCTTTTGTCTAAGTAAAGATTCGGTTTTTAAAGATGTAGGAAAATTAAGTGGCGGAGAGAAGGCAAGGTTGGCTTTAGCTTTAATGCTCGTAAAACCTTGTAACTTATTGATTTTAGATGAGCCTACAAATCATCTAGATATTCCTGCGAAGGAGATGTTGGAGGAAGCAATTATTGCTTATGAAGGTGCAGCATTAATTGTTTCACACGATAGATACTTTATTTCACGAGTTGCTAATCGCATTGTTGAAATTAGAGATGGCGAGTTGATTTCTTATGAAGGTAATTATGCTTATTACTTGGAGAAGAAAGAAGAAGAGAAGCTTGAACAAGCAAGGGAAATTGAGTTAGCAGCAAGAGAGGCAAAACGTTTGAAAAATAGGGATCGCCAAAGAAAGAAGAAATCCTCTAGCAAAAAAACACATGACTGATGGAGCGGAGTATTGCCAGAAAACTTCACAATTCATTAGGCAGTAAGACTCATTTTTCTTTACCTATACAAAAAAATTTCATATTATTCATAGATGTCCATCAATACCTATGAATATTTCTCCTATTCAATCTTCTCGTGATCAATCTCAGGATCTAACCCAAGGATGGGATGCTGTGGAAACTTATTTTGAATGCATCACTACTTGCTCCGTTGATGACGGTGAGTGTATTACTCGTTGTGTTGAGCAGTTAAGAGAAACTTAAGATTAAATTTATTGGAATTGCTCCTAATTAAGGCATCAGATTAATTTATAGGCTTGAATAAATAGACTTGATTAAAAAATTAAATTTTAGTTCATTTCTATGGGTGTGATAATTAATTTTATAGGACGATTATTTCGTCTAATTTCAAATTTTAAAGGTTTATTTGCACCATGGGCATTGATTTCAGTTACAACATTTGCGGGGCCATTTACTTGTCTCCCTCCAACTGAAATAATTACATCTCCATTCTTCAGGCCTCCAATCTCTGCAGGGCTTTTAGGTATTACATATCTAACCATTGCCCCATTACTATTGTTAATATTTGCAGATGGTGTTATAGGTGCCAAGCTTACTCCAATCATTGGATGGCTAGCTTTTCCTTTTTGAACGAGTTGGTTCGCAATTGTTCTTGCTCGGTTGATTGGAATTGCGAAACCTAAGCCAGCGCCAGGTCCTGAGCGGACAAGAGTATTGATTCCTATAACTTCACCATTCGCATTTAGCAAAGGTCCTCCAGAATTACCTGGGTTAATTGCTGCATCGGTCTGAATTAGATCCAGTCTCTTACCTGTTATCCCCAGTTGAGCAACATTTCGATTCAAATTGCTAATAATTCCTAGGGTTACTGTGTTTTCGAGACCAAAAGGATTCCCAACTGCAATTGCCCAATCTCCAACAGATAATTTGTCTGAATCACCTAACGGGGCAGTAGGCCATGGTCCAGTCCCTTGCAAACGTATAACTGCTAAGTCCGTCAAGGAGTCTTGTCCTACGACTCTTCCAGAAACTCTTCTTCCGTCTGACATCCCAACCATTAGTTGAACTGTCTTATCAACTACATGGGCATTAGTAAGTACAAGACCCTCAGGTGAAAAAATCACACCACTTCCTTGAGCTTTTTCTATTCGAGAGCGAGGCGTACCTCTTATTCCTCTTAAGCCAAAAAATTTTTCAAAGGTGGGATCTATAAAAAAACCAGGTGGCAGTCCTGCAGAGTTTTCAGAGAACACTCTTCTTTGGGTTTCTAGAGTTACTACTGCAGGTCCACTTTTTGCCACAGCGCTTGCCACGAAAGACTTTTTGTGATTTGAGATTTCTGCTACTGCTCTGCCACCTTGAGATAGTGGGCTTGCTAAAAATGGAAGAGCTACTGCGCTTAGAACAGTTCCAAAAAATACATATAATGGTCTTTTAAGCAGACTCTTAGCTTTCATGCGCTCTCTTTTTCTTCCCAAATCTTGTGGTTGAAGTTTTTTGTTCTGTTTCGCTTCAAGGCCTATCATTACCTAAGATTGGAGATGAAATCAAGGGATGCAGCTAATACCTTGATTTCATAGGACATGTCATGGGTCAAGGCTTGTTTTGAATTATTTTCTTTTCCGCCCCTTCTCATGCTCCATAGTTCAGCTCTTCTGAATTGATTGTCTTTGGTTAACTCCTCTTGATTCCATGGTCGATTCCTTATTTCCACTCATATATGGTCTAGTCGTTTCAGTTTTACTGTGGCAAGCCTTCAAAGTGATGAGACAGGGATTCTCTGTGAATCAAAAAACTTTAAACTCAGCTAATCAGCTTGGTAAGAAGAAATTAGATCGCACTGGTCTTATTACCATTCATCCAGAGCTACTTGATCAAGATGGTCGTCTTACAGAAGAGGAATTGCTGACTGTTCGTTTTTCTGGGGATGCTGACCCACCCCAGTCTGCTGAAACATCAGCTGAATAAGGTTAGAAATGAACGTGTCCCAGCGACGCGTTTGATATGAATCAATGGGGGTAGTCACGCTTGGATCAAAGAACTCGCATCGTTGCAGCAGTCATTAAGACAATGAAGTTGCCACCAAGGTTTCGTTTGAGATTATTGAAGGAAGACCCAGTTCGGCTTGAATTAAGTCTTACCCCTGCTTATGGCAAGGAACCTATACAAGTTGGTTTGGTTGAATCTTTGGACCTTGTAGCAAGAAGAGATCGAGAAGGGCGAATACCAAGAGACCTACAAGGAACATGGGATTGGACAGTCAGGCATGGAGATGTAAGTACTGGCGGATGGAATCCATTTTTAAAGGAAGCATTGCAAACAATGTTTGAGACGGGCTTACCAGCGATTATTTATGAAGAATTGACTGGTGAGGATTACCATCCTGTTGATGGTGCGAGGCACGTTAGATGAAGGTGTACTGTTGCTTAGTTTCACTAGAAATTTCTAGTCGACAATCTTTCCAGTAGCTTGTGAGGGAAATGTGTTTTAAGTTAGTCAATTTGGCTGCTTAATCTCCTATGATCTTTATTATTAATCTTTTAAGAGCTTATTATGCCTGCTGAAAAGCTACCACCTCGCTTTGGTTTTGTTAATTATGCTGAGATTTGGAATGGAAGACTTGCAATGATTGGCATTGTTATTGGGTTGAGTACAGAACTTCTTACAGGTCAAGGTATTTTAGTTCAAATGGGCCTTGGATAAAGTTTGTCTCTCTCTTCATATTTTTTCCTTTTCATTTGTTACAAGTTCAAATATAAAAACTAATTTTCTAATTTTTCAAGCAAAGTATATACATTAATAGTTTTCATTTACTTTGACTAAATTCTTTGCTGATAATCGACGAGATGGTGCTCGTATGATTAGCTCGGCTCTATTAGTTTTTACAATTGGCATGACTCAAATCCATTATTTTTGGGGACAACTCCTTGCTGCATTTAGTGGTCTGATCTCTATTTATTGGTTTACAGCTTATCTTCGCTTTGACCGCTGAATCTCTTAGAAATTATTCTGTTGGAGAGTTAAATTCTGCAATAGCTAACCTCCTTGATCGTGGTTTTGATCCTCGCTTTCTTTTGCATGCATCAGTTTCAAAAGTTCAATTAAAGAAAGGACATTTATGGTTGACACTTACTGATGGTGAGTCCTCTATTACAGGAGTTGTTTGGGCCTCCAGGTTGAATAAAATTAACTTTAGGCCTAAAGAATTAGATGGAGTCATAGTTGTAGGGAAAATAAATTTCTGGAAATCTAGAGCAACTATCACTGTCCAGGTATTGGATATCCGACCAAGCCTTTCAACAGTAATTAGGAAGTTCGAACTTGTGCGCGAAGTATTAATTCAAGATGGCATTATTGATGAAAAGAGAAGGAAAAAACTTCCCTCTTTCCCTAATGCAATTGGGATTCTTACTAGCATTCCAAGCTCTGCTTTGTCAGATATTCTACGTACAGCAAAAGAACGATGGCCTTTGACCAGGCTAGTGCTTATTTCAATTCCTGTTCAAGGCCAAGTAGAAGAAGATGTATCTTCTGTAATAAAGGCTTTGAAATATAAATATACTACCCTTGGTTTAGATGCTTTGGTAATAGCTAGAGGTGGTGGAAGTAGAGAAGACCTAACACTTTTTGATAATGAATTGCTTTGTAGGGCAATTGCTGAAATACCAATACCTGTTGTTACAGGTATTGGCCACGAGGATGACATTACAGTTGCAGATCTTGTTTCTGATTATCGTGCTGCTACGCCTACAGCTGCAATAGTTGCTTTATTACCAAGTCGTGAAGTTATACTTGAGCAGTGTATGAATATGAAAAATAAATTTAGAGATATATTGATCACTTTGATAAATGGGCAGAGACAAATATTAATCGATAAGCGTAGGGAGCTTGACTTGCTTTCACCAATTAATTTTATAAAGATACAACGTGAAAGACTTATCGAAAAGAGCAATTTATTAAATGCTTTTTCTCCTGATAGGTGGCTTGCAAAAGGCTTTTCTTTTATTAGGAATGACTTAGGAAAACCAATAAAAAGTATTTATGAACTTAAAGAAAAGCAAATGTTGACTATAGAGCTTTTAGATGGTGAGATTAAAGCTGAGGTTAAAGTGATTCATTACAACGGTGATTTCTGTGAAAAGACTTAAAATCGATGATTCTGATTTTACTGGAAGTTCTAGCTCTAGAAGTCATGGGACAGAAGGAAAAATTTTAGACTCTGAATTACTTAAGTCTTTTAAGGTTTGGAAACAAGATGCCTCAAAAATGACTTATCAGGAATCAATTACAGAATTAGAAAAACTTATTTCTGATTTGCAAAATGATCAGATTTCAATTGAGGAAATACAAAGTTCATATTTAAGGGCAAAGATTTATTTTGATAGGTGTGAAAGCTTATTGAATAATATTGAGCAGGAAGTTGTTGATTTAGACCTCGAGAAACTATTTGATAATAAAAATGATTAGTAATATTACAGTTTTAAATATCAGAATCTACATCTTCAGCAGTGATGTCAATAGTCGCAGAACTTGCTGGATTTGAATTCAAGAAATCTGAATTTTTGCTTGTTCCATTTTTTTTGCCACACATTGGACAAGTGCCTTTTTGATTGAATGAAGTTGTTCCACATATTTCGCAAGTTATCATTTTATTTTGAATTAGTTTCCACCCTAGCCATCCGAGTCCACCTAGAAAGATAGGTAAGGTGAGAAAAAAAATCATTAATCCACCAGCTATATCTATAATGAATCTTCCTGCAGTGGTAGGTAACAGAATTAGAATGAGCAGTAATATCCAAATTAAGTTATTAGTTTTATTCATTTCAAATGCGAGAATAGATTAATTTGAATTGAATCACTTTTCCTTTTCCCTATCGGTTTTTTAGTCTATGTTCTTTGCGTTTATTTAAGGACATACTAGCTATAACTACACTCCAGCATTGCCCAAAATAAATGATTACACCAACCATCCATACCCATAGCGTTAAGACTAAAACCCCTCCAATGAATCCATATGCTTGAAACCGTGAACCAAGAGAAAGAATGCTTCGACTTACAGCTAGGTTTAACGTGGTTAGCAAAATTCCAATCATCATTGATCCAGGAATCAGAGGCTTTAGAGGCACCCTGCGACTAGGTAGTAAAGCTTGTAAAAGTAAGGCCATAATTGAAAGTCCAACAAATGGCACCATAAATTTACCAACTTCAATGACAGGAATTTGATTTAGCGACTCTGCGATCCAAGGACTGGTCCTAGTTAAATCTTCGTATACTGCTCCAGGAATCATGCGAACATTCGCACTGATTTGATCAATTACGACAAGCAATCCTATTAAAAGCACTACTACAAAGGCTTCAATTCTTGTGCGTAAAAACTGAAATGCCTGAATCCTCCAAGGAGGTGTTTGGGTTTTCTGGGGCAATGCATCTTCCCAAAGTCTGTCTGAACCCCTTTGAAGTGTCAGGTATGCATTTCCAGCGGTGATCATAAGGAATACCGCACCAAGTAGACCGGCTCCAAAACCTTGATTAACTAGCTTGGCCAAGGTTGTTTCGACAAGGCCAAGAACTGATGGCGGAAGTACTTGGGCAGCAATATTAATAATTTGTTGATCTAAGCCTGGTTCCTTTCCAAGGAACCAAGAGGCTACTGAAAGAGATATTAAAAGGATTGGGAAGAATGACTGAAGGGAGTAATAGGCAAATGCAGCACTTAGATCTATACAATCGCATCTAGACCAGCGTTCATAAGCCTTCCAAAGAGTCCCTATCAGCCATTTAGCCTTACTTCGCCATGGAAGATTCACTTGTGCTTATTCTTCTATGCTTAACAGTAAAATACTAATTGAGTATTCTTTCAAGAACTATACTCTGTTACCAATATCAACTTCTTCAAGATTTCATGTTGAATCTATTCACTAGATATAGATTGTTTAGTTAGATAAGAAATGAGATTAATTCGATGTAATATATTTAATTTTTTATTAAAATTTCAGCCCAGGGTAAGATTTTTTGAAGTTCCTTTTCTGTGCTAGCAGTTAGTACAGGAAAGCTTTTTTGTGAAAGATCCTCACCAGCCAGAAGGTTGGATGGTTCATTCTCTAACCATCTGATAGGACAATTGAGCTCTGAAAGTACAAGCCATGCAGAGGCTAAGTCCCAAATTTTTGGAGTTGCTTCTAAGGCTGCAATTGTCTGGCCAATAGCAACACTTGTCATGTTGAGACTGGCGACCCCTAGAAGTCTAATTTTTCCTGGGAATGGAGTATTTGGCTTTCTTTGTAAAACTCTTATGGAACGACTGCATAATGAAATACAAGCACTATTAGCTAGGCTCCGCATTTCTGAGGTGATTGGCTTTCCATTTAACCAAACACCTCTCCCTTTTCTTGCAATAATTCTTTGTTTTAGTGGTGGTACATCTAGAAAAGTAGTTTCAGGCTTTCCTTCTACAAAACGAGCAATAGAAATACCCCAGTAAGGAATGCCAGCTGCAAAATTTGTTGTCCCGTCTAGTGGGTCAACTATCCAATACGCTGAAGTATTTGGCACGCTCTGATTTCCTTCTTCGCTTAGAACTCCTTCATTTTGAGTGATTTCTGAGAGGCCTTGGACAATTGTTTTATCACTCCATCTATCACAATTGGTTATTAATGTTCCGTCAGGCTTGATATCTGAGCTGATTTTGCCAAAGTCTTTTCTTTGCTTAGAAGATACACAATCAATTAGTTCATTGATCTTTCCAATTTGATCTTGTGATAGAGGAGTCGAGAGGTTTTTTGGAATCATTATTTATTTATTTTTGAAGCTTCGCATGCAGGAATTAATGGAAAAGGTTCTATAGGTAGATTGGAAAATTCATCTGCCTCTTCTTTTGTGCCAGATAATTTCTGTGGTTTACATGCTTTGACATGATTGACGCCAGTAGACCTTTCTAGTTGAGCAAGACTTGTGTTGTAAGTAGTGATTGCATCTGTATATCTAACCTCAGCTTGTGTAAGGTCTCTTTGGTTATTAACAACTTCTCGCTGGGTTGTTACACCTGCTTGGAATCTTAGTCTTGCAAGTCTCAAAGCTTCCCTGGAAGCGATAACCTCTCTTGTTGTTGTTGAGATGTCTTGATTTGCAGTTCTAAGTTTATAGAAACTCTCTTCTACTTCTTGTCTTATTCTATTCCTTGTTGATGCAAAACTATATTCACTTTCCTCAGCCTTTTTCTTGTTGTATTTATAAAGAGCCTTGGCTCTCCCACCATCAAATATGCTCCATGTTGCATTTATTCCAACGGTATTACTAGTACTTGAACCATAATCATCCATGTCTACTTTGTTTGGAGAAATTATGCCAGATTGTCCATTATATGCAGAAGCGCTGAATGTATTGAATATGCTTAATGTCGGTTGAATTGCTGCTAATGCTGAGTTGGCTTTGCTGTTATTGATTGAGATATCTAATAAATGTTGATTAAGTTCCTCGCGGTATTTCAGTGCTGAAGTAATACTTTCTTGGAGGGATGATTCCCATGAACCTATCACTTGTGTTGGAGACGCTGCCGTTGGGGTGACATTGGGAGGTAAATTTAATAATCCTGCTAATAAACGTCTATTGATGTTTTGGTCCCGCAGTTTGCTTGTTAATAGTTGCTTGTCTCTTGCTAATTGAGTTTCTGCTTCTAGAACTTCTAATCTAGTGGCAACACCAGCTTCAAAACGTGCTTTTGCATCACGAACACTTAGATTTGATGCTCTTAGAGATTCCTTGCCAATTCGGACGCCTTCATCTGCTCTTTGTAATAGGAAATATCGGTTTAGTGCCTCAAGTCGTAATTGACGTAAAGCTAGTAAATATGAATTTTTTGCCTTTTCATAAGTATCTCTTGCTGATGCTATTTCAGGAACTCTCGCAGGATCTATTAAATTCCAATTCACCTTGATTGAAGCTGCAGTTCTTATATATTTCCCAGATGTGTCAGAACCAAAGTCAGGATTTCTATCCTGTTCAGAAGAAAAGTATTCAGGTAATCCATTTGCAGAGAGATTAACAGTTGGGTACCATCTAGAGATTGCTGCTAATAATAGATACTTTGCTTGATCTACTTGAAGATTGATTGCTTGAAGTTGAGGATTGTTGACTTCTGCTAAATGTTTTACCTCATCTAGTTTTATTGGATGTAATTTTGTAATTTTAACCTCAGTAATTTTTTGAGGTAAATAAAGATTCTTAGGGCCTTTAAGGCTTGTAAGATTTTTTTGCAGTTTTGTGGATGCTTCTTTGATTAAAGACTTGATCGATTTGGGTCTTGAGCCTTTTATATCTATTGCGTTGGCCAGCTTTGTTTCATTTAGGCGCTCAGGATAAATACTTAATATTTCCGCATTAGAACTCTTAGAGGCCCCCCTCTGACTCTTTATCGTTCCTGGCTGATCGGCTTGCACCGTATAGATCCCTTGAAATAAAAGGCCTGTCAGGAAAATAATTCTTGCTGTAGTCCTCCTCACGGCAATCACAAGACTTTCAGGATTTTAGTTAATTTCATCGCTGATCTTCCAATAAGGCAGCCACGATTTGATCCGCTCCATCAACGACTCGGATAGACACTCCAAGTTTGTCGCTTATTTCAAGTATTGTCATGTCATCAAGAAAGATTTTTTGTTCTTCTTTCAACATGACTTTTGGTAGAAGCAATTCATCGCCTAGATTCGTTGCTTTTAAGCCCTCTAAAAGGTCTTGGCCTGTGAGTAAGCCAGTTACCACGTTTTCTTGACCCCAATAGGGGCTTGGTAATCCATGTAAATATACTGTTAGCCCTTGGATTTGATTCAGTTTGTGGCAAATGGGAATTAATGCATTTTCAACTAATTTTCCAACAACCCAACTAAATGTTTTTGGAGATTTGATTTTGCTTGGTAGTTTTTGAGTTGCATAATTCATTGATTCCAAAAATGCCCGGATACTTCCCACGCCATTTTCTTGTTGAGGTAGATCTTCATATATGTTTCTTTTTGGAAGAGCTTGATGTGCGATTAGATACCATTCGTCAGCAAGCCAAGCAAAGCGAGACCCAAATTTGGCTTTAAATATTTTTTGGAGCTTTTCTACTTCTTCTATTACTTCTATTGCACATTTTTTGTCTACAGCAATTAATCCATCATTAGGAGGTCTGAATTTTGTCAAACCAACTGGGACAACAGCTGCTGAAATTACACAAGGCCATTCTCCTTTTCTAAAATTTGAAAGATCAATAAGTGATTTTTTTAATGCTTCCCCATCATTAAGCCCTGGACAAACAACAATTTGTGTATGAATTTGAAGATTTCGTTTAGCGAACCATCGAATTTGCTTCAGTAGTTGAGTTGCCCGTGGGTTTTTAAGTAACTTTGCTCTTAACGCAGGATTAGTTGAGTGAACAGATACATATAAAGGTGATAGACGTTGTTGCTCTATTCTTTCCCAATCAGAGTCTTTGAGGTTAGTTAGTGTTAAATAAGAGCCATATAGGAAACTAAGTCGATAGTCGTCATCTTTTAAGTATAGAGTTTCACGTTTTCCTTTAGGCTGTTGATCTATAAAGCAAAAAGGACATTTATTATTACATTGTTTTAATCCATTAAATAATGATTCAGTAAATTCTATGCCTAATCCTTGATCTAAATCTTTTTCTATCTCGACTAAATGTTTTTCTCCATTAATACCTAAGATCTCAAGAGTTAGCTCTTCTTCTACAATAAGGAATTGATAATCTATTAGATCCCTAGGCTTTGTCCCATTAACACTTATTAACTTGTCTCCATTTTCAAAGCCTAGCAGTTCTCCTATTGAACCTGGTTGAACATTGGCTATAACTGCAGGCAAAAGATTATTGCTGACAACATCATTGTTGAGCGAAGATTGCGCAAGACTGGCAGATGACTCATTCCACACAGATCAATCGTGCTTGTGATTAGGTTTACTTAATCCCCTTCCACCAAAATATCAATACAATGCCAAATATCAACCTATACATTATAAAAAGCCAAGTGCTATTTCTTTGTAAATATTTCAATAGCCAGTCTATTGCTAGCCAAGAAACAATTGCTGAAGATGAAATCCCAATGAAAATAGGGAGAAAACCTATTTCATTTGCAATTTGAGAAGTATTTCTGATTTCTGCTAAACCAGCTGTTGTTATTGCTGGTATTCCAAGGAGAAAAGAGAATCTTGCTGCATCTTGTCTTTTCCATCCATTTAAAAGCGATGCAGTAAGTGTCACTCCTGAACGAGATGCACCTGGTATCAGAGCAAGAATTTGTCCAAAACCAATGATTAAACCATCTTTGATTGATACATTTTTTAGTGATTTCCTCTGCCTTCCTTTTCTTTCGCCTATAGCTAATAAAAGAGCCATGAAAATTGAAACTAAACCAATACTTGTAATACTCCTGAGGTTTGAGTTTTGAAAGTCAGCCCAAAATATTTTAATGCATAGACCAGTAATTAAAATTGGTATTGTACCTGCCACAACGGCAAGACCAAGGCGAGCATTTTTTTCTTGCCATTCCTTTCGCCCAAAGGCTTTTGTGATGCCTTTTAAAATATTGAAAAGATCTTTTTTAAAGTAGGTAATAACAGCAATTATACTCCCTAATTGCAAAATTGCAGAGATAGATAGACCTGGGTCATCCCATTCAAGAAGCATAGGTATCGCTTTTAGATGAGCGGTACTACTGATTGGTAGAAATTCAGTTAGACCTTGAATAATCCCAAGAATTAAGTATTCGAGGCAGATCTTGATTTCATTGTGATTGACTGTTTGATGTCCAATTAAGGCTGAAAAAGTCGAATAATCCAGTATTCCTAAGAATTCTTTCATATCAGTTGTTTAATTGGGAGGGCATAGTCTTCTATGGTTTTTTTCTTGGTTTATCTTGGGATATAGCTTTTTTAGCGGTTTTAATGGTTGGGTGCTTCCCAATCTCTTTCTCTTTCTAATAAAGTTCACTCTGATTTGAATTTTCTCTATTAAAGGATCATTGTCTTCTGAGGCTTATCTCGCTAATCCAAGGACCTTGCAATTTTGGGCTAGTTCCTTTGTAGTGCTTCCAGTTTTTTTACAGGCTCCTTGGGTTCACTTTCAGCCAGTTGGAGCTTGTCTATTTACATTTATAATCTTAGGCGGTGGAGTTTGGCTGGTGCAGTTTGGTGGTGAAAAATGGGTTAAAGCAGGAAGTTTGTTAGTAGGAGTGAGTGGAAGTTGGCTAGGAGGGTGCTTATTTTGGGGTTGGTTGCGTGCATATCCCGTATGGCATTTGCCAGTTGAAGCAGTTGTTTTTCCTTTGGCTTGTTTTGGTTTAACTACAAGGTGGAGGCTTGGTGCAGGTTTCTATTTGGCGAGTTTGCTGGGAACAGCTTTTACAGACTTAATGATGGTTGTTACAGGAGTAATGGATAGATGGCCTCAAGTGGTTCAAGCAAAAATTCAAGAAGCTCCTTTTTTGTTGCATGAAACGGCTATGCAATTGGTTAATCCTAGTTCTGCCTTCTTCCTTTTATTGGCTTCGATAGTAATTCTTTTGCTTTCTAAATTCATGAGAGAAAGAAGGAGAATTTCCGGTTCTGGAAGTACTTGGTTGGTTGCCAGTGCTGCCCTCAGTACAACTTTATGGATTGATGGATTGTTCTTTCTTACTGCTTTGATCCAGCCAAAATTTAGTGGACTCATTTGAATCTCAAATATAATTGATAACTCCATATCTTTATTAATAGTCTAAGCAATGTTTTGTGCTAGTTATTCATTTAGATTAGTTTGTGGTTTATTTTATCGATTTAGCGAGGTATTCATATCTTCTCAACTAAGATTAATAAGGTTAAGCTTCCTATCATCATTAAACCAAGATATCTATTTCTAAGACTGAGCTCTTGGTAAATTTTATGCGGGCTTCATCAACTTCCAATTTAATTGCTTCCGTTGCTTGGGATGTAGTTGTTATCGGGGCAGGGGCAGCAGGATTAATGGCATGCCTTGAACTACCCTCTCATCTGAAGGTTTTGCTTTTAAATCGAAATACTAGTAGACGCTCTTCTAGTAGATGGGCTCAAGGTGGTATTGCAGCAGTAACTAGAGATGAAGACAGTTTAGATAGTCATGCACAGGACACGATTAATGCAGGTGCAGGTCTTTGTGATGGCGATGCTGTAAGAATGCTTGTCCAAGAAGCACCTGCTTGTGTTGAGCGACTTCAGTCGCTTGGGATGAAATTTGATAAGGACTTAAATCAACTAGCTACAACCTTAGAGGCGGCTCATACTCATAGAAGGGTATTGCATGTTCAAGATCGAACTGGGCTAGCAATTGTAGATGTTCTACAAGATCAAGTTGAACAGCGCTCAAACCTTTTGCATCGCCGTGGAGTTCGTGTAACGCAACTTTGGGTTGAGGATAATCGTTGTCATGGAGTTCAGATTCTTGATGGTCCATATCTTCATTGGGTTCCTGCAAAGGCGGTTGTCTTAGCCACTGGGGGCGGAGGGCATTTGTTTGCTAATACGACCAACCCAGCTCAAGCCTGTGGAGAAGGCATTGCCTTGGCATGGAGTGCAGGAGCAGTTATAGAGGATCTTGAATTTGTTCAATTTCACCCAACTGCTTTAAAGCTTCCTGGTGCCCCATGTTTTTTACTAACTGAGGCTTTAAGGGGAGAAGGAGCAGTTTTAGTTGATCAATACGGCCAGAGTCCTGTATCTCATTTGCAAGGAGCTGACCTGGCTTCTCGGGATCAAGTAAGTAGAGCTTTAGTTCATGCAATGCAATTACAAGGTGCTGAGAATATGGGTCTTGACTTAAGACCTATTTCCTCTTCTTTGATAGAGGATCGTTTCCCAACAATTCTTCAACGTTGTAGAGAATTTGGAATAAACCCTTTAACAGGCTTCATTCCTGTTGCACCAGCCGCTCATTATTGGATGGGAGGAGTTGCTACTAATTTGAATGCTGCTAGTAGCTTATTAGGACTTTACGCAGTCGGTGAAGTTGCTTGTACGGGTTTGCATGGTGCAAATCGACTTGCTAGTAATTCATTAATGGAATGTTTGGTTTTTGCTAGACAGCTTTCCAAAATAGATTTAGACCTTCAATCAAATATCTTTTATCAATCTAGGGAGTTCACGCCAGAAACATGTTCTATATCACTTGATGGAGAGATAACTGCAGAGTCATTAAAAAAACAAATTGAAGAACTTCGCAAGTTATGTTGGAAGGTTGCTGGCGTCGATCGTTCCGTGCAATGTATGCAAAATGCTTTGACTTCCATTAACAAAGATATTCAATGCCTGGAAGAACAGTCTTTATTAAAGTTTTTGAGAAATCAGGGAAAAAGTGCCTCTTATATTCTTGATTCTGCTTCAAGAAAGAATCTAAATTTGCTTTTAGACTTATTGCATAGACAGTTGACCAGTTCATTGATGTTAGAAGCATGCTTATTTCGGCGTGAGAGTAGAGGGGGACATTTTAGAAATGATTATCCCAATGAAATGCCTTTTTGGCGTTGCCATTCATTACAACAAAAAGGTCAAAATTTATTAACTAGAGAAATTAGATCTTGAAAATATTTGAGATCAACTAGTTAATTATTAAACTTAGTTAGTTTAGATAATTCGCTTAGTGTTCTCACTCCTGAATCTACATTTCCATTGATTTCCCATGATGGGAATCCAGTAATATTTTTCTCCTCACATAAAGATCTTTGATTATTTAAGCCATCTGCAGCGCATTCAATAATAACAAGTTCCTTTACTGCCTGCTTGCCAAATAGTTCTTTTTGATCATGGCAATGTGGGCACCAATAGGCGCTGTACATTTTGACCCCTGATTTAGTTAAATGCTTAGCTAAATCTATTTGGTATGAATTACTTTGCCTTTCGACTATTGGTGGGATACCTTTACTACTAGCTAGAGTCTTTTGACTTGGATCTGTTCCAGATGCCCAAATTAATCCGCCTAATAAGATTCCTAGTGATATTAAAATACCTCTGAAAATTAATTTACTAGTATCTTCCCAGCCTCCACCAAAAATTGATAAAATCACAAGAGCAATGGAGATCATTGCTGAGAGTAGACAAAATAAACAAAATGCTTGGATTTTATAGACCATTAAGCCCATTAAAATCAAACTAAAAATAGCCATGCTGCAAGAGATTGTGAAAATCCCCCACCAAGTAGGTCTAATTAGATTATTTTTGTTTTCTGATATTCCTGGGATCAAAGGCATCAATGCCATAGCAAGAATTGCTAAATAAGTAATTAGGCCTAGAAAAGACAAAGGTATTTCTAAGCCATTAATATCAAAAAGTTTCCCCCAGGGGCTGTTTAGAACTTGATTGCAGCCGTTATTACCACCTGGACAAGACAAAGCTCCTAATATCCCCCATCTACTAAGAGTTATTGACCCTGTATCAATTATTCCAACTGTAGATAAGACAGCAATTGCAATTCTTGCCCATTTAGATCCTTGGTCTTGGCGACGGCGGCTTTTAAGACGTGCTGTGGACATATATTTAGAAAGGATTTACTGAGTTTGAGAGTTGTCTCTATACAGGTTAGGCTTTTCAAGATCAGAAGTGATGTTTGATTTTTTAGAATTGCTTACCTGCTCTTTTCTTTTTTAACCTTACGACCCAGAAGCCAATAAAATAACGGTTATGAATGATTCTTTTAGAAAGCCTTCAGTTGCTTTTGCTCATTTGGGCTGTGAAAAAAATCGTGTGGATACTGAACATATGCTTGGCCTCTTAACAGAGGCGGGGTATAGCGTTAGTAGTGATGAATCAGATGCTTCAGTAGTAGTTGTAAATACTTGTAGTTTTATACAACAAGCACGTGAAGAGTCTGTGCGAACACTCGTTGCTTTGGCAGACCAGGGAAAAGAACTTATTATTGCGGGATGTTTGGCACAGCATTTTAAAGATGAATTGCTGGAATCCTTGCCCGAAGCAAAGGCCATTGTTGGGACAGGTGATTATCAGCATATAGTTGAGGTATTGCAAAAAGTAGAGGCTGGAGAAAGAGTTCATCAAGTTAGTGAAGAACCTACTTTTGTTGCTGATGAGAAAGTTCCTCGTTTTCGTACCACAGGAAGTTCAGTTGCATATTTGAAAATTGCAGAAGGTTGTGATTATCGTTGTGCTTTTTGCATTATTCCCCACTTAAGAGGAAATCAGAGAAGTCGAACTATTGATTCTATCGTTGCTGAGGCTAAAGATCTTGCAGAGCAAGGTGTTAAAGAGTTGATTTTAATTAGTCAGATAAGTACTAATTATGGAATAGATATCTATGGGAAACCTCAATTGGCCGAATTATTAAGAGCACTTGGTGAAGTCAATATTCCTTGGATAAGAATCCATTATGCATATCCCACTGGATTAACTTCTGAAGTTTTAGCTGCTTACAGAGAAGTTCCTAATGTTCTACCTTACTTAGACTTACCTTTACAACATAGCCATCCAGATATTTTAAAAGCCATGAATAGACCTTGGCAGTTAGATATAAATAACGATTTACTTGATCGCATTAGAGAAGAATTGCCTAATGCTGTTCTTCGAACCACATTGATTGTTGGTTTTCCTGGAGAAACAGACGAACAATTTGAACATCTTGTTTCTTTTATTGAACAACAACGTTTTGATCATGTTGGTGTTTTTACATTTTCTCCCGAGGATGGTACTAAGGCTGCTGATTTACCTAATCAAGTTTCTTCAGAAATAGCCGAGGCTCGTAAAGATAAATTGATTTCTATTCAACAGCCAATAGCAAGACTAAAGAATAATGATTGGATTGGTCGCATAGTTGATGTACTGATAGAAGATGAAGACTCTCAAGATGGATCTTATATAGGTCGTTGTGAGAAATTTTCTCCTGAAGTTGATGGAGTTGTTTTTGTTGAAGGATCTTCAACTACCGAGAAGATTATTCCAGGCACACTGGCCCCTGCATTAATAACGGGTGCTGACCTATATGATTTGTCTGCTAAATTTATTAGTGCCAAAGATATGATTAAATCTGTCAGGAACTTATAGTAATCTGAATGAAAGGACTCAACGCAAACAATATAAGATTGCGTGATGTTAGTTTTTATATGATCTCATTTAAAAAAGAATATATATTCTAAAAAATATTATATTAACTTCACTGCTTTTAGAAGCTTGCTTAGTAGAAAAGCTCCAACTAACCCACTTCCTACAATAGCGAGATAAAAGATCAGTCCCATTTGCTTAATTTTTCAAGTTCTCCAATCCTACGATATAAAGGTAGCTTGTATGGAGATTTTGCAATTTAATCTTGTACATAAGACACACCTTCTTTCAGGCATGATTCTGCTTTTTGTAGCTCTCTTCCTAGATATAAGGCGTGATCAAGCTTTGTAAGTGGATAGGGGCCTCCACCTTCAGTTAATTTAATGCCAATTTCTTTTGCACTTCTTCCTCTATAGACCTTGGTAGGTTTTCGTGGCGTGCCTCCGCTGCATTTGATAGGTTCCCCTGTGCTTGGGTCAATTGCGATGCCTTGTTCATTTATATCATTACTGAAATGCTCTACAACTATTTCTTGTTCACTAAGGTCTATTTTTATTAGGAAATATCCATTTGGATCTAATTCAATTGATCTATTGGATAATCTAGTGTCTAGTGAATCTATATCTCTATTTGTATTTATCGGTTTATTTAAATTCATATTAAGCCTCCTACTTCTAAATCAGATGTTTTTGCTTCAAACGGTAAATCGTTGTTCATTGCATCAATTTCCTTAATTAAAGTTTCATTAAATCTAGGCATCCAGGCTCTAATTAACTTGTCCATTTGAGGTTCATACCATCGATGAAGGCTTGAATGAGACTTGGCCATAAAACCACGTCTGTATTTGTGGTTGCCACCAGCTCCGGGATCAAAACTTTTAATTCCTTCTTGAAGTGCCCAGTCAATAGGTGCGTAATAGCATAATTCAAAATGCAAATATTTTATTTCTTCTAGTGAACCCCAGTAGCGTCCCCAAAGCCTTATGCCATCAGTGACACACATTGACATCGCAACTGTTTGGTGCTTTTCAGTGTTGTTTGCTGTAAAAAGAACTATTTGATTTTTTCTTTCTAGAGACGCTAATTCTTTGAAGAACGATTGCGACAAGTATTTACTTCCCCATATTCCCCACTTAGCACAATGATCTTTGTAGAAGTTGTACATGAGCAATAGCTTTTCTTCCGTAATACTTTCACCTGTTGATACTGATATATTTAGGCCTGTTTTTTTTATGGATTTTCTTTCCCTTATGATGTTCCTTCTTTGATTTGCATTGAATCCCTGTAAATAATCAGAAAAATTCTTCTCATTTTTTCTAATCCATATGCTTTTTTTATTTAGCCATTCTGAACATTTAGCTTCCTTTGCAATAGGGGACCAATTTTGATCCACGTATAAAAAGTTAACACTAAGAATACCATTATTAATTGCAAATTTATCAATTAGATCCATCATCAACTTGGTCAAATGCTTTTCATCTTCATTTGGGGCGAAAAAGAATCTATATCCTTCTATAGGACTTAAGGGACTCATTCCTATTAATTTTGGGTAATAGTTAAGGTTGAGACTAGCTGCTAAGCGGGCAAATGGCTGATCAAATATAAATTCGCCATAACTATGTGACTTGAGATACATTGGTGCAATTGCAATGGGTTCTTTGTTGCGGAAAAGTAGTAGATGTAAAGGTTGCCAGCCACTTTGAGGGCATATACTTTGTGATTTCTCTAGTGCAGAAAGCCAGTTCCACTTGTAGAAAGGTATGGCATTATTCCCAAGAAGATAGTCCCATTTGCTTTTTGGAATCTCTTCAATGCTTTGATGCCATTTAGCTGTAATATTATTATTTGGAATCATGAGAAATTGATTTTATGAAAATTTAGTGAGTTCATAAACTATTTATCTTCCGTTTATTTGATCTTTCATTAACTCGCGCTTTCTAATGTAATTGATCATTAATTCATTATTTTCTAAACTTTCAACTTTAGTCAGTATCCACGACTCAGGTCTTGCTAATTCAATAGGCAATGTATTTATTTCCGAGTGAACCCATGTATATTTACCACCAATAATTTTAGGAGTTATGGTAAGTTGCAGCTCATCGATTTGATCAGATTCTAAAAGTGAGGTTGTTAGCTTTGCACCTCCTAGCAGTACAATACGTGACATCCCATGTTTAAATAATAAATTCATTGTTTTTCTCCAGTCTGATTGCATTTTAATTTGACGTTTATATCCTTTTGGGATTATTTTGCTAGAGATAAATTGTTTTGGTGTTATTAGCCAGCGTTCTATTGGTTGAGCAAAGAAAGACCAGTTTTCTTGGGAATAACTTTTACTGCTAACTAAAATGGCAGTAGGTTGCCAGAATTTACCTTCTAGCTTCCTTTTATTAATTAATTCTGAGTTATGGATTAAACATACATTTTGATGAGCACGGAGTGTTCCACCTCCAAATAGCATTCCATCGCTCCATGCAAGGGAGTTTTCTAATACTCGACGATCCGCTTTGCCACCTAATTGGGTTTTCCCTCCAGATGGGAATGCTATTCGACCATCCAGGCTAATAGCCAATACAAGCCTTATCCATGGTTTATCCAAATCTTGATTAATGAGTTGCTAATGCTTCAAGAGATTTAGGCATTGCTTCTAGCTGAGGAGTCTCTGCGTAAACCTCTGCAGCATTATTCGGACTCTCCTGAAGTCGGACTTTATGGAGTTGAGCGCCAAGAGTTTTTATAGGGATTGATAGGCGATCAGCAATATGAAGAGCAATATTTTCTGCAGTAGGAACACAGCTTGTGAAATGTGGAATGTCTTTGTTAAGGAATGTATGGTCAAAAGGTTCGACTATTAGTTCATTTACAAGCTCTTGTAATGCTGCTAAATCGCAAATCATTCCAGTTCTTTTTTCTATGGTTCCTCTAACAGTGATATCTACTAAATAGTTGTGACCATGGCCATGCGGACGAGCGCATTTCCCATAAATTTTTTCATTTTCTTCTTGTGACAGCTCAACTCTAGCTAGCCTGTGAGCTGCTGCGAAATGAACTCGAATAGTTAGATATGCATCCATAGAATTCCCAAGATAGTCGGCCCATAGAGTGGGCTGTTCATAGAGACGAATCGCTACTAATGGTATGTGAGATTGAAGACGTTTCCATATTGTATGGACCAATGCTTCAGTGGTAGGTAATAAACCATCTGTTTGTGATATATCAAACTCAGGCCAGGCTTCATTTAGAAAGCGAAAGTCAAGTTGTTGAGTGATTTCTGATTTGATGGCTTTTTTCACATTCGAAAGATTGAGAACCATGCCATCGGCATTGAGAATATCTGCCATAGATACTATTAGTTCGTAATTGTGGCCATGTCCTGGTTCCAAAGTGCAGCGACCAAAGCGTATGTAGTTTTCTTTCTCTGTTAGTTCTGGAAGCCAGTATCGGTGACTTGAGCTAAAACAGGCTCTTCTAGTGATTACGCAACTGCGGCCTTGACCGTGAGCTGTTAAATCATTCATCTCATCCATTTCACTTTAGACCATAAATCATTTTACTGATTTTCATTGCAACTCACTACTGCTTCCATGACACACTCCTCAAGTAAGAATCCTTTACGACAGAGGTTGGGAGGGCTGAATATTTATTTGGTTGGAATGATGGGATGTGGCAAGAGCACTACTGGTCCTTTGATATCCAAGTATCTTGCTTATGGATTTGTAGACATCGATAAAGTTATTGAGGAATTACAAGGTAAAACTATTTCTAAGATTTTTGAAGAGGAGGGTGAGGAGATATTTAGACAAATTGAATCTGAAGTCCTGAAAGAGATTGGCGCAAGACATTCTTTAGTAGTTGCGACAGGTGGAGGTGTAGTTATGAGTCCGATTAATTGGGGGGTATTGCATCAAGGCTTAGTGATTTGGCTTGATCCTGGCCGCGAAAGAATATTGTCACGCTTGAAATCAGATACTTCAAATAGGCCTTTACTTCAGGGAAAAGATTCTTTACAGGCTTTTGATGAAATTTTGATACATAGAGAAAAGCACTATTCAGAAGCAGATTTACATTTATTGATTGGGGATGAAGCCCCTGAGAGAGTTGCTAAAAAGATTATTTCATCTATACCCTCGGTACTTCGGAATCCGGAGGATTTAAACGGACGGCGAACCATTGCAGATTGAACCCAGGCTTTATTTGTAACTCACATGCTGTATCTAGTAAATATATTGCAGCATCTGTTAGAGACTTTTGGCCTTTAAGGTCCATAGGAAGTTCTTCAATTTGCTTTAACCAATCAATTAACCATGCAATAGTTTGTTCTTCAGTAAGTATTTCTTCTTGTTCTATTGGGCTTATTACTACGTAGTGGCTACATTCTCGAATTAAAGGATCTACCATGATTTATTTGCATATGTTTCCATGTCTTTCCTGATTGTTTTTTGAAGCAAGTGATCTTGGCTTGGCAAATGAAATGTATCTTGCATGCTCTCTAGTATAAGTGATACTGATTCAATAGAGACTTTGAATTATCTTTCAATTGAAAAGTTCTTCCAGGGCTGAGTCATCTTTTTGCCTGGACACCCTTGGCCGTCGAGAAGAACCCCATATAAAGAAGGGATTTTAATAACCATAATTGTGAAGCTATTGCTATATCTACAATGTTCATTGCATTACCAATACATAAGCTATTGGTTTGATTAATGTAGAACTGCTTGGACAGCTTTTTTAGGTTTTTGTGGAATAAGTTTTTTATTTGGGCTAATAGTTTCTAGATTTCTAATAGTTGTGCTGGAATCATTAAGCAATATGTCACCATCAACAAGTAATGGAACTCTATGTTGACCTAACATTAAGAAGATGTTTAATTGTTCTATCCCTGGAGTTACGCCCACAATTTTGTATTTCAGGCTCTTAAACTCCATGCTCATCTGACCTTTACCTTTATGCAAAAAGCCGATTGATGGAATTTTAGGAGTTCCAACATGGTTGCCGCCTGAAAAGACAGGCAGAGTAGCTCGTAAAGTTAAACAACTGTGAATTCAATGGGAGAATTTTTTTCCAACGTTGCTCGTTATCCGAAGTATCTCATCAGTATTATTCTGGGTGTCTTTGCTTCCGCTTTAGCTCCACTGGTTAGGCGTAGCTCTAATCCCATTACAGCTGTTGCATTAATTGCAGCATTGATTAGTGGTCTTATTACGCTTGCATTGATAGTGAATGCAATGGTATTTCCTTCATCTATTTGATAGATATGGCACAAGGTCGTCGAGTTGAAAGGGTTGCTGCACTTATCCGTCGAGAAGTAAGCGAGTTGCTACTTAATAGCATTCAAGATGAGAGAGTTCATCAAGGGATAGTCTCGATTACTCAAGTAGAGGTTTCAGGAGACTTGCAGCATTGCAAGATATACGTAAGCATTTTTGCTCAAAGTAATAGCATAAATGAAGTCCTTTCTGGATTGCAATCTGCAAGTGCTTTTTTGAAGGGAGAATTAGGTAGAAGATTACAAATGAGAAGAGCTCCTGAAATAATTTTTAAACTGGATCAAGGAATGGAAAAAGGAAGTAGTGTTTTAGATTTATTAGGTAAATTGGAAAATGAAAGAAAAGAAAAAATTTTGCGAAGACCAGATAAAGAATAGATTTTATGCTTTTTCAAAGCTGCAGAGAACTTGCAAGTCAGGTAGCTCAATTATTGGTAGTTAGAGCGAGTGGCCATCTTTTAGATAGTGAAAGAGAGTTTCCTCTTTGGGAGATTAGTAATTCTGAACTTAGAAGTTATTTAGAGATTGGAGTTGGCGGAGTGATCCTTCTTGGTGGACATATTCTTGAGTTAGAAGTTAGATGCAAATCTTTGCAGGATTATTCATCTGGGAAAATATTGCTATGTGCTGATATTGAAGAAGGTCTTGGACAGAGATTTAAAGGAGGAACATCGCTAATACCTCCTATGGGACTAGGTGAAATTTATAAGAAAGATCCTAAAAAAGCACTTATTTTTGCTAAGGAATATGGTATTTGTGTTGGCAGACAAGCAAGACTTTGTGGTTTGAATTGGGTTCTAGCCCCAGTATGTGATATTAATACCAACCCAGCCAATCCTGTGATTAATCTTCGGGCTTGGGGAGAAGAGCCATTTACTGTTTCAGCTTTAGCTACCGCCTTTCATAAAGGTTTGGTCTCTCAAGGTGTTCTCTCTTGTGCAAAACATTTTCCAGGTCATGGTGATGCGGATATCGATTCTCATTTGGAGTTGCCAATAATCAACCATCCAATCAAAAGAATAAGAGACTTGGAGTTAATTCCTTTTCGGACGCTTATTAAGGAAGGTGTTAGTAGTGTCATGGCTGGGCATTTATTATTCCCAAAATTAGATTCACAAAATCCAGCAACTTTTTCAAAGAATATTTTGATAAACTTACTTCGAAAAGAGCTTGGTTTTGAAGGGATAGTGGTTACCGATGCTCTTATGATGGGTGCTATAACTAAATATTGCGGAGAAGGAGAGGCAGCTGTTTTAGCTTTTGAGGCTGGGGCTGATGTGCTGATGATGCCAAGGTCTCCGGAAGTCGCTATTCAATCCATTTGTGATGCATTACTTTCTGGAAGAGTGCCAAACTCACGATTAGAAGAAGCCTTGCAAAGAAGGAATCAAGCATTAGAAAAAATTAATTTTAGTTCGAAAAAAAACAAATCTTTTTTCTTCGAAAATCCATCTTTGGAGAATGATAATGAAAATTATTTAAAGAATAAGTTAGTCTTCGAAACGCTAAAATCTTCTTGTCAAAAGAAAATCGAAAAGGTTGTTAATGGTATAAATTTTATCAGTATAGATGATCTCCCTAAATCTCAAATACTAACCAAAAATGCCCCTGCATTATCTATTCCTAGTTCTTCTGGATTTAGAAGTTTAATTTGTCATCCATATGCCGTTAGTCCTTGGAAAGATGACAAATTAAACCCTTTAGATATAGATAGATTGGGAGAAGTTCCTATATTCTTACAAATTTTTAGCAGAGGTAATCCGTTTGTTGGTGCTAATTTTCAAGAAGAAAGATGGAATCAAGCTATTCAACAATTACAACGTCAGCAATTACTTGTTGGCTTAGCTTTTTATGGAAGTCAGTATCTTTTCTCTGATTTGACTAAACTCTTAGATCCTTCCATTCCTTTTTCCTATAGTCCAGGCCAAATGCCAGATGCTCAAGAGAGGGCACTTGCAATGCTATTCGAATCTAGGCATATGAATAATGAAATTAAGGATTTTAATCTTACAGATTTCACCGATTAAAGTTTTAGATTTTTCATGATGATTAGCCTTTCTATGATTGTTCGTGATGAAGAGGAGCTTATAGGATCTTGTTTGTCTTCTGTAAAAGATTTTGTAGATGAAATAGTTATTGTTGATACAGGTTCAAAAGATTCAACAATTACATTGGCAGAAGCTGCTGGTGCAAAAGTTCATCATATGGACTGGCCTGGAGATTTTGCACCAGCTCGTAATTATGCATTGAATTTAGTTCATGGTGATTGGGTGCTGGTATTAGATGCAGATGAACAACTTAATTCCGAATGTATTCCAGTATTGAAGTCATTAATAGCCTTAGAGGATGTTCTTGTAATTAATTTATTGCGATATGAGGTTGGTGCTGCAATGGCTCCTTATTCAATGGTTAGTAGGCTTTTTCGCAATCATCCGAGAATTAGCTGGAACCGTCCATATCATTCAATAATTGATGATAGCGTTAGCTCGATTATTGCTAAGGAACCAACTTGGCGCTTGGTGGATTGTCTTAGTCCTGCTTTGATTCATGATGGATATCGAGAAGAAGTAATTAAAACTAAAAAAAAGTCAAAAAAGCTTCGAGAATCTATGGAGCAATGGCTTAGCCTGAATCCAGGAGATCCTTATGCTTGTGCCAAACTTGGCGCTTTAGAAGTAGAAGAGGGTTCTATCGAGAAGGGGTTGAATCTTTTGCAAGAAGGCTTGCAGAAATTACAACATTCTTCTCAGAAGAATGTTATGGAGGAATATGAGCTATTATTTTGTATGGGGATTGCGTTAAGTACAATTGATCCTGACAAGGCCATTTATAGCTATCAAAGGGCCATTAAATTGCCTCTTGATGACCGAGTAATTATTGGTGCAAGATTAAATTTGGCTGGCTTATATATGAAGCTAGGAGATTTAGATAAGGCTATTAATCTAACTGAGATGGTAACGAATAGTGCACCTGAAGTCTTGTTGGGTTGGTTTAACCTTGGCTTGCTTAAGCGTAAGATTGGTGATATAGATAGTGCATTAAGTGCTTATATAAATGCAGAAAAAATTAATCCTATGCATCCTGAAACTTGCCAGAATCTTGCTTTATTAAGATTTGGTTTAGGTGATATCAATGCAGCACGCCAAGGTTTACGGAAAGCTATAGATCTTTTTATTACTCAAGGTAGAAAAGATAAAGCTAATACATTGGTGAATGATTTGGCAGGAATAATTAATTTAGGCGATTAATGAAATACCATCCTTCTGACTTACCTTTACTAGGGAGAACGGTTATTGTAACTCGTGCAGAATCACAACAAGGAGAGGCTCAAAGACTTTTGAAATTATTAGGTGCAAATGTGATTGCACTACCTGCATTAGTTATTACGCCTCCTTCTACTTGGGAGCCTCTTGATCAAGCACTTGAGGTTTGGGAAAAGTTTGATTGGATTATCTTTTCAAGTGCTAATGGCGTAAGATCAGTTGCCAAAAGATTAGAGATTATTGGAAGGAATATACTTAAGCGACCAGAAAATTTAAAAATCGCTGCTGTTGGTAGTAAAACTGCGGAAGTTTTGAAGGACTTAGGAGCTCTTGTAGATTTTGTCCCTCCAGATTTTGTAGCTGAAAGTTTGTTGGAACATTTCCCTGATAGTGGTTCAGATTCCAAGTTACTTATACCAAGAGTTGAAAGTGGCGGTAGAAAGGTATTGTCAGAAACTTTTATGCAAAAAGGCTTTCAAGTAGTAGAAGTTCCTGCCTATGAATCATGTTGCCCAAAGAGCCTGCCTAAAATAGCTTTTAGGGCTATTTTAGAAAGAAAAGTTGATGCAATTGCCTTTACTAGTGGTAAAACAGCTTTACATACTGCTAAGTTATTAAATCAGGAGTTTGGATCGGATTGGCTCAAGATTATTGACTCTGTCAAGTTAGTTTCAATAGGTCCACAAACAACACTCGTCTGTAAGAAATATTTCTTTCGTTTGGACAATGAAGCCACTCCACATGATCTAGAAGGCCTAATTCAAGCTTGTATTAATGTTTTATAAGTTGATTTATGATTTGAATTTTATTTAAGAACTACTTTGTAAAAGATATTTTTTCAATTTTTGCTTTTCTCCTTTGGATAACCACTTTCTACAAGGTCTCTAAATCTATCTATATTGGCTTGCAGTTCTTTATTTACCATACCTCCTAAAATATTTGGTTCCATTAACGGAGCCAAAATTTTTGGTAACTCATAAGAAATCACTAATTTGACTGATGTGGAGTTTTCCTTTTCTGAATAAAACCGAACAGATCCTTTTGTGGGAAGCCCACCTACTGAAACCCACTTCAATTTTTGTGCTTCTATGCGTTCAATTATTTGGGCTTTCCATTTAAATCGAAATCCATTCGCAGCCAAGGTCCATTCAGTTAAATCAGGTAAAGAGGTTGCAGATTTGTCTATGGTTTTGACTGATTCAATCCAGCTCATCCATAAGGGCATGGCTTCAAGGTCGCTCCAAACATGCCAAACCTGATTTACAGGAGCCTGAATTGATGTGATTACTGTGTGTTCAAGCCAACGTCCCATTTTCTTAGGCCACTGAAGGATTAGTCGCTAAATCAACTGGTTTGTTCAAAATTGCTGCTGCAGCTAAATGCCCACTCATAGTTGCACCTTCCATAGAGTCAATGTAATCCTGACGGGTATAACTACCAGCTAAGAAAAAATTTGTAATAGGTGTGGTCTGTTGAGGCCTATAAGGCTCCATCCCTGGAGCTTCTCGATAAAGTGACTCAGCAAGTTTGACAACATTACTCCAAACCATAGTTAACTTTCTAGAAGAAGGGAAAAGTTCTCTCACTTGACTATCAGTATGTTGAACAATCTCCTCAATTGATTTCTTGATCCATGGGTCTCCTGGAGTAAGAACACATTGAAGCAATGAACCTAGACCTTCTTTGCGATAGTCATCTGGACTAGTAAGTGCAAGGTCTGCGAAACAACTAAAATCTGCATCTGCTGTATAAAGCAAGTTATCTAAACCAGATGCAGTGGATAGATCAACTCTTGCAGAGTCTTTATTCAATTCTGTAACCCATCCATTATATCTAAGTTGTACAGTTGCAACCGGAACTGCATCAAGTTTTTCTATAGCTTTAAATTGTGAAAACTTTCTCCATTCCTTTGGGATTAATTTCTTGATACCTGGCACATCACAAGCAGCTAAATATTTATCAGCTTTGATAGTAATTTCCCCATCAGGAGTACCTAGTGTTAATCCAGTTACCTCTGCTATTTTATTTTCTTGAAAGTGAACTTCTTTAACTCTATGTCTTAGATGAAGTTTTCCTCCTCTTGCCTTGATGTAATCCAAAATGGGCTTTGTTAGCCAATTATGTGGAGAGCCTTTTAGAAGATTTAATTTTGAGGCTTCTGTTCGTGAGGCAAACATCATGAAGATAGTGAGCATGCATCTTGCTGATATCGCTTCACAATCAATAAAACCCAGAGCATATGCTATTGGATTCCACATTCTTTTAATACTATTAAGGCTGCCGCCATGGCTTAAAAACCATTTTTGGAAACTAATTGAATCAAGTGTTCTTATTGTTTTCATAGCTCCTTCATAGTCAATTAATCCACGTACAATGGGACTAGTTCCTAGGGCTAGGGCATTCTGGAGTTTGTCGATCCAATTCAGTTGAGGGGTTGTGAAAAAAGCTTTTAGTCCGTTAAAGGGGGCTCCTAGCCCGAATCTGAAATCTAGTGAGCGAACGTCAGCACCCTTATTAACGAACAAATGTGTGTGATCCTTGGCTAGAAGATTGTCAATGGCCCCTACTTTGCGCATGAGCGCAAAAAGATTGGCGTAATTGAAAAAGAACACATGCAAGCCCATCTCTATATGATTTCCTTGAGGGTCTTCCCAGCTCCCTACTTTCCCGCCCATAAAGGGTCTTGCTTCATACAGATCTACTGAATGACCTGCTTCTACTAGGTCTACAGCTGCTGTCAATCCAGCTAGCCCAGCTCCTACTATTGCTACCTTCAAAATTTTTGAGGATAAGGACCCTCTGACTCTATTAATAACTTGGGCATAATTGCAGTGACTAAATCACGTTCCTCCATAAAGTGATCATAGTTCTGTGGTTCTCAAGATGACTAGCCCCGCCGAAGCTACTGTTGCCCATACTGCTAAGGATGGCAAAGGCATTCTTATAACTGAAGTTGCCATGAAGCAATTGGCAGCTTTATGCGCTGATCAGGGAAAAGAAAAGGTTTTACGAGTTGGTGTTCGTTCAGGAGGATGTAGTGGTATGAGCTATACGATGGATTTCGTTTTGGCTTCTGATATTGAAAAGGGTGATGAGATTTATGAATACAAACCTAAAGAAGGTACTTCTTTTAGAGTGGTTTGTGATCCAAAAAGTCTTTTATATATCTATGGCATGCAACTCGATTTCAGTACAGACTTAATTGGAGGGGGCTTTAATTTCACAAATCCCAATGCAACTCAAACTTGTGGTTGTGGTAGTTCCTTTGCTGTTTAATGATTTGGTTAGTAACATTTCTAGTTAGACTTACTCTCTGAATAATTATTGTGAATCAAATGACGAGCGATCAAGAAAACATATTTGAAGATGCCATGGAACGCTATAAATCTGGTGTACCAATAGATGAGCTGATAAAAGATTTTCAAGTGATTACAACTTCATCGCCTAACAATTCAGCGGGTTGGACTTGTTTGGCTTGGTTGCAATTGCTTTGTGATGAATATGAAGATGCGTTGCGTTCTGCACGTATTGCAGTGAAATTAAATGCTCAAGATCCTCAAGCTAGAATTAACCTTAGCTTAGCTCTTCTTGAAACAAAGTCTAAAGGAGTTAGGGATCATATTGATGTTGTAAAAAGGATTTTATTTGCAGCACCTGACTTTAAGATTGACCTAAAAGAATCAGTTGAGGATGGCCTTACACGTAAGCCAGACTGGAAAGCTTTGCAGAAAATTAAAGATTGGTTGGATTTCTAAATTGTCAAGGTTTTTACTTATAAGTAATGGGCATGGAGAAGATCTATCAGGGGTTTATATTGGCAATGCATTAAAGAAACTTGGACATAAAGTAGATGCTCTTCCTTTGGTTGGGCATGGTGAATCATATAATAAAAATGGCATAAGAACCCTTGGGAAAACTCATGTATTTACTACTGGAGGTCTTGGATATACGAGTTGGAAAGGACGATTGACAGAATTATGTCAAGGTCAAGTTTTTTATTTATTGCGAAGGGTTATATATCTTTTATCTATTTCGAGAAGTTATGATTTGCTGATTGTTATAGGCGACATAATTCCTGTAATAGCTGCTTGGTTATCAGGTAATTTTGTGGTTACTTATCTTGTGGCTTATTCGAGTCATTATGAAGGCAGGTTGAGCCTGCCATGGCCTTGTGGACAATGTTTAAGAAGTAAAAGTTTTTTGAGGATTTATAGTCGCGATCAGCTAACTGCTGATGACTTAAGTATTCAGCTTAAAAAACCTGTGCTTTTTTTGGGTAATCCATTCTTCGATCAAGTCTTAACCCAACTTACTGGATTGCCTAAGGTAAAAACACGTCTAGGTCTTTTGCCTGGAAGTAGACGCCCTGAGCTAGACGGAAATATCATTTTAATGTTAGCTGTTATTGAGCAGCTTCCGGAAAAGATGTTCATTGAGAATCAAATAACTATTGATATGGCTTTGGTTGAGGGCCTTGATGATTGTACTTTGAATGATCTTGTAAGTTGTCATGGTTGGAAATTTGAAGTCAACGAAGCTAATCTTCTTGTTAGTAAGTTATCTAATGGACCTTTTATAATTAATGTCCATAGGGATTCTTTTGTTGCGGTTTTGCATGGTAGTCACGTTTTGATGAGTATGTCAGGAACTGCTGCCGAGCAAGCTGTGGGTCTTGAAAAGCCTGTTTTGCAATTGCCAGGTTCTGGACCACAATTCACCAGTTCCTTTGCTGAAGCTCAAAGGAGACTTTTAGGTCCAACAGTTTTTTGTGCTGATACGAAAATCCAATCAAATAATTTATTGAAAAAAACTGCTCAATTGTGTTTAGAGCTTTTAAACAGGAGCCAGAAAGATAGTTCACTTATTAATGAATGTAAAAGACAAGCTGAGATTCGTATTGGTCCACCTGGTGGTGCAGAAAGTATTGCAAAAGCAATTCATCAACTATCTCTTGCTAATAATTAGTAAGTTTATTTTATATTTATCATGTGAATCTTATTAGTTTAGCTTGTCTTATTGCCCTTGTCTCTCTGGTTTCTTTTAGTGCGTCATCTATTTGTCTATATTTATATTTAAAACCAAGTCTTTCTAGATTATTGGGCTTAACTTTTTGTCCATCAAGAACAACACGTGCTCCATCTCCTAAAAGAAGTTTAAGGATAGTTCCTGGTACTGTAATTAGTGTTGGTCTATTCATTATTTTTCCAAGAACGTGTGTAAAGTCTTTCATTGTGACAGGTGAAGGTGTGACGCAGTTGATAACACCTCTCCACCGATTATCGGTTAGTGATTGATTAATTATTTCACAAAGATCTTCTCGATGAATCCAGCTCATCCATTGCTTTCCATTACCAATTGGGCCACCAAAACCTGCTTTGAAAACAGGAATCATTTTTCCAAGTGCACCACCATCTGATCCAAGAATAATACCTAGTCGTAGTAAAACTAACCTTGTACCTTGAGGCTTTTGATTAGCTTCGTACTCCCATTGAGTACATAATTTACTTAAAAAGTCACTTCCAGGAGGACTTTCTTCGGAGAATTCAGAATTTTTGCTTGTACCGTAGTAGCCGACTGCAGATGCATTGATTAGTACTCGTGGTGGTTTCCTTAGTTGAGCGATTGATTTGACCAATGATTTGGTTGTTTGAATACGACTATTTGTCAGTTTTTGGCAATGTTCTGATGTCCAGCGTTTTTCAGCGATAGGTTCTCCTGCAAAATTGATAATCCCTTCAGCTTCCGATAGAGCTTTTAGAATAGGGGTTGTTTCCCAGCTTTTTGGATTACTAGGATCTAGTTGGAGAAGTGTGACTTGATTTTGTTCTTTTACTTGTGAATCTATGTTTTTGAGCTTTTTTCGGCTTATTAATGTCAGCTCATGCCCAGCTTTTAGTAAGTTTGGTACTAGTTGACGTCCTACAAAACCGGTGCAGCCAATAAGGAATAGGCGCATGGGATCAGAAACTAAGGAATAAGAAGGAGATTAAGGGTATTCGCTTCATTAATTTAATTAATATCTCAGGGATTTACTTCATTGTTGTGTTGGTTTAGGGTTCATTTCCCAATTCTCATTCTCGAATGAATATGACAATTGGCTGACATAGTTCTTCAGGCTTTAGGCTGGCATCATCTGAAGGTTGCACATGTCTGAGAATTTTGGAGAACAAGAGCTAAAAGTACCTTCTGTAAAGCCTGTCAAGAATTTCCGGAAAGGAGCCTTGGTCAAGGTCAACAAGAAAGCATATGAAAATAGTCTTGAGGCTATTGCAAGTGATATTTCATCAACTAATTACATCTTTGATGGGCCAGGAGAAGTTATATTAATAAATGGAGACTATGCACAAGTGCGATGGAGATTGCCGGCACCTGATAGTTGGCTTAGAATTGATCAATTAGAAGATTGGTCTTAATTAAACCCTTATATTTTTTATTACTGCATGCTCAAACTAGTGTGAAGTCGTCACCTCAAACTAGTTTGAATAGCTATTTCGCTGAAGAGTCTTTTACCTTTATTAGCTAATTAGTCGACGGCGCTCTAGTTGTAGCTTTTTACGGTTTTTCTTTGCTTCTCTAAGCATCTCTTTCCCATCGTGTAGATAATTATCTACGTAACCCATTGTGTAACGCTCTAGTTCAATTAGTCCATCTTTTACTTGAGATAGGCAGTGATATAGACCAATACCTAAGTTGTTAGCAACCTTTGGTGTTGCTTGGGAACTAAAACACTTTTCGACCTTTTGTATACGTTTCTGGCTTTCTTCAAGATATAAGCAAAAGGCGTTCATAAGTGTTTCATCGTATGGATCTGCTGAAAGTTCTCGAAGTTTTGCAGGGAAAGGATTGATAACTTCGCCTAGTAGGCGATCGCTCGGAGAATATACAGTTTTCAACCAATTAGTAAGTGCTCCTTCGGCTTCTTTTACTTCCACATGTACTGCTTTGGCGGCTGAATATGCATAAGCATTTCTTACGGCTCTTTTGTTTGCTTCTTGGACAAAATGAAAATCATTGTTTTTTTGTTGGTCATAAGTTTGACGTTGCTCTTGGTCTCCTAAAACGGCCCAGGCAGCATTTAATTGCAGGATTGTTGTTGCATCTCCACCTGTATCAGGATGATGTTTTTTAACTAGAGATCTATAGGCTGCTTTGATTTCCTTAGAACTTGCGTTGTAGTCAACTCCAAGTACTTCGTAGGGGTCTAAAGTCATTGGAACTCCTTATGTTTTCATTTCTCAAAGGTTGCCATTTCGTTCTGTTGTGATTGGAGAAGAATTATTAAACATGGAAGTTGATAGATAACGTTCCCCAAAGCTTGGTAATACGACAACAAGACGCTTGTCTTTCATTGCCGCTCTACCTCCAATCCTAAGAGCAGCAGCCACTGCCGCGCCACTACTAATTCCACTCAATAGTCCTTCTTCCTTCGCTAGGCGTCTTCCTATTTTGATAGCGTCATCATCTGGAATAGGAATAACTTCATCTACTAATTTTATGTCCAGAACACTTGGGATAAACCCAGCGCCTATTCCCTGAATAACGTGTGGTCCAGCGCATCCCCCTGACAGAATTGGGCTTGCATGCGGTTCTACTCCAAATACTTGTAGTTGAGGATTTCGTTGCTTGAGAAGACGAGCACATCCTGTAATTGTTCCACCAGTTCCTATCCCTGCTATCAAGCCGTCAATCTTGCCCTCGCAATCATTCCAAATTTCTTGAGCAGTTGTTTCTTCGTGTATTGCAGGATTAGATGGATTGTCAAATTGTTGTAGTAAATATGCTTTTGGAATTGCTTTTACAAGCTCGTTGGCTAGTTTAATTGCCCCTTGTATTCCTTCTCCGCCTGGGGTTAGCTGCAATTCAGCCCCATATGCTCTAAGCATTGAGCGTCTTTCAGTACTCATGGTGTCTGGCATGGTCAAGATAAGGCGATAACCTTTTGCTGCGGCCACCATTGCCAAGGCAATACCTGTATTTCCACTTGTGGGCTCTACTAAAACCGTCTCTTTAGGATTAATAATTCCAGCTTTTTCAGCAGTTGAAATCATTGCACCAGCAATACGGTCTTTGACTGAAGCTGTTGGATTGAAGCTTTCTAGTTTTGCAATTAGCTCTGCTTTACATCCAAATTCATTTGGTAGTCGGTTCAGCCTAACTAGTGGAGTTTGTCCAACCAGTGCAGTTATGTCTGAGGCAATGGGCATAGATCACATGGGAGTGAAAATTGAATTGATATCTATCCAAACAAAAAACTGTTTTTAAAATCAATTTTGCAATTTTATTTTTTGCAAGCTCTATAAAT
>QCKF01000004.1 GCA_003215545.1 Prochlorococcus sp. AG-409-L14 | reverse complement strand
AACGCGCAACGTTGGTCCCTGTAACACCAGAACCTCGAAGAGTATTAAAGGAGCCAACCTTCTCTGCAGGCCTACCTTCTGGTAGTGGATCAGAGCCTAAATATTGATCACCTGTAAGACCTCGATTAGAACCAGCCTCATCTCCTGTAACCTTCTCCGACCGACCAACCATCACTCCACTTACCTTTCTACCTTCAAGAGTGAGGCTTTGTCCTACTTTGCGTGGTGCAGGTTGAGCACTACCACAAAAAGAATTGGATTGATTAGCTGAAATATATTCAGTGCCTGTAAGAACTTTACAAGTTCCAGGCTCGTCACCAGTAACCTTTTCAGAACGACCTACTTCATTACCTGTCACTGTATTCCCGTGAGTAGTATTGGTAACAGAAACCTTTGATGGTTGACTAGGAGATGGGGAAGATTCACAAAAGGTATCAAAAACTTCGGAGCCTAAATATTGAGTTCCTGTGACTGATCTACATGTGCTCGCCTCATTTCCAGTAGTCCTAACAGATCTATTTGCTTGAGTCCCAGTAACTACTTGTCCTGAGGTGGTCTCACTTACTCCAACTTTCCAGTGGGCATCAGCTGCTAAAGCCTGTTTGGATCCATTTCGATTAGGCCCACAAGGTCTAGTAGTAGCACTCCGCTGCTTCCCAGTAGAACCCGTTTTACTTTTAAGTTCTCTCACTCTTTGTGCAAGTTCTCTACTAGTCAAATCTGGATCAGCCTGTCTAGCTACAGATGCAGCAGAAGTTGGCTGATTTCCAGCCTTCTTTCCGTGTTTTGACTGTGCTTCTCTGCGAGCTAAAACAAGGGCACGACTAGTATTTTGAACTGCACGTCGTTTTACAGAAGTCCTCCTTGCACCGTTCCTCGAGTTAGTAATTGAAGATAGATCAGGAGAGTTAGATGATTTTTTTGAATTCAACTCAATCCCGTCTCTCTCCTGGCACTCATCACAACAATATTTTGTAGTAGTAGTAGTAGATGCTAGGACTTTTGGATTGGAATTCAAATGAATATCAACTCTTGTTCTATCTTTACTAGTATCGGCAGACTTACCTCTACGAGAAAGAGCTTCTCGCCGAGCAAGTACAAGATCTCTACTAGGTTGACTTACACGCTTCAAAGATCTACTTGAAGCTGAAGAATTAACTAAGGACGAATTAGGAGTTGATTGGTCGATTCCAACAAAAGCCTTAGATATATTTTTTCTGGGTTTAACGACCTCGGAATTTGTCCTAGTAGAACGAGCATCAGCAACAGACCGAACTCTATTAGTCGTGGAGCTGTTTGCAGCAACAGCTTTTTTCCCACCTTGACTAAGAGCCTTCCTGCGTTCAAGTACTAACTCTCGACTTGATTGTTTTGCCATGTCTACCAGATTGGAAACGTTTTAGGTCGAGAAGAGAAAAGTCTTCTCTAAAGGAAATAGATAGCCTCGAATAAATTTCGAGGCTATGAAATAAACAAACAGTTAATCAACGACCTTCGAATACAACAAACGCAGTGCCCTGACTTTGGGTATAGGCGTCATAACCAACCATACGAACATGATGATCGGGGTAAGCACGATGGCAAGCTTCGAGCTCATTGACAACCACGTTCAAATCCTTTTCGCCGAAGAATGGTAACTTCCAATAAGACCAGTAGGTCTGCATAGAGCCACTTGGATGAACGTGCTCAATAACTGGGCTCCAGCCCTGAGCAATAATGTATGCAATTTGATCGTAAATTTCGTCCTGGGTCATCGGCGGTAAAAAGCCGAAGGTTTCCAGGGTGGCGACTGTTTGATAGTCACCAACTGTGCTCTGGAAAGGCATGGTGAACCTGGGATTGTAGGTGGAATAGAAGCCGGATAAATTACCGACAACTAAATGAATAAGTAAAAGGAAAGAGGGAGGAGGCTTGTTGCCTCCTCTTTTTCGCTATTGCTGAACGTCTAGCTTGTCGACTGTGTCAAATTCGAACTTGATCTCTTTCCAGGTCTCAAGTGCGATCGCTAGTTCTGGACTATGCTTCGCCGCTTCCATAAGGATGTCGCGACTTTCTTTTTCAATCTCACGACCTGCATTACGTGCTTTGACGCAAGCTTCTAGTGCTACGCGGTTAGCAGCTGCACCAGCAGCAGATCCCCATGGGTGTCCATGAGTACCACCACCAAACTGAAGACATGAATCATCACCGAAAATTGCAAGCAAAGCTGGCATATGCCATACGTGGATACCACCAGAGGCAACAGCAAATACACCGGGCATAGATCCCCAGTCTTGATCAAAGAAGTTACCGCGAGTGCGGTCTTCAGGGACAAAAGACTCACGAAGGTTGTCGATATAGCCAAGGGTGGTCTGACGATCACCTTCTAACTTTCCAACAACTGTTCCTGTATGTAGCTGATCACCACCAGAAAGACGTAAGCACTTAGCAAGTACACGGAAGTGAATACCATGCTTTGGATGACGGTCAATCACCGCATGCATTGCACGGTGTATATGAAGCAGCATTCCGTTCTTACGACACCAGTTAGCTAAACCAGTATTGGCCGTAAAACCACCAGTGATGTAATCATGCATGATGATTGGCATGTCGAGCTCTTTAGCGAACTCAGCACGCTCGTACATCTCTTCAGGAGTTGTTGCTGTGCAATTTAGGTAATGACCTTTGACTTCTCCAGTTTCTTGCTGCGCAAGCTTTACAGCTTCAGCAACGAACTCGAAACGATCACGCCAACGCTGGAAAGGCTGAGAATTGATGTTTTCATCATCTTTTGTGAGGTCAAGACCACCACGAAGACATTCATAAACAACTCGGCCATAGTTCTTACCAGAAAGACCAAGCTTTGGCTTAATGGTGCATCCAAGCAATGGACGGCCATACTTATTCAAACGGTCTCGCTCAACCACGATTCCTTGAGGAGGACCTCCACAGGTCTTAATAAAGGCCATTGGGAAGCGAATATCTTCAAGGCGAAGATGTCTCAGTGCCTTAAAGCCAAAGACGTTTCCAACTAAGGAAGTTAAAACGTTTGTAATTGAACCTTCTTCGAAAAGGTCTAGAGGATATGCAATAAAGGCATAGAAAGACTCGTTGTCACCAGGTACATCCTCAATGCGGTAACAACGACCTTTATAAAACTCTAGGTCTGTTAGCAACTCGGACCAAACTGTGGACCAAGTACCAGTAGAAGACTCTGCTGCAACAGCTGCTGCGACTTCTTCTCTTGGAACGCCTTCTTGACCTGTGCATTTAAAGCAGGCCAAAAGGTCTGTGTCTAGGGGAACATAATCAGGAGTCCAGTAGGTGTCTCTGTACTCCTTTACCCCTGCGTCATACTTCTTGCTCATTGGATAACTCCTTTAAGTCGTTATTAGGGATTGATATTGCGAAAGCTCTATAAAGAGCTATTCAGCTTTTCTCAGTCCTTCTGACCAAGGAAGTTGCCATTACCAAGCGCAGGCTCAACTTCACGATGAGGACGAGCAATGATGTGAGCTGCGACAAGTCCGTCACCAACCCGCTCACATGCATCAGCGCCAGCACGTACAGCTGCGTTAACAGCACCTGTCTCGCCACGCACCAAGACTGTTACATAACCGCCACCGACAAATTCACGACCAATTAGGCGCACTTCTGCTGCCTTGGTCATTGCGTCAGCCGCCTCAATTGCGGGAACAAGGCCGCGGGTCTCGATCATGCCGAGAGCGATGCCCATGGTTTCGTTAGCCATTGCCTGCCTAAGTAGATGGATGGAATGTTCAGGAGGAAGGATGCTGTGTTACGCGTGTATAAGTCAAGACAAATTTGCTAAAAACACGATTACCTTCCTTACTGACTCTCATAAGCTCTACTTATGATGCAGTCCCTGACTGTTATAAAGTGCTGTGGTCTATCCGGTCAGTACCTCCAAACATTTGCTTGCGAATTGGCAAATCAATCTGTACTTTCACAATCTGAGGCAGGTCCCTAGCATTGTCAGGGGTGGAATGTTCAGCCCATCCTGTCTCAAACACTTTCTCTCAAAACCCTCTCTTCCCTCAAAATGGTCAAAATGACCATTTTTTAATTTTGAAAAGGCATCAAATAACTATTGCGAGTGGCAATCAGCATAAGGTTGAGGAAATTGTGTCAATGCTTGGCCCCCTACCTATTGAGGTAACACAACAACCAAGCCATATAAATACTGAAGAAACTGGATCAACATATTTAGAGAATGCTTTATTGAAAGCAAGAGAAACCGCACAAATAACCAATACATGGACAATTGCAGATGACTCTGGATTAGAAGTAGATGCCCTAAATGGTGCTCCGGGACTTTTCTCTGCTCGCTTTGCTGAAACTAATAAAGAAAAAATCGACAAAATTCTTACTGCACTAGGAGATACTCCCTATAGAAGTGCAAGATTTCTGAGTGTGATGGTTTTATGCAGTCCAAAAGGAGAGCTAATCAAAGATGCAGAAGGGGTTTGTTGGGGAGAACTTCTTAAATCTCCTGCTTATGAAGGGGGAGAATTCGAATCACTTTTATGGGTAAAAGAAGCTAACTGCACCTATGGCGAATTAAATCAACAACAGTTGAGCAGGCTAGGCACTAGAGGAAAGGCTGCAAGAATAATCGCTCCCTATCTGCGACAAGCCTTCGGACTTGAGAAAAATTAGAAATCTACGGATTTATTTGATCTATCGCTCTCATTGCAGCTGCAGCAGCTTCTTCTACATCTCCTTCTCTGCCTGCAAGGGTTAACCTTCCAAAAGCTCCAACACCTTTTACATCCACGACAGTAATATTAGAAGCCTTTTCTGCCTCATTTGCAGCGATCAAAACATAACCTGCGGGCTCTGTTTCAAGAATAAACATACTCATACCAGCTTCGATCATTGAGCCTCTACGATTCTGTCTATTTATCAAGACTGCATGGTCAGGTGTAATTGCTCTAATAACTTCAGTCCAACTTACGTCACACGGGCTTCTTCTACTAACCGTGCTTCCTATTGCATCAAGAACAACATCACCTGAATGCAAAACAGTACTTTGGTCACGATGGTAAAGAGCTAAAGATCCAAAAGCCCTTTCAACAACCATTTGCCCAAGACGGACATTACTTGCTTTTAAAGCAATATCAGTAACCCTGTGCACAGCCATTCCAGGAGATACTTCCATCCAAAGGCAAGCATCCCCTGGAATAGGCAAGAAGCCTTGACTGACAGTCCCCATGTAAGCGGCTAACTGGGGCTGTAAAGAATCTAAAAAGATATAAGTTCGCAAATCAATTTGCTGAACATGACTAGCTTGTCTAGCAACTCTTGATGTTTCTGAATCAGTTGTTATTACGCAGCTTGCACCTGAGACCTGAGGTTGAACCTCAGTTCCGGTAACGATGGCATTCCCCAATGGCCGCCGCTCCCGGTTTTCTAAGCTGGCGAATCCGTTCATGGCGCGGATAATACTGGACAACTTGCCGATTTAGCTAATTTCAAAAACTTGCACGCAAAATTTGAACCGATAACTTCAGGGGTAAATACGTCATTTAAGAATGCCTACTTCTCAAAAGAATCACTCTGATTCAACCGCGCTTCCAAATGATCTAAAGGCAGAACAGGCCTTGGGTCTTATAGGGCTTGGGCTAATGCAAAAAATGTCGCAAGAGGGCAATCCTGCTTTGGATTGGTCTATTGAAGATCATGGGGAAAAAGCAGATCTTCTTGCACTTCGTCAACGGCTAGAGATAACTTCACTAGCAATAGAAACGGGAGCACCCTTAAGCACTTCCGAAGTGAGTCAATTACTTGGAGCTCGCCCAGGATCTACAAAGACCCAAAGAGGAGGATTAACAGCAAGAAGAATAAGCAGAAATGTATGGAAACTAAGTCGTTCTGAAAATGACCAAGCACACTGGCGTAACTGACGTTAAAAAGAAACTAGTGTCCAAGAAATACCTTTACTATTAATACGAAACAAATAAACATTTCACTTGCTTTTTTCTACAACAAAGCCTGATTAGAGAAATGTTGTGAAACATTGCACATCTATTAACCAATTCGCAATCAGTACGTTTGACCTATGATTAAGTCATGAATTAGAAACAAAAAGAACATTTCGCAACATAGTCTCAATAATCAGGGCTCAATCCCGAAGAGTTTTGGTAGGAAGTTGGTATTTACGTGATTCTGGGTGCAGTTTTAAGGAAGCATTTTCTTTTCTTATGAGCGGCGCACCGCAGCTGCTAAAAGAGACAGGACCACGGGAAGTCTTCTGTGGTCTCACCTCAATTGTTTGGCTCCACAGAAGAATGCCAGATGCTTTCTTTCTCGTGGTTGGATCAAGGACCTGTGCACATCTAATTCAAAGTGCAGCAGGCGTAATGATCTTTGCCGAACCACGTTTTGGTACAGCAATTCTTGAAGAAAGAGATCTAGCTGGCCTTGCAGATGCTCATGACGAACTTGATCGAGTGGTAAATAACCTTTTGGAAAGACGACCCGAGATTCGAACACTTTTTCTTGTTGGGTCTTGTCCAAGTGAGGTTATAAAGCTTGATTTAGCAAGAGTTGCTGAACGTCTTAATGGACAATTAAATGGACAAGTAAGAGTTCTAAATTATTCAGGCAGTGGGATTGAAACAACATTTACTCAAGGGGAGGATGGAGCACTTTCTGCTTTAGTGCCCTTAATGCCCAAAGCAGAATCTCAAGAAAAGCAGTTGTTAATGGTTGGAACTATCGCCAATTCAGTTGAAGATCGTTTCATTAAGATCTTTAATCGAATTGGGATTAACAAAGTCTCAAGTCTTCCGCCAAGAGAATCCACAAAGCTACCGTCAATTGGCCCTGGAACAAAAGTATTACTAACACAACCTTATCTAGGCCAAACCGCACGAGCACTCCAAGATCGGGGAGCGGAAATACTTAAAACAACCTTTCCTCTAGGAATTGAAGGAAGCCGGATATGGATAGAAGCAGCTGCAAAATCCTTCGACATTGAAGAATCATTAGTAAACACAACATTAGAACCATTAATTAATCGTGCAGAGAAGGCTATTAGACCGTATAAGGACAAGCTTTCAGGAAAAAAGATTTTCCTTCTGCCTGAATCGCAACTTGAAATTCCTTTGGCTCGTTTTCTACAAAGAGAATGCGGAATGCATCTCCTTGAAGTTGGCACACCTTATTTAAATAAGGAATTAATGCAATCAGAGCTTGCTCTCTTGCCCGAGAAAGTTCGGATCATGGAAGGACAGCATATAGAAAATCAGCTAGACAGAGTAAGAGAACAAAAACCAGATTTGGTCGTCTGTGGAATGGGGTTGGCGAATCCATTGGAAGCTGAAGGAATTTCCACGAAATGGTCAATAGAGTTTGTTTTCAGTCCAATCCATGGAATTGATCAAGCAGCTGATTTAGCTGAACTTTTTTCCAGGCCACTACATCGACATGATCTTCTAAATAAAACACAACTCATCCACGCATAAATCAAATGGAACTAACACTTTGGACTTACGAAGGCCCTCCACATGTAGGTGCCATGAGAATTGCTACATCAATGGAAGGGGTTCATTATCTTTTACATGCACCTCAGGGCGATACTTATGCTGATCTCCTTTTTACAATGATAGAAAGGAGGGGGCGGAGACCTCCAGTCACCTACACCACTTTCCAAGCAAGAGATTTAGGCGGGGACACTGCAGAATTAGTCAAGAAAAACATACGTGAAGCCGTAGAAAGGTTTAAACCTAAAACTCTTCTAGTTGGTGAAAGTTGCACAGCCGAACTCATACAAGATCAACCAGGATCACTAGCATCTGGCATGGGTTTCAACCTTCCAATCATCAGCCTTGAATTGCCTGCATATAGCAAAAAAGAAAATTGGGGAGCTTCAGAAACTTTCTATCAATTAGTCAGAGGATTACTTAAGACAAAGGTTACAGATAATCATAAACATTCTCCTAACGCATGGCGAGAAGAAGGTAGAAGGCCAAAAGTAAATTTACTAGGACCATCGCTATTAGGTTTTCGCTGCAGAGACGATGTTTTGGAGATACAAAAGATACTTGCTCAACATGGTATAGATGTAAACGTTGTTGCACCTCTAGGAGCCGATCCAAGTGATCTAATTAGACTTATAGATGCAGATATAAATGTATGCCTATATCCTGAAATCGCAGAAACAACTTGTGCCTGGATTGAAAGAAACTTTGGTATTCCTTTTAGTCGTATAGTTCCTATCGGAATAGGAGCAACCAAGGATTTCCTAAAAGAAATACATGAACTTTTAGGTATGGAAAATACCAACCCATATGAATCAGAGCAAGAATCAAAATTATCTTGGTATTCAAAATCAGTTGACTCAAATTACCTAACAGGAAAAAGAGTATTTATCTTTGGTGACGGTACTCATGCTCTAGCAGCAGCAAGAATTGCCAAAGAAGAACTTGGTTTTGAAGTGGTCGGGTTAGGAACCTATAGCAGAGAAATGGCTAGATCAGTACGATCTGCCGCAAAGGAGCTTGGGTTAGAAGCCTTGATTACAAATGACTATTTAGAAGTAGAAAAAGCCATAAAAGAATCTGCACCAGAACTGGTACTTGGGACCCAAATGGAAAGGCATAGTGCCAAACGCTTAGGGATACCTTGTGCAGTTATCAGCACACCTATGCATGTTCAAGATGTACCAGCTCGATACAGTCCACAAATGGGCTGGGAAGGAGCAAATGTCATTTTTGATTGCTGGGTTCACCCATTAATGATGGGATTAGAAGAGCATCTAATAGGAATGTTCCGTCATGACTTCGAATTCACTGATGGACACCAAAGTCATCTTGGTCATATAGACAAGAATGATGACAAAGCAAAGGAAGCTTCACCTAATCACTTTTTTAATAAAATTGAATCAGATCCATCTAATGAGAATCCAATCTGGACGATAGAAGGACAAGAGGAACTTTCAAAAATTCCCTTTTTTGTAAGAGGCAAAATCAAAAAGAATACAGAAAAATATGCACGTGAAACAGGCTGTAAAAAAATAGATAGCGAGACTCTATACGACGCAAAAGCTCACTTCTCTACATGAAGCATAAATAATAGAAACAACTGAGCTCAAGTGCCTGAGTATTTGCACTTAAAATCAGGCGAAAATGCTTTTTTTTGTCAGAATCAAAGTATTAGGGATCAGTCATGTTGCGAATTTGACATACATTCTGCAAGAGTACATATACCTGCTTGAATGTAAATAACAAGTACTTTCGCGAAGGCTATTAATGACATCAACCCTTACGCGTCCAGCAGATGGAGAAGGAAGTGTACAAGTTCAACAGGATCCCTCTGTCAACATTCAAGAAGGTGCTTTGGTAATAGCTGTCTATGGAAAAGGAGGTATCGGTAAATCCACTACATCCTCCAACCTTTCAGCCGCTTTCTCCAAGCTAGGAAAGAAAGTGCTTCAGATTGGTTGTGATCCTAAGCATGACAGCACATTCACCCTTACGCACAAAATGGTGCCTACGGTTATTGACATTCTTGAAGAAGTTGACTTTCACAGTGAAGAGTTAAGGCCAGCCGATTTTATGTTTGAAGGTTTTAACGGAGTCAAGTGCGTAGAGAGTGGTGGTCCACCTGCAGGAACTGGTTGTGGTGGTTATGTCACAGGACAAACAGTCAAGCTGCTTAAAGAACATCACTTACTTGAAGAGACTGATGTTGTTATCTTTGATGTACTTGGAGATGTTGTTTGTGGAGGATTCGCAGCTCCATTGCAACATGCCAATTATTGCTTGATAGTTACTGCAAACGATTTTGATTCAATTTTTGCAATGAATCGGATTGTTCAAGCAATCAATGCTAAAGCCAAAAACTACAAAGTTCGGCTTGGTGGAGTAATTGCAAACCGTTCCTCAGGACTAGATCAAATAGAGAAGTTCAATGAGAGGACAGGGCTCAAAACCATGGCCCATTTTAAAAATGTAGATGCAATTCGTCGTTCAAGACTTAAAAAGTGCACAATTTTCGAAATGGATTCTGAAGAAGAAGGCGTATTAGAAGTCCAAAACGAATACTTATCACTTGCAAAAAAAATGCTAGAAAATGTAGAGCCACTTGAAGCAGAGCCTTTAAAAGATAGAGAAATCTTTGATCTTCTAGGCTTCGACTAAATTACCAAGGTACAAACAAACTTATTGATCTCAACTTTTCATATTTATTAGTTCCATAGATAATTCCCAAACAAGTTTAGAGGTACATGGGTCGGTAACTCTCTCAGAAAGTTCCTGGGAAAACTGTTGGCGATTTTTTCTTTGCCTATTCCCCCAGCTCCAATGCACTCCAGATATAGCAAATTCGGGATCTGCAACTACTTGAGCCACCCGTTTTCCAGCCAATTTCTGACTGACAAATCCTCCGGTTATAAGCTTTTGGAACCAAGGGAAAAGCCACTGAAAAATTTTAGGTGTATTTCTAAAAAGCTTTGTGTTTGCAACACACCCTGGGTACAAAGAGCTAAATAAGATTGGAGAATCTTGATATCTACGATGTAACTCTTGCGTAGTAATCATATTGCACAGCTTACTATCTTTATATGCCTTGCCAGGCTTAAATTTCTTTCCATTTGCCATACAAATTGGATCAAGAAATCCATTCTGAAAGCCAGAAAGATCTCCTAAATCTGCTGGAGCTGGAATGGGTATTTTTCCTCCTAGTTCTTTATAATTTGCAGTGACCGTGCCTAAGATTATTACCCTAGGTGGTTCTGTTGCCCATCTTCTACCAGTCCAAACAGGGCGATTAGATTTCCTCAAGGAATCTAAAAGAAGTTGGATTAATAAAAAGTGTCCGAGATGATTTGTTGCCATTGAAATTTCATATCCTTGTGGCGAACGTCTTGGCTTTTTAAGTCTTGGCAAATAAACAGCTGCATTACATACCAGAGCATCTAATGATCCACCATCCAAAGACCCCAAAAGAGTTTTAACTGAGTCGCGAACACTATCTAAATCACCAAGATCCATATACAAATATTCTAGTTGCCTAGAACTAGTAGAAGGCAGTCCCAACACCTCTGCTGCTGCTTGGGCTCGAAGTGGATCTCTATTTGCAGCAATAACTTTCCACCCTTTATCCACTAAGGCCTTAGTTGCATACAAACCTACTCCTGATGTGGTTCCAGTAATCAATACAGTGCCAGGTGCAGCTTGTAGAGAAACCATCTTATGAGGAAAAGCTATTCGTGTTGTTAAAGATAGTTCTTAACAGCTAATTAAAATTGAATCAGTGGAAACTTTTAACGCCATATAACCCTGACTCTATTTGGAGCAATCCATTGATCCTGTTCCTCCATTAATCTTCTATCACCTCCAATGGTATATAAACGATCAAAACGTTTTTGAAGATTAATAAGTTTCACAGATTCAACATCAATTATTGAGGAAAGTTCTGCAAAACGTCTGAAACGCTGATGAGAGGCCAAACCTAGCTTCAATACACTTACTATTCCAATAGTAAGTAAACCTACCTTCATTGATAGAGCAATCAAACTATATAAAAGCTCACGCTGCTGCTCTTGCAATTGAAGTGCAGCAGCTAAAGAAACTGCAGGGAGCGTTTTCTTTCGGGAGGTTCCAGACCTTGAATTGCTTCTAACGTGATGAGTGTGCCTTTGTTTTTTTGGCCTGGAATTGACCAGGTTTTTGGCCAAGAGTGCTTATCGGTTATCCGCTTGTATCGCAGAAAAACACAGTTGCCAAGTGCAAGGCAATAATCAAGCGCGATTCAGAGTGATACCCAAACGAAGAGCCAGAATCCCTGCATGAACAAGAACTACCAAACAAAGTCCAGCCAAATCAATAGTAGGGGTAGGGTCCATCAGAAAAAGATTCGAATGCCTATACATTCTCCACCGAAAAGGCAAGAATGGACATTCTTTGCAAAAGCCTGACACACCTTTCAATAGAATTGAGCCAGAACGTCCACTAATCCAGTCAAAAGTTCAAGACAAGAGATATTAAAAACTCATCAAAAAACGAAAATAGAATTTGCAAGAGCCTATAAGTAAAGAAATTACATCGACACTTCTTTGGATTAATCTATTCCATAACCCTCCTAAAAATCAAGTAGGTTAATCTTCTTTGAAGAAGATTAACCTACTTGATTTTTTTGTTTTGAGATAAGCTCTTATTATAAAGATAGCTTGCAATGCATTTCTTTTTTAGGAGCATGCCAATTTCTTTTCCTTATCATTTAATATGCCTATCTCCCCAACATCAACAAACGCTGAGGCTGCTAACAGGCAAGGAAGATTAATACCTATGACTACCTTTTCAGGTGAGAAACAAATGGCTATAGATAAAATACTTTTAGAAAAATCATTTATACAAAAAGATTTAATTATATCTTTGAGGTTTTATAAATGGGACAAGCCAACATTATCAATTGGACATAATCAAAGAAATCTGCCAAAAAGATGGCAAGAACTACAAAAAAACGGGGAGATCAGATTAGTAAGGAGGCCAACTGGTGGCAGTGCAGTGCTTCATGCAAGGGGGCTCACATACGCACTAATTTGGCCCTCCGCACCGAAGGAGAAGAAGGCATCATATAAACAAACAAGCAAATGGCTCATTAATGGATTTTCAAAATCAGGTTTATATCTAATTTTCGGCACCCAAGCTCAAGAAGAAGCAAATCAAAACTGTTTTTCTAGATCTACTAATGCAGATCTAGTTGATCAATATGGAAATAAGCGCATTGGTAGCGCGCAACTTTGGAAGAAAGGACATCTGCTCCAACATGGAGAGATACTTCTAGATCCTCCTAAAAGCCTTTGGCGAAAAGTCTTTGGAGTAGATGCACCAAACTCTTTAAGAGAAGGAATTAATTATGATGAAATAAAAAAAAATCTTGAAAGCTCTCTAAAAGGATCTTGGCCAGAAGTTATTTGGAATAAGAAAGCACTATCTGATACGGAATTGAGAGAGGCGGATCTTGAAGCTAAGAGTTTCTTGCTGTATTAAAGAAATTATTCCTTATTCTCGAAATTAATATTGGATTTAATGACATCAACAACTTTTGATAGGTCAAGTCCTAAAGGGTATATATTCTGGCTTCTTGCTTGATCTAAGAATGACTTTGGAAGATTAATACCAAGACGCTTCAAAACAGCTTCTCCTACATCAACCCTATCTATAGTTCCCGAAGGCAAGCCAGCAATATTGAAAACAAGCAATCTTCCACCTTTAGATTTGTCTAAAGCGGAAACTGCTTTCCAAAGCAAACTCTTCTCTTCAATTCTAGGTAATTCATTAAGCGGTCTTATGAAATCAGATAGTGGATAATTGTCCCACTTTTGGACTGGTAATTCTTTTAACGGCTGGTCATCAATATAACCAACCCATCTTCCTCCATCACATACTAAAATCCAATCCTGAACTTCTTTAATATCTTTCGAATACATTATATATTTGCTTAATTCCCTAATAGAACTAGATTTTTCAATAACACGGAAACGTTTAGAAGCAGAGTCTCTTACACTTAATTCATTTAAGATCTTCTGTAAAATAAGAATTTGAGATTGCGAGCGTGATGCAGATAATCCAAACCATCCAAGCATTATCAACCAAAGACCACTTAATCCTCCACCTCTTAAAGAAATCCAGACCCCTAAGAATATTGCCAAAATAGATAAATACCTACCAGTTGTATTGGCAACCTTCAAGCCCTTTCGATAGCTTCCTGTAAATTGCCAAACAAGTGATTTAAGAATAACACCGCCATCTAAAGGCAGGCCTGGCAATAAATTAAATAATGCAAGGACTAAATTTAAAGATCCAATTTGTCTAATTAAGTTTGCAATCAATGGACTTAAGGTAGCTACACTCTGAACCGAATAAAGGCAAACTATTGCCAACACAAGGCTGACTAAAGGTCCTGCTACTGCCACCCTAAATGCTCCCATAGGAGTGGGACATTCCTTCTCAATTCTTGCTACACCGCCAAGAAGAAATAAGGTAATACTGCTGACCTTTACTCCTTCATTTAAAGCCACAAAAGAATGACCTAACTCATGCAGTAGTACAGAAAGAAAAAGTAATAATGCAGTAATCAACCCCAACCCCCAACTAAGCCACAATGAGACTGGAGCCTGCTCTCCATTAGCAACCTGTCCTTGAGCTGTCCAAGTAAACAGCAAAAGTATGAAGAACCAGCTTGGATGAACCCTCAGAGGGATTCCTCTAATTCGCATCAACTCCCAACTTTCCAAGTCTTCACCTCCAAATGATGATCTGGGCAAGAGTCATGACTGGTTAATCCTATAAAGGACAATTATGAATCATCTTCCTGATGGGATCTAAATCACCTATCGCAATAAAGATTTGCGGAATTACAAAGGTCTCCCAAGCGAAAGCAATAGCTGCCTTAGGTGTGGAGGCTATTGGTGTGATTGACATAAAAAGCTCGCCTCGCTTTGTTTTAAAGCATCAACGAAGAGAGATTTTTGCCGAACTTCTTAAAGTTTCCCCCAATACAAAGCGTGTATGGGTAGTTGCTAATCTCAATGATGATGAGTTCTCAAAAGAATTATCTGGAGAAGGAGCTCCATCAGTCATACAAATGCATGGCGATGAATCCCCAGAAAGATGTAAAGAACTACGCAACAGATACCCTCACTTAGAGTGGTGGAAAGCCTTAAGAGTTAAATCTACAAAAGAATTACTTGAAGCTATTAATTATGAAGACAAGGTCGACTATCTAGTGCTTGATGCTTGGAGCAAAAACTCCTTAGGTGGAACTGGCCAAAGGATTCCTCTATCTTTAATTAATGAAGCCAATCCTAAAACTCCTTGGTGGCTAGCAGGTGGGATATCAGCAGATTGGGTCCAAATAGCACTTAAAGAAACAAAACCTTATGGTATTGATGCGTCCAGCAAGCTAGAGAAGTCTCCTGGAATAAAAGACATGAAAAAAGTTAGTTCTTTAATTAAAGCAATAAAAAACATTGATTAATATTTTTCTTCATTAGATTGTTTAATTTAAACAGGCACTATATGGGATTTTATCATCTTCAAAACGAGATCACAAACAAATGACTTAAAAAGCACCAGTAGCAGGCATTAAAGTTAAATCTTCAATTATCTGAGTGGAAGGTTGTTCGGATAATTGAAGCAAAGTAGAAGCTACTTGCTCAGTTGATAGCATGGCTTGTCTGTCAAAGTTACAGTCAACTGTTTCGGAATCCCAAAGAGTAGTGTTAACAGCTCCCAAGGTAAGAGTGCAAGCCCGAACTAAATTTATTTTTTCCTCTTCCGCAAGTGATTTTGTGAAACTAGCTAAAGCAGCCTTGCTAACACAATAAGCTCCCCATTGAGGGAATATATTCCGTGATGCATGGCTGCTTACATTTATAACCAAGCCGCCCTTCTGTCGCATCAAAGGCACAACTTCAGCACAAACTTGAAACACACTAGTAAGATTCATTTGAAATAACCATTGCCAATGATCTAAATCCATTGAGAGCAGATCTCCTGTCCAAGCAACGCCAGCATTGTTTATAAGAACCGAAGGTATTAATCCTTCTTTTAATAGAGAATTAATCCCTGATTTAATAGTTTCTGGCTTTGAAAGATCTATTGACTTGTAGTGAACTTTAACCCCATGCTTTACAAGTTCATTTGCAAGTGCCTCAAGAGATTCATGATCACGAGCAACAAGTAGAAGATCCCACCCAGCTTTTGCAAAGAGTTCTGCTGTTGCTCTTCCTATCCCTCGAGAGGCTCCTGTAATTAGAGCTGTTGACATTCAAAGTAAAACAATCAAATTAAGATTAAGCACTTAGACCAGTCTCTGTGGCACTGGACTCCAAAACCCTACCCATAGATCTAAATTTACTGTATCTATTTTCAAGCAATTGCTCAGTGGATAAGGCCATCAACTCATTTAAATGCCTTTCTAAAGCTTGTTTCAGGACTTCCCCGGCCTGAAGGGGCGCCCAATTATTTCCACCAGATGGCTCCTTTAGTACTTCATCCACTACTCCTAGACTTAGAAGATCAGATCCAGTAATTTTCAATGCAGCAGCAGCTTCAGGAGCCTTAGCAGCATCTCTCCAAAGAATAGAAGCACAAGCCTCTGGACTGGCCACCGTATAAACACTGTGTTCAAACATTAAAAGCCTATCTGCAACTCCTATCCCAAGCGCGCCTCCTGATCCACCTTCCCCTATAACAGTCGCAATAATAGGTACGCGAAAACTAAACATTTCCCTGAGATTAACTGCAATTGCTTCACCTTGACCTTGTTCTTCCGCAAGTAAACCTGCATAAGCTCCTGGTGTATCAATAAAAGAGAGTATTGGTAAATTAAATCTATCTGCATGTCGCATAAGTCTTAAAGCTTTTCGATAGCCGCCAGGGGTTGCCATACCAAAATTCCTAGCAACGTTCTCTTTAGTATCCCGTCCCTTCTGCTGCCCCATAAGCATTACTGACTTTTCCCCAATACGCCCAATACCCCCTATCAATGCCTTGTCATCACTACCATTTCTATCCCCATGCAATTCCACCCAGTCATCACAAAACATCTGAATAAAATCTAGTGTGCTTGGTCTCTGAGGGTGTCGTGCTACCTGAATTTTTTGTGCTGGTGTTAAAGCTTGAAAAATTTCTTCTCTTCTCCTTGCCGCCAAAGTTTCTAATTGAAGTAACTGTTGACTAACATCAACTTCCGAGTCCCTCGCAAGCTCTCGAATCTGCTCTATTTGCTTCTCAAGCTCAACTAATGGCTTCTCAAATTCAAGTAGATAGCGTCTAGGCATGAGAAAAAAAGTGATAATTATCAGGCAACTGCTGCCTGAAATTGAGTTTTGAGATTCAACGTGGAGAAACCATGTTTTACTGAAGCATTCCCGATGTAATCCATTTTCTCAAGGGTAATGTTATTACGTCCCCAACTAAAATTAGTATGACAATTCTCAAATTCCAAAAGCATAGCCTCAGCAAAACAAGCAAACATTTCTCTTTGTGGGCGATCCATTTCAGCTAGCTCCATCATGCTCCAACCTATATCTGTAAAGAACTCAACTATCCCACCTTTCAAGATATGAACGCCTTTTCCTGAAAATTTTGCATCAAGATTCTTTGGATAACCTCCATCAATCATTAGACAAGGGCTTTGTAGATTTGTAGAATCAATCTCAAGTGTTTTAGGCATACTTGCTACCCAAACAACCACGTCAGCCTTAGGCAAAGCCTCTTCCAGAGTATTAATAACTCCACCTCCCAAGTCTTTTTGAAGATCTAATAAAGGTTGCTTTTGCCGGGCAACTAATAACAGCTCTGCAACATTAGTTCGATCAACAAGCCAACGGCAAACAGCGCTTCCAATATCACCAGTAGCCCCTATAACAGCCACACGAGCTTTTTTTAAATCAATTCCTACGGAGGGTGCATTGATTTCCAATTGGCGACATATCACCCATGCTGTATGAGTATTTCCAGTAGTAAATCTTTCCCATTGAAGCGTTGTATTGCGTATATGTTGATGTTTAAGAAGATTAAAGTTCTCAAAAATAATCGAAGTAAAGCCACCCAAAGCAGTGATATTAATCCCCTTTTTCTGGGCTAATTCCATCGCATTAAGAACCTTCCTACGAGCAGTCTTAAAGCGACTAAGCATCTCAGGCACAAAACAGGAATCGATATATGCACCTTGGATGGTTTTGCCAACTGCACTAACAATCTCAACATGTTCAACCAATTGAGGAGGTGCGGTACACCAAACGTCCAAATCCCCCTCTGCTATGTGGTCGTAACCAAGATCCATTGCCTTTCTTCTGGCATCTTGAAAGCTTGTGGAGTGCCCGATCAGACCAAACATTGCCTACCTAAAAACGTGTAATCGGAACTAAACCATTATCCGAATTCCGGGAGGTTAATCCATAACGGTGAAATAAAAAAACTTTCCTATACAGATAAGTTGAAAATTCCTAAGAAGCTCCAGGAAATCTCCTGTTTAAATTGTTCAGATCACTGCAGCCAGAGCCATCCTAGCTATCTCACGGTTGTCAAGACCTATTTCAGTAAGTGAATCTTGATAAGCAATCATGAATTCTTCCATTAGCTCCTCCTTATCCATTTGAAGGGACTCAGCATCCTTAGCAACCTGATCAAGCATTGATCGAATAAGAGGGAGGTTTTCCTTATTGGCTTTCATTAGCTCATCCTTACATGTATCTAAATTTGCCTTTAGCCATTCCTGTCCATAATTGAGATGCAAATACTCATCTTGAACTACACCCTCAGTAATCTTTCTTGCGAAAGGATCTGCTACTCGGATGTAAACGTGATAGGCAGATATAGCAAAAGCCTCAATCAAGATTGCTTGGATCAAAAAGCATGTAGTTAGTTTCCCTTCAGATAAAGCTTTCTGAAAATTTCCATGAAGCCCACCAAAAAATTCTTTTGCAAAGGGCATATCTGCTTTTACTCCTAAGTTCCTCCCACATGCAGTAAAGCCTTTCATGTGCTTCAACTCCATGCGAGCGAGCTTTTGCAGCTCCTCTAATTGATCAGGAATAAGAGTGCCAATTGCAATGTAATTGTCATGAGCCTCTTGCTCACCCTCAATCACAATTGCATTAATTCGGCTATAAGCATCCTTATAAGACTCAGTTGTGAAGTCAGGGAGTTCAGATGTTGAGCAAGTTTCTAGTTCTGCGACCTCAGGGGATTCGAGGATAGGCATAGATCTCTCTGAATTTGATCGAATCGGTGAACTTTAACCACCTACACGCAAAATGGGCTTTTAATTGTCAAACCGTAGTGAGATCGCAATGTTTACCTACCGTTCTACAGGCGGCCAATCACTCTCCATCAAATTGGTCAAAAGGTAGACCCAGTGACGGATTAGAGCATCCCTCAGTGCCTCGCCAAGAGTTGTATTGGCATCTTGATTGTTACCAATTACACCTGAAACGCTTAGGTCTTTTGTTAACCACGCACATGGAGCAGATCCCTCCAAGCTCCATCCCATGGGAGGAGTAGCCACTGATTCACCGCTGAAGTGATCTCCATCAATGTGCCTATCAGGACCAACCAATTCGGGGGCAAGAGACATCATCAAACTTGTTTCAGCCAGGCCAGCATGCAAACCATTAATTCTTTCTTCAGAAGGAATCAATTCCTTTAAAGAAGGAACTCCGCTCCAAAGGAAGCAAGGCAAGACAGCCATTGAGGGGCATTTCATTCTTAGCTGTCTAGCAGCAGCCTGTAACAAACCAATCTGCCCACCATGAGCATTAAAAAGCACTAGTCTCTGAATTCCCAGAGAACTCAATTGTTCGCCAACCTCCATAACTAGTTGCATTAAAAGAGATGCAGATAAAGAAAGTGTTCCAGGGAAAGAGGCGTGCTCAGGTGAAAAACCTATCGATTGAGATGGTAAAGACCAGATAGGTAAAGAATCAGCTAGACGCAAAAGCACTTCTTCTGAAATCCTTTCAGCGAAAAGATGATCTGTAGCTAAAGGAAGATGTGTTCCATGTTGCTCAACTGCACCAAATGGCCAAAGAACCGTAGATCCCTTTGATCTAGATGCATTCTCAGCATCAGACCAACTGAGAAAATCAAATCGTCTTGAAGAGAAGTTAATTGACATCAAATAATTTCTAATAACAATCCTCTCTTTGCCTGTCAGAATGATCTATCGACAAACAAAGTGGTGCCATGGCCGGCTCAGATAGTCCGCAGCCCCAAAAACCCCAAAAACCTGTGAGAGCTGCAGCCCCACCTAGAAAACCCTTACAGGTTATGCATATAAGCCGTAAGGAGGAAAAAGAAATTCTAGAAAAAGAAGCTGAGAAACCAAAAGAATCAGCTTTTGATAAAAGCAAAAACATTAATCCCATAACCAGTGAGAATCCTGGTTCTAAGGAAATGCTAGCCAGCGGACCTTCTAAAAGTAGAAAGTCAATAACAGCTTTCAAAAAAGAAGAGACTGGCACAGGGAATCTAGAAGGTTTGACAATTGCAGACCTTTTGAAGCAAGAAAGCTTCAAAGAAGTATCTTTCTCTAAAAGAGGATCTACACAAACCTGGGACCCTAATGAAGCAAGAAGCGTTGATGACTTCGACTTTGACGAAGATGCTTTTTTAGCAGCATTAGATGAAAATGAACCTATAGGTACAACTGGAGAAATTGCAAGAGGCTCAATAATAGGAGCCGAAAGTGACGGAGTTTATGTAGATATAGGGGGGAAGGCACCAGGCTTCATGCCTAAAAACGAATGTGGTTTAGGTGTAATAACAAACATTAAAGAACGCTTTCCAAAAGGATTAGAAATAGAAGTCCTTGTGACTAGAGAACAAAATGCAGATGGAATGGTAACTGTCAGCTGCAGGGCACTAGCTTTAAGAAAAAGTTGGGAAAAAGTTCTTGAAATGGCCAAAGAAGGAAAAGTTGCCCAAGTAAAAATTAATGGTTTCAATCGAGGTGGCGTTACATGCGATATAGAAGGGCTCAGAGGCTTTATCCCTAGATCACAGCTTGCAGATGGTGCTAATCACGAAAAGCTTGTAGGTAAAACCTTAGGAGTTGCTTTCCTTGAAGTAAATCCAGATAATCGCAAATTGGTGCTATCAGAGAAACGAGCTACTACGGCAGCTCGTTTCTCTCAACTTGAAGTAGGGCAACTTATTGAAGGGAAAATTTCAGCTCTAAAGCCATATGGATATTTTGTTGATTTAGATGGAGTAAGTGGCCTCCTGCACCAATCAACAATTACCAATGGAAGTATTAGATCCTTACGTGAAGTATTCGAGATAGGAGAATCAATTAAAGCAATCATTACAGAACTAGACCCTGGCAGAGGGCGAATTAGTCTTAATACTGCTCTTCTTGAGGGCTTGCCAGGGGAAATACTTGTAGAAAAAAACAAAATAATGGAAGAAGCCACTGATCGGGCCAATAAAGCCCGTAACATCCTTAGACAAAAAGAACAATCAGCGGGTTAATTCCTTAGATGACGTCTTCAAATATGACTATTTCAAAGAAAGGAGATTGGGAACTAGATTTCTACTCTCGACCAATACTCGAAGCTGATGGAAAAAAACGCTGGGAATTGCTTATAACAACATCCCAAGAACTATCAGGTTCAAAACCTTTCCGCTGGAGCAAAAACTGTCCTGCTGCAGAAGTTAATTCCATATGGCTAGCTGAAGCTCTTAAAGAAGCCCTAGAAGATGCCAACAGTGAAGGCTGGGCAGTTCCTCAAAAACTTAGATGCTGGCGGTCATCTATGAAAACAATGGTAAAGAGAGCAGCAGAAACATTGGACTTAGAAGTAATTGCAAGCAGACGCACCTATTCACTACTTGAGTGGCTAGCAGAAAGAGAAAAAGAGGTGTACCCCAAAGAAGAAGGATACCTTTCAGGTCCTTTAGCTCCACCTGCCAAACAAATGCTCGCTGAACCAATTCCGCTTCCTGAAGCGATTAGAGGTGATGCCTGGAGCTTCGCATCTATACCCATTGGAATGCTTAAAGAAGCAGAAGAATGGCCTATGGAATTCAATGGTCTACTACCTATCAAGCCAACTGAAAATGAACAAATTCCAATTCCTGGCTTACGCCTATTTAGCAAACAACGTGCACTTGCTCTTGCTGGATGGCTAGGGGGACTAGAACCAGTAAAATTAGTAATTGAAGGGACTAAATTAATACTAGAGGCTGGACAAGAAGATAGATGGCTAGTAACTGATCTGACAAGTAAATTAGCCCAATCTGCACACAAGGAACTCTTATTTTCTCGAGAAAATGCCCATGGCTTGCAATTTATTTCCGTCCAAGCGACACCTAATGAAGAAAGATTTACAGGTTTCTGGATGTTGCGTGATATATCTGAGTAAGAATGAGACATCCAAATTAAGTGCCTTCACCTGTCAATAGAGACATAAAGATAAAAAAACAAAGAGAAGATTGGAAATGGGAAGAATCAGAAGGCTATAAATACTTATCTTCTAAACTTCTTCACAATGAAGGGTTTACCCATGGTTTTTTTACCAAACAAGACCCTGCAATCTCACATGTAAAGCTTAGCAAGAGCCTAAACCCAGAATCTATTCCATATAGATGCAATCAAGTACATGGTAAAAGAATAGTACTAGCGAGTCATATAGATAAAATCAAAACTCCTCAAGCTGATGGATTAATTGGCAATAGTAAAAAGCAAAGCCTATGGATTTACTCTGCGGACTGCATCCCTGTCTTAATAGCAGATCGTGCAAATGGATTTGTAGGGGCTTGTCATGCTGGATGGAGGGGGATTTATGGAGAGATTATTCCATTAGTAATTAATAGACTAGAATCTATTGGATCAAAGAAAAAAAACTTATTCTTTGCACTTGGACCAGCAATAAGTGGAAAAAATTATCAAGTAAATCTAGATCTCGCAAGGGAAATATTTCTAAGTATAAATCTTAATTCTAAAAGCAATCTCTCAGATTTAAGTATAAATCAAATCTCACAAAGACTTATATCTAAGAAGATAGCGATAAGTGAAGAATCCTCCGATAAAATAAAATTAGATATAAGGAATGCAGCTCACACACAAATCATGAATAGTGGAATAAGTGTTCATCAAATCAGCATTTGCCCCTATTGCACTTTCACCAGCTCAGATAGATTCAACTCTTGGAGAAGAAATAAATCCAAGTTAATTCAATGGAGCGGTATAGAATATAGAGGATCTTAAAGACATTTATTCAACTTTAGTAATTGCATTGATATGATGCGATTCCAGTATCTGCAATAACCCTACTGATTTCCACATCAGAACCATCTGAAAAAATATGCGCAACTAAATTGCCATTAACAGATGCTTCTGGTTTAATATTTACCCGCTTTCTTCTTGGCATTTCCAACTTCAAAAGACGTATAACTTCGGATTCTTTCTCTGGATCAACTTCTAAACAAGCAATTCTAACTTTATATGTGCGGTTATTATCACCCAATAAAACCTCCTGAGAATTAGTTATTTGTAGGATTTCAGCCGAGTTAATGCTTATTGGAAAAGCGAATAAAGAAAATATTATTAATAGGGTAATAGAGAGAAAGCGCGTAGGATCAAATCTAAGCACCATATTCAAGATAAAAAAGATGGTAATTTCCTGGCAAGGGTTGAGAAGAAAAGAAGTAAGTATTAGTTTTCATATTAAATTCAGTCAGCAAATTCATGCTGTTCTTGTAATCCGACCATTTGAGCATTACTTTTCCCAGGTGGTACCATTGGATAACAATTCTCACCCCTTCTAACTCGGACATCTATAATTATTGGTCCTTTATAGGAAAGAGCATTTTTCAACTCTTTCTCATAATTTTCTCTATCTTTTATCAAGACCCCTTTAAGTCCAAATGCATTAGCTAAAGCTACAAAATCAGGCATACCATCTTGCATATTTGATGCAGAGTATCTTTCATCGTAAAAACTTTCTTGCCACTGCCTAACCATACCTTGCCATTGATTATTAATGATAACAATCTTGATAGGAAATTTATATTGGGATACTGTTCCTAATTCTTGAATATTCATAAGTATACTTGCATCACCTGCAATACAAATTACATTTGCCTTTGGCAACGAAGCTTGAACTCCTATTGCAGCAGGCATGCCATAACCCATTGTTCCCAAACCGCCACTACTAATCCACTGCCTAGGACCATTTCGTAAATATTGCGCGGCCCACATTTGATGCTGTCCAACATCAGTAGTTATGTAAGCATCCAATTGTAAATCTCTAATAGCCATTAAAACTTCCTGAGGGTAGATATCACCTTCGCTAGAGGGTTTTATTAATGGATAACGTTTCTTCCAATTATCTATTCGATCTAACCACGCAGTTGTTTTAGATATTATCTTTCTTGTTGATGACAATTCAACCAACATAGAAAGGCTTTTGGAAACATCCCCCAAAATTGCAAGTTCAACGACTCTATTTTTACTAATTTCGGCAGGATCAATTTCAAAGTGAATGACCTTTGCACTTGGAGCGAAAGTATCAAGTTTACCAGTAACCCTGTCATCAAAACGTGCGCCAACAGCTATTAGTAGATCACATTCTGTAACTGCAAAGTTCGCACAAGCAAGCCCATGCATTCCCAACATGCCAAGGGCAAGCGAATCTCTTTCATCAAATGCCCCTTTACCCATAAGAGTTGTTGTTACTGGTAATTGATATCTTTTAGCAATTGCAGCAAGACTTTCATGGGCTCCTGCTGAGACAACTCCACCTCCGACATAAAGCAGCGGTCTATCGGCCTCCTCAATCATTGATAAAGCTCTAGACAAAGAAGATATATCTGGTGATTCAGGAATTCGAAATCCGCGGGGGGATATTTGTCCTGGTTCAACTGGCTCATATTCAAATAGTTCCTGCCCTACATCTTTTGGAATATCAATAAGTACTGGTCCTGGACGACCAGTAGCTGCAATTAAAAAGGCCTGAGAAACAACAGATGCAATATTCCTGGGATCCCTTACTACCCATGAATGCTTAACAATTGGCAGAGTAATCCCAAAAATATCTGTTTCCTGAAACGCATCAGTACCAATTGCGGGTCGTGGAACTTGGCCTGTAATAACTACAAGAGGAACCGAGTCCATCTGAGCAGTAGCAATTCCAGTAACCAAGTTCGTAGCACCTGGACCAGATGTTCCAAAACAAACACCTACTTTTCCTGTCGCCCTTGCGAACCCATCTGCAGCATGAGTTCCTCCTTGCTCATGGCGAACTAAATAATGCCTTAGCCATCCTTCATGTTCTGCCTTATGTACTGCATCGTATATAGGGAGTATGGCTCCACCTGGATAACCGAAAATAGTATCTACTCCATGCCTTCGGAGAGAATCCATAAGTGCGTCCGCCCCTGAAATCATCTGGCGGCGCTCATCATGCGCTGCATCACCTAGTTCTTTAGGTGAAGAAGTCAAGGTCACGATAGCAACAAAGCGTCTTCTGGAATACAAGACTAAGTCCCAAAGTGAACTTTGCCCAATGCTTTCTATAAAACTAAAGACAGATTAAATTTCCGTTAAACAAATCACTAAAAAGAACTGTCTCGAAAATATATACTCAAAAAAACTTTTAATAAGGAATCTAACCTATTTAAGAAAAAAGTTTAACTAAAGTAAGCCTATAGCATGCAAAGGGCCTTGGCCTGAAAAAATCTCCATCAGAAATGCAATAAAAACAATCATAGCTACTCGTCCATTCCATACCTCAGAGCTGTTATTCCAGCCCCATTGCCATTTCTCCTGAGGATATAGTTTCACTTGAATTGGCAATCTTGCTGCCTCATCAAGATCAATTTCAGGTCCCTTTAAGCACTCTTCTACCAAGTCTGCAAGTCCATAGATAAATGAAGGATATGTATCTAAAGCACGTACTCTTCTGAAATTAGAGATTCCATATTTCATTGCAATCTGTTTATATTCAATATCCATTTCCTCAAGTGTTTCTATATGCTCACTAACAAAACTAATTGGGACAACAACAATATCCTTAACACCTTCATTCCCAAGTTTTTCTAAAACATCTTCCGTATAGGGTTTTAGCCATTCTTCTGGTCCAACTCTACTTTGATATGCCAGTGTATAAGGATTTTTATATCCCAAACTTTGATTTAATTTCTCCATTATCAGAAAAGAACTCGCCTCTATTTCTTTTTGATATGGGTCACCAGCCTCATCAACATAACTTTTTGGTACACCATGAGCACTAAAAAAGACATGAGCTTCTTTGGGGTCATTACACAAAGCTATTTCTTCCGCAATCAAATTAGACATAGATTGAACATATCCAGGATTGTCATACCAGCTCCGGATGCAACGTATAGGTAGTTGCTTAAATGCCAAATCAGCTTCTCTCAACCGTCGCAACTCTCTAAAACTTGAACCACTAGTACTTATTGAAAAATGAGGATAAAGAGGAAGAACTACAACCTGGTTAATTAAATCGGCATTGATATCAGCAACAGCAGATTCAGTAAAAGGATGCCAATAACGCATCGCAACATAGCTTGTTGCATCTATCCCACGTTTCCTGAGCTCACTCTGTAGTTCTCTTGCTTGCTGCTCTGTAATTCGCCTCAAGGGAGACCCACCACCTATAGCCTTATAAGCTTTTTGTGATTTATTGCTTCTTAAAGAACTTATGAACCAGGCCAGAGGTTTCTGCATTGCAGGAACTGGCAAGCGAATTATTTCTGGATCTGAAAACAAGTTATATAAAAATGGGCCTACATCCTGTATTCGCTCAGGTCCTCCCAAATTCATTAAGAGAACAGCAACACGAGTCATTCAAAAGAAATGCCTATTTGGGACTTGAGCAAAAGGCTTATAGACGTCAATCTAGCGTGATAGATCAAAAAAAATGGAACTATTAGTCGCATTAGCCAACACCAACCAAGATCTCTCAGCAAAAGGTATCAAGCTCCGCATTGAGAAACGTGGTAATCGATTGAATATAAGAGGCCCTCTACCTTGCAAAATCAGTAAAGACTCCATCAAGATACAAAGGATAAGCCTGAAATTATCAGCGAATAAAGAAGGTCTGGAGGAAGCGAAAAGGCTTCTCCAATTGATTGTTTTACAACTTAATCATAATCAATTTGATTGGAGGCACTGGAAACAAGAAAATGTTCCAACGCAAGAAATCCAATGCAAAGGTGAAGTATCAAAAGAGATTAATAACTTCAAAACAGCATTCTTTTCAGACCCAATTAGAAAGAGGTCCAGTCCAGGAGCACGAACAACTTGGCAATCAGCCTATTTACCTTATTTAAAAAGATTATCAACTCTTTCTAAAGACTTGAACAGGAATATAGACATACATCTCCTATTAGAGGCTCTTAATTCTTATTCGGAGAATACTCGTAGTAGACAACAATGTGGTACAGCATTAGGAGCCTTTGCCAAGCATGCAGGATTAACTCTTCCAAATAATTGGAGCACCCAAGCAAGTGGCTATGGATTACATAAAGCAAAGTTTAGAGAGCTTCCTGATGATAATTTAATTATTGAATTAGTTAAGAAGATTCCAAACAGAGCCTGGCGATTAGCATATGGATTAATGGCAACATATGGCCTCAGAAACCATGAGATTTTCTTCTGCGATCTAACCTGCCTAAAGGAAACAGGTGACAAAGTCATAAGAGTTCTACCTAATACAAAAACTGGAGAACATCAAACATGGCCTTTTCATCCAAATTGGGTAGAGGTATTTGAATTACAAGAACTTTCTAATGGAAGATATTTACTACCAAAAGTAAATATAGATCTTAAAACAACAACACTTCAACAAGTTGGAAGAAGAGTTTCAGAACAATTTCGTCGTTATGGTCTTGAAATAACACCATATGACTTAAGACATGCCTGGGCTGTCAGGACAATACTCATGGGACTACCAGACACAGTAGCTGCGAGAATGATGGGACATTCGGTATCTATTCATACTCGCACCTATCATCACTGGATAACACGAAGAGATCAACAACAGGCAGTAAATTCTGCTTTAGCAAATAAACTTTTACTAGCTCATGGTCACCATCGAAAATTAAATTTGCATGATGCACTACAGGAGAAAAAGCAAAACACAACTTAATCTTACAAAAAATAAATTCAGGAAAATCTAAATCTATAAATGGTAAGTATAACATCAACAACACAAGACAAATTATGCAAGAAGATAATCGCAAAAATCAACTTGACTTCAAAGAACTAGACTTAACTGCTGAAAAACTAGGCATGGGAGGCCGATTAGCCCCAGAAAAAGATGTAGACGGATACCAGAAAAGAATGCAAAGACGTAAGGAGGTACAAGAAGAGAGGCTATCAAAAAGAGATCAAGAGAAGGGCTTGATATTAATTTTCACTGGCAATGGCAAAGGTAAAACTACTGGAGCAATAGGGATGGCACTTAGAACACTTGGACACGGGGAAAATGTCGCCATAATCCAATTTATAAAAGGTGGGTGGAGTCCTGGCGAGGCAAGATCTTTAAAGCAATTTGGTCAGGCAATAAGCTGGCATGCACTTGGAGAAGGTTTTACTTGGATGACCCAAGACAGAGATAGGGACAAACTTTTTGTTAGGAAAGCATGGGAGCAATCGCTTATATATTTAAAAAGTAAGGAGCAAAAACTTGTCATACTCGACGAAATAAATATTGCAATCAAACTTGGTTATATTTCAGCAACCGAAGTAATCTCTGGTTTAAAAGAAAGACCACCCCTAACACATGTTGTTTTAACAGGGAGAGGTGCTCCTCCGGAACTTATTAATGTTGCTGATATGGTCACTGAAATGAAAATAATTAAACATCACTTTATGGATCAAGGAATTAAAGCCCAGCCTGGGATTGAATTTTAAAATATCCTAGATTTCCTAATTAAGGATTTAAAATTTATTTAGCATATCCATCTCCTAAAAGCAAATACCCTAAGCAAATCAATAGAAAGGATGAATTAATAGCTATATATTTTCTTATAGATTGTTTACTATAATTTGAATTTAATTTCACCAAAGCAAGCCCAAAGCCCATCCAGTTGATATTTCTAAAAAAATGAGCACTTTGAAACCAAAAAATACCTTTTTGAAGAAGACTTGCTACTGTCATCAAGATATGGGGAGTGAATGGCCTACGAGCGAGTCCTTTTAAAGCTAAGCGGTGAAGCCTTAATGGGAGAGAAGCCCTATGGCATTGATCCCGCCATTGTTCAATCCATCGCTAAAGATGTTTCCAAAGTTGTTGCAAATGGCACCCAATTGGCCATTGTTGTTGGAGGAGGAAACATTTTCAGGGGATTAAAAGGTTCAGCTGCTGGAATGGACAGAGCTACAGCTGATTATGTAGGCATGTTGGCAACAGTAATGAACGCAATAACTCTTCAAGATGGGTTAGAGAGAAGTGGAGTACCTACAAGGGTTCAGAGTGCGATTGAAATGCAACAGGTCGCCGAACCTTATATACGACGAAGGGCTATTAGACATCTTGAGAAAGGCAGGGTTGTTGTATTTGGAGGTGGATGCGGGAACCCATTCTTTACTACTGATACAACAGCAGCTTTACGAGCTGCAGAAATAAACGCAGATGTCGTATTTAAGGCAACAAAAGTCGATGGTGTTTATGACAAAGATCCAAAGAAATACCCTGATGCTACTCGTTTTGACACTCTCTCATTTCAAGAAGTGCTTAGCCGTGAGATTGCAGTAATGGACGGCACTGCTATTGCACTCTGCAAAGACAATAAAATTCCTATTGTTGTCTTTAACCTTTTTGAACCAGGCAATATCAGCAGAGCCGTAGCAGGCGACTCAATCGGCTCTCGCATCGGCTAAAGGAAAAGATCTTCTTTGCCCAAAGCAAACCTTCACTTGACTTACTTTCCCTAAAAGACCATGACAAACAAAGAACTTGAGTCAAACATGATCAAATCTGTTGAATCAGCACAAAGAACCTTTAATACAATAAGAACTGGCCGAGCCAATCCTTCTCTTCTTGACCGGTTGACTGTTGAATATTATGGTGCAGATACGCCGCTAAAGTCATTAGCAACTATTTCTACTCCTGATTCTCAAACTATTGCGATACAACCCTTTGACTTAAGTTCATTAGCACTAATAGAAAAAGCAATCTCAACAAGTGACCTTGGATTTACACCAAATAATGATGGGAAAATAATTCGAATAAATGTTCCTCCACTTACTGAAGAGAGAAGAAAAGAATTTTGCAAATTAGCTTCAAAATATGCAGAAGAAGGGAAAGTTTCTCTGCGAAATATTCGTAGAGATGCAATAGAAAAAATTAAAAAACTAGAAAAGGAAGGTGAAATATCAGAAGATAAAAGCAGAGATGAGCAAGATAATATTCAAAAGCTTACAAATAAATATATCTCGGAAATTGAAAAACACCTTGCAGAAAAAGAAACAGATATTCTGAAGGTTTGAAAACTATTGATGTCATAATTATTGGAGCAGGTGCTTCTGGTGCAACTGCTGCCTATCATCTTGCAAGGGCAGGGAAAAAAGTCTTAATCCTAGAGAAAAATGAAGTAGACAATTTAAAGCCATGCGCAGGAGGAATGGCTGCCTCAGTAAAAAAATTCTTCCCTTTTCAAATAGAGTCAATAGTAGATCAAATAATCGAAGAAGTTAATTTTAGCTTTTGTCTAGAAGACCCTATAAGAGCAAAGCTTCCAGGGTCTTCTCCTTTCTGGATAATAAGACGGGAAAAACTAGATTCTTTAATTATTAACCATGCAATTGATAAAGGAGCAGAAGTAATTAGACCTTTTAAAGTCTCAGATATTAGAAGGAAAGGAGCTCACTGGGAAGTTATTAGTGAAGACAGTCAAAAGATTAAATCAAGGGGAATTGTAATTGCTGATGGATCAAATTCACCCTGGGCCAAAAAACTATCTATTGGCCCCAAAAAAATCCACCAAGCTTCTACAATTTCAGTACGACTTAAAGGGAGGGGTAATCTAAAAGATGGAACTACAAGATTTGAATTCGGGCTTGTTAAACATGGCTTTGCTTGGGCTTTCCCATTAAAAGATGGAGTAAACGTTGGTGTTGGGACATTTATTGGCCAACCCGCCACATACAAGAACAAAAATGTCCTCGAAGAATTCCTCCCTAGCTTGGGATTTAATTCTGAAGCAGGCAAAAGAATTACAGCGTCATTAAGAGTCTGGAATGGGCATCACAATCTCCACGGAGAAGGCGTTGTTTTAGTAGGTGATGCCGCATCACTTTGTGACCCATTCCTTGCAGAAGGATTAAGACCCGCAATTATGAGTGGATTTGAAGCCGCTATAAGCCTCGAGAATTGGTTAAATGGAAGTACAAATAATCTAGGTGATTACACAAAAAGAATTAAAGTCCAATGGGGCGAGTCAATGGCATGGGGAAGAAGAATAGCTCAGGTCTTTTATAGATTTCCAAAAGTTGGTTACCAGCTAGGGATAAAAAGGCCTACAGCACCACAAAGGATTGCTGAGATTTTGTCAGGGGATATGGGCTATGGAGATATAGCGGAAAGAGTTATAAAAAGACTGCTCTTCAATAAGAGCAAATAAGCGCCAATCAATATGGGAAAACTATTTCCTACACATTTCCCAAAGCCAAAGCTGCGCCAAGTCCTGAACGGACATCATCCTGTAACAATCTTCCATCGTGATCATGATCTAATGCATCAAAGACTGCATCACTACCTAACCATTCTTCTCTTGTAATACACCCATCACCGTCAAGATCATTCAACATGAAGATTTCCTGGACAACATGACTGAAAGCTGCTCCACCTTCAATAACTGCAAGTCTATGTGCCAGCTGTGCTTCTAACGTATCAATAGCCTTACTAAAACCCCTGATTCCTTCTTCCAATTTCTCACTTGCCATAGGATCTTTATTCATAAATTCATCAAATTTAGGTTTGTCAATATGCAACTTCTCCTGAACATCAATAATATTAGAAGGGTCCAATTTCCTTATTAAAGAGCCCTTAGTTTTCCTCAGTTGATCTAGAAGCTTTGGCGATATTGTTAACAAGTCACATCCCGCCAACTCTATTATTTCTTCAATGTTCCTAAAGCTTGCGCCCATAACTTCTGTCTTATAACCATATGCTTTGAAGTAATTAAAGATTTTAGTGACAGAAATAACTCCTGGGTCTTCTGGACCTGAATAAGAATCTCTACCCGTTTTAGCCTTATACCAATCAAGAATCCTTCCTACAAAAGGAGAAATAAGTGTTACCCCAGCTTCTGCACATGCAACTGCTTGGCCAAAACCAAATAACAAGGTCAGGTTGCAGTGAATGCCTTCCTTTTCAAGGATCTCTGCTGCTTTTATCCCTTCCCAAGTAGATGCAATTTTTATTAAAACACGGTCCTTTGAGATCCCTAATTCGTTATACAAACCTATTAATTTCCTAGCTTTTGCAATCGTTGCATCTTTATCAAAGCTCAAACGAGCGTCTACTTCTGTTGAGACTCTCCCAGGAACAACCTTAAGAATTTCCTTTCCAAAAAATACACAAATCTCATCTAAAGCTTCATGAACAACTTCCTCCACAGCTCCTGACATTCCAATTCGTTGCCTAGATGACTGCAATGCTTCATCTATAAGCTTCTGATAAGAAGGAATCTGTGCCGCAGCTAATATCAAAGAAGGATTAGTGGTTGCATCTCTAGGCGTAAAAGTACGAATGGCCTCGAGATCTCCAGTATCTGCAACAACCACTGTCATTGAAGAGAGTTGTTCAAGAAGGGTCGTCATAAAAAAAAACTAATACCTCATACGCCCGTAAACTAGCTTGATTTTTCACTCACGCACCTTCTTTCTAAAACCCAAATAAAATCTTCAGCGAACCTTAACCTTCTGCCAATTGGATTGTTCCAGAATCACTACTAGGTGGAATTTTCTGAAGGACTAACAAACTATCAATAATTTTCTTAGCTACAGGTACAGCAACAGTGGATCCATAGGCATTTGGGCCCTGCGGCTCATCAATAACCACTAAAACCACATACCTTGGACTTTCAAGCGGCAAGCTAGCTACGAAACTACAAATTTGCGCGCCAGGCTTATAAGCACCATCCGAGGCTTTTTGAGCAGTCCCTGTTTTACCACCTATCCGATAACCAGGCGTTTTAACCCCCTTTCCACTTCCATCTTCTACAACAGTTTCCATCCATTCAAGGACTTTTTGGGTTACATCATTTCTTAATAACTGATAACTCTTATTAGAGGAGAAATTGAAAGAAGTTAAATCCCCTCCCTTTAAACCCTTTGTAATGTGAGGATGAACAAGATATCCACCATTAGCAATTAATGCATGCAACTGAGCTAGCTTCAATGGAGTCAAAGAAAATCCCTGACCATAAGAAGCAGTTGCAGGCTCAATAGAATGTGAAACAAACTTCTCTTTATTCTTTAATTGACCAGCAACCGCACCTGGAAGATCTGTTTCTGGCTTAACACTAAGTCCAAGTCGATATAACCAATCCCAATAACTAGAGGGTTGTAGCTGACTCATAATTTTAACCATCCCAACATTACTTGAAACCTGCAAAACTTTTGCAAAGTCAATTAATCCATTAGCTCTTTTATCATGGTTATATATCGACCATCCTCCAACAGATATACTGCCCGTATCTTCAATAAGTCCATTTGGATCAATAGCCCTCTCTTCTAAAGCAAGTGCAAGGTTGATTGGCTTAAAAGTTGACCCAGGTTCAAAAAGATCCTGAACAGACCACTCCCGGAAAAGTGCAGGAGAAAACTCCCAATACTTATTTGGGTCATATGTTGGAGTTGAAGCCAATACAAGCAGCTCCCCATTAGTAACATCCATAACTATCGCTACCCCTTTTTTTGCATTCCATTCTTCTACTTGAGTAGATAAAGCCTTAACAGCTAGCTCCTGTAGGCGTGCATCAAGAGTGAGGTGAAGGCGCAAATCATCTCCATAAAAAACCCCAGGTGCCAAATCTGCAGGAAGTGGAGTTCCATCAGCTCCTCGCCTTAAGACACGAGCCTTCTCTTTTCGTAAAAGCTGATCATTAAGACTTTGTTCTAAACCAGCTTGCGGTATCCTTTCTTGATTAAGAAACCCAACAACATTTGCGAAAAGAGTTCCTTGTGGATAAATCCTTTGAGGATAAGCCTCTAGATCTAAGCCACTAATGCCAAGACTACGAATTTCTGACGCAACCTCAGAACTAATCCCATCGGCCAATCTAACGCCTGAAGGCTGATCCCCTAAGCGTTTCATCAGATTATCTATAGACGTCGATAAAAGAGGAGACAGCTTGTTAGCTACCTCTCGAGAAGATCTAACAAATGTTGGACTATCGCCTGGAAAATTAAAGTATCTAGGGTGAGCCCAAAGACGAAAATGCTCTTCATCAATTGCAACCAACCTACCCATTCGATCAACTATTGAACGCCTTGTACCAAGTGGTTGAATCTTTTGTGTCTGAAATGAACGAGCTTTAGCTTCTAGCTCAGGTGCCTGAAGCACCTGTAGCCATGCCATCCTTCCAATAAGCGCACTCAATCCAAGCAAAAGAATTGCAAAAACCAATCTAAACCTGTTATCAGGCAAGTCTTCCAAAGGGCGAACATTCCTACGTGATCGTCCTGGAATCCTTGAATATTTAGACCTAGAACGCGGCATCAGTAGCCGTGATTAACTGAATTGTGCTTTAGTCTTATCAAGACAGCAAAGGGTTTATAGGCATTACCTCTAGATTGACTCATAGAATATGGATTATTCAAATAAATAAGATTTGCAGCCTTGGTAGGAACCATTAGTTCAGGCAAGCTATTCCTTTTAAGTAAATGTCTCTCAAGTAAAGCGGTAGATTCAACAAGCCTCTGAGATAGATCACGAGTACTCTCTAAACGATTAAAGGCAAGTGTCCAAAGATGCTGCCAATGCAAAGCAAGTCCCGACATAGATGCAGCAACTACTAATACAGCGATCAATGCTCCATCAATTGCCCTATGCAAACCAACAAGTACAGGAAACTGACGAGATAACTTCTGAGAAGAAATAGACCCCTTTATCAAGCGAAGCGCAGATCTAGAACGATTGCCTTTGGCGAATCGTTCGGGTCTCATTTCACAATGCTGAACTAGAGCCCCCACTAAACCAAACAAGTTAATAATTTAGTGAAACACCCTAAAAAGGACCTTGCAAGGCTATCCACAAATTAATTACTTATTACTTACTCTTTTCATCCACCCAATAAAAGAAGATTAGAAAAAGTCACCCCATTCCATAATGAATGCATTAAAACACATGGGAATAGGCGGCCTGAAGTCAGCCTAAGAAGTCCAAGTCCTAAACCCAAAACAATTAAAGGAGGCAATTCTCCAACACTGAGATGAGCCAATGCAAAAACTAAAGCACTAATTATTACGCCCAGAAAACGTCCCCATTCCTTTGCTAGGACTGGGAGCAAGACACCACGAAAAATCAGTTCCTCAAATAACGGCGCTAAAAAGACTGTTGTGACTACAAGTAATAGCAATGAAAGAGAATCATTACTATTTAGTACAAGTTCAAGCAAAGGGTTACTACCACCTTGATCTCCTACGAACGTATTCATAAGCCATGCTGTAAGAAGCACTAAAGGAGTAACCATGACCCAGCCTCTGAATGCTTTCAAAAAGGCAACACCCCAAGGCTGTATTTTCCATTGAAACCAACCCCCTAAAGGCATTTCAATATATTTAAAACTATTAATTTGTTGCCTAAGAATCAGCAATGCAGGCACTGTCATTGAGATATATCCAACAAAAACTTTTATTGATTCACTAATCGGAGTAACAACTCCATTAGAAAGAGAAGAGGTTATTGGGATTACCAATACAGGAGAAATAACTTCCCCTAAAACAACAAACCCCCCTGCTATAAGAATAATCATGTCAGTCAAGGAAAGAGGCAGAGCTATTAAATTTGGCCACTTAATTCCTCGATCTCTAATTATCTTCCACGACTGAAGTATTAAGAGTATAACCCCAAAAAGAACTGTAATGAGGGGCAAGAACTGACTTAGCAACAAGCGCATAGCCATCGAGTTAGACAGTCCTGGGTCAATACAAAGAGTTGGTCCACCACCCAAAGATGAACACATTACTTGAAAAAGGACAGGGTCATTTCTCAACTCATTCAAACTATCAAGTAAGTCTCTAGATAAGGTTTTGCCCTCATATGACAAAAGAATATCTTGCGCCTTACTTAATGGACTCTCGAAAGAGGAACTATTAAGAATACGATCACGATCTAGTCTTTCTGGAGCTAATGCGGCTAATAAAAGCCTTTCCCTTTCTCCTAAATCTTCAAAAGGGATCTGACTTAGAGATTGCCTTAAATTCTCTTTAGGACTGGATCCAATCAGAAGTGGCCTAATTGGTCTAGGAACTGATTGTTCTGCCAATAATGCCATTTCTTGTTGCCGAAAGGAAAGCTTTGGCGTAACAGAGGGCCGACTAAAACTTTCTTGCAATCCACTTGCCCATACTAAAAACGTAAGGGAAAGCGAAATGGCCGCCAAGACTACTTTCCAAGTGGGATTGTCTTGTCTCATAGTGACTTGTATAAACGAATAGACATCAGCAGATACAAATACTCCATATCCCTAAAACATTAGGTTGACAGATTGCCCATACGATGGCATCAAATAAAACCATATGAATATGGCTTTGCGTCTCATAATCGTTCGCCACGGTCTTAGCACCTATAACAAGGACCGTCGCATTCAAGGCCGAAACGACCTTTCCAAGCTCACCAAAGAAGGAACCACCCAGGCAATCAAGACAGGAGAGTCTCTCAAGGATCTTCCTATCGATGCCATTTATAGTTCCTCGCTACAACGCGCTGCTCTAACAACAAAAAATCTAATAGGACAACTTGAAAAACCCCTTGAACCAATTTTTGACGAAGGACTTTTAGAAGTAGATCTCGAACCATGGGCTGGACTTACAGTTCAAGAAGTTGAGAGTCAATTCCCTGATCAGTTTAAAATCTGGAAGTCAAGCCCCAAAGACTTAGTTTTAACTCATAAAGACGGAAAAAAATACAATCCCATTCAAGAGCTCATGGCTCAATCAAATGACTTCATAGAAAAGTTAATACTCAGACATTCACCACAAGACAATCAAACAGTTTTAATCGTTGGACATAATGCAATCCTACGCTGCTTAATTCTTCAATTAATAGGTGAGCCAAATCAAGGTTTTAGGAAATTTCAGGTTAACAATGCATCTATATCAATTTTCAACCTGAATCCAACTGAAAAAAACAAGAGATTCAAAACTCAAATCGAATGTCTCAATAGCACAACTCATCTAGATCCAATAATCCCTAGAAAAGGGAAAAATGCAAGAGTAATACTTGTTAGGCATGGTGAAACTGACTGGAATCTAGAAGGTCGCTTCCAAGGGCAGATTGATATTCCTCTAAACAAAAATGGACAAAAGCAAGCAAGAGCCGCTGGGAAATTCCTCAAAGGAGTTGCTATTAACAAGGCATATACAAGTCCTATGTCTAGACCTAAAGAAACAGCAGAGGCAATTTTAGCTTCTCATCAAGGAGTCGAAATTACAAAAATACAAGATCTTATGGAGATAGGTCATGGTCTATGGGAAGGGAAACTGGAATCTGAAATCAAAGAAAATTGGCCTGATTTATTAGAAACCTGGAAAAAGTCACCTCAAAAAGTACAAATGCCTCAAGGTGAAACTATTAAAGAGGTTTGGGAAAGATCAACAAAAGCATGGAAGGAAATTTGTTCATCTCTAACCTCTAATGAAACTGCACTTGTAGTAGCGCATGATGCAGTAAACAAAACCATTCTTTGTAATCTCCTTGGGCTTTCTCCTTCAGACATATGGATGATCAAACAAGGGAATGGTGGTGTAACAGTTGTCGACATCAGTCCTGATCCAAGCCAACCTGATGTAGTCACTTGCCTGAACCTGACATCACATCTAGGCGGTGTACTAGACAACACAGCAACTGGTGCTTTATGAGTTATGCAAAATCAATACTTCTTTGACCCAATACAAATCCTCTATGGGGCTAATAAATCTGTAGTAAAGGAGCCTGTATTAATACTTAATCGAGAGATAAAGGCGTTCGGAGAAGAGGCTAGGGCACAAGCAAAAAAACTAGGTATTACTAGCAATAAAGCTGAAAACTTATTACTTGCACCTTGCCTCGTCGACCCTCATTCAGTTTTAGAAGAACCTTTGATAGGGAAAACAGAAAACATTCAAACCCTAAAAAAGAAAGCAGCTCATTCAGGATATGGACAAATTGCTCTACTCCCCAGAAGCCCCTCATGGAGAGATAATCCAGAAAAAATACTCAAATTACCCCCTAACCAAAGTGAAGTGATTTTCCATTTCTGGGGAGGTTTTAGCCAGTCAGGCAAAGGGAAAGAACTTGCGTCTCATGCTGAGTTAATTTCTCATGGCGCAATAGGTCTAGCAGAAGATGACCTAATGATGCCAATTGAATTAATTCAAAGAGGACTATTAGTAGGCGAGATGAAAGATTTTCCTGTTCTTTTAGCCCCAAGAGACATAAATGTCCAAGGTAAAGGGTTAGTACGTGAAAGCGTTGAAACATTGCGTGCAGGGTGGCATCCTGATCCGATAGCGAGCGAAACACTTCCACTTAGTCAACTACTCGAACTACAAAAGCAACACCCAAGTAAATCAATACGAATAATGAATATCTCAACTGCAGAAGGAGTTTCATTATTAACCCAAACAGTGAAATCACCATTAGCTAGCGTTTGTTGGTGGCACCTAATTGCTGACAATTCCTCAATCAATTCACATGATCTTGGTTGGAGAGTAACTCCTTCAATTGGTAGCGCAAAAGATCGTAAAGCCCTACAAGAAGGTCTTCTAAGAAAAACAATTTCCTCTGTAGCAGTTCATGCAATCCCACTTGATGAAGAAGAAATAGAACTACCAAATGATCAAAGGCAACCAGGTCTCAGTGGTCACGATCTAGTCCTTCCTTCTCTATGGCAAGAGCTAGTAGTTCAATCAGGCTGGTCAATTGAACAATTATGGAATGCACTAAGCTTTGGGCCATCAAAAATGCTTAAAGTAAAACAAGAAATACTAAATTTAAATAGCAAGCGGTGGTTAATTTTCGATCCACAAAGAACCTGGATTAACAATCCTCCGAAAGAAAAATATCCCAAAGTAGCCAATCAACCCCTTTTAGGGTCGAAAATATTAGGGAAAGTAATTGACTGTGGACTTATAGACTTAATGAACTAAAGCGAGAAATAGGCCAAAATCTCCAAAAAGCGCGGCCTATAATTTCCTCTTCTGAAAGAAAAGCTCCGCCTGGCCAAAATCTTCCATCCCAGCTGTTATTTCTATTATCACCTAAAACTAATACATGACCCTTAGGAACATTGCCTCTTAGAGGCGGGCAGGAACTTCTACCAAGTGCATCTAAATTACAGAAATCAGATACATAAGACTCGGTAATTAAAGTATCATTAAGGAATACCTGACCCCTATTAGTAATTCTTACTTTATCGCCACCAATAGCAACAACACGTTTTATATATGCATCACAAGAAGGATCTGAAAGACCATTTATTGAGGCAATTAATGGAAAGTTCAATAATCCACATTTTAAAGGTGACCTCTTTCCAGCTTTATTCAATTTATTATCAAAGGAATAAGGAGAATTAAACACAACAATTTCTCCTCTTCTAGGTGGTCTTCTCTTATAGGTAAGTTTCTCAATGATCAGGCGATCTTTTAGCTGTAAGCCAGGAAGCATTGAGCCTGAAGGTATATATCTAGCTTCTGCTACGTAAAGACGAATCCCAGTATAGAGTGCCAATGTCATGGCAATAGGACCCCAAAAATCCCATAATTTATTAACTTGCTCTCTTTTCATACTTGTCCCCAAAGCATCCATTCAAACATTGATTATATACAAAATTCATGAGGCTTCTCTTCTTAAAGCTGATGAGCAATAGATAGGCTAAGAAACCTAAGATTCTCTGCTTAGAAGAATATCCTCCCAAACATCTTGCTTAAAGCCAGCTAATATATTACCTTCACCTGTGATCAAGAAAGGTCGTTTTATCAATTTCCCATCAGAAGCGAGTACATCAATCACCTGATCATCTGTCATAGCCTGAACAACTTTTGCTCCCCCCAAATTTCTATAACTAAGGCCATTAGTATTGAACAGTTTTTTACGATCACCTAACTGAATCAATGCATTTTTAAGAATATCCTTATCTGGCACATTAGACACAATATCAATAAGTTGAAATTCTAAATTATTAAAGGCTAACCATTTCAAAGCCTTTCGGCATGTAGAACAAGATGAGTAAGAATAAATAGAAATCCCCAAAGCAATCAACCATGAATCAGACGAGATATAGAATATAGCACTTAAAATATGATGATTAAAAAAAGTATTATTTATGAACCTTTGCTGCCTCTATACACGCCTGCAACAACGCATCAACAGCATCAAAATCACGCCACCCATCTATAACAATAACTCGGCCTTCTAAACTTTTATAAGTTCGGAAAAACTCAGCAACATCTTCAAGCTGGTTAGGGGCTATTTGGCGAATACTATTGATCCCAGCCTGACGTGGATCAGCAACAGGTACACATAAAAGCTTTCCATCATATGCACCAGAATCGTGCATATCTAAAAGCCCAATAGGCCTTGCCTTTATCAAGCAACCCGCAAATGTTGGCTCCTCCATGATTACCATTGCATCAAGAGGAGCCCCATCTTCTGCAAGAGTGTTAGGAATAAAACCATAATCAAAAGGATATCTAACTGATGAATGAAGGACCCTATCAAGAGCCATAACACCAGATTCATCAAAATATTCGTATTTATTTCTGCTTCCTGCAGGAATCTCAACGACTAGATTCACCAACCCTGGTGAAGGAGATGGGGAGAGTGGTTTTAGGTCCATCACGCTCCAAAGTTGTGGGCAACAAATTTTCCTGTCCCCAAGGCCTTTCAGTAAAAACAACAGCCATAGGGACGCCAAGAGTAACTATGGCAATAGCGAACCCAAAGAAAGCAAGAGAAGGTCCACTCAGACTTAAGTGATCCTCATCATCTACACCTTCTAGAGAAGATATAGGTGAGGGCAATAATGAAAGCTCACCTGAGGCAGAAGGTTTTGAAACTGAAGCTGGTTCGGGATCCATGCAAGGGGAGTAAGGAACAACCCAAAAAAACTAAGAATTTTTTGGGTACTCAAAAGGAAAAGCTGTTTTGAATTCCCTCTCAAGGTTTACACATTCTGTCATCCCTAGAAGATCTATGCAGCAGGCCTATCAAAACGATCACGAAGAGAATCCAAATCAGCTAGAGGTTGTTTTTTTTTATCCTGGAGTTCTGCACGAATAGACCTAAGTTCATCGAGAATAGACGCTAAAACCTGTTGTGTTGCAGATGAAGGCGAATTTAATACCTCAACAGTTACTTCTTTAATCCTAAGAACATCTTTAGCGAATCTGGCAACTTCATTCGGATGAAAAAGAAGAGGATCTTTTTGATCACTTCTATATTCGGGATTAAGTTTCCTAGGGTTAAATTGTGGATTTAAATTCCTTGAATCAGTATTTGTATATCTATATACGGAAGCTCTTGATCGATTTAATGATTTCTGAACATCGTCTATACCTATAAGCTCATCAGAATTAGCAATTGAGCCTGAAATATCATTAACTAAGTCAGACCTACCAGAGTTATCTAACGCAGGAACATTACCCGATCCATTGAACATAATCTAACCTTAGGACTACCAACTTCCCGAAGAAGTTAGCAGATGCATCTTGCGAAAAAAGTTCGTTTTAAAAAAGTTAGACACTTTAATTTTCGACCGCTGGACCTGAAGATGTTATCTTCCGTCCTCAACTGTTGCTTGAGCTATGCGCGTCTCTCGCTTAATGCTGGTGACGCTAAGGGACGTACCTGCCGAAGCCGAGATCATCTCTCACCAACTCCTTATTAGAGGCGGTTACATACGTCGTGTCACATCTGGCATATATGCCTATTTGCCTTTGATGTGGCGTGTCCTTAGCAAAATCACTGCAATCGTCCAAAAGGAGATGGATGCCACTGGAAGCCTCCAAACTCTTTTACCTCAGCTCCATCCATCAGAGCTCTGGCATCGCAGCGGAAGATGGCATGGTTACACAGCAGGTGAAGGAATAATGTTCCATCTTGTAGACAGGCAAGGCAGAGAGCTTGGCCTGGGTCCCACTCATGAAGAAGTAATAACAAACCTGGCTGGAGAACTTTTAAATTCATATCGACAATTACCAATCTCTCTTTATCAAATACAAACCAAATTCAGAGATGAGATTAGACCAAGATTCGGATTAATGCGTAGTAGAGAATTCATTATGAAAGATGCTTATTCCTTTCATTCAAATGAGCAAGATTTACAATCTACTTATAATGATATGAATAGAGCATATAAAAATATTTTCAAAAGATGTGGAGTTGAAGCAATTGCAGTTGATGCTGACAGTGGTGCCATAGGTGGTGCTGCATCGCAAGAATTTATGGTCACAGCCAATTCGGGGGAAGACTTAATTTTAAAGAGTACAGATGGTAAATATGCAGCAAATCTTGAAAAAGCAGTTTCCATTCCTTCAAAATCCAAAGATCTTGATTATGAAGATTTCAAATTGTTAGACACACCAAATCAAAGTACAATAAATTTATTATGCAAGGAACAAGGAATAAAAGACTACCAAGTTATTAAAGTAATTCTACTAATTGCACAACTAGAAAATGCCCAGAAACAACCTTTATTAGTAAGCATAAGGGGAGATCAAGAATTAAATGAAGTCAAGCTTAGCAATGCATTGTTTACAGAAACTGGTCAAAGTGTTATCTCGATTTCAACAATTAAAAAAGAAGACATCATTTCAGAAGGTTTAAAGCCCTTCCCATTTGGATATATAGGACCAGACCTAAGTAATGAATTGCTAAAAGGCGCAAACTCTTGGAATCAGACTTTCCTTAGATTTACTGATAAAACAGCTGCAAGCTTAAATAAATTCATATGCGGTTCAAATCAACTAAACCAACATCGAATCTCTGACTGGAAAGCACTAGGAGGTTTGCCCAAAACCCTTGAAATTAGAAATGCCAAGGAAGGAGATAGCTGCTTACATGATCCAAATCAAAAGCTTATAGCGACAAGGGGAATTGAGGTCGGGCATATCTTTCAACTTGGTCGTAAATATTCTCAGTCACTAAAAGCATTTTTTACGAATGAGAAGGGCATTCAAATACCATTCTGGATGGGGTGTTATGGAATAGGGATTTCTCGATTAGCTCAGGCAGCAGTAGAGCAACATCATGACGAACTAGGAATTTGCTGGCCTATTCAAATAGCTCCATTTGAAGCAATTGTAGTAATAGCAAATATGAAAGACACCTTACAAAAAGAGTTGGGAGAAAAAATTTATTCTCTTCTCAAGGAAAAGGGAGTTGATGCACTAATTGACGACAGGGAAGAAAGGGCCGGAGTAAAGTTTAAAGATGCTGACTTAATAGGGATCCCTTGGAGGCTTGTAGTCGGTAGAGACGCTGAAAAAGGCCAGGTGGAGCTAGTAAGGCGATCTACGAAAGAGAAGAATTTGTTAACACCCGAAACTGCAATAAACAAAATATTGGAAGAGATCTAAACAAATCCCACTAAAAAGCCAGGTTCTGCTTATAGAGTAAATGAACTGCCTTTAAGAAATGACTTTTGCCTCTAAAAGGGTCATGAAAAAGTTGGTTGGTGTGATCATGGCTATTTGCTTAGCCCTTTCTATTTTTCTCCCAACCCCCTTTGAATCAAGTGCCGAAGCCACTCGCACTGCCATGACAGGAGATTATTCCAGTGACACAATTAGCGTCGTTAAAAGCCTAAAAGAAACAATTGCAATCCCTGCAGATGATGAAGGACGCCCTTCAGCTCAAACGGAAGCAGTAACACTTATCACTGACTACATTTCCCGTTATAGAAATCGTCCACAATTCAACGAGAGCAATTCCTTTACAACAATGCAGACGGCACTTAATGCTCTTGCAGGGCATTACAGGAATTACGCTAAACGCCCACTTTCCGAAGAGCTAAAAGAGCGCGTAAATAATGAACTAACCAAGGCTGAGAAGCTCGTTAATCAAGACAGTTAGGAAACTCTTTAATTCAGTCCTTTGACTCAGGTAGGGAAATCTGCGAAGGTTGGCCAAAGCGCGTATAGCGGCTTCGAGCCGCAGTTTCTTTGGCCAACGTTGTTGTCATAGGTGCTCAATGGGGTGATGAGGGGAAAGGCAAAATCACCGACCTATTAAGTCGCTCAGCAGATGTTGTTGTGCGATATCAAGGTGGAGTTAATGCAGGTCACACAATTGTTGTTGACGGGAAGGTCCTGAAACTGCATCTAATCCCATCTGGAATCCTTTATCCGGAAACCATTTGCCTAATTGGTTCTGGAACTGTTGTGGATCCAAAAGTCATGCTGAAAGAAATAGACATGTTGCTTGAAAACGACATTGATATCTCTGGGCTTCAACTAGCTTCAACCGCCCACGTAACAATGCCTTATCACCGCTTGTTAGATGAGGCAATGGAACAAAGAAGAGGAGATCAGAAGATTGGGACTACGGGACGTGGCATAGGGCCAACATATGCAGATAAATCTCAAAGAAATGGAATACGAGTTATTGATCTACTTGATGAAAAGTTACTCAGAGAAAGACTATATGGACCATTAGCTGAAAAGAATGAACTCCTCCAAAAGGTTTATGAGATAGAACCTATAAACTCCGAAACGGTTTTGAAGGAATATCTCGAATATGGGAAACGACTAGAACCCCATGTAGTGGAATGCACAAGAGCTATTCATCAAGCTGCCAAAAACAAAAAAAATATCCTCTTCGAAGGAGCTCAAGGAACCTTATTAGACCTTGATCATGGCACCTACCCTTTCGTAACTTCTTCCAATCCAGTATCTGGAGGAGCTTGCATAGGTGCAGGGGTAGGACCAACACTTATTGATCGTGTAATTGGGGTCGCAAAAGCATATACAACAAGGGTTGGCGAAGGTCCTTTCCCTACAGAGTTACAAGGAAGTATTAATGATCAACTATGCGATAGAGGTGGAGAATTTGGAACAACAACGGGCAGACGAAGACGTTGTGGGTGGTTTGATGGCGTAATAGGCAAATATGCAGTCGAAGTGAATGGTCTTGATTGCCTAGCCATCACGAAACTAGATGTACTAGATGAACTAGATGAAATACAAGTCTGCATTGCATACGAACTAGACGGGAAAAGGATCGAACACTTTCCTAGCAGTGCAGAAGACTTTGCCAGATGCAAGCCAATATTTAAAAATTTACCTGGCTGGCAATGCTCTACAGCAGATTGTCGTCGCCTAGAAGAACTACCAAGAACTGCAATGGAATATCTAAAATTTTTAGCCGAATTAATGGAAGTGCCAATAGCAATAGTTTCATTAGGAGCTAGCAGAGATCAGACCATAGTCGTTGAAGACCCAATCCATGGTCCAAAAAGAGCCTTATTAAGCTCATAAAGGTCATCCAACTATCATATCTTCAAGATAATTAGTTCTCCCTCCTCCTCTTAAAATTGATCTATGTCAAACAACCTAAATATTTCTACTAAGCCTATAGATGTAGTAGGCATAGGGAATGCAATAGTAGATATTCTTTTACAAGTAGATGACTCTTTCCTAGAGGAAAATTCCCTCAGCAAGGGAAACATGACTCTTATAAATGAAAAGCAAGCAGAAGAACTCTATTCATCACTTGGACCTGGAATTGAAAGTTCGGGAGGCTCAGCTGCAAATACAATTGCTGGGATAGCAATGTTAGGAAGCCGAACCTCCTTCATTGGACGTGTGAGGAACGACCAACTTGGAGAAATATTCACTCACGACATATCCTCTACTGGGGCACTCTTTAATACTCCAGTAGCAAAAGATGGTCCCTCCACCGCACGATGTCTAATCTTCGTAACACCAGATGCACAAAGAACAATGTGCACATATCTTGGTGCCTCTGTAAACCTTGCTCCAAAAGATCTAGATCTATCAATAATCAAAAAAGCCAAGGTCGTTTACCTAGAGGGTTATCTCTGGGATAATTCCGAAGCAAAAAAAGCATTTATTTCTGCAGCTAAAATATCAAAGGAAAATGGAAGCAAAATTGCACTTTCTCTTTCGGACTCATTTTGTGTTGATCGACATCGCAAAAGCTTTCTAGAACTAATCAGCAATTATGTTGATATACTTTTTGCAAATAAAAGTGAGATAATTTCTCTATATCAAAATCAAAATCTTGAGGATATCCTGAAAAATTTAACATCTATATGTGATATAGCAGCAATTACCTATGGAGAGGAGGGCTCAGAAATAATTCATGGCTCTAAAAGAATTAAGATAAAACCCTATAAGCTAAATAAATTAGTAGACACAACTGGTGCTGGGGATCTATATGCAGGCGGATTTCTTCATGGATATACCAAAGGAGAAGACCTAGTTACTTGTGGAAAGATTGGTTCGATATGTGCTGGTCAAGTAGTTACACAATTTGGATCACGTATTCAGACTTCTCTCAAAGAAGTAATCAAAGAACTACTTTAATACCAAACTCTTAGTGAGAAATCTCGCCCATCATCCAATTCCCATAATCACTAGACGCAATCGCATTCCAATATATTATTTCAGGGACTTCATAGCTATGTAATTGTTGAATTAACTCTATTAATTTTTGGGAATTTGATGGTATTGTCTTTATGATTAGCTGTACTTCCTTTGAGTCCTCGAGTTGATTCTTCCACCAATATAAAGACGAAGTCTCACGAATCGAAATACATGATGCAAGCCTGCTTTCCAAAAGAAGCTTTGAAAGGTTTTTAGCCTTAATCAAATCAGATTCAGTTGTCAATACAAGAGTAATTTCCATTCCAAAGCTCGGGATATTTCTTATACAATCATAGAAAGATATGTATAAATTATCAATGAATTACTTTTTCAAAAATATCTTTCATATTCCCCACAACTACTTCACATGAAGAATTACTTGGACGTGAGATAACATATAGATCTATATTTTGCCTAAGTGATATTTCTTGCCATGCGCTTTGTGTTATACCTCCAGATTGTCTACAAACAACACAATCTATAGACCAATGCTTGCAAAGAGTAGCTTCCACATTAAGACTATTCAAGTTTTCAAAAGGCCTTAATATTGCAATCTTCTGATCAGAGATAGAAGCAGCACGCGCTTTCACAATGCTTTCAGGGTAGGGCATAACACGAGCATAAACATTTGCACCTGCTTCTCGAAGCGCAATAGCTCCAACATTAATTTCTCGTGATCCAATTGCCAATAAAACATTCTTCCCTGCAAGAGGTAATTTCGAAAGCACCTTTAGATTAGGTATTAGAATCGAATTATACGAATTCTCAATAGATCGTTCATAACGAATGATTTTCTGACCGAATTTCTTGCAAGCAATTTGTAAATTATTTGTAATCACTTCCGCAAATGGATGCGTGGCATCAATGACATAGTCAAATCCTTGATGAAGCTCTCTAGCTTCATTAAGAATGTTAATTATTGCATTTACACCCTTAATTCTTCCAACCCATAGAGCTTCCAATGGGAGTTCTTGATATGCATTGGCACCTTGAGTACTAACAACACTAACGCTGACTTTCCATCCATATTTTAAAAAGCGCTTAGCCAGGTCAGGCCCCTCACCCGTGCCCGTCAATAGCCAAACATGGCTATAGCCATAGTGACTACTTTGCATCAAGATGCCCTCACTGCTTAGCTAAAAAAATGAATCACTGCGTACTTGAGGTTGAAGTCCAAAAAGCTCCAACTGTTCGATATACACAAAACAATCAGACTCCTATCGCAGAGATGGAAGTGATGATTCAAGGACTTCGCGCAGAAGACCCTATAGAGCAGCTCAAGGTAGTTGGCTGGGGAAATATGGCACAAGATCTGCAAAGCAATATTCAAACGGGTCAAAGACTGATATTGGAAGGTCGATTACGCATGAATACTGTCCCACGAACAGATGGGACCAAAGAGAAACAAGCGGAATTCACATTATCCAAGTATCACATTATTTCTAGAGACCAGATCAACCCAAAACAATCAAATAATTCTTCGGCTTTCGGAGATAAAGCCAATCCTTCCGATTCAAACTCCATACAAGATAAACCTGAAAGCGTTAATTGGAATGCCACACCTCTAGTTCCCGACACAGATGACATTCCCTTCTAAATTAATTTCGTATATCCCTGCCTTCCTCAAATCTCTCCGATGCCCTAGTCAAAAGCTGACCCAATTCTCTTTCTAAAGCAGCTAAATCAAGTCGAAGCTCTGACCAAAGGCCTCTATCGATCTGTTCAAGCAGCCAGGCTCTATCTTCATCTAACTGAGAAACCAGTGCTTCAAATTCATTTGTTTTGTCTTTTTGGGAATTCATAGCGAACTTGCAAAGCATCCTGGAAACTCCAGCCCAAAAACTACTCTCATGAAAGATCTTTTCTCTCCAGGCAGTCTTATTACAGTCTCAGGGGCTGTCCTAACTGTTATAGGAGCCATTGCCTATTTAACTGGTGCTGCAAACCTAAGCGTACCAACCCTGTTTTATGGATTCCCAATTTTCCTTGCTGGGTTGGCGCTCAAAACATCCGAATTACCACCAGCAGAAAGGGTAATACCTGCTAATGAATTTAAAGATTTACGTGAGCGAGGAGCTCCTGAGCTTGGAAATCTTGTCAAAGACGTTACTCGCTGGAGATATGGACATAAAGCCCATCTCGACTCTTCTCTAAAAGTTCTCAATCTTTGGGATGAAGACAACCCTCCTCAATTACTTGAAATAGAGGAGCTCGAAAGAAATGGTAAATATGGTGTTCGCCTAAGATTTGAATTGGGAGGCGTATCACTTGAACGTTGGGAAGAAAAAAAAGAACGCCTAGGTAGATTTTTTGCTAAAGATTTACAGGCTGAGCTGCTATCTCCAAACAAACAAAAAGTTGATCTGGTACTTATTCCAAAACAAATCCAATAATTAGAAAAAAATGGATTTAAAAGAGATTTTTACAAAAAGCTCACCTGATCAAAAAGACAAAGATCACTTAGATGACTCTGCCAAGCGAGTTTCAGTACTCAGTGAAGCATTGCCATATATTCAACGTTTTGCTGGTCGCCGAATAGTTATCAAATATGGTGGAGCAGCTATGTTGCAGGAAAAGCTTCGTGAAGCAGTATTCAGAGATATAGCACTTCTTTCAAGCGTAGGTGTCCAACCAATAGTTGTTCATGGTGGAGGACCAGAAATAAATCAATGGCTAAAGAAACTTGGAAAGACTCCGGTGTTCAAAGATGGACTGAGAATTACAGATTCCGAAACAATGGATATTGTTGAAATGGTCTTAATGGGACGCGTTAACAAACAAATTGTCAAAGGACTTAGCAAATTAGGAGCTTTAGCAATTGGTCTTTGTGGAATTGATGGAAATTTATTCGAAGCGCGTCCATTAGGTAACGGAAGCCATGGCCTGGTAGGTGAGGTTTCAACCGTGAAATCTGACGTATTAGAACCGCTGCTAGACAAGGGATATGTTCCTGTAATCTCAAGTGTTGCTTCAAATAAAGAAGGGGTTTCTCACAACATCAATGCTGATACTGTTGCTGGTGAAATATCAGCATCCTTAGCTGCTGAGAAGCTAATACTGTTAACTGATACCCCTGGAATACTGAGGAATCAAGAAGATGAATCAACATTAATTAGACAATTACGCTTATCAGAAGCACGAGAACTAATCAAGGAAGGCATAGTCAAAGATGGAATGACACCCAAAACAAAATGTTGTATTAGAGCCTTAGCTCAAGGTGTTTCAGCTGCCCATATTATTGATGGCCGAGTTCCACACGCTCTGTTATTAGAAGTATTCACAAATTCAGGTATTGGAACAATGCTTATAGGTAGTGGATAAACATGAGCTCGGCTCTAATAAAGCATGCTGAGGCTGCACTAGATCGTGGAGAATACACTAAATGCATAGACTTGATAAATAAGATTACACAGGAAAATAAATTAAATGATTATGAACTATCTACGACAAAGATGTTGATAGTAACAGCATTTATGGGGCTTGGTAAGCAAGAGGAAGCAATATCAACGTGCAAAGGATTAATAAACTGTAAAGATCCAACAATACGTGAACATGCAAGGCAATTAATTCTAATATTAGAAGCTCCAACTCTTGAAAGACCTGACAACTGGTCTATCAAACTACCAATAGGAGATCTGAACTCGTTCAAAGAATCTAAACTTAATTTCAAGGCAGCCTATACAAAAGGTAATAATAAAAAAGTAAGAAAGACTAAAGCATTGCCACCCACAGGTCCAACCAAGGGAATGGACGTAGGTTTTGTCATAATAGTCATGTCATTTTTAATTCTATTAACCATTTTCTTCATCAAATAATTAATCACCTATTTACTAAAAGTATATTTAAAAATAAGTAAAATAGTTGCTAAATTAATTATCATAATAATCACCGTTCTTATTCAAAGCTCTAATGGGTCTGGGTCAACAGAAAGGCTTACACCTTTAGGAAGTCCCTCCCACAAACAATTTCCTTCTGGTAAAGGCAATTCACTCTTTTCAGGACCATGCATCAGAATTTGCCATCGGCTCTTACCCGCGACCTTAGCCACCATTGCTGGAGCAGGCCCAATCAATGACCAACCCATGCTGCTACAAAATGGTTTTAATTGTTGTGCCAATATTGCAGCCGCGTTAGCAGTTTGAGTTGCAGAAGAACCCGCGACTCTGAGCAAACAAGCTCTACTGTAAGGAACGAGTCCAGCCTCCTTTCTCAGAGACGATTCTTTCTTGAGAAATTCTTCATAACGGCCATCAACTAAATGAAGTATTACAGGATGATCTGGACAATAAGTTTGAACAATTACCCTGCCAGGCAATTCTCCACGTCCTGCTCGACCAGCTAATTGCATTAGAAGCTGTAAACACTGCTCGCCAGCATGTAAATCCGGACGATGAAGCAAACCATCTGCTGCAAGAACAGCCGCAAGGGTTACGCGAGGCAAATCAATTCCCTTCGCAAGCATCTGTGTACCAATAAGAACATCAGCTTCACCTGAAGCAAATCTTTCCAGCAAAAGGCGGTGTCCATCACGGCCGCCAGTTGTATCTCGATCAAAACGCAATAATCTCAACCCTTCTAATTCCTTAGTCAAATGCTCAATAACTCTCTGCGTGCCAGCACCGAATGGTTTAAAAGCATTAGAGCCACACTCTTGACATCTACTTGTAATGCCGCATCGATAGTCACACCAATGACATCTCAATAATTCATTCCCTTTTGCATCTCTATGAACAGTTAATGAAACATCGCAATTAGGACATTGAACAACCTCTCCACAACTTCGGCAACTTAGAAAACTGCTATATCCGCGCCTGGGTACTAGCACTACAGCCTGTTCTTTTTTTTCTGGCAATGCTGCCAAGTAATGCATTAGTGGTCGACTAATTAAGCGACGGTGACCTTCTGCTAGTTCTTCTCTCATATCAACTACATGTACTTTTGGGAGTGAATTACTTGAAATGCGATGTGTAAGTCGAGCGAGAGCCATATCTCCTTTCTCCTGAAGTAACTTCCAAGTACTAAGTGCTGGTGTAGCACTCCCTAATACAACCTTTGCTCCAATTCTCCTTGCTCTATCTAAAGCAATTTGCCTTGCGTGGTAACAAGGCATTGGTGATTGCTGCTTATAAGAGTTGTCATGCTCTTCATCAAGAACAATTAATCCTAAAGGTGATAACGGTAAAAACACGGCCGAACGCGTACCAACAACAATTAAAGGCCTGGAAGACCTAAGGCATTCTCTCCAAGTTCTCACTCGTTCTCTATCTCTACATCCACTGTGATATTCAAAAACCCTTGACCCAAACCGAGCCTTAAACCTATCAACCAATTGAGGTATTAAGCCAATCTCAGGGGCAAGAATTAAACAGTGCTTGTTCATCTCTAGCTGCTTTTTTGCAAGTTGTAGATAAACTTCTGTTTTCCCTGAACCAGTCACACCCCATAGCAAAAGCGATTTTCCTGGAGGTTGTGCATTGAAAACATCTATGGCCAATCGTTGTTGATCAGTTAACTTCTGAGATTCTTCATAAACTTTTAGAGGTTCTTCTTCAACCTCTAAAGCTTGTTCAAAACATCTTCTCTCACGACAAGCAATTCCACACGAGATAAGACTTTGAACTATTGCAAAAGAGAAGCCCTTGCTTTGTAGATCTTTTTGCCAAGCTCCGCCACCATTATTCCAAAGTGCTTCTTGAAGATCTAATTGCCTTTTTGAAAGAGATTCTTTACTAGATGGAGCACTTTGCAAATAAACCCACCAAAGTTGTTTTTTCTTAAAATTAGTTGCAACTTTGTTTCCCAACCAACCTGGCGGCAAAGCTGCCTTAATCATTCGAAAAGAAGATGTATAACAACTAACTGCAACATCTTCTAACCACTCTCTCCATTCAGAATCAACCGCGGCAACCTCAATCAGAGCCTCAATATGAGCATATTTATTTTCCTGATGAACTTCAGAATTCTTTTTTAAAGCAGGTGAAGAAGCAGCACGCCTTGCCATAACAAGACCATGCATAGGCCTTCCCTTTAATCGAACTAAAACAATATCTCCAATGTCAGCGCCCAATTGAAGAGCGTCTACATAAGTAAAGCAACGACCTTCTCGGCCAAGCTCCAACCAGACATCCACATGATTTGGTGACTCAAAAAAGTCCGTACTTGCCGAGGTCACAAGTTTTTTTTAAAATAGAATCGTTGACAGCTCAAAGCTGTTGTCGGAACCAAGCAGAGTTCCGTCCAGTGGGAAGACAAGAAGCAATAACCATTTTGGGAGAACCCAATTTCGGTCTGCCGGTCTGAGAACGCCCCTGACAACCCTGCAATGGTCCAATCATCCCTTATTTGATTCCACTCCCAAACAAGTAGAGCACCTTTAAACCAAAACAAACAGAATCATTCAATTTCTCATAGATATTAAATGATTCAAAACTTTTATTAAGTGGCTTGTTTAAGTTTGAGTGCATAAGTTGCTAGTTTTTTTGGAGAGGATGTTGTTAGTTGGAATTTTTCTTTTAGCCATAAAATCTTTCGTTCGAATCTAAGGAAATGAGCCCTGTCGCCACCAAAGCAACTGCTGAAAAAGCTGAAGCCAAAGCAACAACAAGCGTCTCTAAGCTCTCTATAGAAGAGATTAAAGAGGCTGCACCAAAAAATAATTCCAAAGCCAAGCCAAAAGCGAAAAAAACAACTGCACCTAGTAAAAAAAGTAAGTCAGCAAAAACAAAAACTGCAAAAACAACAACTCCAAAAACAAAAAAAACTACTACATCTAAGAAAGCAGCCAAGAAGCAAGTTAATACAAAGAAACCAGCCAAAGATCTCAGTATAAGCAACAAACAAGCGCCTCAAGCATCAGATAAAATCACAAGCGAAGTATCACAAAGTACAGATGAAATTTTAGCAATTTCCGCTACCGCTGCAGAACAAGATGCACGGGCGAAAGCATTGGCCAGCATCAAAATAGGTCCTAAAGGAGTTTATACAGAAGACTCTATTCGGGTATATCTTCAAGAGATAGGACGAATTCGATTACTTCGACCTGATGAAGAAATTGAATTAGCACGAAAAATTGCAGACCTTTTGCAATTAGAAGAACTTGCCGCCCAATATGAAAGTGAAAACAATCATTTCCCAACTACAAAAGAATGGGCAGCATTAGTAGAAATGCCATTGATTAAGTTTCGAAGAAGACTAATGCTTGGTAGAAGAGCCAAAGAGAAGATGGTTCAGTCAAATCTTCGTTTAGTTGTTTCGATTGCGAAGAAATATATGAACAGAGGACTTTCTTTCCAGGATCTTATTCAAGAAGGAAGCCTGGGACTTATTAGAGCAGCTGAGAAATTTGATCATGAAAAAGGTTATAAATTCTCCACTTATGCAACTTGGTGGATTAGGCAGGCAATTACAAGAGCAATCGCAGATCAAAGTAGAACCATACGTCTTCCTGTCCATTTATACGAAACTATTTCAAGAATCAAAAAGACAACAAAAGTACTGAGTCAAGAGTTTGGGAGAAAACCAACTGAAGAAGAAATTGCAGAAAGCATGGAAATGACTATCGAGAAACTACGTTTTATTGCAAAGAGTGCTCAACTACCAATTTCCCTAGAGACACCAATCGGCAAAGAAGAAGACTCGCGATTGGGCGACTTCATAGAAGCTGATATAGAAAATCCTGATCAGGATGTTGCCAAGAATTTGCTTAGGGAAGATTTAGAGGGCGTTTTAGCTACTCTAAGTCCTAGAGAAAGGGATGTACTCCGATTAAGGTATGGTTTAGATGATGGACGAATGAAAACGCTTGAAGAAATTGGTCAAATCTTTGATGTAACACGTGAACGAATTAGGCAAATAGAAGCTAAAGCCCTTAGGAAGTTAAGACATCCAAATAGGAACGGTGTCTTAAAAGAATATATCAAGTAATCCTGGCTTTTTTTATATTTAGTTAATAGGAAGATGAAACGAAAGATACTTCAATTAATTCACTGAAGTATCTTTCTATGTATAAATCAACCTTGATAAATAGAAAGAAAAGTGATACTTTTATAACCTTATAGTTAGAGATATTACTTGTTTGGTCATTGGATCTTAATACCTTTAAAGCCTTGCCAATAGAGAAAAATCTACCAAAACAAGAAATTAACCCAATAAGGGATTGTCAGAGTGAACGTTGATTGAGAGGATGAATGCTTAATGTAGATATGTGAGATGACCTTCAAATGGCGATAAAGCAACTGCGCATTGCCTCCCGCCGCAGCCAGCTGGCAATGGTTCAGACGATGTGGGTTAAAGAGGAACTAGAGAAAGCCCACCCAGAATTAACCATTTCTGTTGAGGCGATGGCAACGCAAGGAGACAAAATCCTAGATGTGGCTCTGGCCAAAATCGGAGACAAAGGGCTTTTTACAAAAGAGCTAGAGGCCCAAATGCTTATAGGGAGAGCAGACATTGCAGTTCATTCTTTGAAAGATTTACCCACCAACCTCCCTGAAGGTCTAATGTTGGGCTGCATCACTGAAAGAGAAGATCCCGCTGACGCACTTGTAGTTAATAGAAAAAACAAAGATCACAAACTTGATACCCTTCCAGAAGGATCAGTTGTAGGGACAAGCTCTCTAAGACGACTAGCGCAACTCAGACATAAATACCCTCATCTAACTTTCAAAGATGTGAGAGGCAATGTAATTACTCGCTTGGAAAAATTAGATGAAGGTCAATACGATTGCCTTGTACTAGCTGCGGCAGGACTAAGCAGGCTTGGCTTTGGAGATCGTATTCACCAAATCATTCCAAATGATATTTCTCTTCATGCCGTTGGACAAGGTGCTCTAGGAATCGAATGTGCTTCAGAGAATAAAGAAGTATTAGCAATCATAAAAAGTCTCGAGCACGCGCCAACCGCAAATAGATGCCTTGCTGAAAGATCATTTTTAAGAGAGCTAGAAGGAGGATGCCAAGTCCCAATCGGAGTCAATAGCAAAGTTGAACAAGAAAATTTAATTCTTACAGGCATGGTTGCAAGCCTTGATGGGAAAAGACTGATTCGTGACGAGAAGAGTGGGCCATATAAATCAGCAGAGTCAATAGGTATAGAGCTCGCAGACTCTCTAAAATCACAAGGTGCTTATGAAATCCTTCAAGAAATATTTACCAGTGTAAGAAATGTAGAATAATTCCTATCTAAATAATTTACTATAAATTAAATAATTTAGAAGAACAATATAAATATATATATTTAGAGCCTTCAATTTACTATTTTAGGAACAATTTCCCTTTGATAGCGTTGCTCACAGCTCTTAATTATTTCAACAGCCTTATCTATTCCTAGGAATTCATTAACTGAACAAGTTCCAGGCTTTTTCAGGTCCTTATAATGCTCCCAATAATATGTAGTTTCTTTAATCCAATGCTCACCTAATTGCTCAAAACTAGTTATATGATCTAATCGCTTATCATCAGCAATTACAGCAATAACTTTGTCATCAACCTCTCCTCCGTCATCAAAAGTCATTATTCCAATAATTCTAGCCTCAACAATGGATCCTGGAATAAGTGGCTCAGTTACTCCTACAATCTCAATATCCAATGGGTCACCATCCTCATCCCAGGTCTTAGGGATGCATCCATAAGCAAATGGATAAGCTAAAGAGGAGTATCCAACCCTATCAAGCTTTAAGTGTCCAGTTTCTGTAATTAGCTCATATTTATTGATTGTATGAGAATTTAACTCCACGATTGTATTCACCCTTTTTGCAGCTTCATCTGCAAAAGCGGGTAAAACATGTAAAAGATTTGGCATCGTTAGACTTGGAGCCTGATCTAGGTTTGCCATGCATGCTTAGAGAGAGTAGTTAGACATACTACGAACTCTTCTGGCCTAACAGCAAGATCTTCTCGTCTAAGTAATCAAGGAATGCAGTACTAGCAAGTGGTTTGCCAGTTACCTCCTGCACCAAATCCTCTGCATTCACTTTTCTTCCATAAGGATGAACCTCTTTTCTCAACCAAGAAAGCAAGAGACTCTCCTTCGCTGAACTAATACAAGTTCCTAAGGGGTCTTTTCCTTGTATGCCTAAATCCCTTAATCCATCGGACATTGCTTCTGATAGTTGCGCACTAATCAAATGGCCTAATAAATACGATGGGAAATAACCAAATTGCCCTTCACTCCAATGAACATCCTGCAAACATCCTTCAGTATCACTTTTAGGTTCCAATCCTAAAAGTTCTTTATACCTACTATTCCATTCATAAGGTAAATCCTTAACTTCCAGACCATCTTCAATCAAGGCTATCTCAAGATCTGTCCTTATCAAAATATGTAATCCATAACTAAGTTCATCTGCCTCTACACGGTTAAGTCCTGGCATTAATGGATTCATCGCACGCCAAAGATCATGACCAGAAGTGAGAGGGGCACCTGCTCTTACAAAATGTGGCCAAAAGCGTTCTGAGAATTCTTTACTTCTTACGACTCTATTCTCCCAAAAAAGAGACTGACTTTCATGTAATGCCATAGAAGTTGCCTGTCCAAGAGGCCAAGCGAACCATTGGTGACTTTCAAAATTCAATCCCTGTTCATAAAGAGAATGGCCCCATTCATGAGCTGTTGCCAAAAAACATGACAGTGGTTGGCCAGGAACTATTCGAGTTGTCAATCGAAAATCTTGAGGTCCTAGCGTTATGGAAAAAGGGTGCGGGGATCTTGCTAGTGCAGTAATAAGAGCGTCACGATCCCACTCGCTAAGAAGAATGTCACACAAATCTTGCTGAACTTGGGCATCTAAGTCCCACTTGTTGCTTTCGGGTAATTCCCAAGACCTAACATTATCTAAAAGAGCAGGAAGGCGATCCCTCAAAGGAGCAAACAACTCATCTAGACGTTGAATTGACAAATCAGGCTCAAAAGGCTGAGCAAGTGTTTCCCAGCAACTCCTGTCTTCATTAAGCTGCCTTGATTGTTCTTTTCTTAAGGCAATTAACTTGCTTAAAGCAGGTGCAAAAGAATTAAATTGATTCTTACTTTTAGCCTCTTGCCAAAGCTTATAGCCTTCTGCCTTGGCAACAGCTAAAGCTGCAATCAATTGAGGGTCAAGACGTTTCTGTCTACTTAAATCCTGCTCTAGAAGCTCTATATTTCTGCGTCGATCATTAGCGTGATTTACATCTAATTCACCAATATCCGTAGACCGTTCAAACTCTGCTTTTGCTTCGTCTATCAATTCCTCAAAATACTTAGAACTCTGCCTTGCATGAAGTTGGGTTGCCAACAGACTTAACTGCTCCCCTCTCCAAGATGCTCCAGAAGGAGGCATGTTGGTATTTTGATCCCAATAGAGAGTGCTCTGAATTGAACCCAAAAGCTGAGTTTCATGCAGATAATCCCCCAATCGCTTCCAAGCCAGCGCAGGCACTTTAAGAATCATTGACTAGCAGAACAATAAACACTAATAACCACAAAGACACTGCTTCAAGAGCAATGCCTAACTAAGAAGAGAAAAGGTTGAATAAGCTACTTATTTACTTAATAAAAAACCTAACTAGGGAAAATTCTAAAAATGTTGAGCCATGAACTTGCTATACAAGCACTTCTTCTGCTCATAGCCATCTTAGCCAACCTGCTTTCTGCATTGGCAGGCGGGGGGGCCGGGTTAGTTCAATTGCCAGCCCTAATCTTACTTGGGCTAAATTTTCCTATTGCTCTGGCTACCCACAAAGTTGCAAGTGTTGCACTTGGACTAGGAGCTGGCTTACGTCATGCTAGAGAAGGGAGACTTAATCGTGAATTAACAGCTTTTATTCTTTTATGTGGACTCCCCGGAGTATGGGTAGGATCAAATATTGTACTTTCAATTCCAGACTCAGTTGCCAGCACTTTTTTAGGCTTAATGAACTTACTCCTTGGATATTTATCTCTAAAAAGTACTAGCGAAGGTACTAAAGATAATCTAAATCATAAAAGTAATGCAAGCTATACAATTGGTGGTTTGATATTATTTCTAATAGGTATCCTAAATGGTTCGATAAGCTCAGGTACTGGTTTATTTGTTACAATTTGGCTTGTTAGATGGTTTGGCTTGTCTTATACACAAGCTGTAGGTTACACACTCATTTTGGTTGGAATCTTTTGGAATGGGACTGGGGCAGTTATTCTTGCTTCCGAAGGGGCTGTTAAATGGGAATGGATCATTAGCCTAATTGCAGGTTCACTTATAGGTGGTTATTTAGGCGCCAATATGGCTATATCAAGGGGAAATATTTTTGTCAAGAAAGTATTTATATTTCTATGTTTTTTAATGGGTGGTTCTTTGATCCTAAAGAACTTTATTTAAGCAACTTCGCCAAGCAAGCCTCACAAAAGCTTAAGCAGGTAACCTAGGAACAAAAATTAGAACCATCTAATACATATAGAGAAGCCTATGATTTTTATAGAAACACTTTAAAAGCAGGTGGAAGATTATGATACTAATATTAAAATATAGCTCGAGTTATTAGTTTAAACATGGAAGATCCACGAATTCGTCTCATAGCACTAATACTCGTAAATATAATCATTCTGTGGATTATAAAAGAGTGGGTCAATGGGAATCCAGAGTCTTTAATCTACTTATTAGAAGGATTACCTTCTAATTAAATTTCTACAGAATATATACCATTCATAGCAAATATCTAGATCTTATTTATTTCTATCCCCTTATATCTAACAAAGCTAAGAGTCCATACTCCAATACATAATTGCTTTAGTTGATTTACAAACTCAAAGGCATCTCCACTATCAATCCATTTTGCTTTAAGAACTGGAAGCATATTGTTCATTTTCTCGAAGTCTATTGCGAGCAAAAGCAAGCCTTTTTCTCCACCTACTCTATTCAAAGGGGATGAATCTGATCGCTTCATAAGTCTGAGCAAAAGCTCTAACGCTATTGATTCACCAATTTCATTTGGGAATGAATTTAAATCAATACTTTCTTTAAGAGACCTTCCTCCTAAAGGCATTGATCGTCTCCCATCTTGCTCAATCAGAGCAAGAGCAACTAGATAGGGATTCTCAGCCATGATTGAGGGGCAGAATAATGCTTTATGATTCGTGTAAAGCTAATCTCGAACACTAAGAAAAGTAAAAAAAATTTCACAATAATTACCCATAGAACCAGAAAAATCAAACATGCTAATTCTTTGAGTTCTGAAGGATTGGTGTCATAATCCCTCCACCAAAATCGTCATCATCTTCATCATCAAATAATGAGAAAGCCAAGAGCAGTGCAGAGAATGGTAGAAAAATAAAAAGTACTGACAACTGTTCGCTATTCAAAACTGGTTCAAATGCCGTCCAAATAGTCCACATGGACCATATAGAAATGAATGCAATAAAAGCAATGCCTAAATTTATCCTTTGCATACGGCCAAATTTCTTTCTAGGGGAAAGAATGACATACCAAGGGTAGGAATTATGTTCGGTATGCACTAACTACCGTACGAGATCTATCATTTTATGCAAAATGGTAGGTCCAATAAACACTTTGACTAGTAGTAGAAGTCAATTTGGACAGAGCAAGCTATACAAAATGAAAGACTGCCAGGCAACAATTTCCCAAAGAGACCTGCAAGGGCTGACAAAAGGCAGGCATTCGCCAATCAATGCTGGGACTTGGCACTGTGCTTGGGGTATGCGTCACTACAGTTCAATTGATTAATGCATAAGGCTCTTGGCTTTTCGTGGCAATCAAGAAAAGTTGAGGAGAACTTAAGTCAATCAGGTAAAATCCTTAAACATGACATTCAAAGCAACTTACCTTGGCTCTAATGGTTGGTTAATAGACTTTGAAACTATCAAAGTCCTCGTAGATCCATGGTTATCAGGAAATCTAACATTTCCACCTGGAGATTGGTTTTTTAAAGGTGAGCTAAATAAGAAAGTTGAAGCCCCAACTGATATTGATCTAATTCTTCTAACACAAGGATTGGCAGACCATACACACCCAGATAGCTTAAAGAGTTTAAATAGATTGATACCAATCATTGCTTCTTCGACAGCCTCTAAAATAGTAAGAGATATTGGTTTTATTAATGTTACTGAACTGAGACCAAGAGAAAATAAAATAGAAAACCTTCTTATAGTCGAAGCAACAGCAGGGGCTAGTGTTCCAAACATAGAAAATGGATATATAATTACATATAAAAATGACTCTATATATATAGAACCACATGGATTCCTTGACGAGGAGATAAGTCCACGCATAATTGATACTTTAATAACGCCTACAATCAATGTAGGACTTCCACTAGCTGGAAATTTTATAAATGGGAAGTCAATATTACCCAAACTAATTAGTCATTTTAATCCTAAAACAATACTTTCAAGTACTACTGGAGGAGATGCAATATTTACAGGCTTACTTCCACAAATAATGATAGTTGATGGTGACGAGAAAGAAACTTTAAAGCAATTAGATCCAAGCATAACCTTTATAAATCCTACTCCATTTAAAAGCTACAAAATAAGTGGGCGAAATAGTTAATAGTCAATCTTTTATTTAATAGTTGATATTTACTTGCGAAGTCTTTAGCTAATAAATAAGAATTAATTTAATAAATACTATAAACAATTCCCATTCACTGGCTTGATACAAAGAGATCGAAGTAGGCAGGTTTCACTCCTTATAAGCGAGACTCCCTTCTCTGACTATGCTTTCAACTTATTTTACTGGTATAAAAAGGCTCTTTACAGGTCTAAAACCTACTCAATTAAAGCAAGGCATTAATTTTTTAATAATCATCAAGAAAAAAAGCAGCTTTACAGGCAAAATTGTATGTATTGAGACACTCCTTCCTTAAGCAATGCTTTCATCTCATCTTTTTGCAATCTACGGCCAACCTGGTGTACCTATGGATTTCTGGCTACTAACCTTCTTCCACGCAGTAGTAGCAATCCCTGTGCATCTAATCATTCTTCGCGCTAGGTCAACAAGCGGCTATACCAGTTTCTATTCAAAAGAGGGTTACACAATAAAAGATGCATAAGCTTTTGATCTAAAGCTAGATCTAGCTGACTGTTTAAAACAATAAGATTCGCGCATACTCTTATTGGTCTTAAGCAGTAAAGAAGTTAATACCAAAAAGAACTGCCTTCCAATAAGAAAGCGGTTCTTTTTTATTGGGATAATTCAATTTATAGTAATAAAAAATTAAAACAAATAATGAGATTATAAACATTATTAGAGATATAGCAGGAAAATATTATCCTCAAAATGTGTACTAGTCATCAGTATAACCTACTCTTATAATTACTAATCTTGGCAGAGTTATTTCCCTGAGAAGATTATCATCAAATTATTTGCTGGCATTTTTATAATTTCCAATACCTCAAAGTTATTTTTTTCTGACTCATTTAGAATATCCTCAAGATTTCTTATGCCCCAATCAGGATTCATTTGAGTCAAGCTATAATCAAATTTTTCGTTACTTTCACTAGTATGCTTAGAATTAATTTTAAAAGGTCCATATATCATTATCTGACTACCTTTCTTCAATATTCTTCTTGCTTCTAGAAATAACGATTTAGTTGCCAACCAAGGTGATACATGAATCATATTAATACATATAATGCCACAAAGGTCTCTAGATAAATCTTGAGGCAAATTCCAAGGCCTATCTAAAACATCAATTTGCGATGGCCTAGGCATTTTGGAGCCAAGCCCGTGATGGGCTATCCAGGATTCAATGCTCTTGATATGAACTAGATTTGAATCACTTGCATACCAAGTTAGACCAGGGAAACACATTTGGAAGTGGACAGCATGCTGTCCACTTCCACTAGCTAACTCAAGAATTTTTCCGTTGGTAGGTAAGTACCTAGATAAAACTGCCTCTATTGGAGCAGTATTGCGATCTGTCGCAGAAAAGAAAAGACGTTTATCCATATTAATAAATCAAGAAATTAGAAAAACCATTTTTAAAATTGCAATAGCAAGTCTCTACTAAATCAAGCTAGGGTAAAAATCATAAAAACTAAGAAATCTGACTTATTACAGCCACTTGCAAGAGTTCCTCCTATAAAAGGTCTGTAAGGAATAAAGAGTATGAACGAATTCTTAGGCATCATTCAACACCCAATTGAAGGATGCGCCTATCTTATTTACATAGGATTATTTTTACGATGGAGACATCCTAAAAGCTGGAACAAACTACTTGATGGTCTTGCTGTTAAATCAGATTACTCGAGTATTTCAACGTTTTTTAAAAAAGAAGATATTAAAGCCTGATCTGAAGATAATCATTTATCAGTGACTGAATAAACACTTCTATTATCAATAGAACCATAGAATTCTTTTATATAAATAAAGTGCTTAAGACCTTTGTGAAAAGACTAGGAAGTTAAATCAAGCTACTAATCTAAAGATGGCTAGCTATATTAAAAGCTCACAAGTGAGCTGCAACTAAATTAAGCTAATTAAGCAGCCAAGTCCTCAAAAGCTTCCCAGTCCTTCTCATCCATTTGAATCAAGCTCTGCAATACTGTATCCAATTCATGAGATCGCCCTTTATAGATACAAATAGAATCATCCTCTATAAGACACTCATCAATGAAGTCATCCAATGCGGCATTGATTTTAGGCATAAAAACTTACATGTAATAATACAGACATCTCAACAGAAATACATCAGTTGTCAATGATTCTTTTATTGAATAACTGGAAATCTTTATGATTAAATGCTTTCAAAAACTATTATATAAATTTTCAGGCAAGCTTTAAGTCATCGATGAAATCCTTAAAACAAACACTACTCTCGAAAATCACTTCTACTTATAAGACTTCTAATCAAAAAGATAGCTATTCCTGTCTAGTTCTAGTGATTATCAATAAGCACAGAGCAATTGAGAAAATCTATCCAGAAAGAATTGGGATGCTTTTTACATCGAAAGCCTAGTCAAGCTTTCGATCTCCTCAATCAAAAAAGACTAGATATTCAGTTGGGTTTTAAGCAAGTGCTTTAAAGATCTATAACGACCTAAGTGATTAAGCCTATAGACATTGGTGGTAAATGTCACTAGAAAAATAATAGATAACTGCTTAATTTTCTAGTACTTAATCCCTCAGGACTAGCAGAATTCCCTTCATCTCCAAAATGTATGCCAGGAGGATAATGTCAGACTTCAAATCGATCAACAAATCTTCGCCTCTTTCTTGCTTACTTCCTAGAAAGAAAGAAGCGGTTGCAGCTCTATTTGGCCTAGCATGGCGAAAAGCCAAGAAAGAGAGGCCAATATGGCTACTTAATGAATTGGCGCCTTATTCTCAACACAGTAAAGCTTGAGATAATTCATCTGATGCATAGCCTTAGAGCTATAACTTTCAGTCAAGCCAAGCATGCTAATTCTTGCATTATCAGACGATTCCTTCTAAAATTTACGAAACCAAGGCTTTCTATATGTCTACATATCATATGATTTTTTATCCAATTTTAATTCTTGGAGCAATTCTATTTGCGGGTGTAATTGTTTTTGTAATTACCTTTTACGAGGATTATTACTGGAATGACAAAGAATTCAGGTCTCAACTACGTTTAGGGCCACCAAAAAGAAAGCGAAAATTGATTAAATAGAACAAAGTCATGGGTCTTATAATTGAGAGGATAACAGCTCAAAATATTTTCCCTTGGCTCAATTAGAAGCATTTAGGCTTAATCTATATCATTTTCAGCATTCTCTCTTCTCAAAATGCAACCTTTCATCCCACCTCTCCTGTGGCAAAAACGACCCTTCTATGTAGTTACATAATCAAAATCGTCAATAGGCTGATCAAGGGCATAGAATCACTTATTGCTTGAATAAAGAGAATGACTGCAACAGCATCTAGCTCCCCTGTGGCAAAGGGTTCTCTTGAAAGGAACCAGCTTCCTCCTCACCTTAATGAGAACCTTTTAACTCCAAGGTTTTATACCACTGAATTTGATAAGGCGGCTAAAACCAATCTAGATATAGCTCGCGAAGAATTTGAAGCTATGTTCAAGGAGATGGAAGCCGATTACAATCTCACTCATTTTGATCGGAAAGCTTCTCTAGAAAGACTTGATGAACTATCTCCAGAAGACAAAGCAGTTTATGAGAGCTATTTAGTTAGATCAGTAGTTTCAGAATTCTCAGGTTTCCTACTGTTTAAGGAAATTTCAAATCGATTCAAGAAATCTGGAAGAAAAGAACTAGGACAATTTTTTCAATTCTTAGCAAGAGATGAAGCTCGACATGCGGGCTTCCTTGGCAGGGCACTTAAAGCTGAAGGTATAAATGTTGATCTTCCCAATTTAGGTAATAAAAGAGCTGCCACATTCTTTCCTTTAAGCTGGGTTCTCTATTCTTTATACCTTTCAGAAAAAATTGGATATTGGAGATATATTCTTATAAATAGACATCTTAAAGAAAATCCTGAGAAGGTATGTGCACCACTCTTTGATTTCTTTGAGCCATGGTGCCAAGATGAAAACCGTCATGGCGATTGCATCAATTTGATGATGCGTTGTTGGCCTGGAATGACCAAAGGTTTTAGAGGAAAACTGCTAAGTAGATTTTTCTTATGGAGTGTCTTCCTAACTCATACGCTGACAGTTTGCGAAAGAGGTGATTTCTATGGTCTTCTAGGTATAGACCCAGTTCTATTTGACGAGGAGGTGATAAAGCAAACCAATCACACGACTCGCAATGCCTTCCCTTGGGTATACAAATTTGATGATGGTAAATTCCTTAAAATGCGGGTCGAAATTCTCAATGCCTTCCGTAACTGGAGAGAAAGTTCTGGACTTTCCAAGCCACTGGCTCTTGGAAAATTCATATCCCTAATTATTAGACAATTTGCTCTTCCAATGGAAAAAACAAATGCAGTAAGATACGGATAGGGTATTTTCAATACCCAATTTAATAAAAGCAAATAAGACTAAAACCTATTTATTAATAATTGAATAGTACTAATAAACGATAAATCACAATTCGAAGGGACTTCCTTGTTTACCTTTAACTTTCTCTAGGTATTTGCCAAACTGCATCTCGTATACCTCGTCTTCATCTTGAGTTTCTAATTCTAATGGTCCAATTGCTTTAGCAATACAAAGTAATCCATACCCTTTCTTTATCATTTCAGCTGATAGTCCAATCCCATCCCTTTGATCCATTTGTCCAGATATAATTCTTACTGCACATGTAGTACAACATCCATTCCGACACGAGAAAGGCAATCTCTCACCATGAGACTCAAAGCTTCTGAGAATATATTCGCCTTCAGGTACATCAAAACTTATAGTTCGCCCAGCCTGACGAAAATGGATAGTGACCTTATGGAGAGGATTCATTATGTTGACTTTGTAAAGACTACAGGTTCACCTAATAAGAGTAAATTATACCAATAATCGATTTATAAGTGAAAATTAACTAGCATTTAAATTTCATAGCATTGCGGTAGAAATAATATAATTGTCTTTACTTAGTACTGATATCTCTAACTACTGGTTTAGGCGGTAATGAATTCGCCAATTCACGTAATTGATCAAGATCAAATTTCAAGCTTACCGTCTCACCTCCGAATCGTAGCTTTAACCAATTAATTGCTGTTAGATCCTCAGCCACTACAGCTTCGACGTTGGTACCTGGTAAATCAAATTTCTTTGCCAGCTCCGGAGAAAGGTACCAAAAGGCAATATCATCCCCTTTGCGATTACGACGCTCTCTAACAGTTTCACGAAGCTGCCCATTACCACTTAATTGTCCTGCTGGAGCCAAGACAACATAGAGATCTTTGAGCTCTGCCATAAGAAAGGCGGAAAATTGTTTTCTCTAACAATTCTAAGCTCGAACTGCCAGCAATGATTATCCACAGATTGCTGCTTATAAACGCCTAGTGAAAGCAAGAGAATGATTAGGACCGGCAAATGGATATAAAAAGCTTTGGGAGCCAGAGACTTAGAACAGGAGTTTTCAAGATGCAACAGATAGCACCTTGTAATAGAAATTTTGGACTATAAAGGCTGGGCTATAGCAAGTCCCAATGATCGATTTAATCCATTCGATTGATTTCTCACCTGTAATTGATTTTGCAGCCGCGCTACCTGCACAACAACCACACCCTTCTGATCTTGGTTTGGTTAAGCCCTCAGGAGGCTTACAGCTAATCCCAGCTATCTTTGGACTTATCGCAATTATCCAGGTTTCCCAATTCCATTGGTATGCACGTGACAAGAACGATCCAACAAAGCGTTTTCAACGCTGAATTGAGTCTTAGACATCCAATAGCGAATCATATTTGAATTCCTTACTATTGGGAAAAGAGAGGCAAGCTAAAACTTTGCCTCTCTTTTTTGTGGTTTTAGGTTGGAAGATAATTTTCTATAATTAAATAAATACAAGTTATCCAACATTAAAATGACCTAAACTAAAAATTCACACAAAGACAAAGGACTAGATAACTATTAAGGTAAAATATAGTAATTTAGCAAGAGAAAAGTCAGTGCTCGGAACACTTGGACCAGAAATTAGTTTTTTTATAAAAACTACAATTGTAGTAGGGCCAATTGTTTTGGCATCACTCTTTCTGATATTAAGAAGGATAGAAAAGAGTGACCCCAAGAAAATCAGATGGAAGTAATGGTAATAATAAGCAAATAAAAATGAAACTTCAATTAGTTTGATATTCACTCTTATCTGAGTTGATTAAATTCATACTAGGGACCTCTGCAAAGAGAATTCCTAAAAAGGTTATTGAGAAAATAACCAGCAGAATAGGCTTGGAAAAAGATTTCTTCACATGATGTCTTGTAATGCGTTTATCGCTGTGATCTAGATCCTTGGGGGATAACTGGGCAGGGGGTACAAAAGAAGAAGTCAAAGACTGATTGCTGCCAGATAAAACAGCTGAGTTATTTCCCAAGTCAACATCTGTATGGTCAGTGCCATTACAAACTGAACGATTAGCTTGTAATGATAATGGCTCAGTAGTTAGTGGCTCTGGAAAAAATGCCTGGATTTCCTTATACTTTACTGACCTAGGACTTTCTCCCTGTATATCATTTAAAAAAACTTTTAAATTCTTTGTAAGAGCACGGTGAGATAAAAAAGGACCAAACCAATAGATTGCATCTGGTTCTACAGTCTGAATTCTTGCCCACCAAGCTATTCCAAGTAAATTACTTACTTTTAAAATAAATTCCCATACAATTATGCATATAAGAGAAAAAAGATCGAGAACGCTATATTTCATCTTTCTTGCTTCTCGAGGCAAAGCCATAGTCTACGGAGGGGTTGCTCTTAGGTAAAACTTCTTAGAAGAAGGATCTAAGGAGATTAAAGAATAATACTAATCAACTGAGCAACGTCATATCATTAAAGTACTCTAGTGAAAATAGAAAAAAGTGGATAACGAAAACCAAAAAAAAAGGTACCTTACTAAAGGTACCTTTAATAGATCAAGAAGCCTGAGTAGGTGTAATCATTTAAAGTCTAGCCGGCTCCTCCTCCCAAGAAGGTTATGCATAAACAAGCTATCGCGACAGCAAAGCCACCGTATTTTATGAACTCATTTTGATCCTTGACTGTATTTGACAGTAAAAGGGTAGAGAGAAGAACAATAATTACATTTCCTTCCATTTTGGGAATTTAATAAACTAATATTTTTTAGCAAAGATATTTGCATTTGTCTACAATCTTTTACATAGGTGTAATAGAATAAAATTATCTAAATTTAACGCTGTGCATGGCTCCTCCTTTATTATTCCTTATATAACAAAGCCAGGAGTTATTGTGGTCATAAAGAGGGAAAGTGAAAGCCAAAAGAAGAGAGAAATGTTCCCTAAGTGGATCTAATGCAAGTTGTGGGTATAAAGTCAAGAATCAGAATTACCTAACGTTTATAAAATTTTTATGAATATTATTCTATGTTGTAGCACAAAATGAAAAATTAGATAGAAAATAGGATTAATAAAAACAAATTGCCAGTGAAATTCACAAAGTTCCTATCTCTCGTATCAGCCTTAATTCTTGTGGGTTTTCTCGGGGTCACTGGGGCCACAGCGGAAACAATAAATAGCAGTCAATTTCATCAAAATCGATACAATCTCATTAATGCTATGAGACTGGGAAGCCCTATTCAATCCAAGAATTACGGCTATGTCTTTATGACGACTGACTCAGTAGAGGCAAATAGTCCTAATGTAAATACAATAGAAGTAGGTATCACTGATCCTAATTTCAATGTGATGCGAAAGAATAGCACGAAGAAAAGCACTTCAATAGTACTAGTAGTAGGCGCCTTATTAGTTGGAACAATATTTCCTGTTGTCACCTGGTATATATTTTCAAAATAGAAAAGAAAATTAGTTTTTTTTAATAAATACAGTCTAAAAAGTATTAAGCATAAAAACCAGGAAAAATATTATGGATATTTTATATTGATTTTTTGTTATTATCAATATAATTAATATGATATTCGAGAAATGCTGTTAACATGAAAAGATCAAAGATATAACAGAATCAAAGCTATGGCAAAGCCTATTGTCACGCCAATTCCAGAAGTTGCAGACAGGTATACGATCGCCATTCTTAAGATTGAGCGACTAGACCATAATGAAATAGATGTCGAAGACATGCAAAAACAAATAGACTATTATAAAGAAGGCTTGGATCTTAATAATCTAGAACTCTCCAAGCTAGTTGATGATCTATATGATATAAATGGAAAAATGTGGGATGCTGAACATGCAATTCGAAAAGGACAAGATGAGAATCTGGGACTTGAAGAAATTGGCAAAAGAGCCATAAAGATAAGAGATCTAAATAGAATAAGGATGAAAGTAAAAAATGATATTATTGAACTAACGGGTGATGGTTTTAAAGACTGTAAAATGAACTATGCAAAATAATAATTAGTCAAAGATTTTCTAATAAGCAATTCTCTATTCATATAACTCCTAAGATAAAGTCCTATATGTATGATAAAAATCATTCTATTAGTTTTCCCTTAAGGCTCTTAACCTCCTTTGTCTGTGAAAGAGTTTGCATAATATCTTCATCCAACAATTGACTATGCTTATACGAAGATAATCTCAATTCATTGTTATTTTCTAAGAATACTAAGTAATTTATTGTATCTGAATTCATTTGCGAATAATCACTTCTTTGATGCGCTCCCTTGCTTTCTCTTCTTTCCAATGCAGATATAAGTGTTGCTTCGGCAGAAAAGATAGAAGCCTCTAAATCCAAAGCTTGTATAAGGTCATCGCATCCTTCGGATGCGATTCTAATATCAAGATCACGAATCAAACCTTTTAAACTTCTTACTTCATTCAACCCACGCAGTAAATCAGTTTCATTGCGAACGACTCCACAATAGTTCCACATAACATTCCTAAGACTATGGAATAAAAACATTGGATTTTCTTTACCTGAATTAATGAATCTATCTATATTTTCGTGGGCATTCCTAATAACTAGCTGGGATCTAGAGTGAAGTTCTTGCTTCATTGAATAAAATGCAGCTGACCTTCCTGATCGTTTTCCAAAAACTAAAATCTCAGCCAGAGAATTACCTCCAAGACGATTTGCTCCATGCAATCCTCCAGCAACCTCGCCAGCAGCAAATAGTCCAGAGATTCCAGTACTATGCTCTTCTGGCGTAACAAAAACTCCTCCCATTGAATAATGAGCAGTAGGAGAAACCTCCATAGGTTCCTTAGTGATATCAAGCATTTGCGTATTAAGAAATTCGCGATATATACGCGGTAGTTTTTTTAATATCAAACTCTTTTCCAGATGAGAAATATCAAGATATACGCCTCCATTTTTGGTTCCTCTACCTTCCATAATTTCCCTGTAATTTGCAATAGCAACTCGATCTCTTGTAGACAGTTCCATCCTTTCTGGATCATATTTTGACATAAAGCGTTCTCCATGAGAATTTAGCAATCTTCCTCCTTCTCCTCTTACGGCTTCTGTTACTAGAGTACCTGCATATTCCTCAGGTTTAACCATACCTGTTGGATGAAATTGAACCATTTCCATATCTATTAATTTACATCCAGCCTTGAGAGCTAAATAATAACCATCAGCTGTATTCTCACCTTTCCTGGAAGAACTCTTTCTCCATAATCTAGTGTGTCCTCCAGTAGCCAAAACTACGGCATCAGCAAAATGAACTGTTCTTTCTCCAGTATGAATATTGAATGACATCACACCAAAACAAACTTTTTCACTAACCAAAAGATCGGTAACATATTGGCTATCGAATATCGGTATTTTAAGTTCTTTTGTCTTATTTAATAAAGCATTAATCAAAGACCTGCCTGTGTAGTCACCAGAATAACAAGTTCGCCTAAAAGTATGAGCACCAAAAAAGCGTTGATCAAATCTTCCATCTTTTAATTTCTCAAGATTCGCTCCCCAACTATCAATCTCAGTTACCAACTCAGGAGCCTCTTTAGCCATTATTTCTATAATTGAAGGATCTCCAATCGAATACCCTTCAAGATAGGTATCTGCAAAGTGCTGCTTCCAGCTATCATCTGCATCAACATTACCAAATGCGGCATTAACCCCTCCAGCAGCTAATATTGTATGTACATCTCTTTTTGGCCTCTTTCCAAAAATAGATACTCTCAGGCCACACAACTTAGCCTCTATGGCAGCTCTCAAACCCGCCCCACCACTACCTATAACTAGTACATTAGAAATATCTGTGGTATGAGATTTTGAATTAAGCTTAGTCATAGGAGTAGGTTCTCTTAAAGATAGGAATCAAAGCTTTTAAAGGTTACTGACCTTTAAGATGAATCTTAAAGGTTTAAGATCAACAGCACAAATAAAAGACCTTTAAAGAAAATTTATTTATAAGAAATGATCATAGAAAATTGAATAAAGTTTTAGGGCCCGTAAGATCTCGAAGAAATCTAATAAAAATTTAAAAGAAAGCGCTAGAATCATTGATATATAATCTTTTAGTAAAGGCTAGTCAAGTGTCAAAATCAAATAAGTCAAGTATCAAAAAAAAAACAATCTCAAGTAGATAATCCAACAAGAGCCAAAATAGTACTACTTATATTCGGATGTGGGCCCTTGTTGTTAATGACGTGGTTCCTCTCTAGCAATGGTTTTTTTAATCCTCCAGGCACATAAGAAGCTTTATAACATTCAAAAAATGGTCTCACACAAAAATACGCACCTGATATTCCTAAATTTATTGGTATATAATTTAATCTTTTTGCTTTTAGGAAAAAAAGCTGAGGCAGGAGTTCAGAAATATACCTACCTTGAAGCACATGGACAATGGACTATTGAGAGGAGATACGATATAAAAAATAACAAAATAGATTGCAGAGCTTCAATTAAGAATAACTTCTCGTGGTTTGGTGATCGAATTAGAATAAATAAAGACGGGAATCTACTTATACCAAAAGATGGGAGTGATACCGAGTTAAAAAACAAAAAAGAAATTGAGACTGTAAGGGAAAAGCTAAGCAAGTGTAAATCGAGTATTTTGTATAGTCCCCAACCAACGTCAGTGCATTAGTAACTTATACAGGATAAATAGTGAAGCTTAGGATTAATGCTGATTCTGCAAACAAATAAATTTGATTATTTACATCTTTACTTGTACAGTATTGATAAATACGATTCATTAGTAACCTAAAAGAGAAAGAGGTCTTTGGATGAAATCTTTTGTATATGGTGGTACACGAGGCATAGGAGAAGCTATCTCCTTGAAGTTGATTGATGTTGGATTTGAAGTATATGCAATTGGACGATCATCAAAAGGAAATTCAAATATTAAAGGCTTACAGACTATTTCTAATGATCTTTCTAATGACCCTATTCCGATAGAGCTGATTAATGCTATTTCAGAAGGTCCTATAAATCTAATTTTCTCTCAAAGATATAGGGGAACAAAAGATATAGAAGAAATGTCCACCATGATTCAAAGTCCAATTAATATCATAGAAGAGATAGAAGATGAACTCAAGGCTAATTCAAATATTATATTTATTGGTTCAACAGCTTCCAACTCTATAGCTACTAGTCAAGGGGCTATGTATCATGCAACTAAATCTGCAATTAATTCTATTGCGATGTACTATGCTGTTAAACTTGCATCAAAATCAATAAGAGTTCATATTGTACACCCATCAACTACAATAAAAAATTACAATCGAAAATATTTCGAACAAAATCCCAACTTGGTAAAGGAAATTCAAAGCAGAATACCCCTAGGCTCTATTCCAGAAGCCAATGATATTGCGATTGCAGTTAAAAACTTAATTACTTGCGAATGGCCTTCTGCAACTGGAATATCTATAACAATAGATGGCGGCGCCTCATTAATTTATCAAGGCCTTTAATCGTGATCCCAAGAACTAGAAATGATTTGGGTAAAATCAAAAGTTTAATCTCGTAATCCTAAAAAAAATACAAAAATTCCC
>QCKF01000003.1 GCA_003215545.1 Prochlorococcus sp. AG-409-L14 | reverse complement strand
ATGATCTACAAGTTTGTCTGGTATACCTATTCGATATGTCTTGGCCTGAATATCTTCATCACTAAATGATTCAATGACTGCCGAACCAAATCCACCACAGATTGTACCTTCCTCCATTGTAACTATTTTTCCTATTCGTCTTGCTAGTGGATTAATCAAAGACTGATCTAATGGCCTAAGAAATCTTGCATTAATTACAGTAGAATTAACTCCTGATTCTTTAAGGAGTTTTGCTGTATTTAATGCTGGATAAACCATAGAGCCATATGCAACAATTAAGAGATCATCTCCTTCTAGCAAAACTTCTCCTCTACCAATCTTTAATGTTTCCCAGCCTTCTTCCATCAAAGGAACACCTTCTCCTGAACCCCTTGGAATTCTTAAAGCTGTTGGACCAGAATGATTTAAGCAAGTTACAAGCATTCTCTGTAATTCTGACTCATCCTTAGGAGCCATAACAGTGAAATTGGGCACACATCGTAAATAACTAATATCGTATTGACCTTGGTGAGTTGGTCCATCTGCCCCAACAATTCCAGCCCGATCTAAAACAAAAGTTACTGGCAAATTCTGAATACCAACATCATGAATTAATTGGTCATAAGCACGTTGAAGAAAGGTGCTATAAATAGCGACAACTGGCTTTAATCCTTCGCATGACATTCCTGCTGCCAATGTAACTGCATGCTGCTCTGCTATTCCTACATCTACATATTGTTTAGGTATTGCTTTTTGTAAAAGATCTAAGCCTGTTCCAGTTGCCATTGCTGCAGTAATACCAATAACCTTACTATCCTGTTCACATATTTTTATCAAAGTCTGACCAAATACCTTGCTATAACTTGGAGGTTTAGGTTTACTAGAAGGTATTGATTTGCCGGTGGTTAAGTCAAAAGCTGATTGTGCATGATAACCAACTTGGTCTGCTTCAGCATATGGATAACCTTTCCCTTTAGTTGTAACTGTATGAACTAAAACTGGACCCCCAACTCGATGAGCAGTCTGAAAAGTACGAACCATCTCACCTATATCATGACCATCTACTGGGCCAATATACGTAAAGCCAAGTTCTTCAAAAACTGCTCCAACTTTTGGAACAGCAAGTCTACGAACACTTCCTGTTAATGATTTAATCTCTGCAGGAATTTCCCCTCCCATGAAAGGCAAATGGCGGACACTTTCTTGAACACTATCTGTAATGAATTGCATGGGAGGACTATGCCTCATGCGATTTAAATATGTAGATAAAGCTCCGACAGGCGGAGAGATAGACATATCATTGTCGTTCAGTATTACTAAGAAAGGTGTATTGGGAAGATGTCCTGCGTGATTAATAGCTTCTAAAGCCATACCACCAGTCAATGCACCATCACCAATTACTGCTACACACTTAAAATTCTCTCCTCGGGTATCTCTTGCTATCGCCATCCCAAGCGCTGCTGAAATAGATGTACTTGCATGACCTGCCCCAAAATGGTCAAAACTGCTCTCAGATCGTTTTAGATAACCAGCGACCCCCTTCTGCTGTCGAAGGGTATGGAAGTCTGCATATCTACCCGTAAGCAATTTATGTGGATAAGCCTGATGCCCAACATCCCAGACAACTCTATCGACATCAAGATCAAGAGTCTGGTAAAGAGCCAAGGTAAGTTCGACAACTCCCAACCCTGGCCCTAAATGCCCGCCACTAGTTGAAACGACCTGTAAATGTCGCTCTCTAATCTGACAAGCGATATCCTCCAGCTGGGCCGTATTAAGGCCATGTAACTGATTCGGATGAGTTAACTCACTAAGGCGCATGCCATCTCGCAACCACAAGACACTATCAATCTACGAGGTTTCCCCTACATATAGGTGGATTAGAAACTATTAAACCAATCAAAATTTAAAAACACCAATTTGCAGGGGGTACTAGAAACGTTCTATGGAAGATTTAGTTCAAAAAATCCTGAGAGCGCGTGTCTATGACGTAGCCATTGAGACACCACTAGAAAAGGCTAAAAATCTGACTGAACGGACAGGTAACACTGTCTGGTTAAAAAGAGAAGACTTGCAACCTGTTTTTTCTTTCAAGTTGAGAGGTGCTTACAACTGCATGGCAAGCCTCGGCAAACAACAGTTAGCAAAAGGGGTAATTGCCTCTAGCGCAGGAAATCATGCCCAAGGTGTGGCATTAAGTGCGTCATATCTGAAGTGCAAGGCTGTAATTGTCATGCCTGTTACTACTCCTGAGGTGAAGGTAAATGCAGTAAAGGCTCATAAAGCTGAGGTTGTCCTTTATGGAGAAACATACGACGAGTCATACATGGAAGCGCAAAGAATCGGGAAAGAGAAAGGTCTTACATTTATTCATCCATTTGATGACCAAGAGGTCATTGCAGGACAAGGAACAATTGCCGTGGAGATTGGGAGACAGTGTCAAAAGCCACCGAAAGCTATTTATGTAGCCGTAGGTGGTGGTGGACTTATAGGTGGCATTGGTGCATATATAAAAAACTTATGGCCAGAAGTAGAAATAATTGGAGTTGAACCTCAAGATGCTGACGCTATGTCCAGATCACTAGAAGCTGGAGAAAGAGTGAAACTTGAGAATGTTGGACTTTTTGCAGATGGTGTAGCCGTTCGTGAAGTTGGAAACTATACGTTTGATCTAGCAAAAATTTATGTTGATGCGATGGTTCGGGTAAGCAATGATGAAATTTGTGCAGCAATTAAAGATGTCTTTGAAGATACAAGATCTATTCTTGAGCCTGCTGGCGCCTTGTCTATTGCAGGTCTAAAAGCAGATGTATCAAGAAGAAAGCTAAAAGGAAAAGATCTTATAGCTGTAGCCTGTGGAGCAAATATGAATTTTGATAGGCTTAGATTTGTCGCGGAAAGAGCAGAAATAGGCGAAGAAAGAGAATCAATGTTAAGTGTCGAGATACAAGAAGAAGCAGGAAGTCTCAAGAAATTGTGTGAAATTCTTGGGGATAGAAACTTAACAGAATTTAGTTATAGGATGGGTGAAGGGAACTCAGCACATATATTCATGGGTGTTCAAGTCACCAGTAAGAAAGATAGGCTAATTCTTATAAACAAGTTCACCTCTAAAGGGCTGGCTTGTGTTGATCTTAGTGATAACGAACTTGCAAAAATGCATTTAAGGCACATGGTTGGAGGTAGACTTCCATCCCAAGGGATTAATAGTGACAAACAACATCTAAAGGAACTTATATATAGATTTGAATTCCCTGAAAGACCTGGTGCGCTTATGCGTTTTCTAGAGAGCATGAGGCCCAGCTGGAGCATAAGTATTTTTCACTACAGAAATCACGGGTCAGATGTAGGAAGGATTGTCGTTGGTGTTTTAGTGATGGAACAAGATCTGAATCAATGGGAGAAATTCCTTGAAGACCTAGGTTATCCAAGCTGGAATGAAACAAATAATCCTGCATACAAAATTTTCCTAGGTGCACAAACCGCCTGATCGCGTTAATTTGGCATGTTCGATAAATATTCCTCTTGTGGATGACTCTCCCTCTAATCCAGAAAGAGAACAGGGCTTCAGTATTTCATTACCTGCTCGGTTAGAAGCCATTCTTTATCTCAAAGGGAAACCTTTGGCCTTAGGTGAACTTGCAGAGATTTCACGCGAGTCTGAATCCTCAATAGAGCAAGCCTTGTTGGCTCTAATGGCGGAGTATGCACAACGAGACACTGCATTGAATATTGAAGAAAACAACGGCAGATATAGCCTTCAGCTAAAAACAGGCCTTGGCGAACTTGTAAAAAATCTCCTACCTATTGATTTATCAGTAGCAACATTAAGAACACTTGCGACTATCGCTTTAAAAAAAAGAATTCTTCAGTCAGAACTCGTTGACTTAAGGGGCTCAGGAGCATACGACCATATAAAAGAATTGGTTTCTCAAAACTTTGTGGAGCGAAAGCGACAAGCAGAAGGCAGGTCCTTTTGGATAACGCCCTCGGAAAAATTTCATCGAACATTTTCCGTCTTACCTGATATAAGCTCAAGAGATACCCAGAAAGCCGCATAGCTCAAAAAATCAATCCATGGAAATTTTTGTCTCTCTGCTTCAAGTTCTTGCTCAAACACTAGAAATCTACTCATTGATACTGATTGTTAGGGTTCTTTTAAGCTGGTTTCCAAATCTCGATTGGAGCAATCCAATCCTTAGCTCAATAGGTTCAATTACAGACCCTTATCTTAATGCATTCAGAGGGATAATCCCTCCCATTGGTGGAATTGATCTTTCCGCAATACTTGCATTTATAGCATTAAGTCTTATGCAAAGTTTAATAAATAGTGCTAGTTATAGCATTATTGCAACTGGACTTCCTTATAATTAAATTCAAATTTAATCAAGCCTTATACTTAAAGATATTTTCATGATTTACACATTTATATATTAGATTGAATCCACTAAAAGTTTCTCAAAACCATGATTTATGTACTATGTTTATCTAGTATCACCGTCTCCTTTAATTCTTCCTCTCAAAGCTCTACTCTCAAGCTTTTTTAAATTGGCCAAGGCTATTTCATCAAGTTCAAAACCCAATTCACTACTAAGCTGGGCTACATACCAAAGAACATCTCCAAGCTCCAACTTAATTGCCTCTTTGGAAGTTGCGTCAAAAACTCCATCTCTATCTCGCAAAACCTTCTTGACCTTCTCAGCAACCTCTCCCGCTTCACCACTCAATCCAAGAGTTGGATAAACGGGGTTTTGTCCGGCATTAGGGTAGAAGGCTGTCTTACGTGCTTGTAATTGGTACTCATTAAGGTTCATGATGGGCTTAAAAATGCAGAGAGACAATTGAGTGAACTCCAGAATGGCATTTTCCGCGAAATCGAAGTTCCCTCACATGAAACAGATTGATCTCATGCGCAGGACAAAAATCGTTGCCACGATTGGCCCTGCTACTGAAAGTCCTGAAAAGATAGAAGAACTAGTTAATGCTGGCGCTACAACTTTTCGTCTAAATTTCTCTCATGGTGATCATGAAGAACATGCCTCACGAATTTCCACAATACGAGAGGTTTCAAAAAAACTCGGAATACATATAGGAATACTGCAAGATCTTCAAGGGCCGAAAATCCGACTAGGTAGATTCAAAGATGGTCCTATATCACTAGTCAACGGAGATAAGTTCACCCTTACTTCTAAGAAAATAAATTGCACTAATGAGATAGCTACAGTTACTTATGACAAACTTGCAAATGAAGTTACACCAGGAAATAGGATCCTTCTTGATGATGGGCGGGTTGAAATGGTAGTCGATAATGTAGACAAGGAAGCTCAAAATCTACATTGCATAGTTAGCGTTGGAGGAGTACTTTCAAATAATAAAGGAGTAAATTTTCCTGATGTACAGCTCTCTGTAAGAGCACTTACTGACAAGGATAAAAAAGATCTGCAATTTGGATTAGAACAAAAAGTAGATTGGATTGCTCTAAGCTTTGTTCGAAACCCATCGGATATTGAGGAGATAAAAGACCTAATAAAAGAATCAGGAGAAAATACTCCTGTAATAGCAAAAATAGAGAAATTCGAAGCTATTGATCAAATTGATTCAGTATTACCTTTATGTGATGGAGTAATGGTAGCAAGAGGTGATCTTGGAGTTGAAATGCCCGCAGAAGAAGTTCCTCTACTTCAAAAAGATTTAATCAAGAAAGCAAACAGTTTAGGGATACCAATAATAACTGCTACACAAATGCTTGATTCAATGGCTTCTAGTCCAAGGCCAACCAGAGCAGAAGTTAGTGATGTCGCCAACGCAATTCTTGATGGTACTGATGCTGTAATGCTTTCTAATGAGACTGCAGTAGGAGATTATCCAGTAGAAGCAGTAATGACAATGGCGACTATCGCTAGAAGGATTGAACGTGACTATCCACAAAGAGCAATTGAAAGTCATTTACCATCAACTATTCCAAATGCAATAAGTGCCGCTGTTAGTAGCATTGCACGACAACTAACTGCTGCTGCTATTTTACCTTTAACTAAAAGTGGTGCTACAGCTCACAATGTAAGTAAATTTAGGCCTCCAACCCCAATTCTTGCTGTAACAAGTGAATTAGAGGTTGCAAGAAGATTACAACTTGTTTGGGGTGTAACCCCATTACAAATCCCTCTGCAAACAACCACCTCAAAAACATTTAGTGAAGCAATTGAGTTTGCTTTAAAAATGAATCTTCTTAAAAATAATGACTTAATTGTAGAAACAGCAGGTACTCACACAGGTGTCAGTGGATCTACAGATCTAGTAAAGGTAGTCATAGTAGAAGACAAGGTATCTCAATAATATTACAATGAAAGAAAAATAAAATGAGCAAAAAAGTCACTCTCATCGAAACGATGAGTATTGCAATAAATACACTTAAATCAAACAGACTAAGAAGTTTACTTACAATGCTAGGAATTGTTATTGGGAATGGTTCAGTTATAACTCTCGTAGGTGTTGGAAGAGGAGCTCAAAATCTAGCCACAGAACAATTAAGTAACTTAGGTGCAAATGTTCTGTTTGTTGTCCCAGGTAATAACGACACAAGGCGTAGGGGTATTGCATTCCCCAAAAATTTAGTGCTAGAAGATGCAGAGGCTATAAAAAAACAAGTCCCTTCTGTTAAGAACGTTGCACCACAGGTTACCTCTAGTGAAGTCATTCAATTCGCTTCTAAAAGTACAACTAGTTCAATTAATGGTGTTACCCCTGAATATTTATCTGTACGTAGTTTTGAAATAGCGAAAGGAAGATTCATAACTGACTCAGATCTACGAGCGGCAAGAAATGTAGTAGTTATTGGTCCAGACCTAAATAGAAAATTGTTTGGATCCTCAAGCAGCATAGGCGAAATAATAAGAATCAAAGATCAAGCATTTCAATTGATTGGGATCATGGAGCCTAAAGGAGCTGTTTTTGGGAGCAATCAAGATAACAATGCCTATATACCATTAGATACAATGGTTAGTAGACTTACAGGAAGAGATAAAACCTACGGAATCAGCCTTAGTTTTATTAGTGTTGAAGCAATCGACGAAAACAGTACAAGAGCTGCAAAATTCCAAATAACTAATCTACTTAGACAAAGACATAAAATTCTGCGTGATGATGACTTCGCTGTAAGGTCTCAAAAGGATGCTTTATCAATTGTTAGTTCAATAACAGGTGGGTTAACTCTAATGTTGGCTGCTATAGGTGGTATTTCACTCCTAGTTGGTGGAATAGGAATAATGAATATAATGTTAGTTGCAGTGAGTGAAAGAACCGAAGAAATAGGACTTAGAAAAGCAATTGGCGCAAGAAGCTCAGATGTCCTCACTCAATTCCTTCTGGAATCTTTAATTCTTTCAATACTTGGTGGCTTAATCGGAACCGGTGTTGGAGTAGGAGCGGTCTCACTAGTTGCAATATTAACTCCTCTTCCTGCATCGATAGGGGCTAAGACTATACTTACCACTGTAAGCCTTTCAGGCTCAATAGGATTATTTTTTGGTGTATTTCCAGCGAGAAGAGCGGCGAGATTAGACCCTATAGTTGCTCTTAGAAGTTTATAGTAGATAAATTATAATCACTAACTTATAAAATTAGTAATTATGATTTATTTACTATATAATGGAGCTGCAAATCTAAATAAATGAAGGGACACATTTTACTCTTTAGAATAAATATCACCGTTTAGATTGCAATCTCTTGAATATTGGAACAACGGATAGCCACTAATTCCTTTAAGATAGCTATAAAATGAATTACCAATGAATCAGCGCTGGCGTTTATTAGTTCTATGGATGTTGCCAATAGGTTTGGCACTCTTTGTTTCTTGGCAAGTACTTGGTACCAATCAAACCAGCAGCGTCAATAGCAATGGGATACCAGTAACCCCTAAAAACGCTGCTGTATCAAGGATGAGCTATGGACGCTTTCTTGATTATATAAATGCCGGAAGAGTTACTTCAGTAGATATCTACGAGGGTGGGAGGAATGCTGTAGTCGAAGCAATTGATCCTGAACTTGATAACCGTGTTCAAAGACTACGAGTAGACCTTCCAGGACTAGCACCAGATTTAATCAATACACTCAAAAATGAAGGTATAAGCTTTGATATACATCCCACAAGAAAATCTCCTCCAGCCCTTGGTATAGCAGGAAACCTAGTTTTCCCAATTCTTTTAATAGGAGGCTTAATCCTTCTTGCGAGGCGATCTAACTCTATGCCGGGAGGTCCTGGACAAGCAATGCAATTTGGCAAAACAAAGGCTCGTTTTGCAATGGAAGCTGAGACAGGAGTCAAATTTGATGACGTAGCCGGTGTTTCTGAAGCTAAGCAAGACTTACAAGAAGTAGTAACATTTTTAAAGCAGCCTGAAAGATTTACTTCTGTTGGAGCACGTATCCCTAAAGGCGTTCTATTAGTAGGTCCCCCTGGAACAGGTAAAACATTATTAGCCAAAGCTATTGCAGGTGAAGCAGGTGTACCATTCTTTTCATTATCAGGCTCTGAATTTGTAGAAATGTTTGTAGGTGTTGGCGCAAGTAGAGTAAGGGATTTATTTAAACGTGCGAAAGAAAATAGTCCTTGCTTGATATTTATAGATGAAATTGACGCAGTTGGACGACAAAGAGGTGCTGGCATAGGAGGTGGTAATGATGAAAGAGAACAAACTCTCAATCAACTATTAACTGAAATGGATGGATTTGAAGGCAATAGTGGAATAATTATCATTGCAGCAACCAACAGACCCGATGTATTGGATTCTGCGTTAATGAGACCAGGCCGTTTTGACAGACAAGTAACTGTTGATGCCCCTGACATAAAAGGCAGATTATCAATTCTAAAAGTTCATTCAAGGAATAAGAAACTCTCAGAATCTTTGTCCTTAGAAAATATTGCTAGAAGAACTCCTGGTTTTACAGGTGCTGATCTAGCAAATTTGCTAAATGAGGCAGCAATATTAACTGCTAGAAGAGAAAAGAAATCAATAACATTAACAGAGATAGATGATGCTGTAGATAGAATTATTGCCGGGATGGAAGGGAGACCACTTACTGATGGAAGAAGCAAAAGGTTAATTGCTTATCATGAAGTTGGCCATGCATTAATTGGATCCTTAGTTAAAGCCCATGACCCAGTGCAAAAAGTAACGCTTATACCAAGAGGTCAGGCGAAAGGGCTGACATGGTTCTCGCCTGATGATGATCAAATGCTTGTTAGTAGAGCACAGTTAAAAGCAAGGATTATGGGTGCTTTAGGTGGACGAGCAGCAGAAGATATCGTGTTTGGAAGGGAAGAAGTAACAACAGGCGCAGGAGGTGATATTCAGCAGGTTGCATCAATGGCTAGGCAGATGGTTACACGATTCGGGATGAGCGAACTAGGTCCAATCTCACTTGAGGGAGATAGCCAAGAAGTCTTTCTAGGAAGAGATTTAATGACTAGGAGTGACATATCTGATGCAATCTCGAAGCAAATAGATGAAAGCGTTAGAGAGATGGTTAAGCATTGTTATACAGAGACCCTAGCTTTAGTAAAAGAAAACAGAGAAGCTATGGATAAACTAGTTGAAGTGCTAATAGAGAAAGAGACTATTGATGGCGATGAGTTTTGCAATGTATTAAAAGAATTTACAGAAATACCTGAGAAAGAAAGAACAGTTCAAATTCTTAATTAATAATTAGAAAATATCAGCTATTATCAAAACAATTTATAAACATTAGATAGGATTTACAGGTCTTTTATTTACTACTGTATCAATAATCCCATATTCCAAAGCCTCATCTGGTGACATGAAAAAATCTCGATCAGTATCTTCCTGTATCTTATTTAGTGGTTGTCCAGTTCTATCAGAAAGCTCCTTATTCAATCTATCTTTAAGAAATAGGATTTCATCAGCTTGTATTCTTATATCACTAGCCTGACCCCTTGCACCACCAAGCGGTTGGTGGATCATAATTCTTGAATGTTTTAAACTACTTCTCTTTCCTTTAGTTCCAGCGCACAAAAGAAAAGCACCCATACTTGCTGCCAAACCAACACAAACTGTATGGACATCAGGCTTGACGTGCTGAATGGTATCAAATATACCTAACCCGTCATAAACAGAACCTCCTGGAGAATTGATATACAAGTAGATATCTTTTTCTGGGTCATCCGCCTCTAAAAAGAGCAGTTGTGCAACTATTCGATTAGCAGAGTCACTCGTCACAGGCTCACCAAGGAAAATTATCCTTTCTCTAAGAAGCCTAGAGTAAATGTCAAAGGCCCTTTCACCCCTGCCAGATTCTTCGATGACTATAGGAATCATTTTCACTAATGGGTTTCATCAATATTAACGTTGCTTGGTACAGGGCTAAGATTATAAAAAGATTGGGTTAAGGACTTGGATGATCGATTGACCATCTCAGACAGCAAAAGGAAATTCCATCTAAGCTTCACGTACGTGATACCTCCTATCTATAGGAGGTTTACCGATGAGATACTTGTAGAGCTCCACTTGTTAAGCCATCAAAAGAATTTCAGAGTAGAGGGCATTTTTTCAGTAGGTCTTACAAAAGTATTCGAAGAATTCACGCAAGGTTATAAACCTGAAGGACATTTAAACCAACTTTTTGAAGCACTTTGCCTTAGCTCTGGGTATGACTCAAAGAAAATAAGAGAGCTATCAGCTAAAACAATTGAGGAGTCAAAATCTATTTCAACTGAGGATATTTTTCATTATCTTCAACAAGACCAAGCACCAACCAGTAGCCAAGGCATAGTAAACAAAATTGCTAAGTTAAAAGAAGACAGCAGTCACTACTCTCGCATAATTACAATTGGTCTAAAATCCGTTATAATTAGCACAGGTTCTAAAGAGAATATAGACAATAATGTTATTGATTTAGCAGAATTAATAGGTTTCTCCAGGGCGAGAGTAGAAAAAGATCTAGCATTATATAACAGCAGCAAAGAGAAACTAAATCAAGCATTTGAATTACTTAAAGATACTTTGAACAAGTCAAAGTAAAGATGAGATGAATTTGTATAATAAAAAATCAATCTGAGAAGTACTAATTTAATTTAATAGCTATAATATTATATTTTATCCTTTTGATTGATCTTTCTTCTTCTATCTTTCCAGTCTATATAAGTGATATATGCAACTGAAATAGTAACAAATGCCAAGAGAGCAATTGCTATTGCGCCTAAAAGCGAATTTGCATCTATGTCCGATAAAACTGAAATAGTCAATACTCTAGATATCAATGCTGCCATCTCCATTGCGCCCCCAAACCACCATCGCAATGGAAAGAGTGAATACAGCGGCCAATGCCGCCCAAGCAAAAGTGAATAACATGACGATTAGACGTATTAATAGCCATTAGGCTATTACAAGATTACATGGTGTTGCTTACCAGCAATGACTTTCTCACAAAGTAGTAGCTCGACTCTCTTGGAAAGGGTCAAAGATACTCAGAGGTATCCCGAAGCAAGAGTCATTGTTCTTAATGACGAGGTAAATACCTTTGAGCACGTCGCGAATTGCCTGGTAAAAATCATTCCAGCCATGAATGAAGCCAGAGCATGGAAGCTTGCAAACAAGATTGACAAAGAAGGATCTGCAGAAGTCTGGTGTGGACCTCTTGAACAAGCCGAGTTGTATCACATGCAATTAAGCAACGAAGGGCTGACAATGGCTCCCATAGAAAGGTGCTGAAAGGTAAATATCAATATGAAATAGATAGTAAAGTTAGCAGTAACAGTAAAGAGATTCAAGTTATATCAATGTATTATAGGATTGTTAATGATATTTAAGCCTCTTCTTTATGTCACTATTAGAAGTAATAGTTAACATATTTGATAGATGCAGTCTTCGAGATTGGGCCTTAAGGACAAAACGAACTATTTTCCCAGGACAGATGGCTAGTCCGCGTATGTCTTCACCATGTGCCTCCACACGAATAATTCGTGCGCTTGGGCCAAAGGATTTCAGGAAAGGTTCTCGGACCCTTGAGAGCAGAGTCTCTATAGATTGAAGCATCAAGAAAGATGGCTCTACTTTTTCCTAGCCAAGAAATGAAAATCCGGCCATAACTCAAAGTAATCTCATGGGCAGGTTAGTAATCACTCACAGCAGCTATATTGATGGGCTAATACCCTTGCTAGAAAAACTATCTAGGATCGAGGGGATAAATACAATTACTCCTGCTACAATTAAACGAGTCAAAGGGCATACAGAGAAGTTATCACTACGGATTTCAACAAAAACTAACATAGGCTATAAAGTCCTAGCCAGAAAAGGAAAAACCGTACAAGAAGTATTTATAGTTACTAAATTGGATAAAGATAGACTTGAGAAGATTGTTGTTGATGTAATCAATCAAGTGACTTAGTTGATTAATTAATTCTTTAAGATTTATTCGAAAATAATAATAGGTATTTGAAAAGATAGTTTTATACTAGATTTCATTCTCAGCGACTGGCACCTCAATTGTATCTTCTATAGACCTGCAAAGGTCTTTAAGCATTTCCTCCTTAATTGCATTCATAGCTTCATCTAAATTAGATGTTTCTTCAAGGTTCATTTAGGTAGTTAGATTAGTTAATTAGAATTTTGAGTATTATGGCTGAACATTCAAGTTTCTGATGAATGCTTAACAGTAGGAAACATAAGGCAGGGACTAAATCGGATTCTTATTTTGCATCATTGAAATTACTTTGAATACTTAGTAGAGTAAATATAATTAGGCTTAACTTATGGTTGTTCTAATATTGATTGCGACAGCACTGATCCAGAGTTTGCAGCTTTCGGTAAGAAGTGAAGTAGTAAAAAGTCAAATAAAGTTATTATTTAACGAAAACAAAGTATTCATAGCATCAGTGGAAAACCTTCCGCCAATTTCTAAACCGCCAGAATTCAAAGAGAATAATCCTGTATCGATCAAAGTCATTCCATTTAAAGCTGACAATAGCAACAAAAGGAAAAAACAAGCTAAATCCAAAAGGCAACTAAGCTATAAAAATAAATATAAAGAAAAAATATGGGAAGATTTTATTTATGACTAAAGTTACAGCATCTCGATCATCCTAACCAAAAGGATTAGAACCCTGAGCCCAATTAGAACGAGGTACATCTTCAAAAGATATGTAAATTCTAGATTCTTGAATAGAAAAATTGTCTTCTAGAATAGATGAGAGAATTGGTGAGAGAGTTTTCGGCTCTAATGACCCAATGGACTTAACTTCAACGTAGCAAGATGGATATGTAGTTCCACCAAATAAAATATCTTGCCCAGTGTTAATTATGATCATTACATAGTTCTCAGGCTTATTAGTGTGTAATGAAAGTGCTTTGCTTAATTCTTTTTTTAGCTTGTTTGAATTAAAAGTACTATCGTGAGATGTAGTATTTACAACTAATAAAGGCATAGAAAAATTAAAAAAATTAAGTTTAATTTAAGTTTAGGACTGTACTTAATTAATAGATGCTAAATTATTAAATTGAAATATAATTCAGTGCCTCATATTTATGATTCTTGACTAGATATACTAACGACAGGCATCTGTTATCAATTTATCTTCAAAATCAAACTCTGGACTGTCCCAGCCCTTCCATTCTTCATCAGCTCCTCGTACATTAATCTTATTCTTATTGCAACTAATAGCTATAAAAAGGGGTTGATAAGAATCATTATAAGCTGGTACAATAGTTATACTCCCTTTGGTAATTGCAGTAGAGTAGTTTAAATGTAATGGGCCATATTTGGTCCATGGACTAGTCTGTTTTGACTCGGAATTTGAATTGGCCAAAATACAGGCTTGGTAATCTAGTGCAGAAAGACAGGTTTCATGAGATTCGGGGATCTCGTGAGAAAGCGAAGGCAAACCAAGCGGCCATGCTATTAGTAAAATAAATATGCTAAAGGCAGGGCTCATGAGATTCTCCTGAGATCTGTTGACTAAAGTCAGGCACGTATGAAGGTATGTGCTCAATATACATATAGTAATTGAATAATACAAACTATAAGTATTGTTTTTATGGCTGTATGAAATTTAAGATAATACTAAACTAAAGTCAGCGGAACAATCTGAATGTCTGGAAATGAGATGGGGGAGATTACTACAAGGTTATGTACCTCATGCCAAAAGATACTGTCACTTAATTTATTTAGGCGTGATGAAAGCTACTGTCGGTTTTGCGAGGTAGGTTTAGAAGCGCCTTTTGAAAAGATAAAAGTTAAAAACGAAGAGAAACAAATACCTCTAGATGAATTAACCGAATATGATGAAGTAAATAATAAATTGAGCGTGGATCATGGAGAGGTAGTAAAAGAGTACAATGATAAATGCACATCAGATATTAATACCTCGCCTGAGTCTGAAGTAACTGATGAGATTAGGTAATTTGTTGACTTACCGGAAGATATTGCTAATAAAAGTTATATATGAGTTACCAAAGTGTCAAGTCTCGTATTCGTTTTTAAAATCCTCAACAGAAATTTGAAATTCTCTTAAGGCACTTACTGAAGAATCATTGTAGCCTTCCAAATCATACAAAGCAGCTATTGAAACATATGCATTTTTGACAATGTTAAAAGCTTGAGAATATTCAGCGCGTATTTCATCATCTACTATATCGTTAATAATTGCCGTGATAAGTTCAACTTGCTTTTTCGCTAAAGAAATGTCCTTTTCCATCTGAGAATCAAGTTTCCTTCTACGTTTTTTAGGCATTGGGTTAACGAATATAATTTTCTTATACTAAGAGCTTTTTACTGAATAAGATATAAGTAGGATTTAATATGATATAATCGTAATAAAAATATTTATAGAAAAATTCTAAATAATTTAAAATTAGTAATTATCTCTGTATAGCACTTGCTAGCATTAGTCTAATAATATAGTTGAAGGGTTAGTTACAAGAAGCGATTAGAAGGTGCAATTAGAAGTGTAAATGTAATACGTAGATAGAAGAAATTTTTATTAATAGCTAGTATTATCATACATATATATGGTTGATCACACATTGACTATGGACGAGGATAGCAAAGGACTTACAGAAAGCACTCAGGACTCGCCGCAACGCCAAACAAAACAAAAGAAACGAGTCTCATCAAAAACTGATGAGATACTACCCTGGTGGGTAGAATTACTATTTGTTCAAATAGGTCTTCCAGATAGCTGGCTTAGAGGTTTCTTGAAAACAAGAAAGAAATATAAGAAAAAATTAAAGGATAACTCAGTTGCATTTAAGTGGCTCTTAATATCTATAGCAGGATTGTGCTATGTCAATCCTATTATAAGAGAAGCAAGGATAAGTAATACATGCGTATTAGGAGCCGAGAGGTTGCTAATTTCATCGAAATTAGTCAAAGAAATTAGTGTTGGCAGAGAGGCTACATTATTATTAGCTAAGAGATTCTGCAATGGTGGTGATATAAACGATGATATTTTATAGTTATGGAAGAAGACGTAAATAGAAAGGAAATCATACAGTTTGGAGAAAAAATAGAGGAAATACTCTATTCTGAAATTTGCGAGGAAATATCGTTTATCAGATACATAATTAAAAAGAAAGAAATTAAAAATTTACTTCTAAATTGGCCTTTAGAAATAAAAATAAAATTAATCGAAGAATTTAATAAACTAGAAAATAATTAAGTAGATTACAAAATATGGATTTATAATATAGCATTTATAGGTAAACTTATTTATCACTTCTATCTTTAATGTTTTGCGCCAAGGGAATGGAAGCTAGAAAAAAACATATCATAAAGGTTATAGCAATTATTATGACTCCATAATATGTCAATGGTGATAAATCTAATTCACCAAAAGCGATCGTGAAAATCGATTGAAGGCTAAGTTTTTCTATCATTTCCATCTGATCTAAAACTACCCTTATTATATCAATATAATATTATATTTCATAAAACTATCAAAATACCATGATATTCACTAAAGGCCACTACTTTATGTAAATAATGAGTATTGAAAACCATAGTTCTTAGTATGATAAAAAAATTCTACATAAAGGCTCTTTCACTTAATTGAGATTAATCAATGAGGAATTGAGTTAGCTTAAAATCAAATATGAATAAAGAAATAGATAATAATTTAAATTATGAGAAAGGTGTTCAATACTTTAACAAAGGAGATTATTTTAATTCTATAAATGCTTTTAATGCGGCATTTAACAAGTCAAATAGTTGGAAAGTATTGCAATGCATAGGTGCTTGTTATTTTAAATTATACCAATACCCATTGGCAATAAGACATCTAAGAAAATCTATTGAGCTTAAGGAAAACTGGGATACATATAAAGGACTAGCAAATGCTCTTTATAGGAGTACTAGATATAAAGAAGCGGTTGTTGCTTATAAAAAATCCATAACTCTCAAAAAAAGTAAGGATGCAACACTTTATTCAGGGATAGCCTGGAGCATGTACCAACTTAAAGACTATGTCAAAGCAGAAGAATATTTCCAGTACGCTTTAAATATAACGAAAACCTGGAAAGAGTATCAAGGTATAGGTTGGGCATTATTTAACCAGAAGAACTTCACAAATTCTATTAAAGCTTTTAAAAATTCAATAGATTTACAGGAAGATTGGTATTCATTACAAGGAGAGGGATTATGTTATTTCTATATGACTTTGTATGACAAGTCAGTTAAATCACTTGAAGCTTCTAAAAGACTTAAAATAGAACCTCATACATTGCAATACCTTGGCATTGGATACTACGAGATGTGTTTATATAGGAAAGCAATTGAAAACTTAGAGGCCTCTCTAACAATTATTGAAGACTGGAAAACCTATGAATTACTTGGAAGTTCGTATGAAAGTATAGATGAACTTGAGAAGGCAATTACATCATATAAACTAGCTTATTTAATGAATATAAATAAAGAATTGCTCGTTAAGACTAAAGAAATAATGGCGAAAGCAAATTCTAACTATCTAATTTCATGGAATGCTGTCATGAGAAATATTAAAACTTCAGCAACTACAATTCTAAAAGAAGAATTCATTCTAGCTCAGTCTTCAGTCCTAAAAAAGTTGGTTGAATTACTTGATACCAAAGAAAGTTATTATTTACTATGGACATTGAGTGCTACTAAGAATTATCTAAGAAATAATTTCATAAATAAAGTCAACAGACAATGTCAAACTAAAGATTGTAATGTTAATCAAATTGGTATCGATCAAACAATAAGTGCTTACAAGAAAATAAGGTCAAATATAGTATCTATAGGAGACTCACATGGTGAGATATTAAGCCATAATGAATATATAGATCATTATAGAGTTGGTGCAGGGACTGCTTATAATCTAATAAAAAAGAATTCAACGTCTGAATCTAATAAACAAATAAAGAATATACTAAATAATTATACACCTAATGACACTCTCGTAATACTTACATTTGGAGAAATAGACATCAGAGCACATATTAGCAAACAGTCACTAAAACAAAATATAGTTAGCGATGTAATAATTAGAAAAACTATTCTTAGATATATGGAGTATATAGATGAACTTCTTTCCAAGGGATATCAAGTAGCTATAAATGGTCCCCATTGCGGGGGTGGAGAAGGTCAATCCTCATCAACTATGCAACAAAGGAATGACAATTGTGAATACTTCAACAGAGTCCTCAAGTACGAATGCAATGTACGTAATATTAGGTTTTATAGCTTTTTTGAATATGCAATTAACCAAAGTTCATTAACAAAAAATAACGAATACTTTAGAGATCCAATTCACCTACATTACCCATTCACGCCTAAAGGTAAATATATACAAAATAAAATCCTATTTGGGCTGATAGATAATAAAGAAAATTCATCAGGAGAAGCTAAAGGAGAATTTAATGATATGGAAAATAGTAAATATAAAAATTTAGAAAAATCATCTACAGAAAACAAAATACTTCTTTCAAATATACCAGGAATTAGGCCTGATGAGCCAGACAAACAACTACAGATACTTAGAGGAGGCATATTAATTAATTCGGATAGATACTATGGAATATTAGTGGAATTAACTATATTCTCAAAAATAAAAAGAATAGAACTTATTTTCAATCCTATTGACAAAGTAGTTTTAGAGACAGAATGTATTCTGTTTAACTCTAATAATTCGACCAAAGAAGAATCAACGATTATTAATAAAGTCACTAACGAAACTGAAAGGGGGAATAATACAATTAAATTCACACATGAGTTCAACAATATATCCAATGATTTTAATTTAACCAGGTATGTCATGATAAATATATCAACAAAATATAAAATTAAATTTCTAGGCTATAGATTTTATAGATACAGGTTCTAATTTAAAAACTAATATATAGGTCTAGTTCTTAATTACCTTCAATTCAAACCACAACTCCCTAATGACATTCCATTGCTTATGATTCGCCTCTAGAACATACTTATTAAGATCTTTAATCCCCTTCTCTTTTGCCTCATTTACAGCTTTGTTGCATGGGACATACTTTGTATTTATTAGTTCGAAGTCAACTTCAAGTAAATAAGAAAGCATTGTATAATTTTTTTTATCAGCTATCCACTTGTCATTTTGCTTTCTAGACATCATTTTAAATGTCAATTCGTCAAATGCCCTGACATGAGTTGGATCTGACCAGTAAGTCAAATGCTTATAGTTAGGTACGTGTATTTCAATTCTTGCATTTGGCATGGAAATTCTATAAATTTCTTGCATTACTCTTTTGAAATCAGTGAATTTCTCACCAACATGTTCAAGAACATGTTTGATAAGTATCTCATCAAAAGAACTAGTTGCAAACGGATATGGAAATACTTCCAGGTCATGTAATATATCAGGATTACACTTATTAAAATTATCCAAATTTATATAGCCCTCACGGATATCAAATCCACAACCTAAATTTAGTTTCATTTAAAAATTTCAGATAATAAATAGTTACTAGGACATGCTTCCTAATAGTGACTTTAATTTCTCTCTAAAATCTCCTTTGGGCATCCCCCCTTTCATTTCTCCTATGATTTTAAATTCAGCGTCTGGATTCTCTACTAGGAGGTAAGTGGGCCATCCCATACCTTCCTTCCCGGGATATTGCTTTAATAAGATTTTTCTATAGCGTCGATAAAGATCAGGGTCCTGCAACTTGATGCTTACAAATTCGCATCCTAATTCCTCAGTAACTTTTTCATCATAGAAACTCATCCTGTGGCAGGTACCACAATCCTCTGAGCTAAATTTAAGCAAAGTTAGCTTTTCCAAATTAAATTTTAAAATCAATCATAATATAATATCAAATTAAAAATATTGTGAGAATTTTTATTAAATGTAATTTGTCAGATTAAAGCCAGATTTTTTACGCTCTGAGATTGAAGATGCCGATTGAAGTTCCTATAAATATCAATGACATAAAAACTATTGGGACAAGTGCAATATTATGATCTACCAAGGGTAAACTAATTATTAAAGAAATGAAGCCATAGATTGAAGATAATGAATGAGTAATTACTGCAACTAACTTTAAGAGGAATTTAAAAGCTGACAGTGACTTTCTAGATGAGAAGTAGCTATCAAAATAATTTTTATTAGAGCTAATGTTTAGGAAGGCCAATAGTAAACTTAATCCTATAAGGACCCATAGTGGATTAGATCGAAGATAAGATTCTGTTAACGAACAAGTAGAAAAAAAACATGATATACAAGCACTTAATCTAGAATAGGAGTTAATTCTAGATATCTGTTTGTTTTTCAAATGATCTTCTCCTAATTTATTAAGTACTCAATATAAAACTGAATAGAAAAATAAAATTTCATTTTAGTTGTAAGAGAATATTTTAAAATTAATTATATTAATCATCGATTTCTACGAAGATATAGTTGTTTGGAGCGTTTCTTAGATGTGCTTATAACTCTTCCTAATATCCTGATAATTCGTGATGCAAATCCTAGCAATAAAGTCAGACTTATTATTATTAAAATAAAAACTAAAAAAACTGCACCAAAACTAATGAATGCTTCTATTATAAGAGAAAAACCTTTTATCAGATTAGACCAGGATTCGACAGCAATCTTGCTCCAATCAAGTCTCTTGGGAAGCCAATTTAGAAATACTATTAAATACGAGCCTACAAAAAGCATCAATATTGACTCAATTGATAATCTAAGTGTAGATTTTAGTTTTCGTTTCTTTGATCCTCTAAAGACACTCTTAAGAGAATCTCTCTTTGATAAAGACTTAGTTATGTTATTCATCGTTGAGAATCTGTAATTTTAAATATATTTTTGTGATATTCCATTTTATTTTTACCTTTCTTGAAAAGTGGTATAAGGTATTTTATTGAAAGGGGCTTTGCTTTCAATGAAAGTAAAATAAAAGAAGTTTTTGGATTTGTCTACCTGTTTTAATATTATTGTTTTTACTGCTTAAGAAGCACCATGTGAAACAGGCAAACTGTCTTATTGGTTTTCTAGTTCTTTTGTATCGGATAGTACAGGTGTTGTTCTGTAATCATTTTGTGGAATTGGTAGCAAGATGAGAATTGAAGCAAATGCTAAGAATGCCAATGTGGCTAAGAATGGTTGCCCAAATCGACTTGTATAGCCCCACTTGGTAGCTGTTTCCCTTTTTGAAAGAGGCCTATCATTAGGTACATCCCATTTTATTTGAACTCTAGGATCCAACCTCATTTCATCAAGACATCGGACCAAATCTGCTAATTCAGCATCATCAAGAAGGATCTCTAGTGGTTCTACATCTTTCTGACTGCTTTTAAGTTTCATCAAGTGTCCTTCTCTATCCTTAAAACTAGAAATAGAAACCGGACTTAATGCATCGCCAAATGTTTTATCTATACCTGAAAGAGTATGCCGCGCATAGGGGAGGACTACTCTAAGCAATGCCTGGAGATGCTCCTTCTTTCCCTCAAGCTGAGTTAAGCCAACAAAGCTAAGAGTCCAACTAGAAACAATGCCAAGAGTTCCTGAATGTTGACCTCTTGAAAAATCTGGCAAGCCATCAACTTGAAGACGTGCTGAAGTTTGGTCATAGCGAAAAGAAACTTGCATGATTTATTAATCACTCAAGGAGTACGATCTAACAAACTTGCTCGAAGACGATCACAACCTCCAGGTCCTGCGATCAAAGCAAGTGTAAGGACTAAATGACGACCAATTCTCTCGGTTTGGTGATCATGCAATATTCGTTGAACAGCGCCTCTACGATGATTCATCCTTTCTTGTACTAGCTCGTAGAAACGCTCTTGAAAAAGTTTCCATCTTGCTTGAGTTATATCTTGAGGTTCTTTTTTAGAAAGAAGTTGGTGGATTTGTGGATATAAGCGAGTTGCCATTGAAGATAGAAGAGAAATTAAAGCCTCTGATTCCTGAATTTTGAGGGCACCCCTCCGTGATTTTTTCCTAAGTGGGTTATGACAACGAGCTTTCCATAGTTCAACAGAATTGGGGAAATATTTGTCAAAACCCAATTGATGCGAATTCCAAATCATGGCTTGAGAACCATTAAGGTCTAATGATTCAATTACGAGGAGAAGGAGGTCAAGTCTCTCTAAGCCTCGTCTACCAAGGACTTTATAAGGAGTTTGAAACGCTGAGGTTAACGAAAATGTTTCTATAGCCTTAGTTTTAAAGCCTTTTGCGAAGTAGGATAGATGTCCAATCATGCTTAGATGATGCCAGATCAAGCATCATTAAGTCACTAAGGTGTGTTTGATTTCCTAAAGCGCACACAACAATCACCTATCTACCTAGCATGGATCTAAAAGAAATAATCAAGGACTATAAAAATTTTCCAAAAAAAGGTATTACTTTTAGAGATTTTACACCGCTACTAAATAATCCGAAAGCCTGGAATTTTGTGATTACTTATTTTAAAGACATAAGCAAAGAGTTAAAACCAGATAAGATTGTAGGCATCGAATCAAGAGGATTCATAATAGGGTCTGTACTAGCAAATGAATTAGGTATAGGGTTTGTTCCTATTAGAAAAAAAGGTAAATTACCAGGAGAAATTGTTTCAATTAAATATCAGCTTGAATACGGGACTGATGAATTAGAAATAAAACGTGATTCACTATCTAAAGAATCACGCATAATCATTACGGATGACCTTCTGGCTACCGGAGGTACTGCAAATGCAGCTATAAATCTTGTCAAGAAGCTTGATGCAAAAGTAATCAGTGCGTTTTTTATAATTGAATTAACTGGCCTAAATGGAAGAGATAGGCTAAAGGATAGTTCCGAAATATTTTCAATGGTCAAGTATTAATTTCTTCCTGCCAGTCAAGTACTATTTGGAATTGGCTCAGGGTAAGTAATCCAAAAGACCAGAGGACAATTGGCAAAGGTGCCTGTTCTATCTCGGCTTGCCTGAGTCCTAAATTAATTGCGCTCTCACTTAATCCCATCTTATCGTGCAAAAAAGTTAGTAATTGTTCAGAAGGCCTGGGTTGCTGGTGACTAGTGATGATCAAAGGAGAATCCAATCCAATATATTATGGCTTGTCATTTATAAATATTCTAGGCCCATCAGTCATAAATGATATAGTAATTTTCCTGACTAAACTTAGATTAGATATCAAATAGATTAAAGGTTTTCTAATCCAAAGCTTTATAGGGTTTCTATTAGAAAATAAAAGTACCAATAAGTGTGTAAATATACCTACTGAAATAATATCAATAAATCTATTCTTGAAATATAGAAATGGCAGTAAATACTTACTTAAATGACCTCTATTTACTTTCTTCATTAGATAGATGATATCATTAACATCCCTAAGACTAAGGTTCAAGCCTTGTCCCCCAACTGGATGTAAGCAGTGTGCCGATTCTCCAACGAGTATTTTCTGGCCTTTATAAAGTGATAATGCAAAAGCTATTTTGACAGGGAAGATAGAAGGTCGAGAAATTAACTGATCAGGCTCTAAACCTTCAGGAAGTACAGCCGCTAGTTGATTTAGAAACATTGATTCTGTGAGATTTAGTCTTTTAATACAAGCTGGCTTTGGAGCACTCCAGATGACTTGATAAAGATCACTCCCTAATGGCAAAATTGCCAAAGGACCTTCTTCTCTGAAAACTTCATAGGCAGTAAAACTAGATCTGCTTCTTATAATTACCTTGGTGGCCAAACATACTTGATTATAATTATATTTAAAATTTAATATCTTCAGGCTTTTTCTAAAGTTGGAATTTGAACCATCAGCACCAAAGAGTAATTGGCTAGAATCCGAATCAAAACAATAGCTTTTATTGAATTCACAGGTTATAGATTTTTGCTGCTTAATTTTTTTATAGAGAACATTCATTAAGTCTTCATGTTCAAGAATCCAGCCTATAGCTTTAGTTGTTTTATTTGAAGTGGTTAAGTCCTTACATGAAAAGGTTAAAGATTGCATAATCTCACGATCTTCTAGTCGCAACTCAGAAAAGGGAGATAAAAAAGAACTTAGATCAGACCATAAATCTAACTTCTCTAGTAATTTGCGAGTCGAATGTGTAATTGCATAAGCTTTAGGATCTTTTATTAGTTCTTGTTCACTCTTAATATCAATAATATGAACTTTTGAACCAACACTAGCCAGTCCCAATCCAAGCAATGATCCAGTTGGTCCAGCTCCTATAACCTTCACTGGAGTAAGGACTGGATTCGTGCTTTGAAATAAATTGAGGAGTCGATTCAAGATTTTATGGAACAAATGATTATTTACATGTAGCCAATTTTATTTGAAAAACGAAAAACATCAGGCTCCTCTAATTTAATCTATACTGACAAAGCTCTTCAAAGGCTGGTCTTAGGAGATAAGGATACTCTCCCACCCAAAATCTTTCGTCAGGCAACCATGCATCGCTTAAGGCAGAAACTCTTATAAAATCTTTTGTTTCACTTAAAACTAAGCACCTTATTCTTGTTCCATTTCTTATATATTTATACTTTTTCTCCATTGGAAACTTCAACTTTCCTAAATAACCTTCTTCATCTTCTAGCTCTAAAAACATCCAAGTCCTTCTATTCTCAACAAGTTCCAGCTCACCCATACGATTAGCTTGTTCATGCCTATTCTCTATTTTCTCCTGGATATATATATCTACTACTTTCCCATCAAAAAGGGCTGCATATGGATATCTTCTTAGACGAGAGTTGCGACGACCAGCTTCAACAATGGGCCCCCACAAAATATACAAAAGAAAAACGACGCCCGAAACTAACCAAAGTGAGTAAAATTGACTGGCAACTTGACTTTGACTTATCAATAAAGTAATTACTCCACCAATTGAGGAAATCATTAACCTTTGCAGGATCCTAGGTGGTGTTCCTAATGCTGACGAGAATTGATTACCTGTTGCTACAGCAGGAATAAGCTTCTGTAACTCTCCTTGTTTTAAAGGCAATAACATGATGAGTTTCTTTTCATAATAATCTTTCTAAACCATAAACTAAGCAATTTAATTTCCTAATCTTTCTAATAGTTAGTAATACTCCTGGCATGTATGCAGATCTATCAATAGTGTCATGGCGAAGCTTATAAGTTTCTCCTGGTGCTCCAAATAAAACTTCTTGATGAGCTACAAGGCCTGGAAGTCTAAGTGAATGAAGCCTTAGACCACTAGGTCGCTTCCCACCCCTACAACAATCCAAAGACTCGTTTTCATCTACTTTCAGTTCATTAAAAGTTTTTCCTAGTTCTTCCATTAACTCAGCAGTTTTAATACATGTTCCACTAGGTGCATCCGCTTTTTGATTGTGATGCAATTCTGTTAATTCCGCGTGATCGTAAAAGCGTGCTGCAGCAGAGGCAGCCTGTTGGAGTAAAACCATCCCAACTGAAAAATTTGGTATAACTGCCGTACCTATTGAAGCCTTTTCAGAAAATTCTGCCAATTCATTCAACTGCTTGGGTGTAAGACCCGTAGTTCCAATTACTGGATTCACCCCATAAGCAATAGCAGTACGCGTATGTTCAAAAACTACGCGTGGATGGGTAAAGTCGACTAATACAGCTGTTTGGCCTGGCTCCTTATTTGAAGTTTGACTTATAGAGCACAAGCAACCTTCAAAATCTGACGATAAAGCAACGTCAAATTGCCCAAGTCCTAGTTCTATCCCTACATCTTTGCCTTCTTTGTCAGAAAGACTTTCTATAGCTCCAACCAATTCACAATCTTTTGAAGCACGGACCGCCCTAATAACCTCTGAGCCCATTTTTCCAAGAGCGCCTGCAACTATTACTGGTATCTGATTTGATGGTGCTTGATTCATTTTAATTTCCTTAATCTAGAATGTTCTAAGACAACCATGTAACACGGCGTGGCAAAGTTTCACGATGATGCGCTTTGCCTCGTAGGCTGAGATTAAATACCTAACTAAGATTATGTTTACGCAGGTCCGCTCCACCAGCCGTAGAGTTTCACCTGCTGACAATAATTCTCATAAATCAGTATTCAAGGCAGTTTACGTAGTACTAGAGCCTCAATATCAAAATTCTCTTACTCAGGCTGCAAACTCCCTAAATGCTCAAGATGGACCAATTGGCATAGCCCTTAGTGGATACCTAATAGAAGAGCTAAGGGATCCACAAAACTACTCAGATTTCAAAGCTGATCTGGCTGAAGCTGACGTATTTATTGCGTCTTTGATCTTTATCGAAGACCTCGCACAAAAGGTCGTTGAAGCAGTAGAGCCATACCGCGACAACTTAAAAGCTTCAGTTGTCTTCCCATCAATGCCAGAAGTAATGAGGCTCAACAAGCTAGGCAGCTTCTCAATGTCTCAACTTGGACAAACCAAGAGCATTATTGGCGACTTTATGAAGAAAAGGAAGGAATCTGGTGGTGCAGGTTTCCAAGATTCAATGCTAAAGCTTTTAAATACACTGCCTGCAATCCTCAAATACCTCCCAGTTGACAAGGCACAGGACGCAAGAAGCTTTATGCTTAGTTTTCAATATTGGCTAGGTGGAACTCCAGATAATCTAAGAAATTTCCTATTAATGTTGGCAGATAAATATGTTTTCCCTTCACTATCAATTGAAGAGAATAATAATATCAAAATATCAGATCCAGAGGTATTTCCTGATCTAGGTATTTGGCATCCTCTAGCACCGAATATGTTTGAAGATATCAAAGAGTATTTAAACTGGAACTCTAGTAGAACGGATCTAAATGAAAAGAGCAAACAAGGTCCAGTTATTGGACTTGTTTTGCAAAGGAGTCATATAGTTACAGGTGATGATGCTCACTACGTAGCAGTAATTCAAGAACTTGAATACAGGGGTGCAAATGTAATACCTATCTTCTGTGGCGGCCTTGACTTTTCGAAACCGGTTAATGCCTTTTTCTTTGATCCAATAGATAAAGACACTCCTCATGTGGATGGCGTTGTTTCATTAACTGGTTTCGCCCTAGTTGGAGGCCCCGCAAGACAAGATCACCCAAAGGCTATCGAATCCCTTAAAAAATTAAATCGTCCTTATATGGTTGCTTTGCCTTTGGTTTTCCAAACTACTCAGGAATGGGAAGGTAGCGACTTAGGTCTTCACCCTGTTCAAGTTGCTTTGCAAATTGCCATACCTGAATTAGATGGTGCAATTGAACCTATTGTCCTTTCAGGTCGTGACGATGCCACTGGCAAAGCGCATACTCTGCAGGACAGAGTTGATGCCATTGCCGAAAGAGCCATTAGATGGTCCTCTCTAAGAATTAAACCAAGATCTGAAAAGAAATTAGCAATAACAGTTTTTAGTTTCCCACCAGATAAAGGAAACGTAGGCACTGCAGCTTACTTAGACGTTTTTGGCTCAATACATCGTGTGCTGGAAGAAATGAAAAACCAGGGCTATTTGATTGAAAATCTACCTAAAAACCCTAAAGCTCTTATGGAGAAGTTAATTAGCGACCCTGAAGCAATAGAGGGTTCTCCTGAGTTAGCTATAGCGCACAAAATGAGCGTCAAAGAATATGAAAATATGACTCCATACTCAGAAAGACTTGAAGAAAATTGGGGCAAACCTCCAGGAAATTTAAATAGTGATGGACAAAACCTACTTATTTATGGCCATCATTTTGGGAATGTTTTTGTAGGGGTTCAACCAACATTTGGATATGAAGGAGATCCAATGAGACTTTTGTATTCTCGTAGTGCAAGCCCTCATCATGGCTTTGCTGCTTATTACACATATCTCGAAAAGATATGGAAAGCAGACGCTGTTTTGCATTTCGGGACACATGGATCTCTTGAATTCATGCCTGGTAAACAGATGGGCATGAGCGAAACTTGTTATCCAGATTCTTTAATTGGCGGGTTACCAAATCTCTACTATTACGCCGCGAACAACCCATCAGAGGCAACTATTGCAAAAAGAAGAGGATATGCATCAACAATTAGCTATCTAACCCCCCCAGCAGAGAATGCAGGTTTATACAAAGGCCTTAAAGAGTTAGGAGAACTAGTTGGTTCATATCAGCAACTAAGAGAAGGAGGCCGAGGTGCTCAGATAGTTAACGCAATTGTTGAGACTGCAAAAAAATGCAATCTAGATCAGGATGTAAACCTTCCTGTTGAAGAGGCCTCAAACTTAGACCTAGAAGCTCGCGACAAAGTTGTGGGGGCTGTATATAGCCAGCTAATGGAAATAGAAAGTCGACTTCTGCCCTGTGGCTTACACACAATTGGGAAACCACCCACAGCACAAGAAGCTATAGCAACACTTGTTAGCATCTCTGCTCTTGAAAGAGAAGAAGATGGACTTAGGTCTCTACCTGGTCTTCTTGCTGAAGCAGTTGGTAGAAATATTGAGGATATATATAAGGGAAATAACAATGGAAATCTTAGTGATGTAGAAATAAATAAGAAGATAACAGAAACATCAAGAGATGCAATTGGGCAAATGGTTCTCTCCCTTTCAGGGAGAGATGGTAGAGTTAATTTAAAGAAGAATTTTATAACTTATATAACAGATTTTCTAAAGTTTCTTGGAATAAACTTCCCAAGTCCCTGGCTCAGTGTATGCAAGAAAAATGGTTTTAAAAATATCAACCAAATAGAGCTTGATAAACTTTTTAGTTATCTTCGTTTCTGTCTAGACCAGATTTGTGCTGACAAAGAAATGGAAAGTTTGCTTAAAGCTCTAGATGGAGATTATGTACTTCCAGGCCCTGGCGGTGACCCAATAAGAAATCCTGGTGTACTTCCTAGCGGAAAGAATATACATGCACTAGATCCACAATCTATACCAACAACTGCTGCCGTTGCTGCTGCAAAGGGCGTTGCTGAGAAATTAATAGAAAGACAAAAAGAAGAGCAGGGTGATTGGCCTGAGACAATCGCATGTGTCCTTTGGGGAACTGACAATATAAAAACTTATGGTGAGTCACTTGCACAAATATTATGGTTTGTAGGTGTTAGACCAAAGCCAGATTCGGTAGGCAGAGTAAATAAATTAGAACTTATACCTTTAGAAGAGCTAGAAAGACCAAGAATAGACGTAGTCGTCAACTGTTCTGGTGTATTTAGAGACCTATTTGTAAATCAAATGGCTTTAATTGACCAAGCTGTGAAAATGGCAGCTGAAGCTGAAGAACCTGTAGAACAAAACTTTGTTCGGAAACACGCTCTAGAACAATCAAAAGCTCAAGGTACTAGCATAAGAGAAGCAGCATGTAGAGTATTTTCAAATGCTAGTGGAAGTTACAGCTCTAATGTGAATCTTGCCGTTGAAAACTCTACATGGGAAGAGGAAGGTGAATTACAAGAAATGTACTTATCAAGGAAAACATATGCATTTAATGCTGACAATCCAGGAGAAATGAATCAAAAAAGAGAAGTTTTTGAATCAGTAATGAAAACAGCTGATGTTACATTTCAAAATCTTGATTCATCCGAAATATCCCTAACAGATGTAAGTCATTACTTTGATTCAGATCCAACAAATCTCATTAAGAACTTAAGAGAAGATGGGAAAGCACCAACAAGTTTTATTGCTGATACAACCACTGCCAATGCACAAGTTAGATCCCTAAGTGAAACCATAAGATTGGATTCAAGAACAAAATTACTAAATCCTAAGTGGTATGAAGGAATGCTTAAATCAGGCTACGAAGGTGTAAGAGAAGTCTCAAATAGACTTAACTATACATTGGGCTGGAGTGCTACAAGTGGTCAAGTAGATAACTTTGTGTATGAAGAATCAAACGAGACATTTATAAATGATCCTGAAATGAGGAAAAGGCTTATGGAAATGAACCCTCATAGCTTTAGAAGAATAGTAGGAACACTTCTAGAGGTCAATGGTAGAGGTTACTGGGAAACATCTGAAGAAAATATAGAACGACTTAAAGAGCTTTATCAAGAAGTCGAAGATAAAATTGAAGGCATTGAAAGTTAATCATAGTAATTCAGAGTTTTACAGAAAAGATGATTACTTTTATACTTATTACCAAAGTTTCTCTGCCATCTTAATCACGTCTATCATTGGGGGAACGTCATGAACCCTAACCATTGAGACTTTGTTCTCAACACATTTACAAACCACTGCAGCTGTTCCCCAAATTCGTTCTTCTGGATTAGACCTACCTAAAACATGACCAATAAATCTTTTTCGAGATGGACCTACTAAGACAGGAAATTTATCCTTGCAAATTCTCTTTAATTGCTTTATCAAAAGGATATTTTGTTGATGAGTTTTTGCAAAACCTATCCCTGGATCCCATATAATATTTTCTTCTAATATCCCTTCATTAACAGCCAATTCAGTACGCCTAAGTAAACCATGGTGTATATCATCAAGTAAATCATTGTAATCAGTCAATGTATCCATAGTCTGACTATCACCTCTGCTATGAGTCAATACATAAGGACATTTAGCTGACGCAACAATTCGAAGCATTAGTGAATCTTTTCTTCCAGCCGTAACATCATTAATCCAATTGGCTCCATAACAAAGGGCTGCATCTGCAACTCGAGAGTGGAATGTATCAATAGAAATCAATGTATTTGGAAAGTTTTCTCGTATTAATTTCAAGACAGGCAAAATTCTTCTAATTTCTTCGTCTGCTCCTACATCAAGGGCTCCTGGCCTTGTACTTTGAGCTCCTATATCAATAATGTCTGAACCTTGTTTTATAAGCTCTATAGCTCTTAAAAAAGCTTTATTAGGTTCATAAAATTTACCTCCATCACTAAAAGAGTCTGGAGTAATATTTAATACTCCCATGACTGTAGTCCTTTTTCCCCAACCTTGAGGCCAGATATTTTTAGCAGTATTCAAAATTGGCTATCCTTGCAAAACCCTTAGGATCTAATGAAGCACCGCCAACTAACACCCCATCGATATCACTCATTGACATAAGCTCATCAATATTTCCTGGTTTAACTGAGCCACCATATTGAATAATCAAATCTGAAAAGCCGACCCAATCCCGAATTAATCCACATATTCTATTAGCCTCCTTAGATTCACATGTTTTTCCAGTTCCTATAGCCCAAATAGGTTCATAAGCAATAACAACCTTAGCTGAATCAATACCTTCAAGGCCTTGCTCAACTTGTCGCCTAATAACTCGCTCTGCTTCTCCACGCTCCCTTTGTTCGTCACTTTCCCCAACGCAAACTATTGGTATCAATCCATGAGTTTGTGCAGACCTTGCGCGTCGATTAATTTGCTCATCACTTTCGCTGTAATACTTGCGTGGTTCGCTATGTCCAACAATTGAATAACAAACCTTGTGTTCCAGAAGCATTAAGGGGGAAACCTCAGCAGTAAAAGCCCCTTTATCTTCCCAATGCACATTTTGACTAGAAAGCCTCAAATGGCTATCTCGAGCTGATTCTGCAACCGTTGATAAAGCTGTAAAAGGTGGCGCAATTACAAGGTTTCTATCTTGCGGGGTATGCGCAACAAGTGGAAGAAACACTGAAAGATATTCCCTAGCCTCAGCACAGGTCATGTGCATTTTCCAATTGCCGGCAATGACTGGTTTGCGCATCTTTTTCTTAAATAATCTAAATAGAACAACCTACGGGTCCCTAGTCTCATCCTTCTCAACGAGAAAATCCTCATCGTTTAGAGAGACCAGGTCTCCTGAGCATAGTTTCCTGCCTCGCCTAGTCTCTACCAAACCATTCAATTTGACTTGACCAGAAGTAATTAGGGACTTTGCCTCACCGCCTGTGCCTACAACCCCTTTCCATTTCAAGAATTGATCAAGCTTCATTATTACTCTTGTGAGGTCCCAAAACTTTGATAGTTTGAATGAATGTTTTCAGAATCAGAAGCGAGCTTTAGCAAGCTTATTCCTTTATTAAAGCCCCACCGTAAGCAGTTAATACTTGGTACAAGCTGCATGGTGACATATGTCGCTTGCTGGCCTCTTTTAGCGAAGCTCGCAGGTGAGCTTATTCCAGCAATAGGAGATGGTAATCTTTTTATAGTGATTAAGATAATAATAAATGCACTATTTATCTTTCTTCTACAAAAACTCTGTCAATTTGGCCAAGATATACTATTAGCAAAACCAGCTCTATATATAAGCCAGGAATTACGCAAAAAACTTTTTGCCAAATTACAAAAAAGCAAATTAAATTCTATTGAGAAATTTTCGACAGGAGATGTAACTTACCGATTAACAGAAGATGCAGACAGAGTAGGAGAAGTTATATATAAAACAATTCAAGATACATCTCCTAGTTTATTGCAATTAATAGCTGTATTTGGATATATGGTTTTTTTAGATTTACAGCTTACAATCGCAACTTTATTACTTGCACCTCTTATTGCACTTTTAATAAGTGTATTTGGTAATAAGGTAATGAAAGCAGCTGAAAAAAGCCAAAAACAGGTTAGCGACTTAGCAGGTCTACTAAGCGAGGCCATCCTAGGTTTACCTTTAGTCAGGGCTTTTGCCGCGGAGGATTGGCTTCAAGAAAGATTTGATTTAGAAGTTAACTATCACAGAAAAGCTCGTTATCAAACCTTGAAATTATTAGCCCTACAACATCCCATCGTTGGATTCATAGAAGCATTTGGAATACTTACAGTATTAGCAATAGGTGCAGCACGTATACAAAGTGGTGGACTTGATGCACAAGGTTTTAGTAGTTATGTTGCTGCCTTATTGATGTTAATAGATCCAATAAGCCATCTAACTACAAATTTCAATGAATTTAAGCAAGGTCAAGCTTCTTTAAAACGTCTAATGGATCTAGAAAAGATACCCATGGAACGAAAAGATATCACAAATCCAGAATCAATTAAAAAGAATAATGGCGAGATAGTGTTACAACAAATTCAATTCTCATACGATACAAAAAATCCGATTCTTAAGGATATCAATTTAAAAGTAGATGCTGGAAGTGTAATTGCTTTGGTTGGTCCATCGGGCGCTGGTAAAAGTACCTTGTTTTCATTATTACTTCGCTTTAATAGTCCAGAAAAAGGAGAAATACTTTTAGATGGGCAAAATATTGCAAATTTGAAAGCGAAAGAATTAAGAACAAAGATAGCTATAGTACCTCAGAGTTCAAGCATATTTTCAGGAACTATTTCTGATGCCATAGCTTTTGGCAGAGATATTTCTCAGGAAAGAATAATACAAGCTGCGAAGCTATCTAATGCACATGATTTCATAATGCTTATGAAAAATAACTATGAAAGTAAGATTGAAGAAGGCGCAAAGAACTTATCCGGTGGTCAATTACAAAGGATTGCTATTGCCAGAGCAATCCTAGGAAATCCTTCTGTCCTTTTGCTCGATGAAGCCACAAGTGCCTTAGATGCAAAATCAGAAGAAGCTGTGAAACAAGGGCTTCAAAAAGCAATGCATGGAAGAACGGTAATAATAATTGCCCATAGACTTGCGACTGTCCAAAAGGCAGATCATATTATCGTGCTTGATAAGGGCACTATAATTGATCAAGGTAATCACCAGGAGCTTATAGATAGGAAAGGGAAATATCAGGACTTTTGTGATATGCAAATAATAAAGAGAACGATTTAGGAAAATTATGTTTAGTCCTGGAATCTATAGTTACTTGTAAGCCTAAAGACAGTATTAGATAAGAGAAGAATAGCAATTAGATTGGGCAAAGCCATTAGACCATTAAGTGTATCGGCGATTGACCAGACAAGTCCTCTATCACCAGCAATAGATCCTATTACAACTACTGCAACCCAGACAAGTCGAAATGGAAGTATTGCCTTTATACCAAAGAGATATTCTGTACATCTTTCACCATAAACACTCCAGCCAAGAACAGTTGTAAAAGCAAAAATGACAAGGCCTACTCTTACAATCCAACCAGTCCCCTCTAGTCCTAAGTTAAAAGCTGCTATTGAAAGATCTGCTCCTGACTGTCCAGACTCATATGCACCTGTAGTTATTATTACCAAAGCTGTCATTGTACAAATAACAATGGTGTCAATAAAAGTGCCTAGCATTGCAACCGTACCTTGAGTCACTGAATCTTTAACAGCCGCTGATGCATGTGCGATTGGTGCACTACCAAGCCCAGCTTCATTTGAAAAAATACCTCTTTTAAAGCCCATAAGTACAACCTGAGCAAAAGTACCACTTGCCGCAGCTTTGCCTGTAAATGCATTTGAAAATATTTCTTGGAACGCTAAGGGAACCTGAGAAACATTACTTAAGATCACTAATAAGCATGCAACTATATATAAAATTGCCATGGTAGGAACTATAGCTGAAGCAGCTTTCGCTATACGTTTAATACCTCCAATGATCACAATAAAAACAAGAATTCCCAAAAAAATACCTGTAATTAACCTTGGGATACCAACACTTTCAAGAGCACTAGATACCTCAAAACATTGAACACCGTTCCCAATACCGAAACCAGCAAGCATTCCAAATATTGCAAACAAACCTCCTAACCACTGCCATCTAGGTCCCAATCCATTTTTAATGTAATACATAGGTCCACCAACATGATTCCCCAAAGAATCAGTTTCACGATATTCAACTGCTAATACAGCCTCGGCATACTTAGTCGCAATTCCGAAAATCGCAATCAACCACATCCAAAAAACAGCTCCAGGGCCACCTATTGCAATAGCTGCTGCAACTCCAGCAATATTTCCTGTGCCAATTGTTGCAGAGAGCGACGTCATCAATGCTTGAAAAGCAGTTATTTCGCCCTCGTCTAATTCTGTTGACTTCCCATTAAGCATCATGTGAAGCCCATACGGAAGTCGCAATAAGGGCATAAAATTCAAGCCAAGCATCAAGGTGATCCCAGTAATCGCTATCAAAAAGACAGTTGGCCAACCCCAAGCAAAGGTACTTATAGAACCATTAATTGTTTCTAGAAAATTGTCAGAGCTATTTAACTCAGTAAACAAAAGAAATGGAGTGCTTAAAGAATTTGAGGAGACTGTTAACACCTAGAAATAATTTAAATTTCAATTGATAATCTCATAAGTTTTTGAATGTGGCAACAGCTTAAGCAATTGCTTCTAAAGAATTGAATTGAAAAAGTTCCTTAATAGAGTTAGAAGTTAAGTCCTTTTTATTTATAATCCTTTCGGACAGAACCCAAGGTCCTGATTCAAATAATGGACTAAATGTATCTCTGAAATAGCTAAGCCCAGATGTAGGTTCTAATGATACAGGATCAAAATATTGACTCGTATAGCTTTTACTTAAATAACCCTGACCTGTATCAGTAATACTCTCAGTAAATATTTGAATCAAAGATCCGTGAATATTACGACTTACCATCGTCACTACATTATCTCTTATTCTATATTTATCTCCTTTATTTTTACCGCCTACAATAACTTCAGTGCCTATTTCATTGGTATCCCCAGCTACAAATGTATTTTGACCATGAGTTTGATCAAAAGACCTCCTAACTCTATGAATTGAAACCTCCCACAACTGAGATGATATTGCCTTATTAGCATTCTCATCGCTTATATCAGTAATTTCGACTTTAAAATTCTTATCAACACTGAAAAATCCTTCATATGAATTCCCCTGACTTTGAAAGCTACATTTTCCCTTATAACCTAAAAATCGTTCATCCCAAGTATAACGATTTTCATAGGCCTCCTTAAATAATTGTTTGCAATCACTACCAGAAGGAATTGGAGTGTTATTAGTCAATCTCATCACGAGTGAATGTCCTGTAATGCAGAAATGGATAAACGCTGCTTTTGCATAGCAGCAATTGCTTCTACAGCAGCCCTTGCTCCTGCAAGAGTTGTAACTGCAGGGACAGAATAATCTAATGCTGCTCTTCTTAAATATTTATCATCATGAGCTGCTTGTCGACCAATGGGAGTATTTATAACTAGTTGAATAGAGCCAGAACGAATTAAATCCTCAATATTGGGTCTGCCTTCATGGACTTTCAAAACATTTGAAACCTTTATTTCAGCAAGGGAAAGCGCTTTAGCTGTACCTGTTGTCGCAATTAATCCAAAACCAAGCTCAATCAACCTTCTTGCGACAGGAATTAATCCAGGCTTATCACGGTCATGGGTAGACAAAAACACTGTTCCTTTAACAGGAAGAGCTTCTCCTGCCGAAATCTCAGCCTTTGCGTAAGCCATACCAAAACTTGAAGCAGAACCCATAACTTCACCTGTCGATCTCATCTCAGGGCCTAAAACACTATCTGCTCCAGGGAATCTCTTAAATGGAAGAACTGCTTCTTTTATTGATTGAAGTGGTGGTATAGGTTCATTATTTAGGCCTAATTCAGATAGGGTTTTACCTGACATTATTTTGGTTGCAAGTTTTGCCAAAGAAACACCTGTCGCCTTGGAGACAAAAGGAACGGTCCTTGAAGCCCTTGGATTAGCTTCAATAATAAAAACCTTTTCTTCTCCTGAATTAGATTTTTGTACTGCAAATTGCAAATTAATTAGACCTCTTACCTTCAGAGAATTAGCTAGTGATTTTGTCCATTTTCTAATTATATTTAGAGATCTTTCACTAAGAGTAACAGAAGGTAGGCAACAAGCTGAGTCTCCAGAGTGTATACCAGCAGGTTCGATATGTTCCATAAGCCCTCCTATAACAACAACATCATCCTTATCGCATAAAGCATCAACATCTACCTCAATAGCATTCTCAAGATATTCATCAATAAGTACTGGGTGATCAGGTTCTACCTGCACGGCCTCAGCCATATATCGATTAAGTTCATTTTCATCAAATACAATTTCCATAGCCCTACCTCCTAAAACATAAGAAGGCCTTACAACAACAGGGTAATTGATCTTTTTAGCTATCTGTATAGCTTCTTCTTTAGTCCTAGCAATACCATTTTTTGGCTGATCAATATCCAACTTTCTCAAGATAGCTTCGAATTGCTCTCTATCTTCAGCCTTATCTATAGACATAGGTGAAGTTCCTAATATTTGTGTTTGAGTATTTTGTCCTTCTTTTGATTCTATCCAATTAAAAAGTGGAACTGAAAGCTTAAGAGGAGTCTGACCACCAAATTGTACAATTACTCCATCTGGATTTTCTGCCTCGATAACATTTAGAACATCCTCTAAGGTTAATGGTTCAAAATATAATCGATCACTTGTATCATAATCAGTAGACACAGTCTCAGGATTACTATTAACCATTACTGTGGAAAAACCATCTTCCTGAGAAGAAAAAGAAGCATGACAACAGCAATAATCAAATTCGATTCCCTGGCCAATCCTATTGGGACCACCCCCCAAAATCATAATTTTCTTTCGCTCATCCTTAGTGACTTCACTCTGCTGAACCAATTCATCCGTCAAAACATTACTTATAGCTCTCTCATATGTTGAAAAATGATATGGAGTGTCAGATGCAAATTCTGCTGCACATGTATCTACTGTTTTATAAACAGGTTCAATTCCATGTAATTTCCTTATATTCCTCACCTCTAATTCATTCGTATTAGTCGCCCAAGCAATTTGGCTATCTGAGAAGCCATGTTGTTTTAGCACTAAGAATGAATTCAAATCTATATCTCCTAATTCCTTATTTCTAAGATACTTAGTTTCTATATAAAGAATATTCCTAAGCTTAGCTAAAAACCAAATATCTATTTTACTAAGAGAAAAGATCTCCTCATTAGTTTTTCCTAATAACATTGCTGTTCTTATAGCTAGTAATCTTTCAGGAGAAGGTGTTCTAAGTAATCGCTCTATCTCTGCGCTACTCATTTCTGGGTCTGGCCGATCACAACCCCAACCCGAAAGACCGATTTCAAGAGATCTTAATGCTTTCTGGAAAGATTCTTCAAAACACCTACCTATCGCCATAGTCTCTCCAACTGACTTCATAGATGTAGTTAATTCAGAATTACTTCCCCTAAATTTCTCAAAAGCAAATCTAGGTATCTTTGTAACAACATAATCAATTGTAGGTTCAAAACATACAGGTGTTTTTTTAGTTATATCATTTGTTATTTCATCTAAATTATATCCAATAGAAAGCAGTGCAGCGATTTTAGCAATAGGGAATCCTGTGGCTTTACTTGCCAAAGCAGATGACCTACTTACGCGAGGATTCATTTCAATTACAACAACTTCTCCATTCTCAGGATTAACCGCAAATTGTATATTGCTTCCTCCCGTCTCTACACCAATCTCTCGTATTATGTCTATTGATTGATCTCTTAATCTCTGATATTCCCGATCTGTGAGTGTTTGTGCAGGTGCAACTGTTATAGAGTCACCTGTATGAACCCCCATAGGGTCAAAGTTCTCAATACTGCAAACGATTACTACATTATCTGATAAATCTCGCATCACTTCAAGTTCAAATTCCTTCCAGCCCAATAAAGATTTCTCGATAAGGATCTGGGAAACAGGACTTGCTTCAAGACCTGATTTACATATTTCTGTAAATTCATCTTGGTTATATGCAATTCCTCCTCCACTTCCTCCAAGTGTGAAGGCTGGTCGAATTATTCTTGGAAAAGAGTTTATTTCCTTGCCAACTTTATTTGCTTGTTCAATATTTGAGGCTATGCCTGAGGGACAAACTTTAACTCCTATTTTACCCATAGCCTCTTTAAATAATTTACGATCTTCTGCTTTACGAATAGCAGCAAGATCGGCACCTATAAGTTCAACTCCATATTTTTCTAGAACTCCTTTTTCTGCCAACTCAACTGCAATGTTAAGAGCAGTTTGTCCCCCCATAGTTGGCAGCAAGGCCTGAGGTTTTTCAGCCTCTATTACCTGTGAAACAACTTCTGCCGTAAGCGGTTCAATATATGTACGGTCTGCCATCTCAGGATCTGTCATGATTGAAGCAGGATTGGAATTGACCAAAACCACTTCAAATCCCTCTGCTTTCAAGGCTTTGCAGGCCTGAGTCCCTGAATAATCAAACTCACAAGCCTGGCCAATAACTATTGGCCCAGAGCCAAGTAGCAGAATACGATGCAAATCGTTGCGTCTAGGCATAGGCTTGAGTTCTAACGCTAATCACAACTAGCTTCAAACACATGCAACTAAAAACTAGAGCACAATTTGCAAATTAGTGCCTAATTCTCGCTAACTTTGTTTATTAGGGAACATCTAAGTCATGAGCGAACTCCAGCGCCTTAAAGGGCTGCTGCCACCAGAAAATCAAAGCTGGGTGTTCGTGGAGTCTGCTGCGGCAGTAGACCCACCATTAATCACCCTTGAAGAGATTGGACGGGACGAAGTAGAAATCCAAGTCGATCTAGATCAGTGGGATGATCTGGCTCAAGATCATAGGAACATGCTTTTTTGGCATGAAGTAGGAAGAATTCAAAATGACACTATCCCTAGAGATGGCTGGGAGATGGCAGCACTAGCAATTGGATTAGGAGGAGCTATAGGAGAACTATGGGTTCAAGATGGTCTTTTATTGCTAATGGCTCTTGGTCTTTCAGGATTTGCTGGATATAGACTTTATCTAAAGAACAATTCTGAAAAGCGACTTCTTGATGCAATAGCAGCAGACGAGCGTGCAATAGATCTAGCCTGCCGATTTGGCTACAGCGTTCCAAATGCCTATAAAAGCCTTGGTGGTGCATTAAAAGAACTCATAGAGAAAACCCGTAAGAAAAAGAAAAGAAGTTTTTACGAAGATCGCTTAGAAGCACTTAGGAAAAGTGCTAATAAAGCTAGAGCAGAGATGTCTGAGCAAGAAGGGTCTAGGCAATCAGTAACCAGTGAAAATGTATATGGATAGTGAATTTCTAGCAGAGTTAGCTGCTGAGGCTGCAGACGATAGAAAAGCGAGAGATACCCAATTAATTAAGGTAAGCGAAGTTTCAACTTTGGCAGATTGGATAATAGTTACAGAAGGATTATCTGATGTACAAGTAAGGGCAATTATAAGCTCTATAGAGAATAAATTAAAAGAAAAGGCGAACAGACTACCTCTTAGAAAGGAAGGATTATCTGATGCAAAGTGGGCACTTTTAGACTACGGGGAATTGATTGTAAATGTGCTTCAACCTCAACAGAGAGAATACTATGGCTTGGAGGCTTTCTGGAGTCATGGTGAATCCAGAAGTTTCATTTCAAGCAAAAAATAATACAGAGGTTTCTTTAGATGGATTCTAACTTTAATTGTCCAGTTCCAGTAAACCAAAGACCTCAAGAAGAATACAAACAGCTTTATAATTCATGCTTCTTCTCATGGCCAACAAATGAAGACAAAGATTTTAGAACAACACTATTTAAAGTCTGGGCAATTATTATGCCAATATGCTTATTAATCTTAAGTGGTAGCTTGATTCTTAAAACTAATATCATAAAACTTTTTTTAACTGGAAATGCTAGTAGTTTTTTTATTATATTTCTACTCTTATCAAGACAATGGTTGGGATGGAACTATCTCTTTAAAAGGCTTTATTCCGAAAATATAGAATATGAAGAGACAGGATGGTATGACGGACAAACATGGGAGAAGCCCATCGAATGGAGAGAGAAAGATCTGTTAATTGCAATGCATGAAGTCAAGCCAATAATCAAATATATTGAGAAGACTCTCTGGCTAACATTAATAACTACAATTTCATTTGGATTCATAGGTAGCCTTATCTAACCTAAGTAAAAAGCATATGAATGATATCAATAAACTAAGAGCAAGCAAGATGAATTTACCTCCTATTGAGGTTTCACTTTTCCGTGGTACAAGTGTTGAATCAATACATAAAGCTCATGCTGTTGTATGTGATAGGAAAGGTCGAGTACTTATGAGTGCTGGAAGAGCTGATTACGAAACTTTCATTAGGTCTGCATTAAAACCATTTCAGGCTCTTCCTTTTATAAGTAGTGGTGCATCTGCAACATTTAACTCTGGTGAAAGAGGTATAGCAATTGCTTGTGCATCTCATAGTGGTTCTGTCTTACATGCACGCGAATCATTCAAGATTCTCTGGAACTCCGAAGTAGATGTCTCTTATCTCCAATGTCCAACTCCAGCTAATTCACAGAGTCGTTTAGAACATAATTGCTCAGGTAAACATGCAGCATTCTTATCTACCTGCAAAAAGATGCATTGGCCTTTAGAAAGTTATCTAAATGGGAAGCATCCCCTACAAAAAGAAATTTTCAGAAGAACTGCAGAGCTTCTTGCTCTTCCAATGGAAGAGCTAATTGCAGAAAGGGATGATTGTGGAGCTCCAACACTCAAGCTTCAAATAGCTCAAATGGCTTTGTTATATGCGCATATTGGAAGTTCAAAGCATGCAGAATTAGAGCAAATTAGTCGTTCAATTCTTTCAAATCCCGATCTGATTGCAGGAGAAGGGAAGTTTGACACTGAGTTAGTTAAACGTGGGCACGGTCAACTGATAAGTAAAGGTGGGGCAGAAGGAGTCCTATGCCTAAGTCGAATAGGGGAAGGCATGGGTATCGCCATAAAAGTAGAAGATGGGTCTAAACGTGCAAAACATGCTGTTGCACTACACCTCTTAAGACAATTGGAATGGTTAACTCCAACAGCGCTTCAAGAGTTAGAAACAAAAATACTTCACATTTCCCCAGGCGTTCAACTTGTAGTTAATGGCGAATTGAGATTTCATAAAAACTAACTCTAAATGTGGGTGGATACACTGACATGTATGCTTAAGGACCATCGCGGGGTAGAGCAGTCTGGTAGCTCGTCGGGCTCATAACCCGAAGGTCGGGAGTTCAAATCTCCCCCCCGCCACCAAATAAGCACTCATCTTCAAAGGTGGGTGCTTTTTTAGTAAAAATAGTCATATAAACCATTCTCGGGAGGAGTTTGACTAAAAAGGCGCTTTAAAAGGCTTATGGAGTCAACCTAAGAGAAATGGAATCAAAATCCTCAAAAAATTTCTTACTTCTATGTAATTGCACCTATTGCCACTTCGAGCTCAATGGAGCACCTTTTGAATATTAAAGAAATTTCCTAATGACAACCCTCCCTCAGCTAGTGCACTCGACAGAACGTGGTGGCACTATCCATAAGTATGAGCTCACAGGAGGGAAAAGCTCGTTTCTACGTTTTCTTGGTTGCTACCTAGGTTCATGCAAATTTTGTAACGACCTGGACGAGGCAAATGAATATGTCAAAAGTATTGAAACAAAGAGCTGAAAAGCCTAAAACAAAAAATTAAATGGTCTATATACAGTAGTGGCGAGTATTCAAAAACTGAAATGTCAATTCATCATGAATTGACATATCTCTGCCTCTGTTACAACAGAACCTACCAATTTTGGAAAGAGAGCAACCTATAAAGTGGTATGACATAGGATGTTGCTTGGTTAAAGGCTCATTTTTGTTGAAAAACTGAAAATTTTCCCATGAGCGAAAAATGGGTAGAGCAGTTAAATAATTCACCACAGTTGGGGGAACAGCCATCTGAAGGCACCTCTTCGGATAAAAATAAAGCCAGAAAAACACAAGAATTAAATTCTGTACAACCTGAAAATCAACTTTCAGGAGGCTTACTAGGCTGGTATGCAGCTGCAAGTAGTAATTCAATAAAGCAAGGCGAACCATATTTCTTCTCTATGTATAACGAGCCTCTTATTATTTATAGAGATAAAGACTCAAGGACAAAGTGCATAAAAGATTTATGTCCACATAGAGGCGCCTCCTTTAGAGGTGGGGAAATAGTGCAAGGGGAATTAGTATGTCCATATCACGGAGCAAGATTCTCAACCAAAGGTGAATGCACAAACCTTGATAGGATTACTTGTCAACATATAGTAGATTCAAACTATAAGAATTATGCAAAAAAAATTCACCTATATCAATACCCATGTGTTGAAAAAGATGGCTATATATACATATATTATTCAGGTAAAGCCCAAACAAATATTGAGGAATTTGAGATAAAAACAAATTTATCAGACCTAGAAGCAGAGTCATATGGTTGCCAAATAACAGAATATAAATACGAGGAGGTCATTGTTGATTTTAAATGTGATTGGGCAAGAATTATCGAAAATCACCTTGATATACTTCATATTTTTTGGGTGCATGGAGACACCATACCAGATAAAGATGTAAGTAGAAATGTAATTACAAGCTTTAATCAGAAAATAACTAGAGACAAGAGGCAAATAGAAAGTAAATACAATCATAAAGACAAATCCAAAGGTGAGTTTATAACGATAAAGTTCATACCTCCCGGAAGGATTCTTATTTACAAGGGAGAACTTGAAACAGCTAGATATGTACAAGTATTAGACCACATACCACTTGCAATGAATAGAGCTAGAGTAATTGTAAGACATTACAGAAAATTCCTAACTAATAATCTGCTCACAAAATTAATTATTTTCAAAAATCTACAGCAACGTATCTTCTACAAAGTTTTTTCAGAAGACTATCTAATACTTAGGACACAAACATTTAATCACCAAATGGGCTACATAGAAAAAGACAATGTAAAACTTCTTGGTGAAGATAAGATGGTTCAATATTACTGGGATTGGCTTCAAAGTTCCATCTCGAAAGATAAGCCTTGGCTACTCCACCCAACGAATGAGAATACGAACCCTGTTCATCTTGAGACCCCGATGCTCTACCCTCCTGAGAACCCTAAGTTGGCTAAACAAAATAATAATCAGATAGTAATACAAGTAATACTTAGAGCTCTTGTTCCTTTTGGGTTAATACTCTTACTAATTTAACTTTAAAATTATAAGGATAAGATTCTCATGTCTCAAAACACTGACAGGCCAATTTGGATGAACTGGGCATTCTTGCTCATCTTCATTTTTAGTAGCTGGCAACTATACGAGTTTTGGAGTCATGCACTCAACTAAACCTACTCAATACAATTACTATTAAATTGGCAAAAATTCCTTAGAAAAAATCATTTCACAGCCCAAAAAAACCAAATAACGGGACCAAAGACTCTAGAGACTGTATAAATAGATACCAGAAAGAGTAATTGTTGCTAATCACATAAAAGCCTTCATGCACTAAGACTGTAAAGCTATAAAAACCTCTATGTCTGTAGGAATCTACTTCGCCACAACAACAGGTAAAACCGAAGATATTGCTGAAAGACTCCATGGAATGCTTAGTGGAGCTGATGCGCCAAAAGACTTGGCTGACATTTCAGATGTAAGTGAATTCACTTCTCTAGACGGGATTATCTGTGGAATTCCTACTTGGAACACTGGCGCAGACAGCGAAAGGTCCGGTACGGCATGGGACTCGATGCTAGAAGATATCGGAGCATTGAACCTAAGTGGTAAAAAGGTCGCAATCTTTGGCCTTGGGGATTCTTCTACCTACACAGAAAACTTCTGTGATGCAATGGAAGAGCTTCACTCCTATTTCAAAAAGGCTGGGGCCACGATGGTTGGTTACGTAAGCAAAGACAATTACACATTTGAGGAGTCAAAAAGCTGTATAGGAAACTCTTTCTGTGGCTTGCCTCTTGATGAGGATAGCGAGTCAGACATGACTGACGAGAGGCTTTCTAACTGGTCAAGTCAACTAAAGAATGAGATAGGAGGTTTATAGGTTTTTAATACAAAAGGCCAAAGCTTAGCAAGATAATCTGTCAATTATTAAAATAAATAGCATTTTATTTAATAAGATGCTATTTATGTAAAAATTTAATCTTAAAAATGAGAGAAAATAATAGCTGGTTAAAATTAAAGAACATACACGCTTATATTGGCAATAAAAAGGTTTTTAACGGGATTAATTTACAATTAAGTCATGGAGAACACACTGCAATACTTGGTCCAAATGGTTCAGGAAAGAGTGCTCTTATCAAGCTTATAAATAGAAGCATATATCCAATTGTAAGGAAAGACTCTAAGCTAATTATTTTTGGCAAGGAAAATATAAAACTAAAAGAAATAAGAGAGAAGATTGGCTTTCTATCATCTGATATCGAATCTCACATACCAAATAACATAAAAATAATAGACATAGTATTATCTGGAATATATGGTCGTTTTTATATAAAAAGTAAAGATCATGTTTCTAGAAAAGACATTGAATTAACGAATATAGCTCTTGAAAAACTCGAGATTCAGGAATTAGCTCATCAGAGATATGGAGAATTATCAGATGGTCAAAAAAGAAGGGCAATCATAGCTAGGTCTATCGTTAATAAGCCAAAGATACTAATTCTAGATGAACCAACATCAAATTTAGATATAAAAGCTAGACTAAATCTTCTTAAATTAATAAAAACAATATGCAATGAAGAGCAAACAACTATTATTCAAGTAACACATAGATCTGAAACTATTACAGAGAATATGAAACGCGTAATCCTCCTGAAAAATGGTAAAATACTAGGAGACGGATCATTAGGGGGGGAACTTAATAGCGAGAAATTAAGTCTGCTATTCGAGACAAATATTAAAGTCGTAAAATCAGAAGGCTATATACATATGATTTCAATTTAATATAATAATTATAAAAACTGCTCCAAGTAGCAATACAAAAATATTTTTCTTATTTAATATTGAATAGGAGTTTATTCTTCTCTTAATACTTCTTGTGGCGCCATATGGAGCTCCGCATGCATTACAAACCATCCTTCCAGCAAGAGCTCGATCAGCTCTTGAATCTCTGCTACCACAGATATTGCATATAAATTTAGTCATTGTTTAAAAATAGATTAAAAATTGAGATAAAGATCTTATCTAGAAATTCTAGAGACTCTAAACCTCTAGATAAGGATTTAGAAAATCAAGTGGCCTAGACATATCAGGAGAGAAACTTAGCAAGCCATCAGGACAATGATGGTAAACGAGCTTATCATCCTCGTCTAAAATAAAGGTTGCACCTCTTTGAGTTATATATTCATTAAAAGGGAAATAAATACTCCAATTCGACAGAATCTCTATCATATTAATCAATCTCAATGTTGCCAATTCAAAAGGCCTCTGAAATTCTGGTTTCTTAAATTTATTGAATAGCTCCGAGATATCAAACTTAAATTGTCCTATGCTTATTATTTCATTGTTCGTGAAAGTAGGCTTTGCAGATCTATCACCTGTATAACCACGCAAAACTTCAAACAAAGTAGAGGCTGAATTAACACCCATACACATCAATAGAAAATTGACGCAATTACCTAATCCGGTATCAATTCCTGTAGATAGTTGAAGTTTTTTGTGAAGAGTTGAATCAAGCTGCACATATATATATTCGGGAGGTATTCCTGTGTATTTACTAAAACGTAACTTTGATGAGTTATTTCCTATGCCTATTACAATAATTTCTAAATTTGTAGAGTTAATTTTAGATAATTGTTTTTTTAATAACTGGCAATACTCTATACTATCAAAATCACCAAAACATCCCAAAAACAATATCAATCGAACTCTATTAGAACTAAATGGTGCAATGTCTGACAATATCTCAATCAAAATTTGCTCACGTTGAATAGAAATCCTTGAAGTCACATCACATGTTCAACTTTAGAGATCATAACAAAAATTATTTTTTGATTATTAAAGAATTAGTCTCAGAAACAAAAATAAGTTACTAATTTCAAAATATTTAAGCGTAAGTAAGCTAATATTTTATAGTTTAATTATATCCACTATCTAAGATGCAAGATCTAGCAAAAGCAATCAATAACCATCTTTCTTGTGAATTCCAGGCAAGTCATACCTATCTTGCCATGGCTATCTGGCTTAGAGAAAAGGATTTAGCAGGGTTTTCTCTCTATATGCAGAAAAAAAGCCAAGAAGAAAGGACTCATGCCGACAGGCTGATTGGCTATTTAGTTGATTGTGATGAACAAGTAGAACTCCCAAGCGTAGATGCGCCACAAAGAAGCTGGACATCAACACAAAGCCTTTTTGATCAGGTTTATGAAATGGAGCAAGCTGTTACAGCTTCCATAAACCGTATTTATTCAATTGCTGAGAAAGCTGGCGAGAGAAGTGCCACAGCAATGCTTGATTGGTTTGTTGCAGAGCAATTGCAAGAAGAAGCAGAAGCAAGATTTGTTAGAAAAAGACTTCGTTTAGCAAGTGATAACAGTGCTGCTTTACTTTTACTTGATCAACAGTTTCTAGATGGGAATGCCTTAAAGACCGTAAAAGGCAACCCAAGAGGCTTAAGCGAAGAGTAAAGATTGTCGCAAGATAAAAAATCCTATAACGAGTTCGAGTAGATACTTCAGCAAGATATTGTCAAGCAATTTGTTTAAAAAAAGTTGCACAAGTTTATTTGGTATTAGCAATCAACGAATATTTCGTTCATCAAACCTCACTGGGTTCGAGGAAAAGCACTCTAATTACTTAAATTCCTCACAATTGAGCTTTTTAGGTAACTAATGAGACTGTATATATGTGCATATAGAACATATTTAATAAGCCATGTGAAGAGTTCAGGCAGATCGAACCAGGTGAAAATACTGTTGTTTCGCCCCTTAATCTTTTTGTCTCGTGCAGACCTACGGGAACCCTAACGTTACCTATGACTGGTACGCGGGTAATTCAGGGACAACAAACCGCTCAGGAAAATTCATCGCTGCCCATGCTGCTCACGCTGGCTTGATGATGTTTTGGGCAGGTGCGTTCACCCTTTTTGAACTAGCTCGCTACGACTCCTCATTGCCTATGGGCAACCAAGGACTCATTTGCCTGCCTCACTTAGCAGGCCTTGGAATTGGTGGAATTGAGAACGGTGTTATTACTGAGCCTTATGGTTGCACCGTAATAGCTGTCCTTCATCTGATTTTCTCTGGAGTTTTAGGAGCCGGTGGCTTACTCCACTCCATGAAATACGAAGGAGACCTTGGAGACTATCCAGAAGGCAGCAGACCAAGAAAATTTGACTTCGAATGGGATGATCCCAATAGGCTCACTTTTATTCTTGGCCACCACCTAATCTTCCTAGGACTAGGCAACATTCAGTTTGTTGAATGGGCAAGAATCCACGGCATTTGGGATAGTGCAGCGGGTGTAACCCGTCAGGTTCAATACAACCTTGACTTCGGCATGATTTGGAATCATCAAGGTGATTTCCTATCTATTAATAGCTTGGAAGATGTAATGGGTGGACACGCTTTCTTGGCGTTCTTCACCATCATTGGAGGAGCTTTTCACATTGCCACAAAGCAATTTGGTGAATACACCGAATTCAAAGGTAAAGGATTGCTTTCAGCTGAAGCCGTACTTTCTTACTCCCTAGCTGGAGTTGCATATATGGCATTCGTCGCTGCTTTCTGGTGCTCTACTAACACCACCATTTATCCAACAGAGCTTTATGGTGATGTATTGAAACTTCAATTCGATTTCGCTCCTTACTTTATTGATACTGATTCATCATTAGTAGGGGATACCCATACAGCTAGAGCCTGGCTTTCCAATGTCCACTTTTATCTTGGTTTCTTCTTCTTGCAAGGCCATCTATGGCATGCACTTAGAGCCATGGGATTTGACTTCCGTCGCGTGGGCAAAGCGTTCGAAAACATGGAGAACGTAAAAATTACCGCCGGTAACTAAAGCTGACTTAGAGATTTCTCCTAAAAGGACAAAACTCTAAAAACTAACTTTCAGCAACAAAAAGCCTCGTCATAGACGAGGCTTTTCTATTGCTGAATAACCAGATAAATGAACGAAAAATCTTATCAGTGCATCAAAAACTGGCAATTAAAAAACTTGCCTAAGCATTTCATATAAGAAAATGAAATCCTTAAATCAACATTTTTCAAAGAAAGTCGGCCTAATGCTGTCATTAACTACTCCTAAGTGTGATCAATCAAACATAAATAGGTCAAATTGGTCAAAGAGGTCTCAACAGTGCACTTGCTATTGAGAATCGCTTGCAAAAAGGCATTCAATGGGTATATGTTGAGATGACTTCTCAACAAGCAGAAAAAATCACATAATGAGCTTTCGCTTTTTACCAGATGAACCATTGTCGGCTGTTCGTATGCCTACTGGACAGTCAGTGCTGATAGATCCATCTGCCAGATCAGGTGATGCTTGCCTTGAAGTAATAGAAGGCGTAGCACGTGTTTATTGCCCATGCGAAGAAACCGAAGGAATGACACTTGCCTTCTTGCAGGCTGGTGATCAACTTAGAACTGATCGTTTATGTAGCGAGGGTGTATGCGTTGAAGCATTAACACCTCTATGTTTTAGAAGTGACGCAGAAGTGGCAGATTCTCAAGGTTATGACGCAGTAAATGAATGGACTCTTCAATTACTTAGAATTCGACATTTAGGTAGTGCAGAACAAAGATTGCAAGCATTACTTGCTCTTCTAGTAAACAGACTCGGAAGAAGATGTGGTGACTGGTGTCATCTACCCTTCAGACTTACACACGAAAGAATTGGTGAACTAATAGGTTCTACTCGTGTCACTTCAACACGTCTTATCTCTAGATTAAGATCAGCAGATTTGCTGAATGTACCAACAGGTGAGCCTATCTTAAGACTTGCCCCTGCCTTGATTGAATCATCCCCTTTAGCAGCATAATTTAGTCAAGTAAATGAATAAAGTAGTTAATTTCTCTGACTCAATTGTTGCTTCACTTACTCGCGAAACTTATATGATTCGTGCGCGTTGCATAAGTATCTGCTCATCCATAAGAAATACCAAGGATAATACCCTTATCAATAGATTAAAGAAAGAATTATCAATGCTAGAGATAAGAAGATTTGAACTATTAAGAAATGCACATTCATTAAAACTTACCAAAGCAATAGATCCACTCTCAATAGATTTCCTAATTGAAATATGTAAGCGACCAATAAACTAACTTAATCTAATAAAGTTGACTTTATATACTAAACTTGTTTTGACAACTCACCATCAATAATTAATAATGCTGATGGTTCATTATTTGCAAATTTTACTCGACCTAATAAATAAGCAAATTCATCCTCAGATGACAATTGACTTTCAACTGTTGGATCTAAAAATACAGTTGTTCTGACATCAGAAGATCTTTCTGCTACTGAATATAATTGCTGTAAAGATGTAGTTACATCAGATTCCATCTGAAAAGATACTTTCATTATGTCTTCGACTGAAGTCCAATTTTGATTTGGTGCAGGAAGATCATGCAAAACAACAGTTTGTCCACGAGCAATTAAATACTCTGCAAACTTCTCTGCATGTTCATGCTCATTTAAGCATTCTTGTCTAAAGAACTTAGAAAAACCTCTTAATTCTCGTTCTGCGAACCATAGAGAAACTGCAAAGTAATGAGCACTTGCCTGCCTCTCCATTGTCAGATGTTGATAAAGTCCATCTAACAAATCAGATTCGATAGGCTCTGCTATAGCTCTACCAGAGGGACCTGTTGAAATTTTCAGTGAAGAATGACGAGTTAGTAGTTCCATGATGATTTAGAAACGCTCTATGCGACCTTAAGGATCGAACAAAGTGAGCGAGCAGCAGTTGTGCCAAATGATACATCACTTTTAAATAAATCAAACTCGATGCAGAATCAACAGTAAAACGACTAAAATGAAATTGAGACTGACTCTCAATTTCTAACTTCATATAAATGTTCATGGGTATAAATATTGGGGCCACATCCGAACAAGATAATCAACGGAGACCTTTAAAGGCCTATAAGAAAAAGACTTGCAAAAAACAAAAGTGTTCAAAATGGAAAGGTGGTAAATGCCAGTGCGGAAAAAACTAGTCTTTTTATAGGCAAAAAAGCAGTAAATTGTACTTAATTAGTTAAATAGATTTTATTCTTTCTCTAAAAGCTTGCAAGATATAGAGCCAGGAAAAAGTAGACCATTACTACCAACACGAAATTTTATATCGCAATGATCATCTACCTCTAATGGATACTCAAGGCTGTTCCATATTCTTAAAATATATGTACTTGTTTTTACCCGTAAAAGCCAATAGCTCCCACAGAATTCTCGACCAATGACAACAGCATTACCATCAACATTGTAACTAGCAAGTAATGCATCTTCAGGAATAAAGAGTTCTAGTTTATCACTTATATTTGAATTTACTGGTTTAGGTATCTGGCCAATAGGTGTCCATAATTTACCATTAACTGAGATAGCAGGTATAACATTTCTATGCGTCAAGAATCTTGCAACAAAAGATGTTTGAGGTTTATTAACTAGGTCATAAGGAGAAGAACATTGATGGATTTTGCCTGCTTCCATGACCGCTACTCGATCACAAATAGCCAAGGCTTCCTGAGGATCATGAGTAACAAGAAGTCCAGTGGCTGAACATGAATTCAGGACCTGAGAAAGTTCACTCCTAAGTCTTAATCTAACTTCAACATCAAGATTGGAGAAAGGTTCATCTAGAAGAACTAAAGAAGTACCTGGTGCCAAAGCCCTTGCCAAAGCAAGCCTTTGTCTTTGCCCACCTGAAAGCTCGTGTGGATAACGTTTAAGAAAATCACTAAGACCTAATAAATCAAGGATCCACAAGGCTCTAGTTTTGTCGTCACCCCGTCGTAAACCAAAACAGACATTTTTCCAGGCATCTAAATGAGGGAAAAGAGCATAATCCTGAAAAACCATTCCAATGCCACGTCTTTCTGGAGGTAGAACAAATTTTTCGTTAGCCACTAGAGCTCCACCAATAGCTATAGAACCAGTCATGGGATTTTCAAAACCGGCTATTAGACGTAGTAAAGTTGTTTTTCCACAGCCTGAAGGTCCTAATAAACCAAGAAGTTCTCCTTTATTTATATGTAAATTAATACCTTTTAAGGACCAGTCTTGCATATCTTTACGCCCATAAGCGTAGGATAGATTCTCTATTTCCAAATGAGTGTCTTGAATTAAAGGTTCCATCAAACTTCAACCTTAATTAATCTATCAGATATAAGTAATTGGCCATTTATTGTATCAAAAACTAAATCATTTTGACTCTTAAGTAAAGCTAATTTTCTAGTTACTGTTGAACGTGTAACACCTATTAATTCTGCAATACGTGAATGTTCTAAAGAAAAGGGCAATAAATATCCGTTATTAGTAGTCACACCAAAACGTGATACAAGTAAATTAATTAGAGAGATCAAGCGAGCCTCTGCGCCAACTGAGTGACGTACAAGATTTAGATCGAAAAGCCATTTTTTAATCGAATCATTATTTTTGGGACAACGTTCTAAATATTCGATTTGTATAGAACTGTCAGAAAGAGCTTCTAAAAGAAAATTGCTTGACATTGAAAATCTAAGCCAATGCCGCTCTTTAGACCCAAAAAAGGCAAGAGTGATATCAGAAAAGTTGCCTCCAAATGATCCTGCAAGACGACCAAAACCCTTGTTAAAGATCAAATGTGCACAATTATCCCCTGACCCTGGTGGGGATAGCAGAAAGGTCTGACCTTTATTTAAATGGTGTGTATTTAAGGTTTCCAGGCTTTTCTTTCCCTCCTGAACACTCAAACCATTTTGTAAGTAATTTTGCAAAAAGTGGTGGATTGAGAAAGGCGTAAAATTTCTAGATTTCAGGTGATCATTCAATGTCTTCGGCTCTAGAAATCCGTTGACATGACTTGATTTTTTGCAATCCATCAAATCACCCTAAACGTGCTGAACTTCAGAAAGCTTTAATTGCTACCTAATACGGCTTATCCTCACCCAGGCAAGTGAATTTAGAGAAGTCCACTCTTGTATTATTTTTTACATCCTCAAGTATTCTTCGTTACATAGACAAGTCATTGCCTCTGTATTTCAGCATTTCCAGCAAATTTAAGAAAATCTGGAATACTTTAAAGCTGAGAATGCTTGCCTTTAATAATTAGGAAGGCTGATAAAGTAATACTTCCTGTAAATAAATAGATCTTTCGCCTTATATAAATGGTTGGAATCAATCCTAGTTAATATCTGAAATACAATTATGTGTAGAGATAATTAAACTAAAAGTATTGAATCGGCAGCAAATAAGAAGTGGTAAAATTAATTCAAGCATAATGTTGTATATTAATACTGCTGGCTTGTGATGAAGTGAATCTGATTTCAAAAAATGCAGGCAATTTTCTAAAAATTATAACCTGGCTATTGCTAATCACAATATGCCTCTATTTACTAAATCAGCATGGAGTAGAGAGACTGAGAATTCAAGTTGAGTATATGGGGGCATTAGCGCCAATCGGTATTTTCGTACTTCGTTCGACAAGTATCTTATTTCCTGCACTTCCTAGTACCGCCTATTCAATTCTTGCTGGTGGGCTCCTAGGATTTAAAAAAGGATTATTGGTTATCTGCTCAGCTGATTTAACATCATGTGCTGCTAGCTTCTTTATATCTAAGTACTTTGGGAGGAAGTTATTGAAGGGATTCCTTAACCATAAAACTATGTCCAAAATAGAAGAGATTAGTAAAAAACATTTAGAAAATAATTTCTTTTTAATGACTGGCTTTCTAATGACTGGACTTTTTGACTTTGTAAGTTATGGAATAGGTCTAACAAAAACACCTTGGAGAAAATATTTCCCAGCATTGATAATTAGCATTGCACTTTCCAATCCCCCAATAGTCGCAGTAGGTGCTGGAATACTGGAAGGTGGTAAGGTTGTATTAGTAATAGCGAGCCTTGCTTGCCTTGCCATTGCACTTATTAGCCAAAAAGTTAATTTCTTATCTAATAAAAATACATAGTTTAATACACCAAAAATATGTATACAAAAGAGGAAAGGTCTAAAATAATAGCAAAAAGGCTAGAAGAACTATACCCAAACCCTAAAGTTCCATTAGATCATACAAACATATATACGTTACTTGTAGCTGTGATATTAAGTGCTCAATCTACTGACAAGAAAGTAAACGAACTAACACCTAGATTATTTGCAAAAGCATCGAGCCCTAAGGAAATGGTTCTACTAGGACAAACCTGTATATACGATCATATAAGTAAAATCGGTCTTGCTAAGACAAAGGCTAAAAATATATACAATATGTCTCAAATTCTCATACAAGAATTTAATCAAATAGTTCCGAATACATTCTTAGAACTGGAATCATTACCTGGAGTAGGACACAAAACTGCAAGTGTATTAATGGCACAGGCTTTTGACATACCAAGCTTTCCTGTTGACACTCATATACATAGACTTGCTCAAAGATGGGGTTTGACAAATGGCAAGAATGTAAAACAAACAGAGAACGATCTGAAAAAGATTTTTCCAATAGAAAATTGGAATAAACTTCATCTTCAGATAATCTTTTATGGAAGAGAATATTGCTCATCAAAAAATTGTGATGGAACTAAATGTCACTTATGTCAAAAACTGTTTCCTAATAGAAAGAAGCCATTTGTTCATATAAGACCTTAAGAGCCTCAACATCAATCAAATACTTGCTTTATCAACAAATGAAACCATAGCATTCAGACACAAACCAAGCTAGGCTAAATGAAATAAAAGCTTGCAATATATCCTTGCCAAAAAGGTATAATATACTTGTTTAATTATAAATAATTCCCAAAAGAAATATAAATCAGATTATTACCACATCTCTCTGCATATTAGCAGAAAAGTAACAGCTTAGCCAGATATAAATATAAATTCGTGTTATTTATCGCAGTGAATCAGTTTTTTAGCTAGAAATAATTATCTTTTTCCTTATACCAATGAAAATAGCTGTCAGCGGAGCTTCAGGGAAGACTGGATACCGTATTGCCGAAGAAGCGATAAAAAATGGGCATCAACTCAAACTCATTGTAAGAAAAGGTTCAATACTTCCAGAAAGCCTGAAAAACTGTGAAAAAGTTGCTGTTGACCTTGCTAATAAAGAAGATCTCGACAGAACCTTAAAAGGTACTGATGCTCTAATAATTGCGACTGGTGCCAGACCATCTGTAGACCTAACGGGTCCAGCTCGTGTTGATGCCTTAGGTGTAACTAGACAAGTAGAAAGTTGTAAACGTATTGGTATTAATAGGATTATTCTTGTAAGCTCTTTATGTGCAGGGAAGCTATTTCATCCACTAAATCTTTTCGGATTAATCCTAATATGGAAGCGATGTGGAGAAGATCAACTACAAAAAAGCAACCTAGAATGGACTATTATCAGACCAGGTGGGCTAACTGAAAGAGAGGATAATCTTGATTCAGAAGCTATTTTATACTCCAGTGAAAAAACTCAAGAAGAAGGCTCGATTCCAAGAAGATTAGTAGCGAGATGCTGCGTTGATGCATTAAGCATAAAAGAATCAGTAAGAAAGATTATTGAAATCACAAGCAATGAAAATACACCAAGAATTAAAATGAGAGAAGCTATTTCCAGATTTTAATAAGGCCATATAATTAATCAGTAATACAAACGGATTCTTCAAAAGAATATACAATAGATTAATAAATCTTGATTTCCTTTATTAAACTAAAACAATGTTAATTAATTGCCTGAGGTATATAACATTTATAAAACCTAGTAAAAGATGGCTGAGCAAGTGAAAGTAAGTATTTATTGCACTTACGTATCATATGACACTATTGCTATACATGGTTTGAAGCGATTAATCAGCTTTCCCCCCTGAGTCTGCACAGGGGGGTTTTATTTTAAATGCTACCCGGAGCCTGTTGCTATTTATGTTGTTCATGAAGATTGACAGCACATGCCTCGTTTGCTTTTACCTCCCTGATTGAATTGATCAAAACATTCCTAACCACTCAGGCTTAGAAATGCATTAAAGATTCCAATAGGAGCATGGACCCCTCATTTTCAAAATCTCTTAAGTTAAGCCAATTCTCCTCAAATACGGATCTCGTCGTATGGATGATGATTGTGTTTTTGATAGTCCTCACTCTTGTAATAGGAGCAGCTTTTAGACAAGAGCTTCAGAAGAAAAAACAAATATCAAGAGAGAGTGACAACAAGAGTGGTTCAACAGGGAAAGGCTTTTAACAAAGGAAATGCAATATTCCCTTAATCTTTCTTCCCGTTCAAAATCATTAAAACTGGAATTCCAACGGTTAATAAAATTCCTATCGCAATAATTAGAATCCCAATAGGAGAAGAAGGCTCTATACCTCCAGTCACATCGCCAACAGTAAATTCAGAAAACAAATTCATCCAATCAAAAGCTTTGTTATTAGTATGAGTACTTTGAGTTGATTTAGCTCATTAATAGCTTATTTTGAAAATAGCAATCTTGACAAGAAACTTGAGCACAATTCTATTCTTCATTGCTATTTCAATTCTATGGTTTACACCAGGTATAATTTTAAGAAGATTAAGAGACAAGAAACTAAGAGAAAGCAAGGAAAAAGCTCAGGCAGAGGCTATCTCTAGGCTTTATCCAAAAGAAAAATAATAGTCAATAATGCAAGCAAGGGTAATCGAATAATTTTTAACCTTACTTAGCTTGAAACCAAAGGAGTTTCATCCTAAACCAAGCCAGGAAGAAATAAATTGTGGTAAGGGAAGCCTTGATGTCACAGAAGCCAAAATTGCCATATCAAATCTATGGACTGAAGGTATGGTCCTATCTAGAGCAAATATTGCTAGGTAAGGGATATTCATTGCTAACTGCCATCTCCACTTGTAAGTAATCACTCCCCATATTTTTTTAGCCTGCTCTTGGTGGTGAGGCTCAAGTCTTGTCCACCTTTGATCAAATGAAGTCTTTAATCGTTCCTTCAGGGTTAGCCCAGCCAATGAGGTTTGAGATTGCATTGATTCCATTTACTAAGGGTGCCTTTATAGCGCATTGAGGCTCCTAGTGTGTAATGCAAGTGACAAAGGGATTACAGGCTTCTAGATTTTCAAGAGTACAGATATCAGATATGAGCGGCAATTCATTTTTTATCAAAAGAGTTAGAAATCAAATCAATTACGATGTTTTAAAAATTGCTCAACTTGAACGAAGAATATGATCAATGGAATTTGGATGCTCATGAACAAATTTGATTGTCTCCATAGCAACTTGCCTTGCCTCAAAAGAATCATGAGCGTACGCGCAAACTTCACATCTATTCCTTTGGCTATCCCGATAGCTGATGATGTAACCATGACGGCTCATTAGCTTAGTCACTCAAATACCAACTGAATACTTGCTCATAATCGGTAGGTAATGCCACTAAATGCTTCCTTTAGTGAGGGTATGCACACTCTCTGCCTCTATCTAAAAGCATAAATACATTCAATGCATAGAGGGAGGAAAATTGAATTTTAGCTATTTGCAATCAATGAGAAGGAAGAAAGAAATGAATCAATTAGAATCAATAATAAATACATAAAGAATCTATTAAAAGTAGATATCACACGAAATTATTCAATAATGAATACCATATAGGGCAAGTAAATATAAAGAGTATTGTGCTAGTATTAAGTAATTCAGAAGTCAATTTCATATCCTTTTGGAAAGCTTCAGAGAGAAGTAATACTGAAACAGCTGTTGGGCATGCGGCCTGTATCACAAAGGCCTTAGTCATTAGAGGTGAAGAACCAAGAACTAAACAAAATACAAAAGCAAACCCTGGCATAAGTACAAGTTTATTTATCAAACACTGCTTTAACAGTTTATTGATATCAGTACTTAAAGTGAGATAAGTGCCTCTAATGGTTGAGAGATTCATTCCCACTACCACTAGTGCAAGAAAGATACATATTTTCGAAGGTAGCCAAAGAGATTTTGCAATCAATTCAGTCCAAGGAGATAAATAAACTAAAAAACTACCAGCAATAGCTTTAATTACTGGACTTTTAAGTATAGATCTATAGAAGAAGTTTATCTTACTCATATCATTCGAGATGAAACTATTATCTGTCAATAAAAACATAGGAGCCACGCTCCATATCAAAAGCGTGGCTCCTATGTCATAACCAATACTAAATACCAATGCTTCTTTAGGGAGCAGAGCTAAACATACAGGGAGACCTATATATCCTGTATTTCCAAAACAGCTTCCCAACTGCATTATCAAATGAGGCGAAAGTTTCAGTTCTTTATAAAAACACCTTATACCAAATATCGCTAAAATGATAAATATGATAGACATAATTGCTGAGTACAATACATCGATACCTAATTCTAAATTTAGTAAAATACCCATAAGACTTATTGGTATTCCTAGCATAATCAAAAGATAAGCCAAAAGCCTAGAAAGACCTGGCCATGACTTACTTAAAAGAGATCCAAATAACAGCAAAGGTACTATTTCAAATAATAGAATAATAATTTTCATTTTTCTACAATGGAGATATTAATAGGAATGTATTCAAAAAGATGACAACCTAGACAGATATGAATCTCTAAGGCCAGCATTTATCCATCCTGTAGCAATCGTTTTAGTTTGACAATTACTGACGCGACCTCTATGAATATGTGAAATACCTGCTGGAAAAATTACTAACTTCCCACGTTCAGCGGGCTCGTGATGTGCTTGCCAATAAAATTCTGTACCAGCCGAATCAACGTCATTGCAATAAAGAATCCAAGCCAAAACCCTATTAACAGGTTCTGTTTCTTCATCACTAATTGTCCAATCGCAGTGCCAACGCTTAAAACCTTCCCCTGGAGCATAACGTTGAAGATTAAAAATTGGACTAATAAACAGGCTTTTTTCTGGAGAGCAATCCAATAAAAGAGGCCTTTCCTTCAAATAGACATCTAAGGCTCCTTTTACGCCGCGGAGAACTAGCTTGGAGAGGCCAAAAGCCTCTGGATCGGAACGGTCGATCTCTACAAGACTTATGTCGGTTGAGACTTTGGCAGGCTCGATATTCGACTCTGAGAAACCTTCAAAAGCTATGCCAGATCTATGGAGGTCCGATCTTCTATCAAAAAACGACATCACTTCATCGGCAACCTGCTCAAAGCCTTGATTGCGATAGCAAGCAATCAATTTCATTAAGAGATGCCCTCTATATGGACTTAATTGACCTTATAGTAAAACCTTCTTTTTCAAGCGTAAATGGATTCTTGATATGCTCTAGTTGTCTATAAAGAAACAAGAATTAGATCTAAAAATAACTGATATGAATATGATTACGAATTTTAAAACACATTTCATTCAAACGAATACTAAAGCAAAATCAAAACGACACCAGACTTACATCAAACACCAGATGCAGGACGCGTAAGATCCAAGGACCCTATCTATAGGGTCCTTGATTTTTTTGGTAAATAGTCTTATTAATATATTTCCCCATCACCCAGCCCTGTGCAGATTGCACGGGCTTTTTTTTGCCAAAAGTACTCTGCGAACAAGGTTATGAGGACTAAATACAGATTTTCGGTAGGAATGGAGTGAACTCCTCGAGGATGAAATAAAGCCTGATCCCAAAGGTAATCTTATAAAAAGGAGCAATTCTCAACTGATTAGCTAAAAAAGTAAATATGTAGTGATTTTTATGGCTACTTTTGCTTGGGCAAGGGGTAGGTCATTCCTTTCAAGAATGTTTTCTGGAAGAGAGGAACAAAACCTGTCTGCTAAAAATGATCAATCAAGATCAACTTCCAGGCACAATAAAACCATGCAATCAAGTCAACAGTTTTTACGTGCTGTCAAAGATGGAGGAATCTGGCTTTCTTAATTAGGAATTAAAAGGTTCAAATAAAACCATCTCATGAGGTTTACTTTACATTAATTAAACTTTGAAAATAAACATGTTAATAATACGTCTTAGCTTTACCAAAAGATAGTAATAAAAACAAATTTAGTGAAAATAATCTTTTTTTTTTACAAAGGCTGCGTAGTCAAGAGTTATCAAGGGGAGTCCTAATCATTCATGAAAATCATAATGTCTAGCTTGGAGAGATTGATAACAAAGTAGTAGTAATTAAAGCTATTTAGAATAGACAGATATTTAAAGAGATTTGATTTAATGCTTCTAAAAATGAGATATCACTAGAGTCAAATGGCAGGGGCATTTAGCAGACCCCAGAAAAATAGTGATAGATTTGCGCAAATTGCAAATCCTACATACAAAAACTTTCTCATGGCTGAAATTTAATTGCTTACATAGTGCAGCTAATAGCTACACCCAATTGCAATGGTTTATCTTCAATTCCTAACATTTGCGAGGTACCTTGTTTAGTTAAATGCCTAAAATAAAAGCCGAAAAAAGATAGTAATTGAGATTAACAGTTATTTCTAACCTGTGAAGATACCAGAAGTGATTGTATAGCCTATTGAAGAAAATATCCAACAACTCTTTAAAAAAACACCTTTAGACAGGTCTATTAACGTATTACATCCCATAATTAGATAAATACAAAAACACATGGAAGCACCCAATTACACCGACGAGCAACTAACAGAAATTTGCGAAGATGCCTTTGTAAACGTCAAAGAAGCCTGCATGAGACTTCAGGAACGTACAAAGTGTTCAAATGAGGTGGTCGTATCAATGCTTGGTAGCGTTGCAGAGTTTTATATGTCGCGTGATGATCCTGACTATGCAGAAGACGACTCGATTATGCTTCAAGCAATTGAGGAGCTCAAAAGCTGATTCAATGGAAACACCAAATCAAACTACGCTTAGATGATAATGATTGAAATGCATCTAAATCTTATTTTACTAGTAATAGTTGTACCCATAGCTGGATATAAAGTCTGGAGGTTTATAAAGCAATTACTAAAGCTAGCAGAAGTTCAAACTGACATTGAACTATTTAGATCTATTCTTGAAAGAGAATGGTCAGACAAAGCAACAAAGCACCTTAAACACAAATAGAATCATATTACTAATTGGAGTGAGATTGATGTTATCCTTGAATGAACAATAGAAAAAAGCAAATTGCTTTAATTTAATTAAAACAGACATCCATTGTTTTCATAAAATAAATCATGATTTATATCACCTAACTAAATTAACAAAGAGATATTTTCAAACCCTTCCTCGAGCGACCACTATGTGACAGTTATGTGCCAGTTGAATTAGAGTAACGCGCTAGGTGCTCATAATGGAGTTTTTTGAGATCATATATATGTGAGGAGTAGAGATTCTCCGAGCTGTGGAAACAAGGAAACACATGCTCTAAATCTCAAAAAGCCTGCCTTAGGCAGGCTTTTTCAATGAATACAGATAATCTAAAAAGGTCTTGTAGAAACCAAAAACAAAACAAAAATGGACATCTGTAGGCTTTGCCATAGCAAGAAGATCAATAAATGCTTTGATTTTGGACAGCAAGCAGTTGTCAATTCTGTACTAAGAGCACCAAACGAGAGTCACGAAACAAATAGCTTCCAACTATTCGAATGTAATCAATGTGGATTACTACAAATGCAAGACTATTTTTTAGAGCAAAATAAAATATACGAAAACTATATTACTCTTAGTAGTTTCAAGTCCCAACCACATGCTGAAACAATTATCACAAGAATAAAAGAATTTAAAGGCAGTCTTGAGAACTTAAATTTACTTGAAATTGGCTGTAATGATGGTTCATTTATAAAACGCGCAAAAAGCAAAGGGCTAAAAAGTTATCTAGGCATAGAACCTACTAAGGACACATACTCTATTTGCAAAAATGAAAATTTAAATGTACACAATGATTTTTTTTCTAAAAAACTTGTTGAAGAGCAAGGTATGTATGAGCAATATGATGTCATTATCTTTAGACAAGTATTAGAGCACATCGTTGATCTTCATGATTTCATGGCTGGTGTCAAGACTTCACTAAAAAATGATGGAGTTGTTGTTATTGAAGTTCCTGACCACACAATGAATTACGAATGCCTTGATTATACTTTCTGGGAGGAGCATGTTAACTATTTTACATTGTCTACACTAAAGCAACTACTGCAAGCTCACTCTCTCACAATAATACATTATGATATAAGCCTATTCTCAGGGCGGTGCATTGTAATATATGCGACAATTACTGAAGAGGCAAAAGATAGAACTTACAAAGACGAAGATCAACTGAGTAGAAAGAATTATATAAGAAAACATCCAAATCTTATCAAGAGTTTTAAAGAGTATATAGATTCTTTTAGTGGTCCTATTGCCGTTTATGGTTATGGCTGTAGATCAGCAAATTTTATTAATCTAAATAATTTATGGCAACATATTGATTTCTTCATCGATGATAATCCAATAAAATACGATAATTATGCTCCCATATCAAAGCTGCCTATATACAACTTTGAAATAGCTGAAAAATATCTAGGCAAGAATTCTCTCGTACTTTTAGGTGTAAATACAGAAGCAGAATTAAAAATCCTAAGAAAACTCAACCCAAACATAAAATCTTGCTCAATCCTTCCACCATCACCAAGACTCCCAAAATTCTGGCAAGAACTTGCAATTAACTAAAGCAAACCAGCTAAAGATTAATATATATATAGGCAAAAGCAAGCTATATGCTAAGAGGCATATTAGAGAATTGAGTAAGACAACATGCTATGCTGGGTCAAATTAATTTAATAAAGATCCAAAGAGGACTGTGGGCTATCACTTAGGTTATAACGTATTCCATGATGTTGGCTTCGCAGTAGTTAATTCAAAAGGGAGCCCAAAAGTCATATATGAAGAGACTAAGTTTACTGGACGGAAAGAAGAATATCTTTACCCGTTTCAATCATTAGAACAATTAAAACGGGATGGTTTCACCGAGTTTGATTCGCTAACTGGTCCAAAAGAGTTCGATATGGGATATGTAGAAGGTTTTAATTTTGGAAGCCTTGGCTCGTCTTCACTGAAAGATTTTACTCAAGCTCTAAGAACTAGCTTTAATTTTAAAGAATCACATTTCATATATCATCACGAAGCACATGCCGAGTCTAGTTTTTTTGCTAGCGGTTTTGATAACGCACATGTTCTAGTAATTGATGGTGCAGGTGAAGAACAGTCAGTATCGTTATTTTATGGGGAATCAAATACAAAAGGTAGTTTGAAAGAATATTTTCGATTGCCAAGGGCTAAATTTTCTTATGGGCATCTATATGGGTTTATAACATCCTATCTTGGTTACAATAAAGGTGCGTCAAATACTCATTGTGGAAAAATAATGGGCCTAAGTAGTTATGGCTCACCATTATATTTAGAAGAACTAAAGAATATATTTAATCAGCCAAATCAGCTTTTCCCTAATAATCATTTTGCATGTATTGATTACTTAGGTGAGAAATTTGGCCCGGCTTTCTCACTTAAAAATGGGTTCACTAAAGAACAAGCCGATATAGCTGCATCAATACAAGCCTTCCTAGAAGAAGACCTGATCAGATTACTTAAGGAAATGAGAGATTACTATCCAGAAATACCAAAGTCAGATAACTTGTGCCTTGCTGGTGGTGTAGCTATGAATAGTGTTGCTAATGGCAAAATACTTTTTTCTGACTTATATAAAGATATTTTTGTACAACCAGCCTCAACAGATGCAGGATTGGCTTATGGGGCTGCACATTATGGTGCTAGACAATCCGGGAGAGTGGAGAGGAATTCATCAAAATGGAACAGAGCAAATTTCGGATATGAATGTACAAGCGATATAAATGAGATTATTAATTTAAAAGATATGTATAATTTCCCTATTGAAGTTAAAAAATTAAATAATCCAGCCAATTACATCTCAGAAACACTTGACAAAAATCAAATTGTAGCAGTTTGTCGAGGAAATCAAGAAGTCGGAGAAAGAGCATTAGGGCTTAGATCAATACTATCACTTCCATCTGTTGAGATGAGAGATAAGGTTAATTCAAATATAAAGTATAGAGAGAATTGGAGACCTTTTGCTCCGATAATTCATTCTGACTTTATGAATAAAATTTTTAGCACATCAAGGCAAGAACCATTTATGACAATAGTTTATCCAGTCAAAGATAATTATCCTCAAGATATATCAGGAATAGTTCATGTTGATTCAACCGCTCGTCTTCAAACAGCCAATAAAAGTACTGATGAATTCTTAAGTCAGATCCTTGAGGATTTAGAGACTAAATTCTCAAGATCTCCAGTAATATTAAACACTTCATTCAATATAAATGGTCAATCCATGGTAAGAACATCGTATGATGCAATAGTAACTTTTCTAGCAACTGCTATAGACCAACTTGTTATAAATGATGTTCTAATAAAGAAAAAAGATATTAATTATGTAGCTTCACCTTCATCTATAGCTCCAATAGATAGAATTTTGCAGCCTTATATATATGATACAGATAAAGTGTGTATAATATATATAAGTTCAGAAGATGACAACGGAAACCTTTTAAAGACCTGCCTCGGATCTACTTGCATTAAAAATAAATACAGTATTGATCAATACTCGATAAAAATTCATTCTAATTATAAGTCTGATAAGCAAAAGTGGTTTCATGAAGCAATAACAAGAGAATCTATAGACAGAAAAATTACTATAAATAATGCCTCAGAGTTTAATATCTCCAATGATACAAAAAACATCCTATTAGTCAACTCTCAGCTAATACCTATGAAAATAGGTCAGCTGATGTCTAGCTTTAAAAAACAAATAAATATAAATGACAACGATGAGCTCATTTCGATTATCGAAAAACTATCAGAAAATGACATAATAGTAGATATCCAAAAGAGACCCTTTACTAAACATGATTTTACTAATTTGTCTTTGTAAAATATTTTAAATGATAAAAGATTCCAGCAAACTATCAAAAAATCAACTTTTAAAAGTTGATTTGACTGTGGTCAAAGACCGCATACCAAAAACACTCCGTTCTCAACTTGAGGATAATCCAATTGGCATCCTAGATGGCTACAAGATGGTTGATGGAAATCGCTTTGGCTTAGTTCTAAAATTATCTGATGGAAGGAAACATTGGTTTTTCGAAGAGGAACTTTCCGAAATAGAGTAACTAAATCATCTGAAAATTTCTCATACAGCAATTTTTATATAACAAGCACTATCAAAAGACTAGGAACTTTATAAGTTAAAGCTAATATAGCATTGATATTACGTGTAGAGTTTACCCTGCTGATATATTATTGAGTAAATTCAATCAGCAAAAGAGTTTTACTTTGGTTACTGACAAAACCCTGCTCAAAGAAGTCACAAAAGAACTTTGGCAATCAGTCAAAAAATTACGTCCGGAACTTGGCAAAGATCCACGTATGCAACTTGTCCTGAAAGCTCTTATCACAATAGGCGACCTCCCAAACCCCATTGAAGCGGCAATGGTAGTTGGTGTTTGCCTAGAGATGGAAGAGGAGGGCGGTCAAACCAGCGGAGAAGAAAAACAGAATTCCTCTGCAAAAGAGTCCTCTCAAATTGAAGACATGCCTGATGGAAGAAGAATTGTACGTAGGAGGTCTGCCGCTGGCTAAGTCAAGCCTGTATGAATTGGACGTTTGTCACTTCAGGGAAGGTAGGAATTTAGAGAAGGACTCTGGGAATGAACCAATAACAAGTAAGAAAGCCCCTATGACTACTGAAGTAATTGCGACATCCACAAACAAGTCTTTAAATCCGTAATTCTTCATTTTTACTACGTCCAAGTCTGTTTTATGGATGCAGCTAGTCCCTTCCATGGACTTCTCTCAAGTTTCCTTGAAACTTGTATTGCTCAGTATTAGACCCTAAGTTTTGAATCAGTTTACTGCTTGCAAATTTGCCCATTCTGACTAGATCACTCGTTTTTTTAGCTGTAGCTGCAGGCATTAGCAAAAATTGAACTCATAAAACTAGCTTAATCAAGAATTGATGGTGAAGCTGCAAAACTGAGTGCAAAAAATTTAAATAGTGAGATACCGAAAGCTTTGTTCATCTAATAGTATGAATTTACTCCTCATGATTCATTTCGCTAAAATAATAATGACTCTAATAGCTTGATTCTTGAAAGACCTCTCATAACTCCTGGTGGAATAAGCCTAATAGTAGTGATCCTAGCTACTTTACTTTGGTTATTCTCTATTATAATTGGGTTTAATAGCCGTATTCAAAATCAAAAATCACAAGAGCTAAAAGAGGAATAACTAAATCTCTACTCATAAAGACTCCTGAAAACATAAGACTCGCTCAAAGTAAAATTTATTAATTCCAACTACAACGAATTCCATAAAAAATCCTTTACAGGCTATAAGGAGCTCTCGCTCTCTTAACACAGTCCTTGCTGTCTACTGCTATTGAAGATACAAATGGGCTATCAGCATCTGTTTCCCTAGGAATCCCATCAGAATGAATCAAGTTAACTGTCCGGAATGCGGGAAAGTATTCAAAATTGATGAGACCGGTTACGCAGATATTCAAAAACAGGTCAGGGACGAAGAATTTAGGAATGAACTAGAAAGGCGAATGTCATTAGCGGAGAAAGATAAAATCAAATCAATTGAACTCGCAGAAAAAGATCTCAAGCTACAGATGCAAGAATCATCTATAAGTAAAGAAACAGAAATACAAAAGTTACGTGCAAAGCTTGATGCCACTAAGGTAGAAAAAGAACTTGCAATTAACGAAGCAAAAAGTACAGCAGAAAAAGAGCGAGACTCGCTTGCTAATAAATTAGAGAAAATCAAAGAGAGTAATAACCTAGAAAAAAAACTTGAACTCATAGAGGTAACAAGTGAATTCGAGAAAGAACGTGATGAATTAATAAAATGCCTCGAAAAAGCAGAGCTTGAGAAACAACTTATAGAGAAGTCACTGCAAGAAAAATTTGAGCTTCAAATTAAAGATCGTGATCATGTAATCGAAAGGCTCAGAGATATGAAGTCACGTCTATCTACAAAGATGGTAGGCGAGTCACTAGAGCAGCACTGTGAAGTCGAATTTAATCGTATTCGTTCAACAGCATTCCCTAAAGCCTATTTTGAAAAAGACACTGACATAAGAATGGGAAGTAAAGGTGATTATATTTTCAGAGATGTAGATGGTTCAGGTACAGAGATAGTCTCAATAATGTTTGAAATGAAACACGAATGTGAATACACCTCAACAAAAAAGAAAAATGAAGATTTTCTAAAAGAACTAAACAAGGATCGTAATGAGAAGGCTTGTGAATATGCCGTACTTATCTCTACCTTAGAAGCTGAAAGTGACTACTACAATGCTGGGATAGTAGATGTATCACACCGTTATCCCAAAATGTATGTTGTAAGGCCACAATGCTTCCTCACTATTATTACTCTCCTTAGGAATGCTGCAATCAAGTCACTTGAATATAAGTCAGAATTAGCACTTGTCAAAGCACAAAATATTGACATTACAGATTTCGAGACCAACTTAGAGCAATTTAAAAATGCTTTTAGCAAAAATTTTAATCTTGCTTCTAGGCGATTTGAAAGTGCTATACAAGAGATTGATAAATCAATCGAATATTTGCAAAGAACAAAGGACTCACTACTAGGAGCAGATAGAAATCTAAGGCTTGCCAACAACAAGGCCCAAGAAGTTACTGTGAAAAAGTTAACTAGAAACAATCCTACTATGTCAAGGATGTTTGAGGTTTTAAACTCTGACAAGGTTGCCTAATGACACTTGAATGAAATAGCAAATTCTTTTTGCAAGTAATTAATAACTCTAACGACAAAAAGAAATAGAATTTCAAAATAATTCAATTGCGAACGTTACAGAGACTTAAATAAATCCACTATGAGAACAAGTGACCTGTTCTACATTTTCGAAATCCTAACAACAGGTGTTTATAACCATTGATTTTTTTCTCTAGGGGGCTAAAAGTGTAATAGGAGTCACAGCACAGAGGTTCCGACATATTAAGTGCTTGACTCAAAGGGCGGGATCGAAATACCCCGCCCTTCTTAATTTGACGAGATAATCAAATCATGCTGATCCAATTCGTTAGCAATAGCACTTCACTGCTTATAATATTGCTTTTAGGAACAACAATCCTTTTTGCCAGGAAGGCCCTTAGAGAAGATCATGCAAATCAGAAGTAATATTGAAAGGTCTAAGTTTTATTTATGTACTTAACCAAGCTTCTGAAAGAGAACTAAAGTGAAACTTCTAAGCCAATAGAAAGTATCCAAATCAAAATAAAATACTCAGAGGTCTAAAAACTAGATATGATTTAGTAGCAATACTACAAGACACTACTAAATGAAAAGTACTGCAATAGTTGCTATATTAGCTGCTGCCCTTGGCCTATTTGCAGGGAAGCATATTCCAAGAGGAGTGGTTTATAAACCTCTTTCTGTAACTACATTTAGAATCAAGGTACCATTCAATAAATGGGCATCTGTTTTTGATAGTAAGGAAGCTAGAAAGATGCATAACGATAATGGAATCAAACCAATCTTTAGAGGTAAGAGTACCAATGATCCAAATCAAGTCATTGTGATTCACCAATCAGAGCCAGGTTCTGTCGAAGAATTATTATCAGAAAATAGAGAGAATATCGAAAAAAGTGGTCACATCATGAGGACGACAAGAACCTCTAACTGGTCATATAAATAAAATTATGAGACAAATTTTTTATAGTAATTTCTCTTTAAACATATTTTATATATTTATATTTAACAATCTTTAATTCTACAATTAATTCTGCTTCCTAGGTTCTGACTTTTTTACTTCTTCCTTGGAGACCTCTTTTTGTTCACCCTTATTTGAAAATTTACAGTCGCCAGATCCCCAAGCATTTACTGAGCCAGCACTAAATGAAATGGCAAGTATAGAAATTAGAAGGTGTTTCATTAAATTCATGTAAGTTCTTCAATCATAAGTGATTGAAAGGCTTAGTGTGGCCTTGAATACAGAATTCAACTAGAAGCACAAGAAAAATGTTTAACTGGAAGAAACAAATTGAAAAATGACAGTGAAATTGCTCTTATTTGAAGGCCTTTTGATTCTTTTAGCATTTCCAGTCCTTTTAATACTTAAAAGTAGTAATCTAAATTCATTTAACATAGGAAATATGAATACTAGGAAAGCTTTGAATGATGCTGTACAGGACCTCCCTAAGTTAAATCAGCTCTTAGAATTAGAAGATTTTGCTAAAAAAAATGGTAGTGGCATCAAATATGAATCTTTATTAGGCCTATGGAGATTTGTATCTGTATGGAACAAGGAAGGCAACTCTCAAAATCCTATTGCGAGTTCATTACTAAGAATATTCTCAGCGAGTCTGGAACTAAGAAAAAATCAATTGAATGGAAAGATTCCAATATTTGAACTCAAGAATTCTATTCGATTTGGTCTATTAAGAATAGAATTTATAGGTTACGGAGAACTTCAAGGTTCTCAACCCCTATTAATATTCTACTTTGAAAAAATAGGACTAAATCTGAAAGAAAGTGTTATATTCAGTCGATCATTAGAAGTACCAATCAAAAAAGATAGGCCCTTCTTTTCGCTAATAACCTTAGATGAAGATATGGGATGGCTTTCTGCAAGAGGACGAGGAGGAGGCCTTGCTCTTTGGCTGAAAGATTGAATCACAAGAATATATTGCCAATGAAGAATATCTAGATAGCCAAAATCTATTAAAATGAATTCTTAGTTAGTTAGTTAGTTAGTTAGTTAGACTTTTTAAGTTTTAATTTTTTCTACATATCTAAGAGTATTTTCTATAAATCGATTCCATTCACCCCGCTTAAATTCATGTGCATGTCCGTGACCAGGTAATAACCATCTGATATCAAGTTCAGAAAGTTTTTTCACTGATCTAAGTTGTTCCGTCCAATTACTCCAACAATATTTCTTTGAAGCAACTAAAACCTGCAATTCAGGATTCCACCAGAGGTGATCTCCACTAAAGAGAATTTGCTCTTTGTTACCTAAGAGAATCACTATTGAACCGGCTGTGTGTCCTGGCGTAGGAATTAAATTAAGATTTTCCTCTAAAAGAATTGTCTCATCTCCTATGACTTGATTTTCTATGCCGTGGGTCGCAAAAGCATCTCTTTTATGAATAAATCTAGGACAATCAAAAGCCTTAGCCCAAAGGTCATGATCAGCGACATTATCACAATGAGTTAGTACTATTTTACATAGTCCTCCCATTTTCTTTATTTGCCTAGCAAGTGGAGCACTCCATCGAGGTGAATCAATAAGCACGTTGCCTTCTGGCCTTAGGACAAGCCAACTACTCGCTCCAAAACTTCGCTTAGAACTCCAACCGCAGTAATAGACATCTCCAGAAATATGTTTCGTTATCAAAATCGGAAAAATATCACTAGAGATATTTCTAACAACGTCTTTAGGAGCTCCAATTGCTGATACAGGACAATCGATTAAAGCTAGTTGTGCCTTATATAAATCTACTTGATCTTTTGGTTGGGAATATACATAAGAGCTGTCGGAAGATGATGCAAAGTGTTCTGGATCTATCTGCCAACAGCTACCACAATCAATACAGCTAGAGTCAACAAAAAAAGGGCCAGTAGCATTGAGACTTAGACGATCTTTTTGTCTAGCCATAGCAATAAAGTTTGTAGAATTTTAGTCGAATTAGTAATTATTTCTAACTAGCGGTCGTACAATATAATTTAATCAATACGAGTCTAAGCCTGCTACGAATGGAAATACTTGATCGCTACCTAAATCAGGTGATTTAGACAATTCCATTCCATCTAATGCTATTTGATCATTTTCTTGTTGAATTTCTTGAGATGGCTCAATAACAATTCGAAGCGGGTTACTACCATTTGATTCGGGGCTTAATAATTTCTCCTCTGCTGGTGGAGTCCAACCTTGTACCGCACCATCTGTACTAATCGATCCAAAAAGAAGAATCGAGATTAAAAAAACCGGTGAAATTAAGAGACTAAGTATTCTTCTTAGCATAAGGGTCCTATTTGGTGATCTGTAATCTACTTGGGATGTGGCATACATGGCTGAAATGTTGAGTTAGGACAACGTAAATTGTCCTGACTCAAGTCATAGCCTTATAAGCAAGCTTTAATTAATTGAAAAATTAGTATATAAGAAAGTAATATTTGGAGTTTGTGCAAATAATTTCTTCTCTCACTTTGAATAAAAGCTCACTAAAAACGAACGTTTATTGATATCTTCTATTCATTGGCCAAGTTGCAAGAGACTTCATGAATAAGGCTATGAAAAGCTTCTTGACGTTGCTGATATGCATATTCCTCGTCAGTTCGCCAAATAAACATGCATTTCAGGAAAAGACAGTTTCATTGGCAAGTCCTAGTCAAGACAGCCAAGAGCTTGATATTGGTCGTCCCAAAGAAGACCCAAAGGTAAATGACCTTTTATTGCCTAATCTACCTTCTAGCAAGAGTCAACTATCAGATGAGCAACGAACAACTGAGAGACTTAAGAAAAAAGAAAATATCGATGAGCTCCTAGGGCCAGAAATTAATTTCCCTTTTCTACCGGACAACCATCGAGATAGTGGAACAGGAAAATTCAACAGTTTTTAAAAAAAGAGTCTTCATTCTTCCTAGTCTTTAGGAAAAATGAATTAAAAAAATTGATGAAGAAACGGTTTAAGGAATTTCTTACCTATTCCCCATAAAGCAGTCATTTACAAACCTGGCGAATACCGAATCCAAAGCCTTGAAACATCTACTGCCTAGTGAAGGGGAACTTTTTTCAAATGAATCCTTTGACCAATGACCAGGTCATTTTGTACACTTCTAAACCGTTGAAACTTTCTCTTTAAATTTTTCATGACTTCTTTGATGATCGGAACTATCACTATTGGAGCAGGCAGTCCCACCGCAACCATTGCGGGTGTTCTATCACTGGTCCTCTTCGGTGTTGTAGGTTTCATAGCTGGTCCTAATCTCTCCAAAATGGAAAGGAAGGGGTAAAACTCAGGAGCCAAAATTTAGAATTAATAAAAAAGGAGGGCTTCTTCATAAAGACCTCCTTTTTTTATTCCTGAAATAAGAACGTAATTCAACGCATGAATGGATATGCATTTGGATACATTCTCATGGCTCAAATGATATATCAGGTATAAGTCAGGGTTCGTTAGCCACAACTCATATGAAGAAATAGATCAGATCGGGATATCTAAAAATTATTTTCTGACTCATGACGTAAGGGTATTATTTTTTAATCATCCATTCGATTTTTATCACTCAAAAGTTAGGGTAATTACACCTGCTTTGGTACTTGAGCTCTCTAATCTGAAAAGTATGAATCTGATCAAACCGCACAAAAAGTTTATTTCCTGGTATCAAAAGAAATTAGGCTTAAGCGATTATCAATTACTTTGGCTTATATTCTTTAAAGGAGTCTTGGTAGGTATTTTAATTCAATATTTATTGTGATTGAAATAGATCAATATTCTTTTATCTTGATACTTTCTCGAATTAATTGGCTTTGAAGCTCTGGGCTAACTAAACCCATAAGAGCGACATCGTTAATATCCTTGACAGGGTATGTTAATCCTTGATTCTTATCCAGCCAACCTTTAGTGCTTTGAATATAAGACAAATTTGTATCTTGTCAGAGAGTATTTTTGCTTTTAACCAATCCATTTTTCAGCAAGCTTAGTTTAAGTGAAACAAATAGAAGATTAAATAATAGGCAAATACATGCCCGATGCCCAAATCAAGAATGAAGCCAAAAGAGGTCTTTTGGAAGTTGAAATTAGCATAACAATTTTGTAAGAAAGAAAACGACAATTGAGTTAGTATTTCAAAGGATCAATGCTTCCTTAGTTTCATTAGCTAGAAATGTAATTAATTCTTCGCAAGATGCATCATGAATAATTCTGACCATTGGCAACTTTGGACACCTCTTATTGGAGGAATTCTTCTTTATATTGGATTAACAGTCCGAACTACTCAAATTGAGGAGGATTAACCGTGCTCAGGTTCTTTTCTATTAAAAGAAACAGATGGTTATTAGGAATCGCGTTATTAGCTTTAGGCGCTGGAGTTACGACAAAGAATGTGGTTTCCTATCCAACTGAGTGCTTGCAGGGCGCAGCTGACGAAACAAGAATCTAAAAAGAATGAATTCAAAAAAACGCCCTCGATAAACCTTTTCCTGATAGTGTTCTGAACTTATAGTCTCTTATGCGTAGGTACAAAAGAACACCCACTCTTCATGCTACTGAGGAGGATGGAATACGCCTGAAATCATTAGATGATTTGGAGCGGTTCAATACAGAACAAAGAAATTAAGAAGGTCTAGCTAAACTCACTAGCAATAATAAAATGAAGTACTAAAAAGGCTGACAAGAAATGACACAAGACTAGAGAAAACGAAGATCCTCAGATCTTGTGATTATCTCAAGAATTTAGTTATTAAATGGTGAAACATCTACCAGTTAAAGAAATCTAAGTTTCAAATATACTTTATAGTTAATCATTACTTATCTATAAAAGGCCTAGATGTGAATTGTCGTGGGAGAAAGCGAGGTCGCCAAGAGTGGATCCCCGTAACACATTAAGCGGGGCACTCGATGAATAGATATTACTTATTAATAGGAATAGTTACTGGGTTACCTTCAATTCCTGCAGAAGCGACAAAAACCAGTGCAGCTTCATTACCAACACTTTCACAGTAATGAACTGTGTCTTGAGGTGCTGCAAAACTGTCTCCAGGAGCAACTTTCAGTACCTGACCATCTATGGTTCCGCAAGCAAGATTCCCACTCACTAGATAAGCAATCCCAGGCTGTGAATGGAAATGGAGCGGTGTTTTAAACCCAGGTTGAGCAGTTATACGCTGAAGTGTCATCTGTGCGTTCCCTTTGGGATAAGAAAAATCATCTCCATTCCAAGATTCGGTAGCGCTAACAAGAGTTTCGACAACTACTGGTTCTGGCTTTGTAGATATTTTTTTGTTTGAACTACATGCAACTACTGGGAAAGCAATTCCAACTGTTAATGCATAGAGTAAAAAGCGGCGCATAAGAAAAATTACTAGTTCAGTTTCAAAATTATAAGCTAGCAAAAGTAATTTATTTTCGTCTACTGATAAACAATTAAATGGACTTTATAAATTTGGTTATCCCATAATCTCAAGCGAAGTGAGTTTATTCGAACCTACGGCCTACTACCCACCACTCAGAATGCTAGGCCGTGGCTTTTCTTTCATCCTCGCGTATAATAATGAATCACGTCATATATGAGATAAATCACAAAAGAAGCTCCTAAATAAAGGCCCAATCTTGGATATCTAGCCAAAAAGTTAAAAGAATTTGATTCTGATTCTTTCTTAGGAGTCCTAGGGGCCAAGCCCGCTTGTCTTCGTCGTTTAGCTTCTCCCATTACTCAGTTGCAGGTTATTTCATTATGAAGCGGCCTTCATCGATAAGTCTCACAAACTGTGAGATGGGAATCAATACATATAAATTGAAACCTGTCGCCTAATGCTCCTAAAGCAAAATCTCTTTAGCTTCACTGATAAAGGAAGATTTAAAAGCAAAGGATGCTTGTAAAGCCTCGCAGAAGAGTGCAAAGAGTAGTATTTGTTTAATTGATAATAAAAATGCCGATAATGACCTCTAATAAAGAGTCATACCTAGGCAACCCTAAACCTTAGAGATTAGAAACGATCTCCCCCATGACAGCCATCTCGAGCGCGTTCGATTCGCCTAAAACAAAAACTTTCGCTGAGTTTTCAAAACGGGCTAATTATTCGCTAATGGATTCACTCCAAGCGGATCCTCAAGCAACCGGAAATGGACATGATCATTCCTCTCGCCAAGTGTTCTCTGGTCATTACGTACCCGTTACTCCTACTGCTATCCCAAAACCTGAATATATCGCCCATAGTAAAACATTATTTAATGAGCTAGGTCTGAGCGAAGAGCTTGCCCTAGACGAACAATTCAGTCGCCTATTTTCAGGCGACATCTCTGTGGCTCAGCAGCCTATGCGCAAGGTTGGTTGGGCAACCGGGTATGCACTATCAATCTATGGAACTGAATACGTAGAGCAGTGTCCCTTTGGAACCGGCAACGGCTACGGCGATGGCCGGGCAATTTCAGTTTTCGAAGGTATTTTCAATGGCAAACGTTGGGAGATGCAACTTAAAGGCGGAGGCACTACACCTTACTGCCGTGGTGGCGATGGACGTGCCGTACTCCGTTCGAGCGTACGCGAATTTCTAGCACAGGAATACATGCATGCCCTAGGCGTTCCCACCTCTCGCTCTCTAACTCTATATGTCTCCCAATCCGAGACAGTGCGAAGACCCTGGTACACCAAGGACTCTAGATCTATTGATCCCGAAATACTGGAAGAAAATCCTACGGCAATAACAACACGCGTCGCACCGTCCTTTCTACGTGTCGGCCAGATTGAGCTGTTTGCACGTCGTGCACGTAGCAATGCCCATCCTGATGCCCTAAAAGAGCTACATATGATCGTGAAGCACCTTATTGAGAGAAATTACCAACAAGAAATAGATCCTGATCTTGCCTTCACAGATCAGGTAGTTACGCTAGCTCATTTGTTTCGCGAACGTCTTACATCACTAGTAGCCAACTGGATGCGCATTGGCTACTGCCAGGGAAATTTCAACAGTGACAACTGCGCCGCCGGTGGATTCACACTCGACTACGGCCCCTTCGGATTCTGTGAACTTTTTGATCCCAGATTTCAGCCCTGGACAGGAGGCGGGCAACATTTCTCATTCTTCAACCAGCCGGTTGCTGCTGAAGCTAATTATCAGATGTTCTGTACAGCTATCCAACCTCTACTGTCTGAGAATAGAAAGGCATTAGCGAGGCTGGATCAAATCCGAGACGACTTCACCAAAGTTATGACTCAAAAGATCGAGACCATGTGGACAAAGAAACTTGGCTTAATCAGTTATGACGAAACTCTTGTGGATGAACTGCTTCGACTCATGGTTATTTCAAAGGTTGATTACACAATCTTTTTCAGAAAATTGTCTGAAATACCAGGCCAAGACCAGCTAGCAGTTCTAAAAGAGAGCTTCTATTTGCCCAGTTCAGAAACAATTGATATTCAGTGGTGTAGCTGGCTGAGACAGTGGCACAATCACGTAACAAGCTGCGATGACATCAAAGTGAAATCCGCCGCAATGAAAAGCATTAACCCCAAATACACCTGGCGCGAATGGCTGATCGCACCCGCCTATAAGAAAGCTGAACAAGGTGATTACAACCTCATTAAAGAATTACAGGCTGTTTTCAGCAATCCCTACGACGAACAATCATTGGAGTTGGATATGAAATACGACCACCTAAAGCCTAAGAAGTTCTTCAACGCCGGGGGTATATCACACTACAGTTGTTCGTCATAAAAAAGCCCCTACCGAAAAGGTAGAGGCTTTTGTGTAAAGCGAGCTAGCTTTAAGAACCTTTAGTTAGATCAGAAACGGAAGGTTGTTTTAACTAGTCCACCTGTTACGTCATCAGCACCATCTTTCTCAACTGAGAAAAATGCTGGTGTGACTGTGATGTAATCACTAACAGCCATTGAGTAGTAAACCTCATAGGCAAGTGGATCGTCGTATCCGGATTGATCTCTATGACCTTCGGCTGTACCAATTCCAAAGCCAAGGTTGTTGCCTTCAGCTCCGAAATCGCTCCATACAACTCCAATAGACCATGTGGTCTCGTCTTCGATCCTTGGAGAAACAGTTGTGTCTTCCTCGTCAGGAGTTTTCCAACCCATACCAGCATTTAGGGAAATGCCATTGTCAAGGTCGTACTGAGCACTAACACCCCAAGCATCAAAGTCTGCAGCATCAGCATTGCTTGTTGTATTACCACCATCAGAAGTGGTATATGCAGCAGCAACAGTCAAGTTGTCACCAACCCAAGCAACCTGAGCAGTGATGTCGTCAGAACCTGCATCAGTCAAGATTCCTTGAGAAGCATCTGTCGCTTCGTCAGAAACGAACAGAAGACTTGCACTGAGATTGTCGTTTGCGTAGGTAATACCTGCGCCAGCACCTTCGGCCAAGCTATAAGCGTCATTAGCGCCTGCATAAGTCAATACGTCGAGTACTGAATCGCTTGGATAAGAGCTAGGCCAAACACCCAACATGTCGTCTTGGCGAACTTTTGCACCAACAGTTGCAGTTAGTGATTCACCAACAGGGAATTGGTAATAGCTGCGATCGATTTGAAGCGCATTAGAGGTGCTAGATGAAACCTCAAGAGCGGTTGCTCCGGTAGCAGAGAACGGAGCACTACCAAAGTTGCCAGAACGAATTCTGGTCTTCAATAGATCTTCACCAGTGAAGCTGCTGTCTAAATCGATTTTTGTGTCGTAGTTAAAAGTAACGGCTTCATTACCGGTAACTCCGTCTACTCCACCCAT
>QCKF01000002.1 GCA_003215545.1 Prochlorococcus sp. AG-409-L14 | reverse complement strand
TGCTTGAAGAGAATTGATTATTTCAAAAGGAACCTTTAAATCCAAGTTTAAGTTAAGATAACTGTGACTTTGTATATTTGCTAATTCGTTATTTTGATATTTTCTTTCATTAGCCATAGCAATCATTTCACTTGACCCATCAATACCAAGTATTTTCGATTTAGGCCATCTTCTTGCCAAGAGTTCTGTGATATTTCCAGGACCGCATCCAAGATCGACTATTAAAGTATCTTTTTTGGGAATAATACCAACTGCCTCAAGGCAGGATTCCAAACGAAAAAGAAATTGCTGGTCTGTCAATTCGAAGTCAGCTTGAGAATAAGCCAAAACCTGAAGTGGGTCCTTCATAAGCTCAGGTTCTGGCAAACGCTGCACTATCACTAGGATCGCTAGAGTTATTATGCCCTAAACGCTGTCAATGGTGTTAAAAAAACTTGCTAACACCACTAGTGGCGTTAGCGTGACAAGACTAAATCCAAAATGAATCTTGACTCTTACTCCTAGCAAGCTTGAGATCACCATGAAAGACAGTGTTTCTAGTGATCATCGTGTGGATTTTCCAGCTACGGCACCAGCGGCTAATCCGGTTTTTTATCGAACATATAGCCGTAAAACCCCTTCAGGCCGTGAAAGCTGGGGAGAAGTAAGTAGGAGGAACCTACAAGGACTTATTGATTTAGGAAATCTCACAAAAGATGAGGTTTCTCTCTTATCTCAAATGCAAGCTGAAAAGAAAGCTCTTCCATCAGGAAGATGGCTTTGGATTGGGGGGACACCATGGATTGAAAAAGAAGAAAATTTTTCAGGTGCATATAACTGCACATCAACAAACCTTGTCGACTGGGAAGCCTTCGCCCTAATGATGGACTTGGCCATGATGGGATGCGGAACTGGCGCAGTAATTGAACCAGACCTTATCGAAAAACTTCCAAAAATTATTAATAAAATAAATGTAAAACAAGTCACTGATTTAGGGATAACACCTCCAGAAAGCAGAATCCAAATAACAACTAAAACTATCAAAGGTAATAATGTTTATATAAAGGTTGGTGATAGCAGAAGAGGTTGGGTTGATAGCTACAAATTTATACTTGAATTATCCAGTGCAAATACCTTTAATGGTGAAGAAATCAATTTATATATAGATCTTGAGGATATTAGGCCGGTAGGTGAATCGTTGAAAGGTTTTGGGGGAATGGCTAATCCAGTAAAACTAAAAGACCTATATATAAGGGTTTCCCGTATTCTAAATAAATCAATAAATAGGCGTCTAACTTCAGTAGAATGCTGCCTTCTGATTGATGAAGCAGCAGTAACTATTGTTGCCGGCAATATAAGGCGAAGTGCAGGCATGAGACAATTCTATTCTGAAGACAGTTCAGCAGCAGGCGCAAAAGAAAACCTTTGGCAGGAAGACGATAAAGGTAACTGGCGAATAGACCCTGAAAGGGATGCTCTTAGGATGGCAAACCACACAAGGGTTTATCATGAACGGCCAACATATGAGGTAATTCTTGAAGCAGTTAGGAAGCAATTTCAATCTGGTGAAGGAGCAATTCAATTTGCACCTGAAGCTATCGCAAGAGCAAATGCAGATCTACTAACAACAAAAGAACTAAAAAGAGAATTCATTGATATTTATTGTGATCAAGGAAAGGAAGAAGCTAAAAATTGGCTTTACGTTAATTATGGGCCTATTGAAGATAATGAGCTTGATCATCGACTAGGAAGATATGGATTAAACCCTTGTGGTGAAATTCTAGGAAGAGACTTCCATTGCAATCTTGCAGAAGTTCATCTTAATCAAATAGATCCAACAGATGATGAAGGACAGAAGAATGCCTTTAAAGCAGCTGCATTATCAGTAGCCTGTCTCCTAAATCATAAATTTGAAGTTGAAAGATATAGGCAAAGTCGTTCATGGGATCCAATAGTTGGCGTAAGTTTTACAGGTCTATTTGACTTTTTTGTACATGCATTTGGAACAGACTGGCTTAAATGGTGGGAGTCTGGAAGGCCCACTGACACAGTGGAAGGCAAATCATTTAAAGAACAAGAAGCAAATTACCTAAAAAGATGGAGAAACATAGTCAACGAAACAGTTTGGGAATATTGCGATAGAAATGGATTAAGAAGGCCCAACCGTTGTACAACAGTTCAGCCGGCTGGAACTAAAAGCCTGCTAACAGGTGCTGCTCCCGGATGGCATCCCCCAAAAGCTCAAAGGTTTATAAGAAGAATAACGTTCCGCAAAAATGACCCTGTCGCATTGGCTTGTATGGACTATGGCTATACGATTGTGCCTTCTCAATCTGATAAAGATGAGAACGGAATGCTTCTTAACGATCCTTTCGACTCAAGATGTTCAGAATGGCTTGTTGAGATACCAACTGAGGTTAGCTGGGCAAACTTACCAGGGGCAGATCAAGTTGACATAAACAATTTCTCAGCATTAGCGCAATTCGACTTTTACATGCAAGTACAAAGTCATTACACAGATCACAACACCTCTGCAACTATCGAATTCCGTGAGAATGAAATCGAATCACTAGCCAAATCCCTTTATAAATCGATTTCGAACGCGGAGGGTTACATTTCAGCTGCACTGCTTGCGCGTTTTGACGCAAATGCAACATTTCCTAGATTGCCATTTGAACCAATTGATGCAGAAACATATGAGAAGCTCCAAGCTGATGTTGTTAAAAGAAGGGTTTCATCAGATTTCTTTGAAGCCTTAAATCGCTATGACGAAGGAGAGTTAGCGGAAGCAGGACCCGCAGGCTGCGACTCTGATAAATGCTTACTCCCCCTTGCAAAACCTAATAAGTAAGGAATATAGATTTACAAATCAGCAAAATCAAAGGCTTCATAAACCTTTTTATCTGAGCGAGAACCCAGTGAGGAAGGCTTTTATAAGAGTTACTACCTCTAAAACGCTCATTAAATAAGACAAAAAGATAAATTCTTAATGGCTAGATGACGAATTATTAGCTATGTGTTGATTAGAGGGCATCAATCATTTCCTTGCAACCAAGACAATGACAACAGCACAGAAACCAGTCGATACTTTAAGCAAAAAAGCAAGGGAAGCAATTATTGATCAATTAAGAGCTTGCCATTCACAAGAAGAGATATTGAATTTTGAGAATTGGTTTAATCATGAAACTGCCTCTGGACCGTTATATGAAGTGATTTGCGACTTCTTACGTAATAGATATATCTCTAGAGGACTAGCTGCAAAATGGCTAAATGTTCTATTATCTGACAGGGAAAATCAGCTCAAAAGATGAGATTTCCCAATTATTTATCAACCTAGTCTCTTTTTTGAATATATAAATATTCTTAAAAGAGTTTCCTACCCTTGTCCTAAAAAGGGAATGGGCCAGTTTGCCCTGAAGAATTAGTGAATCCAGAAAGTGCCCATACCCCGAAAGAGAGAAGGCCACAACCAAAGAAGAACATTAGGTGAGAGATGTAACGAATACGTTCCTTCTCAGTGATTTGTCCCTGCATAGGAAGGTCACCGAGGAATCGTGATTGCTCGCTCTTGTTGGTTGCCATGAAAGTGCTGTGACTTGCTGTCTTTGGAATTATTGCATAGGTAAGCATACATTTTTCAGCCCTTTATAGTTTTTAAAAGGTTAACTACCCTTAACTGGGTGAAGGAAAACACTCCTCCCAAAACCCTTGACCTGACAAAAGCTTCAGGAAGACAAAACAAGAAAATCACTAAAAGAGCATCTATCAATAAATTGGCAATTAGTTTGAAACCGATAAAAGGAGAAGTTTCTCAATAGCGAACTATTATTGAAAAAAAACACATAAAGGTCTTGTGAGAGAAGAGCGTCAAACTACTTAGATCTACAAATTAATTGGGATTTCAATGTAAATATAAGATTAATCTTAGTCCAAATTGGCAGGTCTAATTAAATGAGAAGATATAAATGGCATATTATGAATGAGTATCAAATGAATCTATAGGCTCTTAATAAAGTTGATTATGTATTGAATCACTACAATTAACGCAAGGATGTTAGTTGTAAGCTTGGAATAAATTTTCCTAAAAGACTAGGAGGTAATACAATTAAAAAGATTTGATTTCTCAACTAATTTTTTCTATGACCGAAACAGATGCCAGTAACAAAGTAGATCCTCAGGGCTCAGTCGAAGGCGAGGTCAAATGGGATTACACCTCTAGCAAACAAAATATGATTACTGGTGGAATGGTTGTGGGAGGGAATGTGCTCTTAGTACTCATTTATCTTCTATATCGATATGTCCCTTCAGTACATGAATTCATTTCAGGAAAACCTCTATAGTTAAAGTCTCCTAGCGAAGCTTTCGAAGCATTAGCTTGGATAGGAACTATCCATTAGAGATTCTCACATAAAGAAATTATGACTCTATAGACGCACTGACATTGCTATCGGAATTGATAGAATCTAAAGGTCTTTATTAAAGACAGTCTGGAGGGGTGGTCGAGTGGTTGATGGCTCTGGTCTTGAAAACCAGCATGTCCGCAAGGGCATCGTGGGTTCGAATCCCACCCCCTCCGTCTTAAAATAAAAACTACTTGAAACTAAATTTCTATAGCTTACATATAAAAGGGCCTATAAATTCATGGTAGAACTATATTCTCACATATTTATTACGTGATTTTGAGCATAATAATTTAATTATTTTATTTCTCTTATAGTAGAAAAAAATCTATAAAGTAAAGGATATCGTAATTTAATATATAGTTAGTCGCGTTGAGCCTTTAGAGATATTTATATGAAAGGTTATAGTAGTAAAATCCCTGTCAAGAGATATCACTAATGAGAAAAACCTATAGTCAGCATGGTCAAGCAGAATGGATAATGGAAACAATTTCATGCACAGGAATCAAATCTGGACAAATATTTGAGGCAGGAGCAGCTGATCCATATCATTGGAGTAATTCAAGAACCTTTATAGATGCAGGTTGGGAAGCAATCCTTGTTGAGCCTGTACAACAATGTATAGATGATTGGAGAAAAGAGATCACGGAAAATAATAAAGTCACACTTGTCCATGGTGGTATTCCAAGTCACGAAAAAGGGTTGGAAGATACTTTGAAAAAATTAAATGCAAAAAAGAATTTAGAAGTTCTGTTTCTAGATATAGATGGGGGAGAATACCAACTAATAAAAGGTTTAAATACCTACAGGCCAAAAGTTATATGTGTAGAATATGATGCTGGCTATCCTGCATTTATAGATTTTGTTCCTAATCAAATAAAGTATGGTTGGCAGGCATCTTCTTCTGCTTTCTACAAATTGATGGAATCAAAAGATTACCATTATGTTAAAACTTTTGCACAAGACATGATCTTCTTTAGTAAAGAATTCTTTTATGAGAAAATAAATCATTTAAATGGTGTTAGTGGTATTGATGCTTACAAGCATCTTGTTGTAGAGCACACAATGCCTCATTTCGCAATTCTTGTGCAAAGAGATGACAACACTCCTGAAAATGGTATTGGCTATTATTCTGAAAAATTAGATGTACTAATCAAAAATAATTGCGTAAATGATGCGTGGGAGTTTTTTTGGTATTTATCCCATATCTTTGCTGGCTATTATCAATGTTGCAAAGTAGTTAAAGGTATCGATTATGCAGAAGAATATTGGGAAGTATTCCAAAAGTTTAGAGGTTACTATCTTTCTGAATTAGGAAAATATGGGCGAGGTATATAGGATCTCAGCAAGTAACAACTTTTATATATGAGAAAGTATCATTTGGAACGCTTAATCCTATTGGTTTCTAGTAGTTGTTTTGCGACTGCCCTGCTTTCAGGGAGTTTTGGTGGGGTTATTGGATTTGGATCATCATGGCTGATTCTTATAATATTCTTACAACTTCAAAAAAAAGAGTGATCTCAATTACCCACAAAGACAATGAAATGTATAATTCGTCTAAATAAAATGGAACAATCATGAGAGGTAATGCTTTTGTCTGTTACTTAATATCTTTTTTGTTTGCTTTCATCCTAGTCTTTCCACCATTAGTTAATGCAGAGATACAAGATGCACATATAAAGATTGAGAATCTTCAAAAAAAGGTAGCCAAGGGTTATTCCAGTAAATTCTGCAATGCAATAGCAATGGGGTTTTCAAAGGATAGTGCAGCAAGGTTATCAATTGAAGAAAATTCAAATCCCAAATATAATCCTTCTCTATGGATGGAACTAATGCGCTCAGGTAACAAAGATTTATCCAAAATAGATCAACAAGAAATATCGGAAAAAATAGGCGTTAGTATATCTAATAACTGTGGACAAGCTATTGGAATTAAAACTGTAGATGACCTAGATGAATTCAATATTTATTTTGCTAAAATGCAATCAACATACTCTACAAAAGAATAATAGTAAACAACACATTCACTTAAAAAAAAAAAACCCCTGAGGTTCCGGCTCCCAGGGGATTGGACATATCTCTTTTGTCCAATATTAATATCTCACCAGTTAAAAAAATATGCTGTAAAAAAAGTTTCTGACCAAAGTCGCAGATTTTGCTAATCAGACTATCAGCAGGATAAGGAGAACAGATCATTGAAAATCGAAAACTAGTTAAATTACTTGAAAAAATAAAGCAAAAGGAATATATTAAAAAATTATCATGTAATTATTTCAACTCTTTATTGGTAGTAAATGTATAAATTAATTTAAGAGTCAATATACAACCTGCCAAAATAGTTGTAATGACATTGGCGACAACAACTGGTATTGAATGAATCTCAAAACCATAAATACACCAAAGCATTACACCCAAAATAAATAGAATAAACATTCCGAGAGAAACATCTTCTGCAGATTTTGTATTCCATGTTCTCACTAATTGAGGAATGAAAGCAACTGTTGTCAATAATCCTGCCAGGAATCCGAGTATGTCAAGGTAATTGAGTTCTGGCATCTAGTTAATAAAATAGATCAAAAAAAGCATTAACCACTTAGTAGCATCCTAGGGTTTCTTTTGTAGTTCTTCCTGTAATTGGATTCACACCTTCAGCAGCAGCACATAGGTTGTCCAATACATCTCCGCGTACTGGAACGTTTGTAAAATCAGCACCTGTTATTTTCACATTTTTAAAACGTGTATTAAAAGCAAAAGCATCCTCAAGAACTGCGTTAGTCAGATCAGTTCCATCGAGGACTGCAGAATCTAAGGTTGCTTCTCTTAAATTTGTATTACTCAGATCTGAATCCTCCAATTTCGCTCCATACATACTCGCTCCCTGTAAATCACTCCCCGAAAGGTTCGCACCCCTTAGATTTGTAAGATTGAAAGTAACTCCGCGAAGGTCTCGCTCCGAGAAATCTGCCTCTATTAATGCTTGCTTTGCGTAGTCCATAGCGGCCTGAGAGGATTGGACTGGGCCGAGTAAGAGAAGAAATCCTCCTAGTAGGATGATAAAAAAAGCTCGCATTGCCTACAGACGAATTACACCGATTAAACATACACTGCTAGGGAAATCAACTAAAGACAAAAGAACCAAGTGATATTGAATGAATCATTTAAAAAATAAGAGCAACTTAATTCTCAAATGAGTGTCTCTAGTAAATATTATTTTGTCGTTTTAAAGACATTGCGAAGCTTTGTAGCAATAATCTTTCTTATAAATGGTTTTCAAGTTATGACAAGTCATATGGAATGCAAAAATGTTGTCATCATCTACAAGAGAGCATATTCGAGAAATCCTTACTCGCATGAGCAAAGGCAGTAGCGTTAAATTATCTGAAAGACTACTTATTCATGAATATGCTGATAAAGATCAAACAATTTCTAACTGGCTTAGGAGAGCATTAAGGAACAATCTGACCAATAAGTCGACAGAAGAGATAGATAGACTCATTTATGAACTGGACATTTGCTCTGCGGACCCCCAATCGATATACAACCCAAATGAAGATGACCTAGGCGAATGGTTTAGTGGTGCCCCTTCTTGGGTAGCAAGGAGTTAAAGGGTTTAAAGTTGTACAAATCTATTTATAAATTTAAGATCAATCGAATACAAATCACACTGACTCGGTTAAGTGACTAAAAGTAACTACGAAGCAATTGTAATAGGCTCTGGAGCTACTGGCGGGATTGCTGCCCTTACGCTTGCAGAAGCTGGTGTCAAAGTCATAGTTATTGAAGCTGGACCTTACTTATCACCTGAGAAAGCCTTTGGGACAGAACCAGCGAATTCTTTAAATCGAATAATCGGTATTCTAAATGGAAGCTATAAGCAACAGGCGCAACATCCAGGATTCTGGAAAGCAAATCCTATTTTATATGCAAATGAAAAACAGAATCCATATTCATATCCCAAAGAACGGCCATTTATTTGGACGCAAGGAAGGCAAATAGGTGGTAGGAGTCTTACTTGGGGAGGAATTACACTTAGATTATCTGATAATGAATTCAAACCTTCTAAAATAGATGGATATGGTAAAGATTGGCCTATAAATTATAGAGACCTTGAGCCTCACTACACATCGATAGAGAAACGATTTGGTATTTATGGAAGCAAAGACTACCTAGATTTTCTACCTGATGGTGAATATAGTTCGTGCCTATCATTCACCAAGGCAGAGGAATATTTTGCAAAAACTGTACAGGAAAAGTTAAGCTATAAAGTTATTAATTCTAGAGGTTTTGGCCCTAAAACATATACAGCTGGATCTAAATGGCCAGTTTCAAGCAGTCCAGGAAGTAGCTTAAAACTTGCTATGGCGACAGGAAACATAACTATACTTGCAAACCACATGGCAGAATCTTTAGTAATGAATAAAGCGAGAGATGCTGCTGAGGGAGTTATAGTAGTAAATAAACATAATAAAGAAAGACAAAAAATAAATGGAAAGTTAATTATTCTATCTGCATCAACTATTCAATCACTAAGATTTCTCTTGAGTTCTGAAGACAGCAATTCTGAGAATGGATTTATCGATCCTTCAGGTAAACTAGGCTGCAATTTGATGGACCATGTTTCTATATGTCGTTTCTTTTCACTGCCAAAAGACAAAATAAATCAAACAGACAAAGAAGAAATCAAAGAACTATCTGGTGCTGGAAGCTTTTTTGTTCCATTTAATAAAAAAGCCTTAAAAAAAACTAAGAATAGTTTTATTAGAAGCTATGGATTATGGGGAGGAATCAATAGATTTGAACCTCCATCTTTTCTCAAGAAAAAGCCTAATACTTACACTGGTTTCCTAATAGGACATGGAGAGGTTCTGCCTAAAGAGTCGAACAAAGTTACACTTTCAAATAAATATGATTTATTTGGTATTCAAGCACCACATATAGACATGTCATGGGGAGAAAATGAGTATCTAATGGTTGAAGATATGAAAGAGAAAATTAAATCGTGTGTAACTGCCGCAGGAGGAGAAGAATCCTCATTAACGGAGTTGATAAGGATTCCAATTTTTGAATCAATAATTAAAAATGCAGTAGCAATTCAAGACAAAGCACCACCACCTGGTTACTACATACATGAAGTTGGTGGAGCTCCTATGGGCTCGAACGAATCTTCTAGTGTTTTAGACCGTTACAACCGTCTTTGGAGATGTCCAAATGTCCTCGTTGTGGATGGCTCAGCATGGCCCACGTCTGCGTGGCAAAGCCCAACTCTTACAATGATGGCAATTACTAGAAGGGCTTGCTTACATGCCCTTAAGAATTGGAACGCATGAATAGGTCATTCAAATATCTCTCCTTTACGGCTCTATCCTCGCAACCATTTTGAAATAGGAAGTTTGCAAGCGCTGAACTCATAACTTGATACTGGTCCCAATTTGGATTAGATCCGATGAAATCCTTCATCCCTTGATAGAGGAGCTCTGGTATTTCAGCTTCGACGCTTACGCAACAACAACTTTCAACTGATTCTGAAGTAGATGTTTTATCCGTTTGCTTAAGGTCGATTTCCAGTGGTTGAAGGTCCATTAAAAGTCTTTAGACACGTTTTTTCTGAGACAAGAATCCACAATGTTGGCCATCTAGTCAAAGGTAAAAAAAGTATTAAAGAGATAAGCGAGACAGCTTAAGACTCATTTCACAGCAAGGGGTTTTAAACGCATGCCTATGTTTTGTCGCTTAAGACAAGGGAAACTCCACTTATGTCAAGTCTCATTTGAACATAATGCAAAACCCACAGGTTTCCTGATTTCACAAGAAATCTGGACTAATAAGCAGTGGAAAAACTACTTAGATCTGTGGAAATTGGCCTAAAAAGATCGTACAAAGAAATACATTAGCCATACTTATATGTAGCGAGTCCCTTGCGACGCATTCGAGAAAGAGACGGATGAGTCAGGCGATTAATCAGAATCTTTTTTGAATTCAGGCCCAAAATAACAGCGAAGGGTGACAGGTCCTAAGGGATGGTCCTTATTTGGGTAAGGAAAATGTGAGTGCTGATGTTCATGCTGGTGACTATGAGTATGAGCTTGGTTGAAAGGTTGTTCTGGTTGGTCCTGGCAAATACCTGTGCATTCGCCTTCGCACAATTCGCAGCTATCAGTATTTCCTTCTACATGGTGATGGTGCCCTATCTGTTCAAGACCTACTTCTTTCTCGAACCCTGGCAAATTAGAACGATACTTGCATACTGAACAATCCATGTAATTCTTACCATTAACCACTTCATTTATCCTGTCTATAAAATTATCGACTATGTAAGATTGATTTCCTAAATACTCAGCAGTTAGAAATTTGATATTAGGATTTTCTTCACTAATTAGTTGAATATGCCGCTTTACACGACTAACTAAAACACCTGAAAATAAAAAATAAGGGAGAAGTATGATTCGCTTATATCCTAAAGAGATTATCTTACGTAAGCCAGGTTCTACAAGTGGGAATGTAACACCTGAATAGAGTGTTTCTCCCCATCCGAATCCAAAAGCCTCTACTAACAATCTTGTAATTTTAACTACATTAGCATTTGCATCTGGATCAGAAGATCCACGTCCTATTACGACCAGTAAACTATTAGTATTATCATCATGATCGCCGAGGATATTCTTGATTTTATCTGCAGCTGCCATTATCATAAGATTATTAATACCTAGTTCAAGTCCATAGTTGATAGTAATGCCATATTTTAAAGAATATTTGTTTAAGACAGAGGGAATATCGTTTTTTGAATGTCCTGCCGCAAACAACATTGCTGGAATTGCTATTATTCTAGTCACTCCCTTTTCTCTTAATTTATCCAGCGCATCAACTAATATGGGCCTAGCGAACTCTAAATAACCGTATTCGACTGGTATATCAGGCAATCTTGATCTTATTGATTGTACTAAATCTGCAAATTCCTTAACAGCTAGCTTATTGCGACTTCCGTGTCCGCAAATTATTACGCCAATATCAGAAAGATTTTGTTCGGATTCAAAAGGATTCAAAATAAGAGCTTATGAAAGGGCCAACAGAGCGAGACTCGTCCTATTCCCAAGAATCAGACTACTCTGCTCTATAAGAGTAGGAGGCCATCATTCTTTCACGACTGCCAGTAAACAATTCAATTGCACAAGATGCTCTATTAGGAGGTGTGCTTGAGAAGGTTGACAATCACCTTATTGAACTCCTCCGTACTGGGAAACTTCAAAATCCCCCTTTATTAGTTTGTAGTGGTGGAACCACATCTAGATGTGCTGCTCATGATCACTGGACGCTTGACCTAAGAAATTTCTATAAAAAAATTAAATTCATTAATAAAACTAAGGAAGTAGAAATTGGCGGAGGAGTTCTTATGAGTGATCTTATAGATCAACTTTACAAGTACAACTATAGCTTTCCAATAGGTTTATCTGGCAAAACTGGTATGGGTTACATCTTGACAGGAGGTATTAGTCCAATGAGTAGAAGTGAAGGGCTGGCTATAGACAAGATTAAACAGATAGAAGGCTTTTTTGGAAATGGAGAAAAATTTCTAATAAAAAGGCCGAATGAATCATCTAGTAATGATATAAAGTTACTCTGGAAAGGCTTATGTGGCGCAGCACCTTATCTAGCAATAGTTACCAAGGTTAGATTAAAGACAGTGAAACTTGAGCCTATAGTTAGCATATATCAACAAGTAGATCTAAATAATTTAACTTCTCTAATACAGGCTTCTGAAGAAGCACCGCAGGGAATTAGTCTCCAATGGATATGGGCTAATAAGATATATATGTATCTACTAGTTAAAAGAAATGATCAGAAATCAATTAAATTTATTGAAGAATTAAAATCTAGTAATCTGATAAATAACAATAGTATATACATGAATCATAAAAAGTTAAATGATTTACCTATTCTTCAAGATAAATCGCAAAACATAGTAAAAGGTGTGAAAAATCACTCTGAGGTTCTCGGGTTACTAGGACCCAAATGGGGTGATAATACAAAAAATATTATTAATATAGTTCGTAGTCTAATAAAACTGCGTCCAAATGATAATTGTTCAATTGCTTCTCAGCAGTTAGGTGAAGTTACAAAGACTAATAATACAGATTTGACATCTTTTATACACAGGGATGCTGTATGGAAGCCTTGGATAACCGCATCCTGGCCAGCTGGAGACAGCTCTGCAAGGTTGGAAAGCCTCAAATGGATGGAAGAAGCTTGGTCATCATTGTCAAATTATTGTCCAGGAATCCACCAAGCTCAGATGCATCCCCATTTGTCCTGGTATAAGAAAGAAATAAAGAGTGCTTTTGGACATTGGTTACCAGAACTTCAAAGACTTAAATTAAATTGTGATCCAAATGGCATGCTTCCGCCGCTTTGATTTATTTTCAGAAAATGGTATTGAGCTAAATGACGAAATCACTAGAACTCTCAAATGCCCAACAGTGGCTGACAAACCCAAAGCAGGATTTGTTATCAGGACTTGTTGTCGCATTCGCAATGATTCCTGAAGCGATTGCATTCTCAGGTATTGCTGGTGTAGATCCACAGGTAGGACTTTTTGGAGCATTTTGCCTATCTATAACCATCGCAATTGTTGGTGGTCGTATGGGAATGATCACATCTGCGACAGGATCTACAGCACTACTTATGACAGGAATTGTGGCAATAGGAAATGCAAAAGGTGATGGATTAGGCGTCTCATATTTGATGGCAGCAGGTCTATTAACAGGGATATTTCAAATTCTATGGGGCTATCTCCGCCTTGCTTATCAAATGAGATTTGTTCCACAAGGTGTTCTAAGTGGATTTGTTAATGCCTTAGCATTACTAATATTACAGGCTCAATTTCCACAACTAGGCTTAAATTTTCACCATAGTGAAGTAATATCTATAGGTGATAAGACGAATGGGTATCTTCCTACATTCAGTCAAATTCCTATAATTTGGCTTTTAGTAGGTTTAGGTCTCTTAATTATTTATGGGCTTCCTAAAATAACTAAAGTAATACCACCACAACTAGTTGCTATAGTAACTATTACCCTGATAACTGTCTTATTTAAGATCAATATTCCAACCGTAGAAGACCTTGGACAATTGCCAAATGGATTGCCAACATTTACTAATCCATTTGGCGATATTTCAAATGGAAAAGTGCCATTTAATCTAGAAACATTTGGCTTAGTTTTACCTACAGCATTAGCGATATCATTAGTTGGACTAATGGAGACTTTCCTAACTCAAGATATTGTTGATGACATGACTGATACAAATTCAAATAAAAATATTGAAGCTAGAGGCCAAGGAATAGCAAACGTTGTTTCTTCTTTATTTGGGGGAATGGCAGGATGTGCACTTGTTGGGCAATCAGTGATGAACACAGAAAATGGAGGGAGAACAAGGTTATCAACATTATTTTCAGGCTTAAGTTTGCTAATCATGATCATTTTGTGTAAACCATGGCTTAAACAGATTCCTATGGCTGCATTGGTTGCAGTAATGATAACTATTGCCATAAGCACAGCAGATTTTGCCTGGTTAAAAAATATATCCAAGATCCCTAAAAGTGATACAGCCGTAATGCTAATGACATTCTCAGTAACTATGCTGACAACACCTCACAACCTTGCACTAGGAGTTCTTGCAGGTGTTGCTTTGGCAGGTATTCTTTTTAGCCGTAAAGTCGCAAAAGTAATTAAAGTATCATCTATAGAAGTATCCAAAGAACAGTTAAAGTATAAAGTTACAGGACAATTATTTTTTGTAAGCAAAGTATATTTCCTACAGGGTTTTGACCTATACAATTATCCCAACAAGATAGAGATAGACATGAGCGAAGCACACATATGGGATCAAACAGGAGTAACTGCTCTAGAACAAATAATTAGGAAACTTACATTAGGGGGATCAAAAGTAGAAGTGGTTGGACTTAACAAAGAAAGCTTGGATTTATTTGAAAGGCTAGGTGGATTAGAAGGCCCTCATTAATCTCTAGCAGAAAAATCTAAAAAATATGTATATCTCATTTGATTACTAGTATTAATGCGAACATGAAAGTCAATAAATAAGACAATTATCTACAAGATAAATAGTATTCTTTCTAATAACTAGAATTTCTGACAGACTTGGTTTTTATATAAAGTCTCGTCATGAATAGAGCTTTACTGAGTGGGCTGGTAGGTCTATCAGTTTTGACATCTGGATGTGCAAAAATCGAAGGCGAAGCTGGCTCAAGGCTTAATCTAATCAAAAGAAGAGGGGAGTTAGTGTGTGGAGTTAGTGGAAAGATACCAGGATTTAGTTTTTTAGGATCAGACGGCAAATATAAAGGTATAGATGTAGACATCTGCAAAGCTCTTGCTGCAGGTATTCTAGGGGATTCAAGAAAAGTTAAATTTAGGCCTCTTACCGCACCTGAAAGATTTACTGCGTTACAAACTGGAGAGATAGATGTTCTTTCAAGGAACACAACGATCAACCTAAGTAGAGATTCTTCGGGTGGAAACGGAGTCACATTTGCCCCAGTAGTCTTTTACGATGGACAAAGACTAATGGTCAAGAAGAGTGCTAATATCAATAGTCTAAATGATTTACAAAATTCTAATATTTGTGTAGGCTCTGGCACAACTACTGAACAAAATCTAAATGACACATTTCAAGAAAAAAATATATCCTATACTCCAATAAAGTATCAAGATATTGATCAAGTGGTCCAAGGTTATCTTCAAAATAGATGCAAAGCTATGACATCTGATGGTTCACAACTTGCAGCAGCAAGATTTGGATTTAGCAACCCAAGTAATCACATTATTTTGGATAGTGTACTTAGCAAGGAACCACTGGCGCCAGCCTCAAGGGGAGGCGATCAACGCTTATCAGATGCAATTCGCTGGATTATTTATGCACTATTTGAAGCTGAAGAACAGAATATTAGCAATTCCAATATTCAACAACAAGTAAAAATGGCTAGGAGCAACAAAAGCCTAACTTCATTAAGAAGATTTTTAGGTGTAGACTCTGGTCTTGGAAGCAAACTTGGTCTACCAGATGACTTTGTAGTAAAAGTAATAGAAAGTACTGGAAACTATAAAGACATATATGAAAAGCATCTTGGAGAGAAAAGTTCTGTACCAATACCTAGAGGCCTAAATAATACATATTTGAATGGAGGACTACATATCTCTCCTCCACTTAAGTAGAATGAAACTAAACAAAAGAATACTCCTGCAATTTATTGTATTTATAGTATTGGTATCAATATTTTTAGTATTATTAAATAATTTAATCGTGAATATATTAAGGACTCAAATTGGACTTAGTTTTAAATGGTTATTGCAACCAGCTGGTTTTGCTCTTTCGGAATCTGTTTTACCTTTCAATCCATCTAATACGTACCTATGGGCATTATGCATTGGCTGGCTAAATAGTATGAAAGTTGTATTAAGTAGCCTAATATTAGCTACATTTATAGGGACTCTCATTGGCATGGGGAGAATTAGTCGTAACAGACTTATTTACATATTCTCAAGTTCTTATGTTACATTTATACGACAGATCCCACTATTACTTCAACTCTTTTTCTGGTATTTTGTTGCTTTTTTGAGTCTATCTGACATTCCGCTGGGTTATCTAGGCGGATTAATACAAATTTCTAATCAAGGATTATTTTTATTAGGTGTAAAGTTAAGTGTAGAGTTTTCAGCCCTTTTAATTGGGCTAAGTATATACACAGCGGCTTCCATTGCTGAGATTATTAGAGGTGGATTCACGTCAGTAGACAAAGGGCAATGGGAAGCATATAGAAGCTTGGGTCTACCAGAAAAAATAGGATTGGCTAGAATAATATTCCCTCAAGCCTTGCCTGCCATATTGCCAGGATTAACAAGCCAATACCTTAACCTTGCAAAAAATAGTACATTAGCAATTGCTATTGGCTATGCTGATATCTATGCAGTAAGTGACACTACCATAACGCAAACTGGACGAGCAATCGAGGGATTCCTCTTACTATTAATAAGCTTTTTAATTCTTAACTTAGTAATAAGTAGAGCTATGGAGATGGTTAACAAGAGGATCCTAGAAACTGTCAATAGATCATGATATAATAATATATCTCATGTAACTAATTCATAAAAAATCTTAGAAATATGAAGAGATTAACCTCCTTTTACAAATATAGCCACTTAAATAAGTTAGTATTAAATATATCAAGACAAATACCAATAACAAAGAAGCGACAACATCGTCCTCTAGAAGCAATTCTAAGTATTAGCATTCTAGCTATATTTCTTGTCTCACTTATCAATTTTTTTAATTGGATACTATTTCATGCTGAATGGAATGTAGTGACAGGTAACATTAGACTTTATGCTTTTGGAAGCTTTCCACAATTATATTTATGGAGACCAATTCTCTGGATACTATTAATTATAATTACTTCATTACTTTCAATATTTTCTAATAGAAAATCGCAAATATATAATTCTCTAATATTAGCGTGGATTCTAATAGTTCCAATAGGGATCTTCCTTCTAGCAGGTGGTCTCATACTAGAGCCTGTCGCCTCTATGTATTGGGGAGGATTCATCTTAACATTGCTGCTTACACTTAGTAGTGGTTTAATAGCATTCCCAATTGGTATCCTTCTTGCACTTGGTAGGCAAAGTGAGATGCCTGCTATTAATAAAATTTCGAGAATATATATAGATATAATAAGAGGACTACCATTAATAACTGTACTTTTTTTTGGTCAACTACTAATTCCATTGTTCCTACCTATGGATTTCGAGATAAATAGAATAATCAGAGCTGTAATAGCCTTCGCTATATTCACAGCAGCATATATAGCCGAAGATATTCGAGGAGGTATGCAATCAATTCCAACGACACAAAAAGAAGCTGCTGTAGTACTAGGTCTTGATAAAAGTCAAACTAATATTCTTATATTATTACCTCAAGCATTAAAAACAGCTATTCCAGCATTAACTAATCAAGCGATAGGGTTATTACAAAATACGAGTTTAATGGCGATTCTTGGCTTGGTTGAATTACTTGGCATTAGCAGAAGCCTATTGGCAAATCCTGCCTTTATAGGAAAATACTTAGAAGTTTATGTATGGCTTGGTTTAATCTATTGGTTAGCTTGCACTTGTATTGCTCTAATAGCCCGTTCTATTGAGCAAAAAATGCAACCGACAAATTTAAATGCAAAATAAAATGACCCCAGCCATAACAGCTTCTAATATAATAAAAGATTTTGGCAAAGGTCTTCGTGCATTAAACGATGTCTCTGTAACAGTAGAAAGGGGTGAAGTGCTTGTTGTAATGGGGCCTTCAGGTTCTGGAAAAAGTACACTTATAAGGACATTTAATGGATTAGAAAGTATAGATAGTGGAGAAATCGACGTCCTTGGAATTAAACTAAATAAAGACATTAATGAGAACAATATAAGAAGAATACGGAGGAGAGTAGGTATGGTTTTTCAACAATTCAATCTTTTTCCTCACTTGTCAATCTTAGAAAATATAACTCTTGCTCCTATTAAAGTACAGAAAAAATCAATTAAGCAGGCTGAGCTACTAGCCACAAGACTCCTTGCACAAATGGGTATAGAAGAACAAGCAGAAAAGTACCCAAATCAACTAAGTGGTGGTCAAAAACAACGCGTTGCCATTGCAAGGGCATTGGCTTTAAATCCAGAAATCATGCTTTTTGATGAGCCAACCAGCGCCCTAGACCCTGAGCGTGTCAAAGAGGTACTTGATGAGATGAGAAAGCTTGCTGGAAGAGGGATGACCATGATTGTGGTTACTCACGAAATTAATTTTGCAAAGGAGGTTGCCGACAGGGTTCTTTTCATGGATGAAGGAAGGGTGGTAGAAATATCAGCACCTGATTCATTTTTTAACAATGCACAAGAAGAAAGAAGTAGACGCTTTCTTAATCAGGTTATGTAATTGAACTGATAGGAGGGCTTAGTGGATAAAAGGAGAGACCTCAAGAACGAAACGTATCGGTATATACGTAAAAAGACCTAGTATCAAAGACATTGAGTTAAAAGAAGATTGTCAAGTAACTTAAATACAGAAAGGTGATCCAATGTATACTCAAGCTAGTTGCTAGTTACAAGAATGGGTTACAGCGAAACAACTGTTCTTTTAGGGGGACTGGCTCATATACCTATCCTGATTGTCTTGCTTTGGCTAATTGATAGGCGTAGCAGCAGAAAGTACATGATTGAACAAGCTGCCAAAGAGAAAGCTGCTGCTGAGGCCAAGGCCGCAGCAGATGCCAAGGCCGCAGCAGATGCCAAGGCTCAGAAGGCTAAAGCAGCTGCAGAGGCTAAAGCTGCTGCTGCTGCTGCTGCTGAGGCAAAGAAAGCAGCTGAAGCTACTTCAAATGAGCAGGAAAATTGAGTAATAAATAAAGATTGGATTAAAGACATTATTATTTAACATCCTAGAGCGGTACTTAACATATCCCTTTGAAATATCTAATTTAATATATTAGTCAAATGACTTTAAATAACATCTAAAGGTTAAATTTATTCGCAGATCTTTGACATTTTTACGCTTAGGTAATGAGTGTTGCCAATTTTCCTGACAAGGAGCTTTCATTATAAGGAGATCTCCGTTAGCTAAGCAAAGTGTAGTTTTAGCTCCGCTACATAGATTCCTTAATTTGAAATCCCGTGAAGCACCAATAGAAAGAGAAGCTATATCCGCAAAAGGATCTAATTCAGGCTCATTATCCTTATGCCAACCCATAGAATCTTGACCTGTAGAATATAGATTTAGAAGACAGCCATTAAAATCTTGGCCACAATAATTTCTCATCTTTTTTAATAAAGGAAGAAACCAATGAGGCCAGCCAGTTCCTATTTGGATAAGACCACTATATTTATAAGAAATTGAAGGATTAGATAAAAAAACAGTTTTCCTTGGAATAAGATGTTCTCTTCCATAGAGAGTTATAGAAGGTTGCTGCCATTCAAGCTTCTGATGCAACATTTTAGACCAATAATTAGTAGCTTCCTTTTTCATCCAGCCCTTTTTAATAACCCAAGGGGTATCCAAAAGATTATCTTGCATACAAATTCTTAAAAATGGTAAAAGGAAACATAGTTACTAGCATAGAAGGTATTTTTTAAGACGTACATGGTTATAGAATGAGCCTAAGACAAGACAAGTAAAATGTCAGAATTAATTAATTTGTTATTGACAAATAATAACTTTCCACATGAAGTAACTGAGATAAGATTAATTGAAACGCATATATCTTATATAATTCTAACAGGAAAGTTTGCGTATAAAATAAAAAAATCAATAGAAACTAAAATTTTCAAAGCAAAGTCACTAAATGACAGAATAACATTATGCAAAGAAGAGCTGAGAGTAAATAAAAGGTTATCAAAAGGACTTTACATAGGACTCGCTGTAATAACAGGATCTAAAAAGGACCCAAAAATAAAATGGGTACAAAATATCTCTAATCAGAAGGAATCTATTCATGAAGTAGCAGTAGTAATGAATCAATTTGATAACTCTAACTTACTTAGTATATGTTTATCTAACAAAAAGCTAAACCCTAAAGTATTTAAGGAATTTGCTATTGAGATTGGGAAGTTCCACTTAAATGGCTTAAAGACTAAAAATAATAGTATGAATTGTTCTCTAGAAAGCTATTCTCCTACAATACCAGCTATTGAAAATATAGATACAATTAAAGAACAAAATGTTGGGGAAAATATTAATCGTATCTTAGATAATCATTTAGATTGGATAAATCAGAATAAAGCACATATAGAAAGTAGATTTAGAGAAAGAAGCCAATATGGCTGTATAAGAGAGTGTCATGGAGACCTACATAGCGACAATATATTTATAAATTCCGATTTAGATTTAGTACCTTTTGATTCCCTTGAATTTAACCCCTTACTAAGATGGATAGACCCAATTAGCGAAATGGCGTTTCTATATGTGGATTTACTAGTTCAGGACTTTAGAAAAGAGGCTATTGATTTCTTAAATTATTGGTTAGAAACAACTGGAGACTATATATCAATGGATATGTTCAAGTGGTATAGCGCATATAGATCAATGGTAAGAGCAAAAACAAATATCCTTAAAATCAACCAATCGTTTATCAATAAAAAAAAAGGTGCTCAGACAATAGCCAAAGCAAAACTAAAACATAATCTTTTTAAGTATATAAGCCATGCCAGCTCGTTGGAAAAAAATAATCAAACATCACTTATTATCATGCATGGTTTAAGTGGAAGTGGTAAGTCTTTTATAAGCAAAATTATATCCAGAGAAATATTAGCCATAAGAATAAGGTCTGATGTTGAAAGGAAGAGATTAATAGAAAACAATACAATACAAAATCAATTGATTTATTCATTGTGTAATTCTAGCTCACTATTTAGCAACCTAAATAGTGGGTTTGATATTTATAGCGAAGAGTGCAATAACTTGCTCTTTCACAATTGGATACCAACTATAACAAGAAACTGCTGCCTTAGTTCTCTGAATACAATTATAGATGCAACCTTTCTAAGGAATGTAGAGCGTAGGGTTATGAAAAATTTAGCGAATGAATTAGGAGTGAACTTTATTATTATCAGATGTCAATGTAACGATAAAATTGCAAAATCAAGAATTGACTATCGAAACAAAAAAGGTATAGACCCTTCAGAAGCTGATTTTACTATTCGAAGTCAACAAAAAAGTTGGCTAGATCCAATTTCAGATGACGAATCAAAATTCCTGATTGATTACAATGAAAATATTTCTGTTGAAAGTTTATTAATTAAGTTAAAACAGAGAATAAATCTTTAATGTATATAAAATATTTAAACTATATTATTAGCTGTTAGATCTTTAGTTTTTCAAGCTAACTCGTTGATAGCAAAACCATAACCATTGTTGAAACAATAGGTTCCTATGAGACCTCCATGAAGTTTGAGGTGTATTTGAGTCAAAATTTTCTGGAGGGGGTACATCTCCTCTTGCTTTATCTCGCTCCATTTCAGAAAGTAATCTACCTGCATTGTATTCAGGATGACCAAGATGCATGAGTTGTCTTTGGTCAGTAGTTTCAAAAATTGTATATCCAACTTTCTCACCATAAGCTAACAATCTCAAGCGCCCTTCCCTTTGAGCCGCCTCCATTTCAGAATCAATTAAGCCGGCGTAACGACTTTGTGGACACACAAAGCAATCATCTTGAGTACCCATTAGTGGATGACCTGGAACAAGGCTACGTAATGGGAATACACCAAAAAGTTTTTTCTCAAAAACATTTTTATCTACACCTTCCAAATAAGCTAATGCAAAACCTGCCCAACACAAACCTAAAGTACTCGCGCAACTATTCCTTGCTTCATTAATAAGTTCAATAAATTCTAACCAGTAATTTACAGATTCAAATGACAAGTGCTCTACTGGTGCACCTGTTACTATTAGCCCATCAAGAGGGTTTGGCGACATTGCCTCCTCCCAAGATACATAAAGTTTATCTAGATGATTCATATCCCAAGTTTTATAACTATGACTTTTCAGCCTAATCCAAATAGGTTCAATTTGAAGTGGTGAGAGTCCCAAAGGATGCAACAAATTAAACTCATACTGCTTACCTAGAGGCATAATATTTAGTATGCCGATTCTCAATGGACGTATATCTTGCCTTTCAGCAAGCTCTGGTTCAATCCAAGAAATATGATTCTTTTCCACCGCTGAGATCTTGTGATAACTGCGAGGAAGAATCAGTGCCATTCTTAAATGCCCTCCCTTCTAGTTGATTGATTTTAAAGCTTGTTCAAAATCTGATTTAATATCATCAATATGCTCCAATCCCACAGAGACTCTAATCATTGTAGGACTAACTCCGGCAGATTCTTGCTCTTGAGATGAGAGTTGTTGATGAGTTGTTGAAGCAGGGTGAATAACCAAAGTCTTAGCATCTCCTACATTTGCAAGGTGGCTAGCTAGTTTCAAACTATTAATAAAGCAAACAGCTTCTTCAAAACCACCTTTCAATGAAAAATTCAACATGCAACCCATACCTCTACCAGTAAGGTACTCTTTAGCATTATGATTATAAGGATCAGAACTTAAACCTGGATAGTTAACACTGATGACTTGATTTTGGCTCTGTAACCATTTGGCCAAAGCCATAGCATTTGAAGAGTGACGTTCTATTCTTAAACTTAATGTCTCTAAACCTTGCAACAAAAGGAAAGAATTAAAAGGGCTAATTGCTGGTCCCCAATCTCTTATACCTTCAACCCTTGCTCTTAGTGCAAAAGCGAGATTCCGGTCTTTTGGAACTCCTAACATTGAACAAATTTCGCTTCCAAAACCAAAAGCTTCCCAATGGATCAAATCGTGATACGCCTCGCTTGGATCTGTCATCAAAGGAAACTTACCATTACCCCAATCAAACGTACCTGCATCAACAATTACCCCACCCAGCGAAGTACCATGACCTCCGATCCACTTTGTAGCACTTTGAACTACAACATCAGCACCAAAGTCAATAGGTCTAATCAAAGAACCTGCTGCTCCTAAAGTATTATCTACTATTAATGGGATATTATTGGATTTAGCTAAAGAAGAAAGAGCCTTGAAATCTGGGATATTAAATCTAGGATTGCCCATTGACTCAACATAAATTGCCTTTGTATTCGAATCTATCTGTGATGCAAAGCTATCTAAATCATCACCATTAGCAAATTTTACTTTTATTCCGATCCTTGGAAATTGGACCTTAAATTGATTATAAGTACCACCATATAGATACGATGTAGATATGAAATTATCACCTGCTTGCATACAATTGGTTATCGCTATGAATTGAGCCGACTGTCCAGATGCGGTCGCCAACCCTGCAACTCCCCCCTCTAAAGCTGCTACACGTTTCTCAAAAACATCAGTGGTTGGATTCATTAAGCGAGTATAAATATTTCCAAACTCCTTTAAACCAAAAAGATTAGCCCCATGTTCTGCGTCATTAAACACATACGAACTAGTCTGATAAATAGGAACAGCCCTTGCATTAGTAGTTGGGTCAGGAGTTTGCCCTGCATGTAGCTGCAAGGTTTCGAAGTGTTGAGAAGACAAAAAAAGAGTTTGAAAAGACTTCTCCCTTTCTAGCCGATAATTCTCAATTGGCTGTCCAATTATCAGAAGGTAATGTTTTTTCTGTGTCAGCTAAGGAAGGAAGAGTATTAAGGATTAATGAAGTAAATTCTGCTCTTACCGTCTTCCTAAAACTTTGCATGGCCTGACTACCTAGAATTGGGTAAACCTGATCTTCTGAAACAGCAGATTCCCTTAATTGCCTCCAAGACGTAGATTCTCTATTCTTTAAATCATCAAGTGGTCTTTGAAAGTCGAATTTACGAATTTCAATATTATCAGAAGATTCTTCCAGCAAACTATTGATAAACTTCTCACGAATAGGGTCAAATCCCTTGGCTTTAAGAGTATCTGGAAGACCTAAAACAGGTTGATAGTAATCAATTAACCTTAATTCTTCTTCTAGAATTATTGGCCATGCTCCATATTTATCTTGTTCCAATTGAAAATCCTTCTCTGCCTGCTGCATTGAAGTTAAATAGAAGTTCAACCATCGATAATATGATTTTTCTCGAATTGGTTTCTTAACACTAATCTTTGTAGTAACAAGTTTTGGGAGTGCTGACTCAGCTTTCCTCAAAAATTGTCGGTCTTCCCGCTCTAAATTTATAGCACCCCACCTCTGCCGATACTCCCATAATTCAATATAGCGACTGACATCATCATTCGACCAGCCAAGTTCCTTTAGCTCACTGGACCTGTTTGAAGTTTCTTTAGACACTCTAGTTTTAGTGATTTATAGAAAGATTACTCAGGTGGTGAGCTTTCTGGGAAATCTGTTAAATAGGTCGAAATGGGTATTTTGATTTTCTGACTGTAGCCAACTGGCAACCAAAGATCAGCCTCTTCAACACTAAAGTGTATTTCCCAATGAAATAGACTCCTATACGCTAATGGATTTTCCTTAAGGATCTCTGAATATAGAAGAACGGCATTAACGTATTCATCATTATTGTTGTAGCCCCATAAAGCCTTTTTTATATCTAGAAGACCTCCTCTCCTTACTAAGTACCGAGCTGCTGCCTGTATCGAATCATTTGGATCATTGATATCCCCGTTATTTCCTATTCCAGGTTCTGACCATGTAGAAGGTAAGAACTGCATTGGACCTTGAGCATTTGCGATAGATTGTCCTTTAATACGACCCATCCCGGTCTCAACTAAATTTATAGCTGCAAGAATTTCCCAATCAATTCCTGTGGCTTGCTCAGCCTGATAGTAATAAGAAAGTAGCAAATGTATAGGTTCTGGTGGAACAATCTCCCAAGCAGGCATAAGGGAAGGTTTTCCATACTTCTTTTCCATTAATAGAAACGACTTTCGTGCCTGAATATGTAATGAAGCTATACGGCGATATCTTTCTGGTAATTTTGATAAAACGAAAGAAGTTCTTCGGGAATCCTTAGATAAAACTCTATATATGACTTGCTGATAATGGGCAAGGCGAGGTAAGTCGTGAACAAAAGCAATGTCTTTAGAAAATAAATTCTCTAAATAGATAATGATATCAATTAAATCATCATTATTATTTGGTAAAATTGGATAATGCCTACCTTTACTTGAATAAGTTAATTGTGTTGTATCATCAAATCTAAATTGAAGCTTTTCACCTTGTTCGGTTAATATAGTATTAGTATGTGATGATTGAATAGGCAATATAGTAGAAAATATCATAGCCAAACTAATATATGCATGAGGTGTAAATACTATTTTCATGGCTTCTCAATAATTATTGTAGTTCTATTATCAAGCCAAATAAAATTCTTAGCTCGGGTAGGTATGAAATCATAATTCTTTGACAAGATTAGATAGTCTACTAAAATTTTTATAAATATATTTAGCGAGCTTAAATTGAACTATTGCGCGAAAAAGATTATGTTCTTGACTAGTTACTTTGAAATATATGTTACCTTCTAAATAATCAATTATAAATCTCAGTCCCAACTCAAAAGGTATTAGCAATATAGATTGAGGGAATGAATCCCATTCTTTTCTTGTAAGGAAACCATGTGTATGATATTTGTATGACCTGAGAAGTTGTTCACATAGTTCAAATTCCAAAGTAACATCTTCGAAATTCATGGTATCTTCTCCTCTGATATTACAGCTTGATCTGACACAGTCTCCAATATCATTATGGAGTAATCCTCTCTGTACTGTATCAGTATCAACAATTGCTATAACCTTTTTTGAATGATTACTATACATAATATTAGATTGCTTTGGATCTCCGTGAATAGTTCTATAGATAAGTTTAGAATTGATTAAAGGCTCTTGGTAGGCTTGGATTTTTAACCTGAAGCTATCAATAAAATTTAGGCACCAATCAAGCAAATATTTTAATTTGTCATTTACTAGAAAAGGATATTTATTAATAGATAAAACACGATCATACTTATTTAGATATATTGAGATGTTATGCAATTCTGGTATAATACTATCAAGTGATTCGTTAGGAAAATCCTTGAATATATAATGAAAAAGTCCTAAACCTCTACCTATTTGAAAAGCCTGAGATTTGGTTCTAACATGAGAAAAACTAGAAGCTGATGGGATATATTTAAAAGCTCGCCAAAATATATTATTAGAATCTATGAAATAATATTTTTTGGTAATTGTTTGAATAAGTTCTGGAATTTCTAAATTCAGGTCTTCAATTTTGTTGGCAATTATTCTTCGCTTAGATTTAAAGTATGATTGAATTTTGAGGTGGTTTTCTATTAAAGAAAGAGGAGAGGAGAAAGCTGACTGATTAATTTGTTGAAGAATAAAGGCTCCGGATTTTCCAGACTTAGTAAAGTTTACTTTATAGGTAATATTTATAATACCGGAAGAGATTTGTTCAATTGATATTATTGGCTGACTATTAATGTACATAGATGCAATATCATAGAGCATCTTATTATTATAAATTTGTAAGTCATTATGCATATATAATACTTTCTAGGAAGATCTAAAATAGTCTTCAATAATATTCATGGCTTTAATATAAATGGGTAATGAGTTGTCTTGGTGTTCATATTTATTTAACGGTATTGATATATTCAATTTTGAGTCATCTGCAATAGAATTTATAAGTTGAACTATCATCTCCTTAGATTTTGGTAAACTTAAGTTGTTAATGGCTTTAGCATATTTGCGGCTATGTTTTGGTCTTACTGATTCCTGGCAATAGTTTGTTAACTCTCTACTTTGAGTCATAACTTTATATATTAGTTTTTTTGTAGAGGCTTCAGAGTATATAGACATATAAAGTAAATTAACCATTGATGAATCATGAAGTGGAATAGAATATTGTCTCATTATTTCTGGCCAATATTGTAATGATTTGATGCCCTCTAATCCACCTCTTTGGATACCACTTGATTCACACCATTGAATAAATTCGTCAATATTATTAGGACATCTTTGTAAGTTTTTCATATTTTCAGCCAAAATTTGACCTGCTTGAAAATTCCTAGTTGGCTTACCTGTAAGAGGAATCATCATGCTTCCTCTTACATCAGCGACCATTGCAGTTAGTTGCGCAAATGTGTGGTCTCTGACCTTCTCTAAATCGTTTCCCTTTTGCAAAGTTGCTTCTATACGTTGGACCCCATAACCTAATTCTGTAAGTTCAAAGGGTTGATCTTCATAAAATTTTCTGCGATCTTCTCTAAACATCGAAACACTAGCTGCCTGATCTAAACATTGATCTAGGAGTAATGTAAGTAATGTCGGTAAAACTCCTGGATTCTCACGATGATAAGTGTGTCCAAAACCAGCAAAAATAGACGACATATTCTTCGCGGCTTTAATATATTGGCCCTCTAAATTATGCACACCGGCTGATACTTGAATATTAGGAGATAAACGATCCAACATTACCGCACCTAGCATTGCTGTAAGCGCGTCAGGATGACAGAAATTAGCTGTAAAACTATCAAGGGGGTTGCGTAAAGAACCATGCCTATGAAATCCTGAGAAAAAAGCTAAGTTCGGAATCTTCTGGCAAAGTATATATGACTTGTTTTGTACGCTATCATGAGAGAAAGATCCTGACAAAACACATAAAACCACATTCTTTCTATTCAGCTCTTGTCTAAGATGAAGAGCATATTTCAGATCATTTTCTACATGATTGCTATTAGAACTTAACATTACCAACTCACATCTTAAAATCAAGTCTGCAAGGTTATTACTAACTAAACTTTTACCTTGATAATGTGATCCCATTTTCATCATGGAATCTACATGTTTCTGATCCATACCAGAAATGGTTTCTTCTGGAAAGGCACCTAACAACTCTCTTCCGGGCCTTGGTGCTAATAGAAGAGTTTCACCATTGGTCTGCATTGCACAGTTATATGCAAGTGAAGCTGGATAGAGGCCGATGCTATAAAAACCTATCTTTCCAAGCTCTATTTCCTTAAGACGATTAAGAATAAAGCCAGGCTCATCTGTGTAATCAAAAAAGTTGTTCCTCATAGGAGCTTCAATTTATGTCTATATATCTCAATAGAAGTTCATACTACAATTATAGCAAAAACTACTGGCCAATAAACTAAAAGTTACGATGGAAAGGTCAAGTATTGATGATTTAATTCATATGCAAGTAAAAACTTATAATGGCTCAGAGCATTAAATGCTTAGTTAAGGCTATGATAACGATTAATATAGTTTGAGCTTCATGACTATAGACAGCATAACTAAAAATTTAATTGAAGTAGATAGGCTGCTAATAATTCAGGATCTTGACGGGGTTTGTATCCCCCTTGTAAAAGACCCACTTACTAGGATTATTGATAAAAGCTATGTAGAGGCTGCTTATGAATTAAAAGAAGAATTCAGAGTCCTAACTAATGGAGAGCATGAAGGGTATAGAGGTGTTAATAGACTTATAGAAAAGGCTTTTAATTCAGATACAAAATTTTTAGATTACTGTGGATACTTACCTGGGCTAGCCGCTGGAGGAGTTCAATATCAAAACCGAAACGGAAAAGTAAAGGCTGAAGGCGTTACAGAAGAAGAGAAAGATTTTCTGAAGAGACTTCCACAGAGAATAAAATCACTAATATTCAAAGAAATTAGTTCAATTCTACCAGAATTAACATATGAACAATATCGAAAACAAACACATTTGGCTGTAATTGATACAGAATTATCTCCTACAATAAATCTAAATTACTTGTTCGAGCTAATTCCTAATGATATAGAAAAGCAAAGAAAACTACAACAAATTGCCTTACAAGTTATGAACAAACTATTAGATGATTCAGTTAATACTGGCCTGAGTGATTCATTTTTTCTTCATATAGCTCCTAATCTTGGTATAAATGGAGAGAAAGAACTAATAAAACTCGCAGACAAAAGTGATATTGGTACTACCGATATACAATTCATGATAAAAGGAGCAACTAAAGAGAAAGGATTATTAGTTTTATTAAATAAATATATTAAAGAGAAGAGAAATTACTTTCCTTTTGGAAGAGATTTCAATGCTAGGCAAGCACCTAATTCATTGCAAGAATTAAATAAATTTGTCAAAGACAAAATATCACATGATGACATGCCTATTTTAGTTGGAGTTGGAGATACCGTAACTTCCTCAGAAATTGAGAAAGGTGTATGGTCAAGAGGCGGGAGTGACAGAGGGTTCCTTACCTTGATCCAAGAAATAGGTAAGTCCTTTCAAAAGAAAAACCAAGTTTTTATTGTTGACAGCAGCAGTGGAGAAGTCGATAGGCCTAATCTTTCCAAGGGTGTACTTGAAGGAGTTAGTGATCCATATGACAATTTAAAATTTAATCATATATTTACTTTAGGACCATCTGAATACATTAAATGGTTTAAGAAGCTTTCGAAGAAAAGAGCTATACGAAAAAATGCTAATTAACAGCTTGCAGAAACACTTTTGTAGCAATTATTATTTAAATTTGATTTACGCCATAAAATTTATTAAGATTGAAAACGCTTGAAGTTATTTTATGCAATTCCCAAATATCTATAGAGAGGGATTTGATATAATGCAAATAAATCTAGGGTACAAGTGTAATCAAGCGTGTAAACATTGCCATGTGGATGCAGGGCCTAATAGAAAAGAGATGATGGATATATCATATTTAAAAGATATTCTTAAAATAGTTGAAATTTATAACATCAAGACAATTGATCTCACAGGTGGTGCCCCTGAATTGCATCCTATGTTTAGATTACTTGTTGAGGAAGTAAATAAAAAGGGACTTGAAATAATTGATAGGTGTAATTTAACTATACTCTTCGAAAGAAACCAAGAAAAATTAGCTGAGTTCTTAGCGAATAATAATGTCACAATAGTTGCTTCACTACCCTGTTATTTAGAAGATAATGTTGACAGGCAGAGAGGGAATGGTGTATTTAACAAAAGCATTGAGGCTTTACAAATCCTAAATAAACTTGGATATGGAAAATTTGAAAGAAATTTAAATCTAAACTTGGTATTCAATCCTCAAGGTGCTTCTTTACCACCTCCCCAATCAGAATTAGAAAAGGATTATAGATATGAGCTTAAGAAACGTTATGGAATAGTTTTTAATAATCTATATACAATAACAAACATGCCGATCAAAAGATTTGCCAACGATTTATCCTCAAAAGGGCTTTTAGCTGAATATCAATATCTATTGAAGAAATCATTTAATAAAGCTAATTTGGAAAACTTAATGTGCAAAAATGTAATAAGTATAGATTGGCAAGGAAATATTTACGACTGTGATTTTAACCAACAATTAGGGCTAAATCTAGGTTCACTAAATATTAGAGACCTAGCAAGTAAAAAATATGATTTCAAAGGCAATAAAATTGTAGTTGGAGACCATTGTTTTGGATGTACAGCAGGGTCAGGTTCAAGTTGTGGAGGATCATTGTCATGAGTCTTTTATTAAAACAGCCAGATAATTCTTAAATATTTAGATTGTCTTACAATTTGGACAAATTGCTCTTACATTGAGAGTAGATTCTATTAATTGAAAACCAATCTTATCTGCTGCATTTTTTCCTGCTTGTAAAACTTGCTCACTCTCAAATTCCTCTGTTCTACCACATCTCACACAAACTAAATGGTGATGATCTGGGTGTTCATCACTTGAAAGCTCGAAACGATGCCCACCCTCACTTAGTTCAAGTTCATGCAAGAAACCTAACTGAACCAATAGTCTCAATGTTCGATAAATAGTTGCTAACGAAACTTTAGTTTTTGCTTCCACTAACTGATGATGGACATCCTCTGCGCTGAGATGCCTTCCTGATCCAATACGCTGAAATAAGTCAAGAACTTTTCTTCTTTGTGGGGTCAGCCTCCTTCCACCTTGATGGAGACCTAGTTCTAATGGTCCCTGAAATCTTGAGAAGGAGCCAGAAGGCGGCAAAACTAAACCATTAAATCTTCTCAATAGTAGCTACTAATGAGAGGAGTTGGTTGATATAGATATAAAAAATATTTTATCGAAAGGCTACTTCATGAAACTCGATATTTAACGCGTAAAATCTGACTAAGTAGAAAAATAGAATTGCCCCATAAATACAATGCTACCACTTGAAGCGCATAAATGCCCTTGAATATGAAATTATCTCGCCTTAATAAATTTAAATTTAGGAAAGTATATTAAAAAACTTCTTTATGCTAGTAAGTATAAAGACGGTCTAAGTCTCTTTATGGAAATTTCGCAACACCATTTACTAATAATTGACGTTCAGGAGAGTCTCTTAAACGTAATGAAATCTAAACATATTCTATTGTGGAATATTCGGCGATTAATAGATGCTGCAAACAAGTTGAACATTAACATTACCTACACAGAGCAATGTCCTGACAAACTAGGACTAACATCAGAAAAAATCTCTGAAAAAGTAAGATCATGCCCGATACTAAAAAAGACTTTTAGTGCATTCGACGGAGAAGCTAAAAAATCATTATACAATCGCATTAAGGATACTAAGGCGGTTTATGTATGTGGAATAGAAGCTCATATATGTGTTCTACAAACAATTCTTGATTTAATTAATTCTGGATACACTACTTACGTTATAGTTGACGCTATAGAAAGTAGAGACAATAATGAAATAGATATAGCAATTAGAAGGTTGGCTAGTGTTGGCGCGATACTTTGCACAACAGAGTCAATAATATTTGAATGGTGTAAAACGTCTGATAGAAAAGAGTTTAAATTCATTAGTAAATTGGCTAAAGAAAAAAGACCAACTCAAATTGATTAAATTTTGTAATTTCCAATATTTAGTATCTAAATACAAAACAAGAAAAAGCGAATACTTCATTTGTCTTAGAGTTACAATAATTTATTGCTTATACATACTAGAAGAGGCAGAATAAAAGGAGCATATAGTTCCATCATGAGTGATTCTTACAAACAACTTATAACTGCTTGTATAACTTTAATTATAGGAATAATAGTTACACTAATAACTAGGCGTGTAACTATTAAAGTCCTTGGGAACTTAGCAAAGAGAACAAAATCACAAACTGATGACTACATAGCAAATACAATTATAGAAGCTATTAAACCTCTTGGTCTAATAATTAGCCTTATTATGGCGATGGGGTTTATAACCTTAAGCAAACAAGTTGAATACTTTTTTCTTGTTATAACGCAACTGCTTTTACTTCTTTTCCTTATCAGGAGTATTAATAAAATCGTAATAAGTATAGTTTATAGCTGGGCATATCGAGTAGATGACAGAGCAATTAGTACAATGATAAGGTCCCTATGCCCTATGATAAGAGCAATTATTTGGTGTATAGGAGTTGTTATTTATTTGCAAAATATAGGTGTCCAAATGGCAGCAATATGGGCACTTTTAAGCGCAGGTGGTATCGGCGCTGGTCTCGCTTTAAAAGAACCTGTTCAAGAATTCTTTGAATATATAACAATATTGTTAGACAAGCCTTTCCAAGATGGGCAATTCATTCATATTGATAATGTTTGGGCAACCGTAGAACGAGTTGGAGTTAGATCCACACGACTTAGAAGTGTAAATGGAGAAGTTATAGTAATGAGTAACAGCGCACTTACTAATGGCGTGATATCCAATTACGCCGAAATGAGAACAAGAAGGTTAGTACACAAAATTGGTGTTGTATATGATACAAGCCTAAATAACCTTAAGTTGATACCCACTATTATGAAAGAAATTATAGACTCTATTGATAACGCTGAATATGATAGATGCCACTTTGTAGAATTTGGCTCAAGTAGCCTTGACTTCGAACTTGTTTACTATGTACCTACAAATAATTATCTACTTGCCATGGAAGTACAACAAAAAATAAATTTAGAAATAGTTAGAAAATTTACTAATCAAAATATAGAATTTGCCTTCCCAACACAAACCTTAAATGTATTAAACAAATAACTAGTTATTTTATTTTCATTAACTCAATTATAAACTAGCATAGAAATTTTTAAAGTTGATAATCAATTACACTGCTTAAATTATCCTCAGCTAAACTAACATATCTTTTCACTAGCTTAGCTGATAAATCCCATAAAGATCTTGCAAGATTGTCATCAAGACCTTCTTGGCTTACTTCCTTTATTGCTATTTCGTGTTTACCTGGTCTAATAAGCCTATTGCATAAGTATATGAAATTAGACTCCAGGTAATCTTTCGAAGTGACCAACATAGAAAGTAATTCACCTGCATTCTGACAAGTCTCAGTGATGTTTAATAAATCTCTTGCAATTAAAGCAAATAATATTTGACCAAACTCATTATTTTTTCTGCTATATCTAAAAAATCCGTCTCTAGACTTTGGAATCACTAATCCTGGCGCCCAGGCTATTACAGGTAGCTTTTTTCTTGCTAAAATTAATCTTTTTGAAAGTTCTCTAGCAAAGAGAATATTACAAAGTTTGCTGTCCTTATAAGCCTTATCGGCATTAAATTTGGTCGTGCCATCAAGCAGATAATGCCGTTTAGTTTGTAATGAAATCAAACCTTCTAAAGGCTTTATACTTGCGGGCATTCCAATAGATCCTCCTGGTGATTTAGGATCATGAACTTCAGATGCAGTAATTATAATCCTAGGATTTATAGATTTATATAATAAAGGCATAAGCCTATTAGTTAGGTAGTAATGGCTAAGATGGTTAACTGCGAATGTAAGTTCTAAGCCTTGATGTGATAACCAAGGTTGTGACGACCCTGTATATTGCAAACCAGCATTTAAAACCAGGGTATCAATAGTATGTTCATTATTTAGCAATTGTTTAGTTAATTTTTCTATGGCGTGCAAATCAGACAAATCCATAACTAATACATTTATTTGTGTTTCTAAATCACAATTATCACTAGCTTGTGAATAAAGTCTATTAATGAGGTACTCTCTTCTTTCTACAGATCTACACGGAATAGTAAGACGATGACCTTGTTTTAATAAAGACAAGATTGCTTGATATCCAATTCCAGAACTTCCTCCTGTAATAAAAATATTCTGAACATTATTCATTAGTAAAGAGCTTTAAGTCTAAGTCATTTCATATGATAACAAATAACTTAAAAGAGACATAAAAAGGGGTTATTAGTCTAAATATTTTATAAATTTAGAAATCAACAACTAAAGATCTTAACAATTGGAGAAATTGTTTTAAATAATAGCTGAATTCGTAATAATTAAAATAACGGGATAGAACCGAGGTAATCTCGATTAGTTATATGAGGAGGGTACAAAATTGCACATCAACACCCCACGCTTCCATCCCTCTCAGATTACTACTAGCTCTTTTGTAGATACGATGGGAACAATAAGGCCATTATTCATCAGATCAAATGACATCTAAGACATCTTGCGATGTCTTGGTACTTGGGGCTGGCCCAGGGGCCTTAGCAATTGCTGCAGCAATGTGCCAAGAGAACCTAAGAGTTAGCGTTCTTTCTGCTAATGACCCTAGAGAGCCTTGGCCATATACATATGGAATATGGGGGAAAGAAGTAGATGATCTAGGACTAGCGCACCTACTTGAACACCGATGGGTTGATACAGTTAGTTTCTTTGGAGCTGGTGCTTTAGAACCTGAGCATGCAGAGAACAAAGCAACAAGTCATCAATACGATTATGGACTATTTGACAAAAGAAGATTACAAAGCCATTGGATAAATCAGTGCGACGATTCAAAAGTTAAGTGGAATATAGGCAAAGCTGATCAACTAAATGTAAACCATAAGATAAGTATCGTTAAAACGAAGGGTGGTGAGTTGATAAGTAGCAGGTTGGTTGTTGATGCTACAGGTTATGAGCCTGTATTCTTAAAATCAATAAGTGAATCTTCCATCGCAATACAAACTTGTTATGGAGTGGTTGGGAAGTTCAATAGACCACCTGTTGAAAAAGGACAATTCGTTCTGATGGACTATAGGTGTGACCATTTAGATCATACAGAGAGATCTCAACCCCCCAGCTTTCTCTACGCTATGGATATGGGGAATAATCGGTTTTTTTTAGAAGAAACTTCCCTTGGACTAGCACCTCCTATGTCAATGGAGATGTTAAAAGCAAGATTGGGAAGAAGACTTAAGCATCGCGGATTGGAAATTACATCCTTGGAACATGAAGAATTGGGTCTGTTTCTACCTATGAACAAACCCCTTCCAGACCTTACGCAACCAATTCTAGGTTTTGGAGGATCTGCTTCCATGGTCCACCCTGCCTCCGGATATATGGTAGGTGGGCTTTTAAGAAGAGCACCAATCGTAGCCAAAGCAGTGGCTATAGCAATAAACAAAGAAGGGACAACTTCCGCAGAGATTGCAGCAGCTGGTTGGAAAGCGTTATGGCCAGCTGATTTAAGAAGGAAGCAAGCTTTATATCAGTTTGGCTTAGAAAAGTTAATGCGATTTAAAGAGAATCAATTACGAGACTTTTTTATTAGTTTCTTTGGACTCCCATCAAATCAATGGTATGGATTCCTGACTAACACTTTAACTGTTCCTGAACTTGTAAAAGCTATGATGAAAATGTTTGCCAATGCTCCGTGGAGCGTAAGGTGGGGGCTAATGGGAATGCAAGGAAGAGAGATACAACTTCTTTGGAAATTCCTAAAACCTGTAAAAGACACTTGATATAGATATTAGAAGAAGTTTAGCTTTTTGGACTTATATTAGGATTCAATTGACTCTTACATAGAGCTAACATAATGAGATCTATTCTGATTAGTGGTGGAAGCAGAGGAATTGGCCGAAAAATTGCCGAAAGAATGCTATTAGATGGTCATAAGGTTAGTCTCGGGGTAAGAAAGCCAAATGTATTATTAGGCTCATCCCTAGATCCAAGTCTAAACGATAATAAACATTTAATAGTAAATCAATATGAGGCCAGAAAAGAAGAGAGCGCTATCGAATTGGTTAATAATACCATCTCCGAGCAAAAATCTATAGATACTTTAATCAACTGCGCAGGCACTTTTTGTAACACTGGACTTTTATTTAAAGATGATGAAAGATATAAGATTGATGAATTGTGGGATGTAAATTTAATGGGCCCTTGGCTATTAACAAAGGCTGCTTGGACTTATCTAATTAAAAGCAAGAATAGCAGGGTTATAACACTAGTTTCTATGAGCGGTAAGCGATCAAAAGGGGACCTTGCAGCATATAGCGTTACTAAGTTTGCATTAATGGGACTTTGCCAGACAATTAGAAATAAAGGCTGGGATAAAGGTGTCAGAGTTACTACAATTTCTCCAAGCTGGGTAAATACTGATATGGCTGCGAATATAACTAGTATGAAGAAAGAAGAGATGACACAGCCCGAAGATATTGCCTCAATAGTTTCAAATCTTCTAACATTACCAAATAGTTCAATACCGTTTGAAATCAACTTAAATTGCAATCTAGAAATATAAGTTTTTTCAAACAATATATCGTTAATGTAGATTAAGTACTATTTTTATTATGCATATAAAGCAATCTCTCTCCTGATAAACCAACGCAAATCACCTGCATATGTTCCATTTAGTACAAGCGTGAACCCTTAGGAATGGTTTAACTTAATAATTATGGACGTGGATTGTAATCCTTGCTACAAAACCAAAGCCTAATAAATTGGTCCCCATGACCCAAGAGCTTCTTGTGATTCAGCTAGCTGCCATCTTGGTAGCTTCTTCCTATGACAATTCAAAGCCAATCATTAAATGGGGTGGCCTAGTCATAGCAGTTGGTACTGTAGCTGCAAGCATTTTTGGTAGCTAAGCAGAGGAATCTGCTCTTATTGTTGAGGTCGAGGTATCTAGGTTTCAAACCCTCTAACCTTGCCTCAACATACATTTTTTACAAACAAAGGGATTAATAGCCTGAGCAGGCAACAAAAGTCCACCAAATGCGTGGCCAAGCAAGTATATCCATCATCAAAACACCCTAAACGAAACTTTTCTAAGATTTTTTGATGAGCTTGTAAGAGCCTTGTGAATATATCTCCAGTAAAACTTTCCTATGGTCCTACCTATAGAATAAGTTTTATGGATCAGGCTCAATATGAAATTAATACACCATAGAGCAAACAATACGGTTACTACAGCAGTGGTAACTGAGTAGAATTCAGCAATCTGGTTTTGAAAAGGCTCGAGAAAATGTAAATAATGCAATAGTTCCATTTAAAAAAACCTTGAAAGATCGCAAGTAGAACAGCAGAAACAGTAGAATTATTCTACGTTCCCCAGTTATGCAACCTCCTGAATGAATTTGCAAGAGTATCAATCAAAGAAATCAACAAAATTAAACTTCAGCAGAATAAACTCAGCTTTAAGCATTCCATTACATAATACTTTAATAACAAGACACATAAGTAATTTTTTATTGAAATCCCTTCATTACAAGGAACATAAATTTACTAATCCGTGAAAGATAATTACCTAAGGCAAGCTTTTACTAGTAAAAAATCAATATTTGGTTTTACATTTGCAAGTATTGCTATTCTCTACTTGATATCACTTACTCAAGTCTCAGGGGTAATTGAATTAAGCTTAGCAAAAATTATAATCGAAAAACCTCTACCAAAATCATATTTTTTATTTTATTTTATCCTTACTATTTTAACTCCATATTTATATAAATTAATTTTTCTAAAAACTAACGAAAAGCATTTTCTTGATAATTATTTTAAATTCCTTATGTCTCAAATAATAGTTGAGATTGCCTGCTTCCTAATAATCGGCAAAGGATTTACAGTTCTTATAGGCCTTTCTTATAGTTTTTTGAGAGTAATACAACTTAAAAAGCTAATATATAGTGTAAATAAAAAGGATATAAAAACATTACTAATCATTCTTGTTGTATTATGGAGCTACAATGTGATCCAAATATTATTCAATAGAATCCTACCATTGATAAATTAGAGAAATTAAACAATCGAACCTTTTTGGAAAGCTGTCATAAACTAAGGATAAGATACTTAAACATTAATCTTATTCAATTGCTAAAATCAAACCTACATAATAATATAATGACTATAATCCTGAACAATTTGAAAGAATCGATCTTATATACCTTTAGAAGATGCCCTTATGCAATAAGGGCAAGATGGGCACTTAGTTCAGTAAATCATAATGTTATATGCAGAGAAGTCAGCCTAAAAGATAAGCCAAAAGAGTTAATAGAGACCTCAAAAAAGGCTACAGTGCCTGTATTGATAACACCTGATATGAATATAGTTGATGAGAGTTTAGATATTATTCATTGGAGCTTAAACATATCTAATAGAATGGACATTAGTAGAATAGAGGACAAGGCCAAGAATAAAAACATATACGAAATAATTCATAGAAATGACAAAGAATTTAAATATTATCTTGATGCTTATAAATATAATTCTAGATACAAGAATATTGACAAAGAATTCGCCAACCTAAAAGCGAGAGAAATATTACTAGATCTCAATAGTATGATCGAATTTAATACTTCTAATAAAAATCCTGGATTCATTATCGATAGCAAAGAAAGTCTTGCCGATTGGGCAATATGGCCATTTATTAGACAATATCGGCTTGTAAATCCAAGTAAATTAGATGATGACAAAGAGCTTGAAAGCTTGAAGATTTGGCTTTTCTATTTCTTAGAACATCCTCTATACAAACAAATAATGAAGAAGAACGATCCTTGGGCTCCTGATCAGGAGCCAATATATTTACTAGCAAGTTGAACAAATCTAATGGCTAAGCAGACTTTACATCCCCCAGCTGAGATAGCTTTTATAGGCTTAGGTGCTATGGGTATACCTATGGTAAAAAATCTTATAAAAGGTGCATACAAGCTAAAAGTATTTTCAAGAACAATTTCAAAAGAAACTAAAGTTTTATTAAAGGGTGCAAAGTTTTCCGAAAGTCCACAAGATTCATCTCTAAAAGTCAACGCCTTACTTATTTGCGTAAATGATGATAGTGCTGTAGAAGATGTTATCTTTGGGAACAAAGGTGCTATTAGTAATATAAGTAAAGGTTGTATAGTAATAAACTTATCTACTATTACACCAAACAAATCTAGAGAAATAAATAGTAAATTAAAAGAAAGAAGTATTAGTTATTTAGATGCTCCTGTAACTGGAGGGACTGAAGCTGCAATAAATGGCACTCTAACAATTTTGGCTAGTGGAAATGAGTATGTGTTCAAAGAGTGTCTACCTATTCTGAGAAATATTGGTAATAATATCCATTTCTATGGCGAGATAGGAAAAGGACAGGAGGTTAAAGCTGTAAACCAAATTCTAGTTGCTGGATGTTATGCATCCCTAGCCGAAGGTATAGCAATGGGTACAAAACTCGGCTTGCCAATGAATAAAGTAGTTAATTCATTAAAGGATGGGGCAGCCTTTTCATGGGCCCTAAAGAATAGGTCATCAAATATGATCAATGACAGCTACTATCCAGGTTTTAAGTTAAAGCACCACAATAAGGATCTAAAAATAGCTCTTGAGATAGCTAGCGATTTAGGAATTGATTTACCTATAACTAAAGCTATAAAAGAGATTGAGGAAGAATTAATCAAGCAAGGTTATGAAAATAATGATTTGTCTGTATTAAAAAAGGGAATTAAATGAAATTATTTTTCGTTTAACCTTCTATTGTCTATTAATCTAGCCAATTCCAAAAAATAACCTGCCGTACAAAATTTACCAAGATTTCTTTCTCTATTTGTCGGGTCACTTCGTAGCTCTGCTGTTTCTGCCATGAGCAAATCTAAATCTGGCTGGGGCATCTCATATAACTCTCTAAGCTCGACCTCTCTATCTAGTAAATGACTTTTAAACCACTTCTCACGAGATTCTTGTCTTGGCACATCGTTAAAGGAATGAGGATGCATTTAGTCAGTTTATTCTATACATTAAACAATATAATAAAAATTGAATTAAGCAACCACTAATTGATTAATTCAAATTCTTTGTTGAAATAAAATTGAATTAATGCTGGTATAGATACCAACAATAGTGAAAGAATTCCACAAACACTTGTCCAGGACTTAAGTCCAATTTCAGTAACTATAAATGGAGCAAGAACTGTAATTAAACCTCCAGATAACAAAGGTTGCAGAAATAACTGCTTTATTGAAAAAGTAGGAAGAGTCTTCGTGAGATTCAGTGGATCAGAGAGTCTAAGTAACAAAAGACCAGTTGCTGCTACTCCAGTAGCATTACCAAATTCTGTTATTGAGCGCTCAAACCAATCATTTCTCAATATAAGTCTTGCATAAAGCAGCATTGCAAATAAATTCCAAGTTAATCCCGTCAAAGACAAGACTGCTAAAACCTGCCAATCTTCCTTAAGGATTGATAGATCTAAACTTGCAGTTGCAGTTATTATTAATAAATCAGTAGCAAGTGAGCCTATCTCTCTTTGCAATAACTGTGATACTACACCAGTCATTTCTGTAACTTCTAATAAATATCGAACTAATAATGATCCAATTAAAACCAAAGGGAAAACAGGGAAATTCTCAGCTATTCTCGAATACATTGGTCCAAATATAGGACTTAATAACTTTAAAAATTCTAGTAGAAAAATTCCAATCCCAACGGCAATTCCTGCCAATCCTAAATTTACGGCAAGGTCTCTAAAAAGAGAGGCAATGTCAATGGATTTATCACTAGCTCCAGTACTACTTGTATCATTTGGATCATATGGATTTAACCAGCCAAAACTCCTTGCAATTACTACAAGTGTGCTTCCAATAACTGTCGAGGATAATAAGCCAACAGTAGCCATAGCATATCCAAGATCAATACCTTTTGAAAAACCTAAATCTAAAAAGGTATCTCCCATTATTGCGGCAGCTCCATGGCCTCCCTCAAATCCAACTTCAATAAGGCATCCCATTAGAGGATCAACATTCAACCTAGGAATTAGAAAATATGAAACAACTAAACCACCTACAAAATACTGGCCAATTCCCAAAAAAAGCCCCAAAGATGCTTGATAGGCGACCGGAGACCAAAGTCCTTTTGGGGATGGCAGCGGCCTGCCTAACATTAAAGTTGCAAAAACTAGAGTGAGTAAAGGCGTTGTAAGTTGAATCCAAACATCTGTAACTGAGTGAGGCAGCAAAGGACTTGGGCCATATGGACCTATAAGGACAGCTCCCAATCCGATTATCAAAGATATTGGTACACCAAGTCTTTCAAGCTTAAGAGTTGGCTCAAGTCTTCTCCCAAAACTTAATAACAGGGCTAAAAGGCAAAACAATCCTCCGGCTAAAGCTAAAGCAGGAAAAGTATTGATCTCAATTTCGAAAGGTAACCCAACAAGAATAAATTCCATCTCTTGATAGAGCTAAGAAACTTCTAGGACAAAAAAGCTTGGGATTAGACTTTAGTAGTTAGTGCATATAAATAGTAACAAAAGAAGAAAATCTAAAGGAGTTTCAAAACACTATTATCAGACCCGAATTAATTAATACTAATTACCAGGAGGAGAAGGTAAAAATATTCATAGCAATTTAATTAAAGAGAAAAACAAATTTCTATATTAGACAGATAAGAAGTACCGCATGCAGTAGCAATTCAAATAATCCGAATAAAGTTTTCGGATTAGAGAAGACAAGTCTTTTCGCTTCGTCCTTAGAATCGAAGTAATTAGCCTGAAGCTGAAAGTTTTTAATCGACATTTGTTTTTTCTACTCCAACCAATAAAGCGATATTTACAGGAAGAATGCAACTACCATATATAGCGGTATTAAAAAGCGATGACACTATATGAAGCAATTTAATCGTGGCTATTTCAAAAATCGGTATAAGTTTCTTTTACCAATACATTTGATGCTGACTCGTCGCCATAAAGTAAAGCTTGTTGCATCAATATAAAAAGACTATTTAAATGAATCTATTAGATGAAGGCAGAAGAACGCCTCATATAAAAAGACCCCGTCTGAGTGACGAGGTCTTTTTGATGAACTAATAAAGATTCAATCTTTATTTTAATGAAACGCTTGCATTATCAAGGTTGCCAATAGCATTAGCTACACGCTTGAAATCAAAGCCCATAGCGCGCAAGGCATGCCATAGATGTCCTTGTATAAAGAAGAATCCCAAATAATAATGAACGTTACTTAACCATGCTCTGGAAGTATGAAGTCCATCAGGTAGGTCAACAGTGTCGATCCAGTAAGGAGCAATACTGAACTTGAGAGCTAATGTCTCACCAAAGAAAGCTTCTGGATAAACAGTGGTGTTAGTTGCGCACCAGAAAGCTGCAACTATTGCCATCCAACCAATACCTGCCAGAGACCAAGAAAGGATGGCTTCGGCTGAAAGCAAACCTGAACCTTTGAATTGGGTATATTCACCAATTTGCTTAGTAGCTATATGAAAGGCTCCACCACCAATCATGAAGAATGCAAGGAAGGCATGTCCACCCATTACATCTTCCAAACTACTAATTGATAGGAAGTCAAATTGATGATTCCAGATTTGAGTCAAATCCAAATTGTATTGAACTTGTCTTACAGCACCTAGAGCAGCATCGTAAATGCCATGTGTTCTGGCCCATTCAACAAACTGTATGTTTGCTACACCAAGGAAGATCAGATGGTGTCCAAGGATAAAAGTCTGATTGTCAGGGTTGTCCCATTCAAGCTTGAATTTCCTAGCTTGAATTAATTCTGAATCCTGCATATCACCTACAAAAAGTAGGGAATGAAGTAGTCCACCTGCTCCATAAACCATTGAGAGAACAAGGTGGACAATTGCGATTGAAGTTACAGCAGAACCACCTACCCAGGCACCAGCTTCGTCGAAACCAATGCCTAACGCTGCCAAGTGAGGCAGAGCAATAAGAGGCTGATGACCCATAGGCACCGAGGGGTCAAAGCGAGCAAGTTCAAAAAGGGTGAAGGCACCAGCCCAGAAAGCAATCAAACCGGTATGAGCGGCGTGTGCTGCAATAAATTTGCCTGAGCGATTGGTGACCCCAGAATTTCCAGCCCACCATCCATAGGTGACGCCTGGGTTTCCATAGGTCTGCATTAGAAGTGCAAAGCGGCAAGACGCTACGACCTTACTCTTAATCGCACTAGGAATTTGACTAGCTTCAAGACTTTTACATTGTGTAAATTTGCGCAAAATACCTATTGGACTTAAGGTTGTTGTTATTCCGTATCTATAAAAGGCTAAGGTTCTAACGCTGGCATGAGTTTTTCATCTTGTCCTAGCAGTTTTAAAAATCTGTCTATAACGCAGGTCATTAAGGACCTTACTTATAGATATGTAGCCTAACTCTTCTTCTCAACAAGAAAACTAAAGCAATGTCAGGTGGTCCACTACTTCAATTATGGGAATCAATCCTCCCATTCATAAAGGATTTAAGAATTCGATTCGCTTTGGCAATGATTGGAAACATTCTAGCCCTGTGGTTTGTTATTACTTTTTTCAAAAAATTTGTTCCTGGACTACCCTCCGAATTAATTCAATAGACACGGAAGGATATGCTTCTAAATACTCCTATTTATATAGGATGGATAGGATTTCTTTTCTAATTAGAATTTATTAGCTCTCTTTTTTTCTTATTTTGGTAGTAAAGCCTTCTTTTAAAAGTCTGAAAAAATAGCAAAGTTCCTATTACAACAGGAGGATGGTAAGCAAGAGACTGTCCAATTAATTCTATCTGTGTTGATGTCATGGTTTTTATTCAATTATTAATTATTCCATTTTTACCTGTTTAGTTAATCAATAAAGTCTTATATATACATTGCATAAGTACAAATTTTGCTTTATCATGAAAAAAATATACTAATTCATATCTAGGTATAAGTGCCCAAGAAAAACTAGCTTCCTTTAAGCTAGTTTCGTTTATTTAGGATCAAAGAAGTGGGGTGCAATCCTCGGAATCCAGGGAAATCCTCCAAATTTATTATAAATATATTGGTTTCAAGTTAATTAGCAAAGCTCCTCCTTGCTAATGCATTAAATCAACTATCGTAAAGTGAATTATGTAATTATTCTTACAAAGTGATTACCAAGCTGAATGAGCATCTATCAGAAGAGGGAATCCATTGCATTTGGGGAAATGGAAACCAACAGAATTGAAGGAGAATCCATCAAGAACAACCTTATGGCAACAGAAGATCATTATAGAAAGCAAGCAGCCTGCTACAGAAGTTCAGAGGCTTACAGTCGAATGATAAGTCTTTATCCTGTCCTACAAAGCTCTATAGAAGGATGCAAGGATGAGGGGCTTGTTAATTAGTTCTTTAAAACAAGCCTAACTACTTTAAATAGGTAAATAGACCTTTCTGTCCTTCTGATAGGAAGGTGAAAGGTTAATGAGAAAAACCAGAAATTATCCTTAATTGATACGCAGTTATATAAAAAAGCAAATCAGGCTGCTTCAGCTTTATCCAAAGGTGCGTCATGCATTCGCCAGTATTCTATTTTCTCCTTACACCACAATAAATGGTAAATAACTTGAGGGGACCAAGGTTGCTGACCTAAGCCAGGGGAACTCCTCCAATGTGTTCCAGGTTTTAGGTACCCAACTTCTCGCCATTTATTAAGGGTTTGTTCACTCACACCAAGTAGTTCACTTGCCTTTTTGGATGTAACCCAAGGTTTGGTTACCATTTGCTCTATAAGACTAAGTCATTTTTAACTCAACTATTTTAAATTGGAAGCCTTTTTGTGATTGATGGTAAAAACATTTAGCTTAATTCTTACTCGTTCTCTTCTATAAACCATCTCCTAAGTTCCTTATCATGAGAAGGTATGAAAAGTCCAGAATCGCTTGAAGGGTGCAAGCAAAGATATTCCTGAGACTCATTCGAAATACCACTCAATGTTTTTTCCAGATTGGATGCTGGATTGGCCTCATCTCTTGGAAGCTGTGCCCAACCAGTATTCCATCGTTCTTTATCATTAAGCTCATTCCAGGAGACTTTAAGTCTGGAGTCAGCCTCTAAAACAGAGGCCAATATCACCCATCTGTCTTTACCCTTACCTCCATAGTTAATAGCGACAAAATGCCTATAACCTAAACGCAAGTCTGTGCTAGTCCATGCCTTGTTTGGGGGCCAGTTCATTCCTCTCATAAAAGATAAGTTTTGGATAAATAACTATTAACTACAAAGGTGAGAATGGTGGCTTGCCTTTGTATGTCCTATCATTCTTAATACTAGTGTATTCTTTTCTGATTTCCTCAAGAAGAGATTTCTTTCTAATTGATGTCTCAACTTGATAACGTTCATATGATTTCTTCCTTTGATCCTTAGACATATTTAACCATTGATTCATATTATTATTTGCATTTATCTTGAAATATAGAGTACTAATCCTCCTTCTAACCAAATGAAAAATCAAGAAGGATAAGGAGAAAAAGAAAATCAGAAATAAAATCCTGTGGATCATGGAGGAAGTTTCTAGAGATAGTGCAAATTTGACGCCCTGAAATCAACGTAGAATTGTTGTGAAAGACTAGAATACTGATTAAGGGGGGGGGGTTGCCAATAGCGGCATCATAGTAAAGAAACCTTTTTTTAAATGACTATCTTAAAAGCATTCTCAGGCTTAGTAAAAAGGCTAGGTAAAGCTAGACTAGCTAATAAAGCAGTAAGCAGGCAGCAAGCATCAGAGCATTTTTCTAACCAAGATAGTGACAGTGGAATAACAATTCTCGGTTAGTACTGGCAAGGCTCTTTATTCACCTCCACCATTACAACTCCATACCTTCGCAGGTATACCAGCACTATTTTGTCCATCAACTCTGAAAGTCCTTTCAACGCAATCGTTTTGCGTTTTAGACCACTTAGCGATTGGCAACAAAGAAAGAGAAATAGTAATTAAGCATAAGGTACTAATTGCTGCAGTGAAAGGATAAAAATAAATCCCAACAAACTTTTTGATCTCCATCAGAATAAATAACTCTTCTTTTTTATAATATCAAAGTGTACTTAGAAGCCATACTTTTTTAAATCCACAAAACCAGAGAAGTTGAGCTTTGTATCTATCTAAGCTAATTTCTGCTTCTGGCAGGTCTAAAGTCTTACATTAGTAAATATAGAATCTCTAAATGGAAACCTCAGATCAAAACCTTTTACTAATCCTACCAATAATTAGCATCGCTCCTTTACTTGTATTATTACTACTGCCCAAAAAAAATAACTGATTTAACTTTAGGCATAAAGATTAGTCTAATTATTAAAAAGTAATTCGAGCATGACAAATTAGAATTAGAATTAGAATTAGAATTAAAGAATGCTTATCTAATGCGTTATATATTTATACTGCAACATGTTGAAAGGGAAGGACCTGGATTATTTAAAGAAATTGCCATAGAAAAAAATTATGTTATCAAAACTATCAAAATATATCTAGGAGAAATGCTTCCTAACCCTTCTTCTGAGGATATTATTTTAATTTTAGGAGGTCCTATGGGGTTAAATGATATTCATGATAAAAGATATCCATGGCTTCAAAAAGAGATTAATTTAATTAAATATGCTCTAAAAAATAACATAGCAATTATAGGTGTATGTCTAGGTGCTCAACTTATAGCTTATACATGTGGTGGCAATATAGAAGAATTAAGAAAAGGGCTAGAAGGCATCAATGTCCCAGAAGTTGGTTGGGGTAAAGTAATACAAGCTACCAATGATGATGAGTCGGTCTTTGACAAATATATACAAAAAGGCTTTTATGCGCTGCATTGGCATGGTGACAGAATAATTCTACCCAAAAAAGCAAAGTTATTAGCTAGTACAGAATTTTGCAAAGAACAATTCTTCCAAGTAGGACGAAATATTTTCGGAATTCAGTTCCATGTTGAAACAACAAAAGGAACTATTGAAAGATGGATTAAAGAGGACTTGAATTTTGTTAAATCTGGTTTAGGTCCAAATGGTGAATATATCCTTTTATCAGAAGAAGAAAGATTTCAAGAAAATAGTCTTTTAGATAGGAAGAACTTTATACGAGATTTGTTTGATCAACTGCTCGTATGACTATTGAACTTAGGTTTAATGAAGTTCTTGATTCAAATGCTTTTCCTTGCAGCGTGTAACGCATTCAACATCCTCACCACCTATCCAAGAGCATTCAGTGATGCACTCGAAATAAAAATCGTATGAATCCTTGTTTTCATCTAGCCCAGTGCGCTTCTTTAGTTCGGTCATTACTTGCACCTCTTTAAAGGTTACCTGTTAGATATACAACGTTTTTCTATCCAAAACTGGATTAATCACCAAAAATAAAGTACCTAGGTAATTAGCCCTAAGAGTTATCCAATTGATCTAAAACAAATAAATACACTCGCTAAACTTAAGCGATGAATATCTATAATGAATTTACTTTGCGTGATTTTTTGGAACATATAAGAAATTTTATAACTAACTAAACAACTATTCATGACCTCCGTTGCATTTCATGACTTTTGTATTCAAATTAGTATTACCATTTGGATCATTTGTTGTTGTCAACTCTATGCATTGATTTTGAGTCTTCGCCCATTGAGCTATAGGTCCTAATCTTACACCTCCCCAAAGGAGGGCAAAGGTGCTAAGAGTTGCCATGACAGGGTAAAAGTAAGACGTATTAACCTTGTTATCTCCTTTTCCTAACTTGGGTCTGTCTTCTTTTTTATCTGGAATATTAGAAGAAGAGGATGTGGTCATTCTTTGAGTATTTGTATAATTCATTTTTGGTGAGTTTGATAGTGTAATTGAAGGGCGAGACATATAATCCTTAAAGGCCTTTGAAAGGTCCTGTGATAAAAGAAGAATTAAAGATAAGATTGCTATTAATATTGACTTTAACGTCTCTAAAACATCACCAAAAAGTTCTATAAAAACTTTTATTTGCTTGGAGAACCGCTTGTAAGCATCCTTTCCAGTTTGCTTTTCTGTGTCTATAAGGTTTGGAGGGTCTATCACTTTGAAATAACTAGTTTTTACTTCTTCTATGTTTTACACCAAATATTCTACATAAACAAGTTATTTATGACTATGAAATAAGGATTAAACTAATTTAATTGAGTTGAGAATGGTGAAGTGCGCCTATCCACTGTGATGCTAATGTTATCAGTGAGTTAATCAGGTTAAGTAGAAGTAGTAAAGTGTCATTTTAAAAACCATTTCTAATTTGGACGAAGATTGCTGCGACACAAGGAATTCGGATCTCCTAGGGTTGGACACAAATGAGCCAGGCCAAACAAAAGCAGTTGAGATTAGATATGGGGCCGCTGCGCTTGAGAAAGAGGCATGCCTATGCAGTCCAGTAAGTTTTGATCAAAATTTACTAAGAGCCATCCCAGCCAATGTGATTGAACTGGATTACGGTTGCGGTGATCCAACAAAATGGGTAAAACCTGGTGATAAAGTCTTAGATTTAGGAAGTGGAACTGGCAAAAATGTCTTTATATGTGCCCAGGTTACAGGCAAATCAGGAAATGTAATAGGTATTGATCGCAATAAAGAAATGCTAAAAGTCTCAAGGGATGCTTTAAAAATAGTCGCCAATAAAATCGGATATTTAAATGTCCAGTTCCTTGAAGGTTCTATAGAGTCACTTGATAATCTAAATAATAATGGAAGACCTTTAATAGAGAGCAAAAGTATAGATATAGTAATTAGTAATTGTGTGCTTAATCTTGTAACATACTCACAAAGAGATAAACTTATTGCAAATATTTATAGAGTCCTTCAACCAAATGGAAGAATTGCTATTAGTGATATAGTGAGTAATAAAATAGTGCCGATTGCCTTACAAAAGGATCCTGATCTATGGAGTGGCTGCATAAGTGGAGCATGGCAAGAAGAGGACTTTATTAATGACTTTATCAAGGCAGGATTTAAGAATGTAAAACTATCAGAAAGATCAGAAAATGCTTGGAAGACTATTGATGATATAGAATTCAGGTCTGTCACCTTGACAGCAAACAAATAAAATTTTCAACTCTCCTCAGTAGTATGATTAAATATAGTTAGTTATATTTTATTTAAATAAAATTAAAAAGCTCATATCAGGTTCGTTAAAAATAAGTATACTATGGACAAAAATATAATCAAAGAGATCGAGGTTCATATGTTATATATGGTGCATATTCTAAAATGAAAATGCCTTCAATGGAAAAAATCAACATCAGGAGAATATTTGACATTGCTAAAGAATCAGATTTATCCAATATATTCCAAACAACATGTATAGCATTAGGTACTCTTAGTCTACTTTTGATCGCCATAAGACTTGGGCCTATCGAAAGAAAGGCAAAACTCTGGAACCAGTGTGTTAATACTACTAATGAGTTCCTTGAATTCATTCCTTCACTACGAAACGTCGGTGCTGAGGGACGTGAAGCTATGGCAGTATCATTATGCTATGGTTCTACACCTCAAAAGGAAGAAAGTAAATCTCCAAATGAGCAATTATAAAGAAAAATTTTCTTCATAATTCAAAAACAAATAAGGCAGTGATACCAGAAGCACATATGCTTATAAATATTAGCGAGTAAATCCATGGAAACCAATGCGAAAATTGATGCATTGCAGCTCATGCTCACAGATCTAAGAACAAGGAATGAGCCTATTCGGCATAAGGCAGCATTTAGAGGTTGTCAGCCCGAATTTCAGGCTTTGGTAACTAGACTCATACAAGGACTAGAAGATGAATTAAATAAAGAGAAGTTATTACAAAGGGAAAAATTAATAAAGCAAAATTAATAGAAGATACATATACAAAATTTATATTCTCTTCTTGAATATTAGAAACAGTAATTTATCAGCCAAGTTCCAAACAAGCTAAACTATAGACATCGTTCATCGAAATTGGTGGTTGGTGACCTTTATACATACGCAAGGTTTGAGATACATAGTCAAAATTAAGTTTCTTCATCAACCTACCTGCGTTATCATTTATTCCTGGTGAATCTATCAAAATCTCACCTTTATGCCTCAAAATTAATCTCCTTAGTAGAAATTCAGCAAGGTATGGTGTATCTGCTATCAAAGGTCCAATACGCCAACCATCCTCACCATCTTGCATAAGACAGGGCCGAATACGCCCAAAGCCGTGACAACTATTGTTTCTTCCAAGTAATGCTAAGACTTGTCCTGAAGGGTGTGTAAGCCAATCAGCAAGAAAGTGAGGCCTAGGACTAGGTTCTCTTTTAGCGTCATAAGCCTGAACAATACTTTCTGGAATCTTATTACCAAGCAAGAGCCTCAATCCTTCATATCCATAGATTTCATCAAATTGTTCCTCATATTCTAAGTAATCAGCATCTATTTTCCATCGTGTAGTAAATGATGATGGTATAAATCCCCACCGAGAATAATCATCAACACGATCAATTGCTGCCTCAAGACCAACGCAGGGAATATCACTCAAATGCTCTAAAGCGTGTTTCCAAAGATTTATGCCATACCCTTTTCCTCTTTCTTCCTTAACAACAATAAAAAGCCCTAAGAACCCATAAAGAGAATTGTATCTAACACCAGCTATACATCCAATTGGTTTTTTATTTATGCATCCAACCCATAAGCCTTGGCTATCTGTATGCCTATAAATGGTCAAGTCACCAAATCCTGGAGCAAATCCTTCAATCCTTGACCAATAAGTAATGAGTGGAATATCTTTAGGCATCAAAGGCCTTATGAGAAATTCTGATGACATGCCAAAATTTTCAAATTCATTGAGAAAACTTGTTAGATTAATTTTTTTTGTGATAATATAGATAGTAAAAGAGATCAGGGATAAACTAGAGAATATGTCTGTAAGTTCACAAAGAGAAACTTATACAAGTATCAATACCACTGAAATAAATTATTGCTTATAAGATCATTCCTTAATCTGACTTTGGTATAAAGATGGCGCAATTAACAGAAACAAAGTCCACCAGAACACTACTAATACTGAAAAGAGACAAGTTAACCATATTAATTTAAAGAGATACTGAATAAAAACAATAAAAGAACTACCTGATAATATAATAGACCAAGGTTGACACCAAGTTGGTTTATCAGTCCAATAAGATTTAGTATTTATTTTATCCATTGGTGAAATTCAATTAAGTCTCTTTAATTTACCCGATTGATGTAATTTGAATAATTCATTAAATCCTCCTAAAAATTCTCCATCGAGGAATATTTGTGGGAAAGTAGAAGTCTTGCTTCTATCAATATAATTCCTAGAGAGGCTATCACTATCAACTGTTGTTATAAGGCATGGAATATTTTCTCTTCTTATTATCTTTATAGCTTTCTCGGACCATGGGCATTCTGGTAATACAGCCAATTCAAGTCTATGTGTGTTCTTCTTTTCAATAGTTGCATATTTAAGTTGGGTATTTTCGCTTCCAATGCAAGCCAAAAGTAAGTCAGCTCCCTTAAGGACCTTAGTACCTAGCTCTAAATGGCCGCCCCAAACCTGGCATTCCCCGTCTGAAAGGCTCAAATGAAGATGCACTTTGCCATCATTAGAGAAGGTGCCATTCAACGTTATTATTTCTAGGTTGCCTTCCAAAACAGTTGGGAGCTGCTTGCCTGGACACTGAAATACTGCTTTTGAAAGGTTACCAACTACACCCAATACAAATCCTGACTTTGCTTTTTCAGCCCCGACCAGCTCGATGCTTTTACGCAAGTCTGCACCTGGAGGTAGCTTTAAGGCTAATGTTTCCACTGAATAATCTTATTTTTAAATAGATTAGTAGACAATGAAGGCAATCTCAAATTATATAAATAAGGATTTACTAACAATGAAATAAGTTTTTTTTATCTAAAAAGAGGATGTTTAGAATATATGAAACAAAGTCTTTAATTTATAAATTAGGCAAGCTGCTACTCTTTTTCAAGTCTGCGTACAATGTAGAGCATTGAAACTAAAGATCCCATTAAAACCAAAAGAAGGAAGATTGTCATTTTTTAAGAAACAAGTCACTTCAAAAGTATCGCATAAAAATTCAGTAGGAGCAAAAAAGGAATTTTGAATATGCTGCTTAGGAGACGACTGAAGAAAGCAACATAAATCAATCTACCGGTTTTAACCATAAAAACTGAAATCAATGGCATTACATAAATTTTTAACGATTATGAATAGGATGACTACAAGGTTAATTGACTCGTTATATGAAGCTATAGAATCCTATATATATGTACCTATTGAATCAAGCTAAGAATCCCTTGAGCAAATCCAATCTAAGAATAATAGCTAATGGATTAACCACTTTCAGGGCAATTTCTGGACTCCCTCTTATTTTCGCCCTTTCAAAAGACTACTTATCTCTTGCTTGGTCTCTATTTTTTCTTTCGAGTACAACTGATTTAGTAGATGGATGGCTCGCAAAAAAAGCAGGAGGTGGGAGCCTCTGGGGAGCACGTTTTGACCCCTTGTCAGACAAAATTCTCTACTTAGCTCCTTTAATTTGGTTGTCAAGTATAGAAGTTCTTCCTCTTTGGGCAATTTGGCTTTTAATGGCTAGAGAATTACTTATAACAAGCTGGAGAGGCTCTGCAAAGAATGGTGGGAAAGCATCTTTAATTGGGAAAGCAAAGACATCCACACAATTTCTCAGCTTTCTTTTCTTGCTTTATCCAGGGATCTGGGGAGATCAAGATTTTCTACTGTTAATCAACAAAATTGGTTTGTATCTTTTCTGGATTTCGTTATTTTTTGCTGTTATTTCGGCTTGGGGCTATATCAGGCTTGGATCAACAAATCATCGGAGCTAAAGTCTGGATTATTAGAAGGATTTAATTTATAGTCATTATTATAACTATCCAAGAGTCCTTCTTCCAGAGAAAAATTAGATTTCCATCCTAAATCACTTTCTAATCTTGAAGTATCTGTATAAAAATTTGTTAATCTCAAAGGAAATATTTTACGAGCTTTAGGATCTATAGTTGAAGGATTAAAGGAATATTTATTGATAGATTGTGGATCTATACCACAAGCTTTAGCAGCAGCCTCTATTAGCCCTAAAAATGTAACAGCCTTTTTGCCTGAGCAATTATAAATGCGGTTAGTAGCAATATCGGAATCAACGCTTCTACAGATAGCCTGAGAAAGATCTAAAACGTGTCCTAGTTGTGTAATCGTAGAACCATCTCCAGGCATTGGAACAGGTCTATTATTGCAAATTCGATCAAAAAACCATCTTTCGATTGGATTGTAATTTCCGGGACCATAAATATATGTAGGTCTAAAGCTAGTAAAAGGTATCCCTTCCTCTAATAACCAATTTTCAGTCTCTGCTTTACCAAAATGACGACTTAATGGATCAATTTCAGCCTTCTCGTCTATAGGCAATATCGAAGATTGACAATAGACACCTGCTGAGCTTACGAACAACAACCTATGCTTAGGGACACCTGTCATCTGAAGAACATGCTGTACTTGTCTTTTTTCTCTCGCTGAACTGTCAATAATTAGATCGAATGCTCTGCCATTAAGGCTTTCGAGACCTTCCTTAGTGTTCCTATCGCCTTTCAAATGCTCAACATCAGCTGGGACAGGATTATTACCACGGGTAAAAATAGTAATTTGATGACCTTGCCTTCGAAGCTTTTCTACTATTGGCTTCCCAATAAATCGCGTCCCACCCATTACTAGTGTTTTCAAAGCCTTAAATCATGGAATGGTTACCATTCAAACCCTTTTTATTAAATAACAGGTAGTAATGATAAAGATAATAATTTTCAAAAAGCCTTACTTCTCTTATGGAAATTATCCCCGCAATTGATCTACTACAAGGAAGTTGTGTCAGGCTAAACCAAGGTGACTACAACAAAGTCACTCAATTCAACCAAGACCCTGTTGATCAAGCTATTACCTGGCAAAAGCAAGGCGCTACTAGATTGCATCTTGTAGATCTTGACGCGGCTAGAACTGGCAAGCCTATAAACGACAAAAATATTAGAGCAATAGTTGAGTCATTAAGCATCCCAATACAACTAGGTGGAGGGGTTCGGACAATGGAACGTGCGGAAACCCTTTTGGGATTAGGGCTTGATAAGGTTATTCTTGGGACAGCAGCCATCGAGCAACCAAAATTAATTAAGACTCTGGCTCAGAAATTTCCAGGTAAAATAATAATTGGAATAGATGCAAAGGACGGAAAAGTCGCTACTAGAGGGTGGGAAAGTAATAGCAATGTTTATGCTACTGAATTAGCGGAAAGCCTAAAAGGTATAGAAATTGCAGCAATAATTGCCACTGACATTGCAACCGACGGAACACTTTCAGGACCAAATCTATCTGCGATGAAGGAGATGGCACTTGCTAGTGATGTCCCAATAATTGCCTCAGGGGGTATAGGTAGCATTGCAGATTTATTGTCTCTAGTCCCACTCGAGGATTATGGCGTCAAAGGCGTTATCGTAGGAAGAGCTCTATACGATGGCAAAATCAAACTAGAAGAAGCGAATAAAGTAATGAAGAACACTGATTTGACAGATGGTCCTAATAGCTCGAACCAATATGCCTAAACTTTTTTAAAGTTTATTTTTAAAGCAAGTTCTTTTCTTAGGCCTTCGTCCCTTTAACAGATGGCAGAAAGATTCTTTAACCCCAGTTAATTAATCAAGAGTTAGCACTGGAGAATTCTCAAAAACCTAGTTACCTTGAGATTACATAATTTATTGGTGACCAACTTGGCAGACAGAGCATCAAACCAGATTCTCTTGCTGGCCCCAGATCTACTTGGAGAGTCACTAGCGTTCCAACTAAATAATGCAGACCAAAAATTAAAGGTCTTTTTAAACAGTGAGAAATTAACTGAGCACCCATGCTTAGTTATTTGGTCTATAGAAAATGTTGAAGTTCCTAATACAATCGCACTTGAACTGAAGCGACTCCAAGACCATTGGGATCCAGCTCCAGTACTGGCAATACTTCCCGCCCAAATCAGTTTAAGTACAAATGAATTACTACGATTTAGTAGTCCAGGATTATTGCAAGATCCTGATCTGAGAACACTTATAGACGCAATTAATACTCTTAAAGAGGGAGGACGTGTTGTCAAGCTCAAGGACCAAGGAGCATTAAATGAAACTGAAAATGAAATATCACTGGGAATAGGTCAATGGTTACTTATCACAGGCATACAGCAGATAAATCAGGATCTAAAATCATTAGATTTATTCCTTCAACAATCCTCTACAAATCCATTACTTCTAACTTTAGCGAAAGGTCGAAAAAGAGAGTTAAATTCGGCAAAGAATCTACTCTTCTGGCTATGGGGACCACCTCAAGTTGCTTTATCACCTCTTAAAACCTATAGAAAAACCTTGCAAACCAAATCAGAAGGCAATATAGAAAAGTTCGGGACAAGCCTAAGCCTCAAGGAAAGGAACCCATTAGCAGTTTGGCAACTTATCAAGGGAAATCTAGAAAAGGCAGTTAATCCTTCTATTCAGAATTTAAGTGGCGGAATTTTAGCCATAGAAGGTTTGAATCCATCCCGCCAAAAAGATTTATTCCTAGCACTTATCGAACAATTAGACAAAATCTTAAAAAACCTCATTAATTCTAATGTAACAGATCAGATGCTTCAGGAATCCTGGAATTCACTGCAATCAGAATTAAGACAAGAATCACTTAGAAAAATTGCCGGTAATTACTTAAGATTGTCTTTAAAAGGCGAGAGTCATTCTGTCATAGATCAATTAATTAAATTTTCAGATCTAGAAACTAAAGATGAAGAACTTCCCTCTGAAGAAATGATGCTAGAGCCTCTAGTTCTTAATAAGCCTGTTGTTGTAGAAGGACTTCTTTTACCTGCTGATGATCCAAGGGCAATAATTCATTTAGAGAAATACTTTAATAATTGGTTAGTACGTACAGCAGAGCTTATCGCTGCTGAAATTATAGGTGTATGTAGTGAGTGGCCTGAACTTAGAAGATACCTTCTTAAATCGAAATTGATTTCTACAAGAGAACTTGAAAGATTAAGGAATCAGCTTAATAGTCACAATCGTTGGATAAGCAATATTCAACGTCCCATAGATCTTTATGAAAGCAAAAGAGTTCTTTATATATTAAATAACGGTTTGATCAAAACTGTTTCAATTACAGAGCCACGTGATGAAGAACTAAGGCAACTTGGCTGGTGGCAGCAACAAGTTGCCCTTATTGTTGAAGCTAGAGATGCAATATCACCTCAACTTCAGTCTTTAGTAAGACACTTTGGAGACCTGATGGTTGTTTTCCTTACAAAAGTTGTGGGCCGAGCGATAGGCCTCGTAGGCAAAGGAATTGCACAAGGCATGGGAAGAAGCCTTGGTAGGAGCTAGTTTTATAAAAGGTGTCCGAGGCACCACAAATCCACAATCCCTCTTTTTCTTCAAATGGCTCATCTCTTCACGCGACTCCTGAGCCTGTGTTTAACAATTTTCTTGTTTGCTTCTTCTGTCGTAGCTGCTAGAGAAACAAATAGCTATGACGGGAATATATTTCCAATTTATGCAGGTAATGGCTCACTAGTACCTCCATCAGCAAAACTTGCAGACTCATTAAAAAACAATAGAGCTAGCGTAATTGTTTTTTACCTTGACGACAGCTCAACAAGCAAAGCTTTCGCTCCAGTTGTTTCTGGAATAAAGCTTTTGTGGGGTTCAGCTATAGATTTAATACCTTTAACAACAGATGAGTTCCAAAATAATCTAAGTAAAGATCCAAAAGATGAGTCCTATTACTGGCATGGCAACATTCCACAGATAGTAGTTATAGATGGCAATGGTGAAGTTGTTCTAGACGAAGAAGGTCTTGTACCTGTCGATACCATTAACAAGGCAATAAGTAAGGCCACAGGTTTAGATGAACCATCCTTTTCGATCACTATCAAAAGCTTCAATGAATACAGCAGCGAGCCTTCCAAAGATGGATATACTGATCCACGGCCATACAACAAATAAATTAGCAAATTTTTAAAATGCCAAGATCTTGAAAAACTTTTACTACTTCTCACAAGCCCTAGATCTTATTAAAAATTGAATTTTATGACTGGAGTTATTTTCTTTCTTTTTTCCATTGTCCTAGTTTTAGGTATTTTTGAGTTAACACATAATTCAAGGCCATACTCCCCACTAGTAATGAAACCCTTTGAGTGGAAAGTTAATGAAAATAGTACTTATATTGAAACAGAAGGTTGGCTTGAAATAAGCAATCCTCATAACCTTATGGAAGTCATGGTACCGAATATTGAAATAACTACAAAGCTATTATCTAGAAGTAAGATTGATGACGTTAATATTGAAACCATTATTACACCATTTCATCAAGATGAAGAAGCAAGGCAAGACAACTATTGGGCTGCATACATAGTCAAGCCAAAAAAGAAAACTAACATAAAAGTGAATATCACCCTCAAAAATAAAGATTATAGTGAAGCCACTTCTATCCCTGTAGAAAACATAAGCATTGAAATAAAATGGCAAAACTATGGTCCATTCGGGAAGCTTTACAAAGTAGATCAGTTTGTAATACCTATTAAAAAACCAAAAGTTATAAAAACGGTAGAATTAGATCCGAAAACTAAATATAGTTTAATACCAATCAAAACTCATCTCCTTGGAACATTAGACAATGTAGTCGATGTAGTTAGTCATTACGTATCTGGCATCAAAGAACATGGTGACATACTTGCAATAGGCGAAACACCTTTGGCAATAATGCAAGGACGTTATCTTCACCCAAGCAACATAAATCCCAGCTGGCTATCAAAAGTTATATGTAGAGGCTTTCATCCTACAAGTAGCCTTGCTACTGCGTGTGGTATGCAAACTTTGATTGATGTTGTAGGTCCCACAAGAGTAATTCTTGCTTGGATTGTTGGAGGAAGCTTAAAGCTTATACGCATAAAAGGTATCTTTTATAGACTTGCAGGTGAGCAAGCAAGATTAATAGACGACATAACTGGTACAACACCTCCTTATGATCAGACAATAGTTTTAGGCCCTACTTGCACTCAGATTATTTGCGAAGAAATATCCACTTCCTTAGGTATACATGTGGCGATTGTAGATGTGAACGATCTAGGTAAAGTCAAAATACTAGCTTCAAGTAAGAGCTGCAATAGATCAATACTCCAGAAATCACTCCGATCTAACCCAGCAGGAAATGCAAACGAACAAACACCTCTTGTTTTAATCAGACCTTCAAAAAAGCTCTAGCAGTTTGTTCAGTTATAGATAGATTTAGGTAATAAACATCGAGACAACGTGATCGAGGACTCAAGCGGCCCCCTTCGCGTGGAATTGCTGCAACCAAACCACTTCCGAATCCTTTCAAATAGCAAGGCAGGTAAAAATCTACCTTGGTTGCAAACCATGCTCTTTTATAGCCTCCTTACAACTGCAGAAAAAAATCTCCCTGACCTATTACCTGCGAAACATCCTTTTTGCTTAGTGGCCATAGAAGACAAGAAGCCGATTGCATTATTAGAGGTGAAACCAAATAACCGTCGTGCGACATGCTGGCTACTTACTACGCCAATAATTTTTGAACATCCAAAACACTGCTCAATTAGAACTTTAAACAAAAGACTACTGAAAACTGCAATTGAACATAGAAATACTAAAGCTCAAAGTTGGATAATTAAGCTTGAGGCAAACGAGACTGACCAAATTGCCTTAACTCGTGAATTAGGTTTTCAACCATTAAAAGTTATAAAAAACTGGGAGAAAATTCAACGTGAAAATAACGACGAATCGATTAGCAGAAAAACCCTAACTAAAGAGCACGAATGGCAAGCAATCACAAGAAGTAACGCTCAAATTCTTTGGTCACTAGAACAGTCTGGAGAATCGATACACCTTAGGCAAATTCTTGATCGACAGTGGATAGATCTCCTTGACGAGGTATCTCCTAATAGTGGGGTACTGATTTCAGTAAGCAATAATACTAAGAAAGCAATTGCAGGACTTCTATGCCACTATAAATATAATAATTTTGAAGAACTTGAGTTTATTAGAGATGTTGCTTTGGATTCAAGACTATTAAAAATAATACCGATAATTTTAGATAATTTTACAACTAAATCTAGGAGAATAGTAATTGCAACTTCTAGTATTGATAATGAAATTAATAATCTGCTCAATAGTATTGGATGGGAACAGAAAGGAGAAAAGATTTTACTTGGCAGAAGCTTATGGAAACGGAAATTAAACACAGAATTTATTCCAGGTAAACGTTCCTTGGAAGGCATGCTTGGTCGACTAAATCCTCAGCAGCCTCCTCTACCAACACCACTTCTGCCACCGCGTTAGTTAAATGGAGAAACCAAAGCCAAGATCAGTAATAAGTTTGGATGTTGGAAGAAAAAGAGTAGGGCTTGCTGGATGCGATCCTCTAGGCATAACAATTACACCGTTAAAAGCCCTAAGAAGAGGAAGCTTTGATCAAGATCTTGAGCAAGTCAGGATTCACTGTCAAACAAGAAATGCTAAAGGCCTAATAGTTGGAATACCTCTAGATGAAAATGGAATGAATACAATTCAAGCTAAATATTGTGAGAAATATGGCAAACGTCTAGCTTTAGCTCTTAACTTGCCAATTGCTCTAGTAAACGAACACAGCAGCACTTGGGCAGCTTCTCATAAATTCCAACTCAAAAAAGATGGGACTGGCCAACTTGATAGTGCTGCAGCTGCCTTGCTTCTTGATCAATGGTTACAAGAAGGGCCAGAACCAAAACTTGTCTAAACCCTTCTTAATCATTACCCCAAGCTACTAATCATCTGGAATCCCAATTTTTGCAAAAGGAACAACCATGTCTGCTAAAGGCTCAAGCAATACAACCGAAGTACCAAGCATCCTCGTTAGGGATAGCCAAGGTTCTGCCCTACTTTGTTTTCTGGAACAATTAATACCAGTAAATGGCAAAGAATATGGACTACTTACACCTGTTGATACCCCTGTATCGCTATTTCGACTTAAAGATGAAGGAGATCCTGAGCTCATTGAGACAATTGCGACTAGTGAGCCCATCCTTGAGGTTGCTGATCTAGTCCTTCAGGAACATGATTTAACATTAATAAGATCAGCTGTAACGCTTACAGTTACAGGGGAACTAGATGAGCCAGATCCAGATGAACTTGAAGATGATGATGATATCGACGAAGATTCTGAGAGTTATGAACTTTTAGTAAGTTTCCGAGTTGAAGATGAAGAATATGGACTGTATATACCTTTAGACCCATTTTTCGTAGTTGCAGAAATCAATGATGGGCTTGCGCAGCTTGTAGAAGGAGAAAATTTTGATGAAATCCAACCACTCATAGAAAGTGAGCTAGAAGAAAGGGAGTCAACAATCTAATGAGCCAACATTGGCTAGCCCCTGACTGGGAGCCGAAAAAGACTATTCAACACCTTTCAATAAAGTATTTAACTGACAAAGGAATAAAAGCTATTTTATTAGATGTAGATAAAACAATTCTACCCGGAAAATCCTTAGATATTCATCCCTCAATTGATACCTGGATCAAAGAAGGAAAGAATTTCTTCTTAATTCATCTTTTAAGCAATAATCCATCAAGGATAAGAATAAGTTCTGTCGCAAAAGCCCTAAAACTTAGTTATACTTTTTCTGCCGCAAAACCTAGAAGAAAAAAATTGCATAAATTTCTTGATGAGTTTAATTTAAGCCCTTCTGAAGTAGCTATTATTGGTGATAGGATTTTTACTGATGTACTTGCAGGGAATAGACTAGGGCTATATACAGTTTTAGTAAGACCTATAGGAGAGAATGGAAATGAGACAGACAATCAATACCTACAAAAAGCAGAAAAGACCCTCGCAAACTTACTTGGAGCCGAGATATTATGACACTTTGGGTTATAAAAATAGGAACTAGTTTACTCAGGGGTTCGAAAGAAGTATCTACCACAAAAGTCATAGAAAATTTAAGTGAAGCAATTGCAGATTCAAAAAGCAAGGGTGATCAGGTTGTCCTTGTAACCAGTGGAGCGGTTGGTCTTGGATGTTATCAACTAGGAAAAAAAAATAGGCCTGAATCTATAGTTGACCTTCAAGCTGCTGCTGCTGTAGGTCAAGGGTACCTAATTGCTCTATATGAAGCCAATCTACGCAAATACAATTACAACGTAGCTCAAGTCCTTGTTACTAGATCTGACCTCCAAACTAGAAATAATTATAGGAATGCATCAATGACCCTTAAAAAATTATTGGAATGGAATGTTATTCCAATAGTCAATGAAAACGATACCTTATCAACGGAAGAGTTAAACTTTGGGGATAACGATACTTTGTCAGCATTAGTAGCAATAGCAATAGATGCTGATCAATTAATTTTACTAACTGATGTAGACAAACTCTATTCATCAGACCCAAGAAATAATCCTGAAGCCAGACCCATTACCGAAGTACATAATGCTAGTGAGATCAAAAATATTGAACAACAAAACACTCAAAATAGTAACTGGGGAACAGGTGGCATTAAAACGAAGTTAGCCGCAGCGAAGATTGCGACTGAAAGTGGAATAACAGTTCAGTTAGCAGATGGTCGTAATCCTGAATCATTAGGAGAAATACTTAACGGTTCAAGAGGAGGGACTATCTTCCATCCAAGTCCTATCCCTCTTGGGAATCGCAAAAGTTGGTTGGCACACGCTTTACACCCTCTTGGTAGCCTCGAACTAGACCATGGGGCTTGTGTCGCCATTAAAGACAGAGGTGCTTCTCTTCTTTTAGTTGGAATAAAAGGGATTCAAGGAAACTTTGAGGCCAATCAACCTGTAAAGATTCTCGACACAAATGGCGAAGAGTTGGCTCGAGGATTGAGCTCAATGAGTAGTGCAGATATTCGTTATGCTTTGTCAAAGCCATTAACTTTTGATAAGTCACCAGTTATTGTTCATCGTGATGTTCTGGTGATTACCAGTAAGACTTTTACCTAAGTAAAATTCCAACCTAAGATTAAAAATCTTGTAATTATGCTTTTCAGTGAACTCATAAATAACCTGAAGCTAGGCCTGTCAGAACTCCAGGAATATAATATTGCATCAGATCCAGAGATTAATAGTGCCGCCTCATTGGATCTGGCTCATAAAAAACAAATCACTTTTCTCGAAGAAGGTAACAAGTTCGGCTTTAAACTAAATCAAATTAAAGCCGATGCTATTTTACTACCAGATAATAAAGATCTAATATCAGTAGTTCAAAAGAGAAATCTTGCCTGGGCTGTTTTTAAGTATCCAAGATTAGCTTTTGCAGAAAGCCTTGATTTTCTATATCCAAAGGTTAAGTATAAGGAAGGAGTACACCCAACAGCAGTTATTGGTCTGGATGTGGAAATACAAAGTAATGTATATATAGGAGCCAATGTTTCAATTGGTAATAATATAAAAATTGGTAGAAATTCTATAATTCACCCAGGAGTAGTGATTTACGACAATGTAATAATCGGAGAGGCAAGTGAGTTACATGCTAACTGCGTAATTCATCCAAAATCAATAATTGGAGATCAGTGCATAATACATTCTAATAGTGTTATCGGTTCAGAAGGATTTGGATTTGTACCTACAAAAAATGGATGGCGAAAGATGCCTCAAACCGGTATTGTCATACTAGAAAAAGAAGTTGAAATTGGATCTGGAACAACTGTAGATAGACCAGCTGTTGGCAAAACAATTATTGGAGAAGGAACAAAAATAGACAACCTTGTACAAATTGGTCATGGGGTTAAAACAGGCAAGAACTGCGCAATGGCTTCTCAAGTAGGCATTGCAGGCGGAGCTCAAATTGGAGACAACGTGATCCTTGCTGGCCAAGTAGGCGTGGCTAACCGTGTGAAGGTTGGGTCAAATGTAGTGGCAAGCTCGAAATGTGGTATTCACACCGATATTGATCCGGGGCAAGTTATAAGCGGATTCCCAGCCATCCCTAATCGCTTATGGCTTAGGTGTTCAAGCACTTTCAAGCAACTACCAGAAATAGCTAAAAGCTTAAAAGAGCTAAAAAGGAACCTATCTAAGTAATCTCTGAATAAATGCAAGAATTCCTTCCTTTCTAATGCGACAGCATCAAATAGTTCTATTGCCAGGTGACGGAATCGGACCTGAGATCACCTCTGTAACAAAAAAATTGCTAGAAGCAGTAAGCCAAAAACATGGATTTCAGCTAGTACTTCAAGAACAGCTTTTTGGCGGAAAAGCAATTCAATCTGAAGGTTCTCCTTTGCCGCCAAAAACCTTAAAAGCATGCCAAGAAAGTGATGCTGTTCTCCTAGCAGCTATAGGTGACCCAATCTTTGATGATCTACCAAGAGAAAAACGTCCTGAGACTGGACTTCTAGAGTTAAGGGCAGGTCTAAATCTTTTTGCAAACTTAAGACCTGTAAAAGTCTGGCCAGCTTTAGTAGAAGCAAGCAGCTTAAAACCCAATGTAATAAAGGACGTAGATCTCTTGGTTGTAAGAGAATTGACTGGAGGAATTTATTTTGGCCAACCTAAGGGGAAAGTATTCACTGAAGACGGAGCAAGAGCTTTTAATACTATGACCTACTCAGAAAAAGAAATAGAAAGAATTGCAAAAGTAGCTTTTAAGGTCGCAGAAAAAAGAAGAAGAAAAGTCTGCTCTGTTGACAAAGCAAATGTATTAGATGTAAGTCAACTTTGGAGAGATCAGGTTGAAGTAATTGCAAAAAACCATCAAACAATTGAATTAAGTCATCTCTATGTAGATAACGCAGCAATGCAGCTTGTCAAAGAACCAAGTCAATTTGATGTGATTCTTACAAGCAATCTATTTGGAGACATTCTTAGTGATGAGGCTGCAATGCTGACTGGTTCGATTGGGATGCTGCCTTCTGCATCACTAAGTGAAAAAGGTCCTGGTTTATTCGAACCCGTTCATGGATCTGCGCCAGACATAGCCGGTATGGACAAAGCAAATCCCATAGCAATGGTTCTTTCTGCCGCGATGATGCTAAAAATTGGGCTTAATGAAAAGGAAGCTGGCGAAGCCTTAGAGCAGGCAGTGGAAAAAGTCTTGAATATTGGATACAGAACATGCGATTTCAGAGAGGAATCCAGTACTCAACTAGGTTGCTCTCAAATGGGGTCAAAAATACTAGAAGCACTTTTAGACAGCTAAAACAAGCAGAAATAGTTTCCCTATTAATACCTTCTTAACATTAGGGGCAGGCGACCTGCCAAAATCGCAGAACTTGAATATTAAGCGTCGATGTCGAAGCGTCACCCTGTTGTAGCAGTTACTGGTTCTTCAGGAGCTGGTACAAGTACCGTAAAAAGAGCCTTCGAGCATATCTTTGCCCGCGAGAACATTGTTCCTGCAGTGGTTGAAGGGGATAGCTATCACCGTTTTGAAAGGCTGCCAATGAAAGAAGCAATGGCTGAAGCCTTATCAAAAGGGGAAAATTTCTCCCACTTTGGTCCTGAAGCAAATCTGTTTGACAAACTTGAGGAACTGTTCCAAACATACGGGAAATCAGGGAGTGGTCAAAAACGTTATTACTTACATAGCCCGGAAGAAGCAGAAGAACACAACACGAGGTTGGGCACAAGTCTTTCCCCTGGAGAATTCACTCCATGGGAAGACATACCTAGTGGAACTGACCTTTTGTTTTATGAAGGCCTCCACGGAGGTGTGGTAGGTGATGGATATGACGTAGCTGCTGCTGCAGATCTATTAGTAGGAGTAGTTCCTATAACTAATCTAGAATGGATACAAAAAATCCATAGAGATAATGCAGAAAGAGGTTATTCAGCGGAAACAATCGTAGATACAATCCTTAGAAGGATGCCAGATTATATAAACCATATTTGTCCTCAATTTAGCCGTACAGACATAAACTTCCAAAGAGTACCTACTATAGATACATCGAATCCATTTATCTGCAGAAATATACCTACACCAGATGAAAGTTTTGTAATCATTCACTTTAGAAAAGGAGCCAGGGAAAAATGGGGAATTGACTTCAGCTACCTTTTAGGAATGATTCATGATTCATTCATGTCAAGTCCAACAAGTATTGTAGTTAATGGTGGTAAAATGGGTTTTGCAATGGAACTAATTCTTACACCTATCATTCATAAAATGATAGAAGAAAAGAAAAATTCAAAATAATACTAATTCAAGAAGATATATTTTTTATAAACTCTCAAGCTTTGCCAGGCTTAGGTAGTCGACCTCTTTCTGAGACAAACATAGGACTTCATGATAAAACTTATTAGATAATGAGTGATAGCTTAAACTCGTTAGTACGGAAAACATTAGATTCAACAACAAGCTATTATTATTTATTGGGGATCATCATTGCATTTTATTTTGCATTTACTATCCCAGCAGGAATAATAGAGACTTCTAGATTTAGATTTATATCTTCTAGCATACCTCTAGCTATTCTATTATTAAACATTTCAATGGTAGATGCTCAAAGGATGGTTATACCTCTAAAAATCTGTTATTTAGGAATTTTTATTGGTTTTATTGTCAACTTAATTCCTATTTATATTATAGAAATTGAAAAGGGTAACTCTGCTTTCATTGAATATTTATCAGCATGTTTTCTTTCATTAATATGCATGGAAGGTTTGAGCAAACTCTCATTTAAATACCTTAGGAAGGAAGTATTAGGACTAGGCGATGCAAAACTATTTGCAATGGGAGGAGCCTGGCTTGGTATTAAAGGTGTAGTAACTGCGATAGCCCTTTCATTTATATTTGCTGGAGCTATAAGCTTAGTAGGCCTAATAAGTGGAAAACTAAAACCACTGCAAACTTTTCCCTTTGCACCTTTCATTAGCATAGGGATATGGGGAGCTTGGCTCACTGGACCTAGCTGGTGGTGGCATTTATGGCAAAACCTTCTAGGTCATTAATGTTCTTAAATCATTTGATCCTGTGTCGTTATTCGATTGGTTCGCAGACCGTCGCAAAGGTCAGTTCGTAGGGAAAGTAGTCCAAGAGGGTGAGGAAGGCGACGGACTGTGGGGAAAGTGTCCTGAATGTGGTCAAGTTGTCTACAGAAAAGACTTGGTGGCAAACGCAAATGTTTGTAGCAACTGTGGATACCACAATCGAATAAACAGTGAAGAGAGGATTGGTCTAATCGCTAATCCTGGAAGTTTTCAAGCTTTGGATATAGAGCTAAGCCCAACAGATCCTCTGGGCTTTAAAGATCGAAGAGCCTATGCAGACCGTTTAAGAGAAAGTCAGGCAAATACAGGAATGAAAGATGGGGTTGTGACTGGCTTATGCCTAGTTGAATCATTTCATCTTGCTCTGGCAGTTATGGACTTCCGTTTTATGGGCGGATCTATGGGTTCAGTGGTAGGTGAAAAGATTACAAGACTTATAGAGAGGGCAACTTCAGAAAAGATTGCATTGTTGATTGTTTGCGCTTCTGGAGGAGCACGAATGCAAGAAGGAATGTTAAGCCTTATGCAAATGGCAAAAATTTCCGGAGCTTTAAAAAGACATCGAGAAGCAGGACTTCTATACATGCCACTTCTTACTCATCCAACAACAGGAGGTGTCACAGCTAGCTTTGCAATGCTTGGAGACCTTATCCTTGCCGAACCAAAAGCTCTAATTGGTTTTGCAGGAAGAAGAGTAATTGAACAAACACTACGAGAGAAATTGCCAGAGAATTTCCAAACAGCTGAATACCTTCAAGAACATGGCTTTGTTGACACAATTGTACCCAGAACAAAACTTAAAACAACACTTTCATCACTATTAAATCTCCATGGATGCAAGTCAATTGAAAAGCATAAGTAATAATTAATGAAAATTGATTTCAAGCAGCTAACTTATAAAGAGATCACAATGAGCAAACATCCTCAGACATACGATCAATAGGAATGCCCTATGGATTATGAACTTATCAACCCACTGATTACACAATCTTATCTTGACAAATAATCAAATGGATAAAGAAAAATCTATTGAGATTGCAATAGCAGGTCTTGGTTTTGGTGAACTAGTACACCTTCCTGCAGCAAGATCAAATACAACTCTAAAACCCGTTGCGATTTGGCATCCAAGTTATAAGCGGCTAGAAAGAACTTGCAAGGAAGAGAATCTAAAAGGGTATCAAGAATGGGCAGAACTTCTTGAAAATCCAAATATCAAAGGAATTATTATTGCTACGCCTCCAAATGTGCGTTACAAATTGGCTCTGGAAGCACTTAATGCTGGCAAGCACCTTCTTTTAGAAAAGCCAGTTGCTCTTACCTCCGAAGAGATCCAAAACTTACACCGAGTTTCTATTAATAATAATTTGTCAGTTGCCGTTGATTTTGAATACAGAGCAGTGCCTTTATTTATGCAAGCGAAGCGGATTCTTACTGAAGATTTCATAGGAAAGCCATGGTTGATAAAGTTTGATTGGATAATGAGCAGTCGTGCTGACACAAAAAGGAACTGGAATTGGTACTCGCAATCTGAAGCTGGTGGAGGTGTTATCGGAGCCTTAGGTACGCATGCTTTTGACATTTTAAATTGGCTAATTGGGCCAACAATTAGTGTTTCGGGCTTATTATCAACTTCTATAAAATCTCGCCCTATAAATAATGATTTTGATGTATTTAAGGAAGTCAACAGTGAAGATATTGCATTAGCTCAATTGCAAATAAAAAATCAAAATGATGGTAGCTTAGTGCCTGCTCAGGTAACTTTGAGCTCAACATCACGAGAAGGACGTGGCTGTTGGATAGAAATTTATGGGAGCCAAGGGACGATATTAATAGGAAGTGATAATCAAAAAGATTATGTACATGGTTTTAATCTTTGGGTAGCAAAGGCAGGAGAAAAACTAAGACCAGTCTCCCCTGATTCAGATCTTGGTTTTGAAAGAATATGGGCGGATGGGCGAATCGCACCAGTTGCTAGATTGCAAAGTTGGTGGGCAAATAGTATTAATAATAATAGCCCAGTAATACCAGGCCTAGCAGAAGGATTTAATAGTCAAGTAATATGTGATAAATTAAAAGAATCCCATTTTTCTAGTCAAAGAATTAGAATTTAGTTTCAGCCAAATCAAAATAAAATCAATAAGCCAACACTGGATAAAAAGTAAATATCTAGATGGGGTTTCTTTTTAAAGTCCTAATGGTGAAATTTTATACGGGAATAAGTAACCAATAGCCATTCATAAGGAGATTGCCCTGAAAAGATCTTGATCGAATTCTCTTATAAAAATGACCCTGCACTATTACTCTGAACAACTTAAAAAGACAGCTTCTGCTTTAGCCCAGCCCGGCAAAGGAATTCTTGCAGTAGATGAGTCAACGAAAACCGTTGGGAAAAGACTGGCTTCTATAGGTGTAGAAAATACTGAAGAGAACAGGAAGGCTTATAGAGGCATGCTCTTTACGACAAGTGGTTTAGGTGAATACATAAGTGGAGCAATTCTATTCGAAGAAACACTCTTTCAAAGTCACCAAGATGGAGAACCAATGGTGAAGAAGTTGGAAAAGCTGGGAATAGTGCCAGGAATAAAAGTCGATAAAGGTTTGCGACCACTTCCAGGTGCAAATGATGTAGAAACTCTTTGCTCAGGCCTAGATGGGCTAGTAGAAAGAGCTGCTGACTACTACGCACAAGGAGCACGCTTTGCAAAATGGCGGGCTGTTTTACAAATAACAGAATCTGGCTGCCCATCCAAACTTTCAGTAAAAGAAAATGCTTGGGGGCTAGCGAGATATGCCAGAGCTGTCCAAGAGTCTGGGCTAGTTCCAATTATCGAGCCTGAAATACTGATGGATGGCTCACATGACATAAAACGCACTGCAGCAGTTCAGGAGGAAGTCATTAAAGAGGTTTATATGGCATGCCAAACAAATGGAGTGCTCCTAGAGGGAACGCTTCTTAAGCCGTCAATGACTGTTCAAGGTGCTGATTGCCCAGCAAAGTCAACACCAGATGAAGTCGCTAAAATAACAATTCAAACGATGGAACGCTCAGTTCCAGCAAGTGTTCCAGGAATTGTTTTTCTCTCAGGGGGTCTTAGTGAAGAAGCTGCATCGGTTTACTTGAACTTAATGAACAAAACTGAACGCAAAGCTAAATGGAACGTCTCTTTCTCCTATGGAAGAGCCTTGCAGCATTCATGCTTAAAAGCTTGGAAAGGAGAAAACCTGATCGAAGGCCAAAAAGCACTCAAAGCAAGGGCGCAAGCTAATTCAGAGGCTTCGAGAGGTCTCTATACTCCAGGCTCACAGCCTTCTTCAGATGAAGCATTGTTCGTAGCCGGTTATACCTATTAACGTAAGCAATGACCAAAAAAGTAGTTATATCCTTCAATTTCTAAATTTTTGACTTAAAAACGCCATTGATGCTTCAAAGATAGGTGACATTTCTTACCTCGATCTTTTACAGTCCTGGGCCCTAGGCCCGGGTCTTTTTTTAAGTACTGGGTCATCTTGTCACTTCGGAGAACTCCATGGCCCTTGTTCCTCTAAGGCTTCTACTAGACCATGCCGCTGAAAATGGTTATGGAATACCAGCCTTCAACGTCAATAACCTTGAGCAGGTTCAAGCAATTATGGAGGCTGCCTCAGAGACTGACAGCCCAGTAATACTTCAAGCATCAAGAGGTGCGAGAAGCTATGCAGGAGAAATTTTTCTACGTCATCTAATCATTGCCGCTACAGAGACTTATCCAAATATTCCAGTTGTTATGCACCAGGATCATGGCAATGAACCTTCTACTTGCTACTCAGCAGCAATTAATGGATTTACTTCAGTAATGATGGATGGATCATTAGAAGCTGATGCAAAGACCCCTGCAAGTTACGAATACAACGTAAATGTAACCAAAACCGTAGTGGACTTTGCCCATTCAGTTGGCGTCAGTGTTGAAGGAGAACTTGGTTGCTTAGGTTCTTTAGAGACAGGTAAAGGTGAAGCAGAAGATGGACATGGCTTCGAAGGTGAGCTTTCAAAGGATATGCTCCTAACGGATCCAGCAGAAGCTGCTGACTTTGTAGCCAAAACAAAAGTCGACGCATTAGCAATAGCTATTGGAACAAGTCACGGAGCTTATAAATTCACAAGAAAGCCCACAGGAGAGGTTCTTGCAATTAGCAGAATTGCAGAAATACATAAAGCACTACCAAATACTCATCTTGTTATGCATGGCTCTAGCTCTGTGCCACAAGAATGGCTTGACATGATCAACAAGCATGGGGGAGCAATCCCAGAAACATATGGTGTTCCTGTTGAAGAAATTCAAGAAGGTATCAGGAATGGGGTTAGGAAAGTCAATATTGATACTGACAATCGACTAGCCTTTACTGCAGCTGTAAGAGAAGCTGCAGTTGCAGATCCAACAAACTTTGACCCTAGACACTTCAATAAGCCTGCACGTAAATACATGAAGCAGGTTTGTTTAGATCGTTACCAACAGTTCTGGTGTGCTGGGCAAGCGAGCAAAATCAAACAACAAAGTATCAATTACTATGCTGGGCTTTATTCAAAAGGCCAATTAGATCCTAAGACAGCTATAAAAGCCTGACTAAGTTAAAAAAAAGGGTGGTATAAAAACCACCCTTTTTTTATACAAAATCCTATACTCCTAACAAAGATTTGAGTATTAGCTTGCCATCTAAACCTCCCAATACCGGATCAATAGCTCTCTCTGGATGGGGCATTAATCCAAAAACATTTCCCTGCTTGTTTGTAATACCAGCAATATCATAAATTGAACCATTGGGATTATCACAATACCTCAAAGCAATTGAGTCTTCATCTTGAAGTTTGAATAATGTTTCTTGGCTGCATTGATACCTACCTTCTCCATGAGCTATAGGTAATTCAATTAATTCACCAATCTTATAAGCCTTAAGCCAAGTAGTCCGTTCACTTGTAACTCTTAAAGGTACAGAGTCACATATAAAATGTAAGCCACTATTACGTGTTAAAGCACCAGGCAATAAACCAAGTTCAGTTAAAACTTGAAACCCATTACAAATACCTAAAACTTTTCCTCCATCGTTCACAAATTTGAGTAGAGACTCTAATACAGGCGCAAAGCGAGCAATTGCTCCACAGCGAAGGTAATCTCCGTAGCTAAATCCACCTGGTAATATCACAGCTTCTAACCCAGTTAAATCTGTTGATTCATGCCATAAATATCGAGCCTTAAATCCAAGACAACCTTCTATAGCCCATGCAACATCCCTATCACAATTAGATCCAGGAAAAACTACAACACCAATAGTATTTGACATGTTTAGAACATTTGTTAGAGATTATTTAATAGATTGAATTTCAAAGTTCCAATCCTCAATGACAGGGTTAGCAAGGAGCCTGTCACTTAGTAACTCAACCTTTTTTCGAGCCTCTTGTTCATTTGGTGCCTCAATAACTAACTCAATAGCCTTACCAATCCTGAGTTTTGAAATTCCTTTAACCCCTAGTCGATTTGCAGCAGACCTGGCGGCCTCACCAGCTGGATCTAGAACAGAGGGTCGCAGATTAACTAATACTCGGGCTTGAAAATTTGGCACGTTTCTCTTTAGGAATTAATTGACTTGAGTAAATAATAATTATAATATCATTTATAATTTAAGTGAAAATTGAGATACTAATAGCAAATTTTATTTTTCAAAATACTTTGGATTAGCTAGTAGATGAAGTAAAACCCCTTCCCAGACAATTCAAGCAGGTATGATAGCAATTAGGTGTAGTTTTCATGTAGCCATTGCCTCCACAATGAGAGCAAGTAATAATTTTCCTGTAATTGCCAAGTTGAGACTTGGCTTGAAAACTGATTTTGGCCTGAGAGAGAGAGGAAGTCACAGAGACTCTATCCATTTTGGGAAAGAGGAGCAATTAAGAAAGGCAACTTCTTAATTTCTTAAAAAATGCCTCAAAATTGCAAAAGCACAACCATTCTGCGTCAAATGTTGACAAGTAGCCCATAAAAAGGCTAATTCTTCCAGAATTTTTTATTGTTAGTCCTTAAAAAGAAAGAAAATCAGTCATCTATCAACAAATGATTGCCATATATTTCAAATCAAGAAATGACAAAAGTCAGCCTTAACAAAAACATGCTTGGGAAAGTGGCTCTAGAAACTAGAAAGGCTTCAATTCACATTGAAAATTAATTATCTATCTTCGGGACTCAAAATAGCCTCAATTGCTTTTTCCATTGACTCAGCTGCATTAGGGCGAAAGCTAAGAACAATAAGGTCCAAACCTGATGTTTCAGGCCTCCATGCTGTTTGGCCGGTTTCCTCAAACCAAGTATTAATCCTGGGGCCTACCATCTGAATTTGCAATGGAAGTAGTTTTCCAGGCAACCAACAACGCCCTTTAAGTCGTACAACCTCATTAAGAGCTGTTAGTTCTGGCAAGATTGCCTCAAGCGAAGCTCTATCAATAGGCATCTCAAGACGAATACTCCCGCTAAGAATCTCAACATGCTGATGATCATGATCATCATGATGATCGTTATCGTGCTTATGGAGATGAGTTAGGTTGGTTGAATCTTTCTCTAAATCATTAGATTGTTTATGAGAAGGGTTATCAAATTGATTAATTTCAAGTATTAAGGAGGGATCTATATTCCCAAAACTAATAGGTAACAAAGGAGTACCTGAACGAACTTTTTCTTGTAATTTTCCTTTAATTGAATCCATCTCCTTATTTGTCAGACAATCTGCTCTACTTATAAGAACCAAATCAGCAGCTTCCAATTGATTACAAAATAGATCATCAATCGAGTCAAGATGTTCAAGACTTTTATCATCTTCTCTCTGCTTTTTAATTGCTAATAAATCACCAACTGGATTACCAAAAGAAAGAGCTTCTCCATCAGCCAGCGTAACAACACCATTTAAATAAACTTTTGATCTAATCTCAGGCCAATCAATAGCTTGTAATAGTGGCCTAGGTAAAGCCAAACCACTAGTTTCTACAATAATTCCATCCAATTCATTAGATAAGGAAAGCAACTTTTCCATTCCTGGCAAGAAATCATCTTGAACTGTGCAACATAAACAACCATTATTAAGTTCAACAATGCGGCCATCCAACTCCTCTTCAGAACAAAATCCACAACTTCGTATCAAGTCACCATCTAAACCAATGACACCAAACTCATTGACCATAACAGCTAAGCGTTGTGATCCATTTGATAATAGATGTCGTAAAAGTGTTGTTTTACCAGCCCCTAGAAAGCCAGTTACGACAGTTACAGGAAGTCTTCTAGTCATTAAATAATTTAAATTAATTCACAAGTAATCAACAACCAAGACTATAAGCTGTATCAATACCTGTGGATGTATTAGTTCCTTCAGCTCTAGAGCAGAGTTTCCTTTGCTGTATTCGATTAACTATTGCATCACTAAAGTCAGTTCCTTCAATAAGAGCATTACTAAAGCTGCTTTCCATAAGCAAAGCATTAGTAAAGATTGCGTCTCTCAAGTCTGCTTCTTCAAAGTCAGTTGAATATGCCAATAAATCCTTTAGGTCTGCTCCTCTTAAATTAGCCCCTTGCAATTTACTGTTATTAAATACAGCTCCTCGCAAATTTGATCCACTCAGGTCTACACCTCTTAAATCAACTTTAATAAATTCATAACCGCTCAAATCTTGTCCATGCATATCATTCGAAATCTGAATTTCTTCTTGATTTCTAGTCTCGGGAGGCCTCTTAGCCAAAACCTCATCAGCTGGAAGGACTAGTAAAAGTAAAAAAAGACAAGAGAGAACTAGTGAAAAGAATCGATGCAAAAAAGAGAGTGATGAAAACATTGTTTACCCAAGAAGGCCACTAGCCAGTAATTTGTCTATTCACGTTATGGCAAAAAAAGCCTGTCCGTAAATCATGTCCATGACTTTAAGGGTAGTGGTACCTCCACACCCACTAATTGCTCACTGGTTAACGATGCTTCGCAATGCCACAACTCCATCCCCACTCTATGCCACAGGATTAAAAGAGATAGGAAGATGGCTTACCTATGAGGCACTAAGAGAATGGTTGCCCTATAGAAAAGAAGAAGTGAAAACTTATGAATCAGTAGTAGAAGGAATGGTCATAGAAACAAATGTTGCCATATTGGCTATCCCAATAAGACAAGGTGGCTATGAACTCTTAAATGGGGCCAGAGAGGTGTTGCCAAATTGTTCATATTGTTATCAAGGAGTCCCAAAATGCATTGAGGATCACACAGGTCTGATCATTTTCATTGATCAAATAGCTAGTGGTAATAAGCTATTAGAAGTTCTTTCCTTGATAAAAGAAAAAAAAGTCGAAAGCAAGCGAATCAGAATTATCACTGCTCTAGCCTCTAGCCCTGGCCTCACAAAGCTTGGAGAGATTTTCCCAGACATCAATATATATACAACTTGCATTGACCCAGAATTAACTGAAAACAAACAAATCAAGCCTGGGATCGGAGATCCAACCCTCCGTCTAAATACCAGAATAGGTACAGCGAACTACCATTAGGACAACTCCCCTATTTATCTAGAATGGGTCAGTATCGAGAAACCTCAAGCGGAAGTCTTTCATCATTGATCAGTGGTGCTGTTTTAGGAGCAGCTGGTCTTGCATGGTGGTTATTTTCAGAAGCAGAAAGAAGACAACGAACTAGAAAACAAAAAGCGATGCTATATGCACCAAGAATGCAAGATGGCTCTGAAGCGCAAGATGCTGTTTATCCAAAGAAGGATGAAACCAATAGTGATCAACAGCTCGAGCAAAGAGTAGAGCAATTGAATGCAGCTATAGCTGATGTTCGAAAACAACTAGAAGATTTAGGAGCTAGATCCTGACATTTGTAGATCTTTAAATCCTTAGATATTTAAACAAAAAAAATCATCATGCTTAGATCAAGTTCAATAACGCAGGGTATTCAACGTTCTCCAAATCGTGCCATGTTAAGGGCTGTTGGATTTGGCGACGAAGACTTCAATAAACCAATCATTGGTATTGCCAACGGATATAGCACAATTACACCTTGCAATATTGGCTTAAACGATCTTGCACTTCGATCAGAGGCTGCAGCAAAAAGAGCTGGCGCAATGCCTCAAATGTTTGGAACAATAACTGTTAGTGACGGAATCTCAATGGGCACAGAAGGAATGAAATATTCATTAGTTTCAAGGGAAGTTATTGCAGATGCAATTGAAACAGCCTGCAATGCACAAAGTATGGATGGAGTAATTGCTATAGGTGGCTGCGATAAAAACATGCCTGGAGCTTTACTTTCTATGGCAAGAATGAACATACCCTCAGTCTTTATCTATGGTGGCACTATCAAACCGGGTAAATTAGAAGGTTGTGACCTTACTGTAGTAAGTGCATTTGAGGCAGTTGGTCAATTAACTAGTGGAAAAATAGATCAGGAGCGACTAGTTGCTGTAGAGAAAAATGCAATACCAGGAGCAGGAAGTTGTGGAGGGATGTTTACTGCAAATACAATGTCTGCTGCAATAGAAACAATGGGCCTAAGTCTTCCTTATAGCTCAACTATGGCAGCTGAAGATGAAGAGAAAGCACAAAGCGCAGAACGAAGTGCTGAAGTACTTGTAAATGCTATTAAAAAAAACATTCTTCCACTAGATCTTTTAACCAAGGAAGCCTTTGAGAATGCAATCTCGGTAGTAATGGCAGTTGGTGGTTCGACCAACGCAGTACTTCACCTACTAGCAATCGCAAAAACAGCTGGCGTCGATTTGTGCATTGATGACTTTGAAAGAATACGCCAAAAAGTACCAGTAATTTGTGATTTAAAACCTAGCGGTAAATATGTGACTGTAGATCTACATAAAGCTGGTGGAATTCCTCAGGTAATGAAACTCTTGCTTGACAAAGGACTTTTGCATGGTGATTGCCTAACTATTGAGGGCAAGACTATTAAAGAAGTAGTAAAAGATGTTCCTTCAGAACCTATGCCTGATCAGGATGTAATAAAACCTTTATCACATCCTATATATAAAAAAGGACATCTAGCAATACTTAAAGGCAACCTCGCTAGTGAAGGTAGTGTTGCAAAAATAAGTGGCATAAAGAATCCTTTCCTAACAGGCCCAGCAAGAGTTTTTGAAAGTGAAGAAACTTGTCTATCAGCAATTTTGAGAAAAGAAATAAAAGAAGGTGATGTTGTTGTTATTAGATATGAAGGGCCAGTTGGTGGCCCTGGAATGCGTGAAATGCTTGCACCTACTTCAGCAATAGTTGGACAAGGGCTTGGCGACAAAGTCGCTCTTATAACTGATGGTCGTTTTAGTGGTGGAACTTATGGGTTAGTAGTTGGACATGTTGCACCCGAGGCAGCCGTGGGAGGCAATATCGCACTAGTAAAAGAAGGAGATAGCATTACTGTAGATGCCAATCAAAAACTAATTCAGCTAAATATTAATGATAACGAATTAGAAAAGCGTAGATCTATGTGGGAGAAACCTAAGCCAAAGTATAAGTCAGGAATATTAGGAAAGTACTCTCGCTTAGTAAGCAGCTCTAGCCAGGGCGCTGTTACAGATCAATTGTAAAGAAAATGCATTTTTAAGAAAATAGAGCTCTTATTTTCCTTGCGAATGATTCGTAAGGAATTGATTCATGTGGTGGCTGGCACTTTTGCCCTGTAGACGGATTCATCCAAATTGCATGTTGCCCCTGCCAGAGAATTGGATTATCAGAAATATTATGCCAAGAAATTGTGAGATTTAATTCATTACCACTCCTATAAATCTCAAGTTCAAGGTCCTTTTCCACATGCCTTATTCCATGAGAATCTCTACATTCAAGCAATAGATTGATATCAAAAGATTCAACTAGATTAGGCAGGGGTGGGGCACTTAAAAGTTTATTTCCATCTAAAACAACTGAGAATTTCCATGGCTTGATACAAGCTTCAGCCGCAGCCGCAATAAGAGATATTGACTCTTTATCAAAATCAGGAAACTGCACTAATTGAATGAAGAGTGAAGTTTATTTGGCCAGGCTTGAAGCCAGGGTTGAGGTCTCCAGAATCACCAAACTTAGAATGCAATAACTGAAATTGGCTAATCAAAGCCGAGTCAAATCTAACTGGTAATATAACCGGCTTAGCCCTGATTGTAGGTTTTAAACTATCAAAATCAAAAAAAATAGTTGTCATACCTTTTGTAGTTGTTGGTAGTGTTATTACCCATCTAAGACTTGAGTTAAGTGGGTTATCCACTCCCATAATCTTTTTTCTAGTTGCAATAGCAAACTTAAAAGCTCTTCCTTCTCCTGAGAGCTCTAATTCCAATCCTCTATATCTTGAAAGATCAATAACTGGCGAGAAGACAGGCGAGCGACAACTAACGAATCCTCCCCCTTGCTCAACTAGCAAGCCTTTCAGTGAAAGGCCCTCCCTTGAAGAGCTACAGCTTGCTTGACTAGATCCGCCCATAATCGTGTCATTAATTACTGTCCATTCCGAAAATTCCTTAGATGATGCAATTAAGTCTTTTTTTGATGATTTCATTTTGATTCTTTCCTATTAGAAAAATCAAACTCTATAAGAGGAATATAAATAGCGTAATTTTAGTAAGCTGAATCTTTATCAGCCAGTACTAATACCTCAGAGTTCGGCCTAACTAGCTTTGCAGGGGTTCTATTTGAAGATTCTGAAGGGTCCAACAATCTTTCCAGTGCAATCCTTTTTGATTTGCCACTTACTAGAAAAACAACCTTTCTTGCAGCACTAAGAACAGGAGATGTAAGTGTAATCCTGTTCAAACCTTTTCCTTCACTAACGTATGTCCATTGGTCTTTAATTGACAAAACCTCTGTGGATGGAAATAAGGAAGCAGTATGTCCATCATCACCAAGACCGAGAAGTATTAAATCAAATATAGGTGGATTACCTTTGCAGAAATTTCTCAATAAATCTGCAAAAGCTGCTGCCATTTTATTTGGATCACCATCTTCTTTCGTTGGAATTGGATAGAAACGGGCCTTAGAAGCAGGACCACAATCTAAAAGTGTCTTATTAATCATAAGAGAATTACTATTTTGATCATCAAGATCAACGCACCGCTCATCACCAAGAAAGACGTCTATTCTTTCCCAAGGCAATAATTCCTTTCCAAGTCGTTTATATGTATCAGAAGGAGTTGATCCTCCAGCCAAGGCAATTTGGATACGATCTCTTTGATCTAAGCATTGACTAAGATATGCAGAAACAAAGCTATTAGCAAGTTTTGCAAGATCATTCCTGTCTTTGGCGACCTCAACTTTGTAGATAGTCATATTTTCCTATTCCATCCATTCTGTATGAAATGAACCGTCTTTATCTATTCTTTCATAAGTATGAGATCCAAAGCAATCCCTCATTGCCTGCACTAAATTTTGCGGCAACCTAGCAGTTTTATAACTATTTATATAATCAAGCGTACTACTGAAACAAGGAACTGGTATACCAGCCTCTGCAGAGATAGCAACAACCTTTGCAAGTCCAGGCAAACGATCCTCAACCTGTTTTGCGAACCATTTATCTATAAGTAAATTTGGTAATTCAGGGTTTGTAGAAAATGCATCCTGAATTCGATTTAGCAATTTAGACCTAATAATGCAACCACCTTTCCATATTTGAGCTATAGATGGCATATTTAAATCATAGTTATATTCTCGTGAAGCCAAACGGAGAAGTTCCATTCCTTGTGCATAACTAGCAATTGACGATAAAACCACGGCATCCATTATCAAAGATATTCCCTCGGAATGATTATCGATTTTTATATCACTAATTTTTGATCTATTTAAAATAGATTCAGCGTATTTCCTCTGATCCTTCATTGAACTCATTACCCTTGCATTTAATGATGCATAAATAGTTGGTACTGAAGCCCCTAATTCCAAGGCACTCTTAACTGTCCACAAACCTGTGCCTTTCTGGCCAGCCCTATCCATAATCTTTTCAACAATATCTTCACCATCATCTGAGTCCTTAGTTCTTAAACAAATTTCAGTTATTTCTACCAGGTAAGAAGATAACTCTTCAGTGGTATTCCAATACGCAAATACATCAGCTATCTCATTACAGTTCATGCCCGCTACTCTCTTCATTAAGTCATAGGCTTCAGCCAAGATTTGTTCAATGCCATATTCGATGCCATTATGGACAGTTTTAACAAAATGGCCTGAACCTCCTGGTCCTATATAGGCAACACATGGACCATCTTCTACCTTGGCGGCCATCTTGTTGACCAGACTTTCTATTGCGTCATAAGAGGCTTTTGTACCTCCAGGCATCATGCTAGGTCCTTCCAAAGCACCTTTTGCCCCTCCTGAGACTCCCATACCTATATAACCAAAACTCTTACTCTCTAATTTCTCAACCCGCCTTTCTGTATCTCTAAATTCAGAATTACCTCCATCTATTAATAAATCTCCTTCCTCTAAATAAGGCGATATCTGATCAATAACAGCATCTGTTGCAGAACCTGCCTTCACCATCATCAGAATCCTTCTTGGCCGCTCAAGCTTGTCAACAAAATCCTTTAAATCACTTGCTCCAGAGATAGCCTTGCCAAAACCTCTTCCTTCAAGAAAACTCTGTGTTTTAGAAAAGGTGCGGTTATAGACCACACTTGAAAACCCATTCCGTTCTGCATTTAAGACGAGGTTCTCTCCCATCACTCCAAGACCTATTAACCCAAAATGTGCCTTGGACATGACCAATAAAAAGTCTCTACTGGAGCCAGTGTGACTATTAACTAGATAATCTGCTGATATTTATAGGCTTTTGTCAGGGTTGAACCATCCCGAAATGAGAAAGCAGAGACAAGCCAATGAAGAAAAAGATGAAAAATAAACCTCAATCAAATAACAGTTCCATCTGAGATAGTTGCATTTTTCACAACAACGACAATTCCATTCCTTATATAAAAGCCTTCATCGGCACGATCAGATTCTTCAACTCTGTCCTTATTGATAATAGTTACGTTATTTCCAACTCGAGCATTCTTATCAAGTATTGCCCTCTTAACGGTAGTTCCTTGTCCAACCCCCAATGGGATCCCACCTCCTTGTCGCAAAGCTATTCTTTCCTCGGATGATTCGAAAAAGTCAGAACCCATTACTAGTGAATCTTGCAAGACAACGTCACTCTCAACTCTGCTTCGCACTCCCAGGACACAATGGTGGATACTGCATGACTTTAAAATTGAGCCTTCTCCAATAATTGAATCTGTTATCTGTGCATCAACTAACTTTGTTGGTGGAAGGTAGCGCGGACGTGTATAAATTGGGAACTTCTCATCATAGAAGCTAAAAGGAGGAGTAGGTTGCTTGGTTAAAGCTAAATTAGCTTCATAAAATGCACCAATAGTTCCAATATCTTCCCAGTAATCATTAAATACATAACTTTTCAAAGTATCTCCTCTCTTTAGAGACTCAGGAATTACTTCTTTCCCGAAATCCTTATGCGAAGGATTCTTATTTAACAAATCAAATAATGTAGCTCTACTAAATACATAAATACCCATAGAAGCGAGGTATGGATTTTTTTCTGCAGAATCTTTTGTCAAACCAAAACGAGATGTATCAACAGCCATAGCCTTAAGAGAGTCACCTTTTGGCTTCTCACGAAACTCTTTTATATTTCCATTCTCATCTGTCCTCATAAGCCCAAATGATTGAGCCTGTTCTGCGTCTACTGGAAGCGCTGCAACTGTTAGATCCGCCCCTGAAGCTCGATGGTGATCAACAAAAAGACTGTAATCCATTCTATAAAGTTGGTCCCCTGAAAGTATTAAGTACTCATCAACATCCCATTCTTGAAAAAGCCATTGATATTTTCGTACAGCATCTGCCGTGCCTTCAAACCAAGAAGGACTTTCGGGAGTTTGCTGGGCTGCAAGAACTTCAACAAAGCCCTGACCGAAAGGGGCACTTAAATTGTAACTCTGGGTAAGATGTCGATTAAGAGATGCACTATTGAACTGAGTTAAAACATACATTTTATTGATATTTGAATTTATACAGTTACTTATTGGGATATCAATTAATCGATACTTACCTGCTAGTGGAACTGCAGGCTTTGCCCTCATCTTTGTAAGAGGGTAAAGACGTGTTCCTGCACCTCCCCCAAGAATTATGGCCAGAACCCTCTTCATGCATACCTCAAGGATTTCCTTTGCGCTGCAAACCTACTTGAAAGTGGTGCAATAAAGGAGGCAATAGGCGAAGATCTGTTAAGACTCTTGAGTCTTAAGCCGAGATTCACATCGTTTGCGATGTCGCTATTCATTGCCTGACTCCCCCAAATCAAAAAGTAGTTCAACCACTCTTAAGGCTTGTTGTCGGTTTTGTCGTTCTTGTGGAGCTCTTAATTGAGTGACTGGTGTATGAAGAATTTTATTAATAATGCCTTTGCTCAAAGCTTCCACAACTTTTCGCTCTCTTGCGGAAAAATCAGGTCCCATTCTGCTTAATGCCTTTTGAAGCTCTTCACTACGTATTGACTCAAGTGAAGCTCTTAAGAGATTGATAGTTGGAACAGCCTCAAGGCTGTCCCACCATTCAAGAAATAGGCGTCCTTCTTCCTTGAGAAGTGATTCTGCTTCTCTTGCAACCTGATTGCGTGCTTCTTGATTTCGCGAAACGACTTCTTGCAGATCATCAACATCATGCGACTCGACACCAGGAACATCCTTAACATCAGCAGAAATATTCCTTGGGACACCAATATCGATAATTCGAAGAGGTGATGATCTTTCTAACTTTGAAAGTCTAGGCCCATCAATAATCGGGTCTTCAGATGCAGTACTTGTAAAAACAAGTGAATTGGTTGCAAGGCAATCATCCAATTTGTCTAAGAGGCTGCACTTAATCGAAAGTCCAGGGAAATCAGATGCAAGAGAAACTGCACGCTTCTCAGTACGATTTACAAGCGTCAATTTAGTACAGCCTTTTGCCTGTAAGTGTTGCAAAAGCAATCGACTCATCCTTCCAGCACCGATAACTACAACTTTTTCAGTTTCCAATGTCATTAGTTGATCTTTACCTAGTGATTGCCCTAGCTTTAATTGCGCAAGTTCTACTGCAGCAGAGCTAATTGATACAGCACCAGTTCCAATGTTTGTTTCACTGCGTACGCGTTTACCTGTACTAACAGCTTGAGTCAAAAGTCTATTAAGTATTGGACCCATAGATTGATTTTCTTGTCCAAGCCGCACCATCTTTTTAACTTGGGAAAGAATTTGCCCTTCACCAAGGACCAAACTATCTAATCCAGCAGCAACCTTCATCAAATGAGCAACAGCCTCTTCTTGATTAAAGATAAAAAGATGAGGATAAAGATCTGTCTTAGGTATTTCTGAATAATCAGATAAAAATTGTTTAATTTCTCCAACTCCCATCTCTGGATCTTTTACCAAAGTATATATTTCTAAACGATTACATGTACTTAGAATAGATACTTCTAATACCTGCTCAAGTCCCCTAAGATTCTTAAGGGATTCCTGCATATTTTGCTCTGAAATGCTTAATTTCTCACGGGTTTCCACAGGCGCCGTGCGATGACTAAGACCGACTACGGCAATGTGCATAAAAAGATTCCCTGTTATTTAATCGTAAATTATTCAATTCAAAGAGATGCTTTTCGCACCATCTTTGATATGAACTGTGTTAGTAAAACGAGCTGTGTTATCTAATGTACTTATAACAAGGCTACTTGTACGAGTGCAGTCAGTTTCAAACTTGACACCATGAAAAAGCAGGCCATCAGTTATTCCACTACCTGCAAAAACAACATTTTCCCCTGAGGCTAATTCTTCAGCTTCATAAATTTTATCAACTTCAGTAATACCCATTTCGTTTAACCTTGAAATATTTCCTTCTTTTGTGTAATCAGCCCACTCACTTGTTTGAGCAATTGCAGGATCATAAACAAGTTGTCCCTGAAAATGCCCTCCAAGGGCACGCATTGCAGCTGCAGAGATAACACCTTCTGGTGCTGCTCCAATCCCCATTAAACAGTGGGTACCTGTTCCAGAGAAACCGCAGGCTATAGCCGCCTGAACATCTCCATCAGATATCGGTTGAACTCTTGCACCTGTAGAACGAATTTCTGTAATTAAATCCTTATGTCTAGCTCTATCCATTACAACAATTGTAAGTTCATCGATTGCTAAACCAAGGCAATCACTGAGTACTTTTATATTTTGTGTTGCTGTGTTGCGAATGTCTACTTTTCCTTTTGCAGAGGGAGGTGCAGCCAACTTCTTCATATAAAAGTCTGGTGCATTAAACAAACCTCCTCGATCTGAAGCTGCCAAAACAGCCATTGAGCCTCGTTGACTATTGGCGCAAAGATTTGTTCCTTCACAAGGGTCCACTGCAAAGTCAACACCAGGTCCCACACCACTTCCAACTTCTTCCCCGATGTAAAGCATTGGGGCCTCATCTCGCTCACCCTCGCCTATAACGATCCGACCTTGCATTTGTATTTGCCCCATGCGCTTTCGCATAGCCTCTACAGCTGCCGCATCAGCTTCATCTTTCTTTCCTAGACCAGTGAGCTGAGCAGAAGCAATAGCTGCTTGTTCTACAACCTCGAGAATTTCCTGAATAAGAGTGCGATCCACTAGTAAGAGGGGGGTTGGTTTAAATGGTGTTATGAAGTTAAAGAGTCGAGAAGAGGTAAAACTTTAAGAAAAAAGAGAGTAGTCTCATTTTTCAATTAAAAGTTCCACAAGTCACAAACGTCTCGGCTCTAAAGCGCGATAACTGTATCAGTGCAAGGATCAGGGACCTAGTTTCTCGTGGATTTATAGAATCTTTACCAAACCAGCTTTACCAATGAGCCAGTCAAATCCTTCTTCTGGATCTATGGAACACCGTCCTATCCAAATCATTCCTTCTGTTCTCCCAGCTGATTGGGCAAACATGGGTCAATGCGTTAGAGATTTAGAAGCCGCAGGTGTGGATAGGATCCAATTCGATGTAATGGATGGCAATTTTGTCCCAAACCTCACTTTTGGGCCTGAATTGATCTCAGCTTGCAGGAAATATTGCAACGTCCCCTTTGAAACTCAATTAATGGTCAGTCAATACAACTGCGAGACCATGCTTGAAAATTATGTGCAAGCCACTAAGGGCCCTAATGGGGAACCTGGAGTAGTAATTGCTCATGTAGAAGCAAATGTAAATCTACATAGAACTCTTGGCAAAATCCGTCAATTAGGAGGGTCGCCTTCCGTTGCAATGAATCCTCACACTCCAACGGAAATGGTCAAGAACGTTTTAGATATGGTTGATCATGTACTTGTAATGACAGTTAATCCAGGATTTGGAGGACAAGCTTACATACCTACTATGCTCGATAAAATCTCTGAATTAAGAAAGATAATTTTAAATAAAGGTTATGACATTGACATAGAAGTTGATGGAGGAATAAAAGCAGATTGGACCCTTTCCCAATGTTGTGCAGCTGGCGCTAATTGTTTCATTGCAGGGAGTGGGATGTTTGCCTATCCAACACTTAAAGAAGGTTGTGACGCTCTTAGAGAAGTAGCCAAGGATGCACAGGCTGGGAAGATTTTACAAAAACAATAAATCTAAATGTTACTCAAAAAAATGTACTTGGTTTAATTTTAACTACTTACTTTAAACTAAAAGAACCATCCATAACTATGCAATCCTATTCCTAACAAATTAACACCTATATAACAAACAATTATAACTACAAGTCCCCCCAAAGCAACAAATGCTGGCTTCCTTCCTTGCCAGCCTCGACTTAATCTAGTGTGAAGGTACGCTGCATAGATCAACCAACAAATCAATGCCCAGGTCTCTTTAGGGTCCCAACTCCACCAACTTCCCCAGGCCTCGTTAGCCCATACAGAGCCACTTATTAATCCTAAAGTAAGTAACAAGAAACCAACCGTAATTGTCCTATAACTAAAGTTATCAAGCTGCTCAATATTAGAAAGTTTTATAGATTTTAAACTGAGAGTAGCTGACTCAGAAGGTTGGAGCCTGGAAGTATTAGCTGGTCGATAGCCGCCAGTTCCAAGCGAGTCACTTCTAATCTCAATTATTTGTTTTCGATCAGTAAGTAGAACTGCGAGAGACAATAATGAACCGACAAGCAAAGCTGCATAGCTACACATAATTACACTTACATGCATCACTAACCAACTAGACCTTAAAGCTGGCACTAAAGGCGATGCAGCACGAAGCTGCTCAGGTAAAGCAAAACTTGCAAAAGCTACAGATATCAACGCTATCGGTGTAGTCGCTGCTGCCACCAAAGGAGAAGGCCAAGAACGTTCAACTACCAGTTGTGTAAGCGTGCAGGCCCAGCATAAGAAACAAAGAGATTCATACAAATTACTAACGGGAAAATGGCCTGATTGCCACCATCTCAAAACCAACTGAGTAGTGAGAACAAAGTTTGACAAAGCCACAACCAAGGTCACTAAAGAAGATCTGCTATTGCTTGCTAAAGCCCAAAAGGTTATTGGCACACAAAAAAGCAACATACCAAATGCACTAAGGCCTAAAGCCAAAACAGGATCGCTTATAGCTGTTAACAAATCAGTCAAGACTTTAGAAATGAGAAATACATTGATTGAAAAATCCTGTTTAAATAATAATTAGTCAACGCTCAGCCTCTACAAGTAGAAATCCTCCTGCCAATAATGAAATAAAAACTGGAGACCATGCTGCAAAAATAGGTGACAATGTTCCTTTGACGCCTAGAGAGCTAAAACTAAAGCTAAGAACATAATAAGCAAGGATTAAAACTACACTAATTCCAAAACCTTGACTTTTGCTTGTAGTTGAATTTTGTTTGGCACCTAGGCTGCTGCCAATTAAACCAAAAACCAAACAGGCAAATGGGAGAGTAAACTTCTCTTGAATCCTTACCTTCATTCGTCTTGACTCTTTAACATTTCCAGACTGAGAGTATAATTTCTGAGCTCTTATAGCTTGGGCAATTGTCATATCATTCGAACTCTTAGGAAGTTTAGCTATTTTCGAAGGACCAGTCCCTAATGGATAAAGATAACGATCAAATTTCGCTGTAGTTGTGCTTCCATTTGGGAATAAAGTTAAAATTCTTCCATCTAAAAAATCCCACTTAGCCTCTTTTTGATTCCAAGAAGCAGATTTAGCTACAAGCATTTGTGTATATCCAACTCTAGAAAAATCTAAGACAGTAACATCTTGCATTCTACTTTTCCTAAACTCCTTAGCATAAAACAACTGAGACAAACCTTTACGTGCTTCTCCTAATTCCGATCCAGCAATCTTTCCAAACTTTGAATAAATAATATCTTCTCCTTTTTCTGTTGAAATAGCTCTACCAAGAGCAGTCTTAAGTGTTACTTCAGATGCCATATTTGCTCTTGGAACTATCACATCGTTAAAAACAAATGTAAGAATTGACATAAACATCGAAAGGGCTAATGCTGGGGCAATAATTCTTTTTGTTGTAACCCCCAAACTTCTAAGTGCCTTTAGTTCACTATTTGCTGTCAATCTGCTATATGCAAGCAAACTAGCCATTAACATTGCCATTGGGAAAGAAATAACAAGGAAGCCTGGCAAGCGCAACAAAAGCACTTGAAAAGCAACATCTATTGGGAGACCTGATTCGACTACCTTTCGAACCAGCTCAAACATCACACCTACTGAGAGAGAAACAACTGTGAACGCAGCAATTGCAAATAAGAGTGGAGAGAAAAGTTCACCCAAAAGCCACCTATCAAGCAATGACAACTGATGCCACTTACCCCTTAGCCAAGAGGAAGAACTAGAAAAAGTGAATAAAAGAATATTCTTAATATGGGAGAAACTAATTTTCACAGCCGAAATGCCTCTCCCAAGTAATAACGCTTAACTAAAGGATCATTAGCTACTTCTTCACAAGATCCTGAAGCAAGGATCTTACCTTCATTTAAAATATACGATCTGTCTGTAATAGCTAGTGTCTCTCTTACATTGTGATCAGTGATCAAAATACCCATTCCACGTTTTTTAAGCTGATGAATTAATTCCTGAAGGTCCGCTACAGCCTTTGGATCTATACCTGCGAATGGCTCATCTAGGAGGAAATAACTTGGTCCTTGAGTGCCTATTGCCAAAGCCCTTGCAATCTCACAACGACGTCTTTCTCCTCCAGAAAGTTGATAACCAAACCTATCAAGAAAAGACCCTAGCTTGAAATCATCAATTAAAACTTCACGTCTAAGTCTAGAATATGCAGCGGAAAATTTATTCTGTGCCAATGCTATTTCGAGATTTTGATTTACAGTTAAATGGCGAAAAATACTTGGTTCTTGTGAAAGATAACCAATGCCCAATCTTGCTCTCATAGGCATAGGTAATCTAGATACATTTACACTATCAAGAAGTGTTTTACCTAAATCAGCTTTTAATAATCCAATAAGCAAATTAAAAGTAGTTGTTTTGCCTGCCCCATTGGGGCCTAAAAGACCTACAACTTCTCCAGGGTTTACTTCTAAAGAAACTCCTTTTACAAGTAAACAGCCTCCTACACTGAAAATTACATCGTTAAGTGCCAAACTCATAACTATTAAAACCTTATAAAAAGGCAAGGCATAGCAAAAACATCAGGATCTTCGTTACCTTGAAGTTGATGCAAGCGCTTTTCAAGAGAATTACAAAATTCAACTAGATCTAGTCCTAAATCGTATTCACCAGAACGTTTCAAGCGGCCCAAACCTTCCCCATATAAAACTGTTGCACCATTTCTATTACCTCTTTCCAAATGAAGTTGTGCTACAGCTATTTGCAAGACGCCTTGTATTGTAATTCTTTCTGGACCACTTGTTTCATGCCATAGTTCTTCAAATACATCGTGAGCTGGATACCAATCCTTTGAGTTAAATAAAAGTAATGCCTTTTTAAATCTTGGATCTTCAATTAGAGATGTTGAAGCATCTGTAGTTTTTTTCATCATCGTTTTAATACTTTCCTTGATGAAATTTTTCTCAAGCGAATAGATTCGGGTGTCACTTCAAGCATCTCTCCAGGCCCAATATATTCAAGAGCTCTCTCAAGGGTAATCTCTATTGGCGATTGAAGAGTATCAAGCTCTTCTGCTCCAGAAGAGCGCATATTCGTAAGCTGTTTTGTCTTGCAAATATTGATCTCTAAATCTTGCGGTCGATTGTTCTCTCCAATAATCATTCCTTTATAGACTTTTGTACCAGGTGAAATGAAATACTGTCCTCTGTCTTCAGCATTTTTAAGCGCATAAAAGGTCGCAACACCTTCTTCAAAAGCAATCAAAACTCCATTTCGCCTTGCCTCAAATTCTCCCATCATTGGCCTGTATTCATGAAAT
>QCKF01000001.1 GCA_003215545.1 Prochlorococcus sp. AG-409-L14 | reverse complement strand
ATCTTATGCCTGAACTCTGATCATCATTGCTTCTATAAAATCCAGATTAGATAGTTCTTTAAGTTCAGTATTTAGTTCCTTAATGCCCTTCGAAACTGAGGAGTGCATCTAGTTGTGCTGCTTGACAGGCTTGTAGGAAGCTTTTCTTGCTGAGATGGATTTGGAATAATTTGTCAAAGAGACCTCCTAAGGTTTTGAATCCTGGAGCTCCGTTCATCGGCCTTCTTAGTCAGGATTGGACTTGAATATTGCAAGTTTCTATAATTTTTTGAAGCTATACGCTTTTCGCAGCTTTAGAATCTCGATTTCATACAGACATGACCAAGAATTGCGCGAACGAATTTGTTGTGTGAGTCTTAAGAGACCTTGCAATCAAAATTTTCTGAACGATCATTTAATTAATGGTTAGCAGCTTTATGAATTTCCCAAATGAACAGAGAGCTCGTTATGTAAGAGTTCCTATTCCATTGAAACGAGAAAGTAATTTTAAATCAAGTTTTTCATTTGGTTTTAAGGGCCTTATAGATTTACATAAAAAGTCTATAGAGAGAGAAAAAAAGAAGTTAGGTGTTTCCAGCTATGGAATGATCTGGATATCCTTTTTTAGAGGATTATTAGTTGCATTTCTAGTAGAGAGGTTAATATTCAATTGATTAAAACCCTTTTACTCGCAATACTCATAGTATTTACTTGGTCCTCGCCAGAGCTTCGCTCATTCGCCGCGAATGTATTGAGAATGACTGCTAATTGGATTGATGAGAATGAATTAATTCAACATAACTCTAAGAATTTTAAGATTCCTAATCCTTTTTACGTAGAGACTAAGGAGTGATTTCATATAGATAGTACTAAATATAAAGATCAGTTGTTTGATTAAGGAGCTATTTTATTCACTCTTGAAAAATACACTTGCTAAGCTTAGACCTAGGTGCCATTGTATTACCACTGGAGCCTAAGTAGTTATCACTATTCAGCCTGAAGGTTGTCTTTGAATTTACTATTTTTGTATATTCAAGTGAGTTTTTAAAGATTTTAGAATAGTGGATTTTGCTTAATGACATTCTCATGACTTTTGATTAGACATTACATAGGAGCCCATGCATGCCGTATATAAAAAATCAGTGCTGGGCCTGAGGGGGGAACTTATGCTTCCCCCCCCCTAATACTATTGGAACATTTGATAGGTATTATTCAGATAGCTAGTGTTGACCTTGCTTCTACTTCTATGCTTGGAATAGATGATTAATGATTCAAAAAACCTTTTTATGCGAGGCCCTTTCTCTTTTACTTCTTTTAGTGACCTTTTGGATAATCAGATGGCTTATACATTGGTTAATCCTGCTTTTGCTTGTTTATTGGATTTTTAAACTTGTATTCAATCATTAAACTATCTACTAAAAGTGTCTAATTTAATGATTGAATATTGACAATAAATATAATCCATAAAATGTATAATATTTGGTTTCCATCATTCTTATTTGGTAGATATTTTTTGAGAGCTTTTAATTACTCACGACAGAGTCTTTATTTTACTTATTTGAACTTCTCTTTTTAATTAAGTAGACATTATAAGTGTCTCTTTCTCTACAATGATTCTTCTAATTGTTGATAGAGCAAGGCCCGTTTGCTCTCTTATGGATCTGTAGGAGTAACCTTCATCCCGTAAACGTAAGACTAAACTCTCTTTAGCCTTATTTGTCTTAGGCCTACCTCCAATAGATTTTCCTGTTTCCAGTCGGTGTTGAATCCTTTCAAGTTTTTTTTCACGAGTCAATGTTTGTTCAACGCTTGCCAGCCCAGACAGAATCCCAATGATAAAGGGAGCGAATTCTCCCAAATCTCTGGTTTTGATTCCTCCATCTAACGTCCTTATATGGATACCTTTCTGTTGAAGGTCCTTGATGCGATTGATCACTTCGAAATAACTTCTTCCTAAATAGCTTATTTTCGAGATAACTAACTCATCTCCTGCATTTAGTTCTTCTAGTGCAGACACTAATACAGGCCTCTCCTTGTTTTTGATTATTGGGCTAATTCTTTCTTGGAAGACCAGGCAGCATCCTTCCTCTTTGAGATCGGCAACCTGAGTATCTCTTTCTTGGACACGCTGGCCTAGCAATGCATAACCAATTGATTTGTAGTTGGGTTTATTCATGAATGAAGGCCTTTCGAACTGGTACTTTTGAAATTTGTTCATTTGTGTTCTTTAAACATGTACGCTTAGCTGTATTTTAAATATATCAAATAAAACACCTTAATGGAACACTTGTATCCCTTTAAATCCTTTAATTAAAATGATTTAGTTTTTCTTTATTGGATCAGTATAATGATTTTTCGAAACGTTTTTAAAAAGACTTTTTGGAACGCTCTTGCTATTTGTGTTGCGTTTTGAGATACGGTTTTATTGGGTAATTAGGAGCATTCGCTTTTTCCTGTCCAATTAATTGCCTCATTGTTATTTCTTTTTAAATTCATAAGAGATTGAATTAGCAAGGAGCTTCCTTCGAATCCCTCAGTGTCAAAAGAAGGCATCTTGAAAGATCGAGTGCTGCTTTGGACTTCACTAGTCGTTTATGGCAACTTGTAAGGCGATTAGGGAGAATGAAATTAAGATGCCCAAAAGGGATCAATCAATTTCATCTGCTCTTCGCTTTTGATTCGAAAGAGAACGCTAATAAAGAATTTTCTGACTGGGGTATTCGGTTTTAGTAAGAAGGCGGCACCCAGATTCGAACTGGGGATAAAGGATTTGCAATCCTCTGCCTTACCACTTGGCCATGCCGCCGTACGAGATATGAAACTCCCTCATGCGGATCGTATCAGCCAAGTCGCTACTGCTTTACTCGTTCTAACTAATGGTCATGGCGAAGATCTAATTGCACTAAGGGTTTTGGAGGAATTACATCAAATTTCTCCGAATTTAATTTTAGAGGTTTTACCTCTTGTTGGAGAGGGCAAAGTTTTTACTAATGCCATTTCGCAGGGGTGGCTGATTAAGAGAGGGCCTTCCAATCGTTTGCCAAGCGGTGGATTCAGTAATCAAAGTTTTCGAGGGTTTGTTTCTGATATCTCAGCAGGTTTGATAAGCCAGAGTTGGCGTCAATGGGCTTTAGTTCGCCTTGCTGCTCAGAATGGTCGAGTAATTCTTGCTATTGGTGATTTGCTTCCATTGTTTTTTGCATGGAGCAGTAGAGGTAGCTTTGGCTTTATTGGAACTCCTAAGAGTGATTACACCTGGCGAAGTGGACCTGGCTCGTCATTAAGTGATCTATACCACTGTTGGAAAGGAACTGAATGGGATCCCTGGGAAGTTGCTTTAATGAGGGCGAGAAGATGCAAGTTAATTGCTGTTCGAGATCAAATCACAGCTCGTGGTTTGCAGAGGCTAGGGCTAAAAGCAAAATTCTCTGGCAATCCCATGATGGATGGTTTAAAGCATGATTCATATCCATCAATCCTTGATGATTATCGAAGGATCCTATTGTTATGTGGAAGTCGCATGCCAGAAGCTATTAGAAATTTGAAATGTCTTTTAGAAGCAGCTCTTCTGTTACCTATAAATGATCGTGTCGCAATATTATTGGCTATTGGTTCTGAGCCAAGTGTTGGAGATGTAGAGAACTTGCTAAATAGTTTGGGGTTTAAAAAATATTTTTGTACTGCTTTACTTAAAGAAATTGATGCACATGCTTGTTGGAAAAAAGGAACTGCTTATGTATTTATAGGGCCAGGGAAGTTTTCGTTTTGGGCTAATTGGACAGAGGTGGGATTAGCAAATGCAGGAACTGCAACTGAGCAGTTGGTAGGTTTAGGTATACCAGCCGTTTCTTTACCAGGAGCAGGTCCTCAATTTAAGAGAAGTTTTGCCTTAAGACAAAGTCGGCTCTTAGGAGGATCAGTAATCCCATGTTCTAGTAAGGAGATTTTGTCTGACCGAGTTGCATCTTTGCTAAACGATGAACTTTTTCGAGGGCATCTAGGAGCAATTGGCCTTAGACGAATGGGCGTAAGCGGGGGGAGTAGGCGCCTGGCAAAGCTCGTTTCCGACTCTTTATTGGGCAATTAGCAACATATTTTTCCGTAAGGATCAATGAAGAAGGATACTAAGTCCTGATAGCGTTATAAAAATGCCACCTATTGAAGACCACGACTACTTAAAGATCTGCGCAGAGCTTGCTAGTTACCTCAGTATTAGCCTTTCTTCTGCAAGAAAGAAAGTAGAGTTGGCAGCTATGAAGTCAGGCCGAAAAGATCTCGCTACAAAAAAGGAAATTGCCAGAGAGTTGCTTTCTGAAGCATCTTCTAAGAGTAAAAAAGGAGAAATGACAACTACTTCACAATTAGATGAACTTTTGAAGGCTCTTTCTGAAGAGGAAAACTTTATGGTTGAAGATTAGATTTTAATGTTCAAAAATTTGATGAAATTTATATCTATCTAGTTCTGCTAATGTAGATATACAATTAAATGATTTCTTTGCAAGATCAAATCTTCCTTCTCTTTTAAGCATAATTTCTAGTTTATTTTTGGCTTCCAATAAATATCGCACATCATTTGCTGCATAGGAAAGTTGACTTGTAGTTAACTCTTCTACTCTTCCCCAGTCACTACTTTGAGATTTTTTGTCTAGCTCAACTCCAACTAATTCCATTATCAAGTCCTTTAGTCCATGCCTAGGGGTATAGGTCCTGGCTAGTTTGCTTGCTACCTTTGTACAGAAGACTGGATTGACAGAAATATTTAGGTTGCTTGCTAGAGCAGCGATATCGAAACGTGCATAATGAAAGACTTTTTCAACTAATTTGTTTTCCATAAGGCTTTTTAGTCTTGGTGCATCACATTGTCCAATGGCAATTCTGATGCATGCAACATGGTCTTCTCGGTCACAAATTTGCACTAAACATAGTCTGTCACGACCATGTATTAGTCCCATTGCTTCTGTATCAACAGCTATGGATGGAGCTTTTCCGAAGTGTTTGAGAGATTCAGCATCGAGGTCTTTATCAAACAAGCTAAATTTCTTTGGATCTGGCAATAAATCGGCCATATGAAAATGTCAGGGTGTGAGAGCTAATGCTTTAATACAGACGCTAGTTGTTTTTAAAAGAAAACTAAATACTGCTAAGAGATTCTTGTTTACTCGCAATTGCTTTGAAAAGCTTTAGAAAAGGTATATATCTATTGATCAAACGCTCGCAATGCCCCTAGGTTTGGCCTCAACACTCTTGCTGACAGTATTGTTGGCTATTGGTTTGATCTTTTTTTTGCGTGCTGCAAGCAAAGACAGAACTACTGATGTTGAAGTGCATTCACCATTACCCCCTTTAGAAGTTCTTAATGGCCTGAGTAGATGGCTTGAAGAGAGGGGTTGGCATTGTGAGGGTGGTGATGCGGAAAAACAATTGCTTCGCTTTTCTGGCAACGTTGCATCAAGTAATGGGTTAGCAATTTTCCTGACACTTCTAGGTGGGCTTGGTTCTGGTTCTTTAGGGTTAGTCTTGAGACAGATTTATCCAGGACTTGAATGGTGGCCTTTGCTATTAATTTTAATTGGAGGTCCAGCTGCAGGTTTTGTATATAGTAAAAGAGCTAGGCGAGAAGAATTGCTTGAACTTCGTTTAGTAAACTCTCAGGTTAATGATGGAAGCACTCTAAGAATAAGGGCACATCGTGATGAATTGATAGCAATTGAATTAGAGCTAGCAAAGAGTCTTAAATTGGCTAGTGATGGTTCTTTATTGTCTTCACCAATTTAAAGATGAATAGCGGTAAAATAGCTGCAGGAATTAATTCTATTCGACCTATATTTTTAATTTTTTTTAGTAGTATTTTTTGCGGAGCTTTATATACCTATGCAAACGAACTGACAGATATTGATACCATCTTAGGAGATAAAGTCGAATTATATAGTGAATGGAAAGGTGAGAATAAAGTAACTTTTTTAATTCCAATTTTGGTGATGGCTGGTCATGCTGACTCACAGGGCATTGAAGGTTCTGGAACAGCTGGATCTTTAGTTGATTTGCATAAGGCCTCACCTATGGATTCTTCAATGAGTGATGAGCTTTATTGGAATATTAGAGTAAGGGATGCTGTTGTTGAAATGGGCAAAAAGAAAGGTCTAAATATTAGATCTTATGAGCCTAGTATGCGAACAATTATTGATGGAAACCATCCTGATACAAATTGGTCTGTAGGTGCAAGACATGCTAAAAACGGCGGTTATACAATCGAAGTGCATTTTGACTCATATGGAGACCATGGATATGGATCAGGACTTATTCCTGCCATCTCGTTTAAACTAAACACAATTGATGAAAGTTTGGCAAAAAGTTTTGGTCGATACCCTCTTTTTTTTAGAGGTGGTTTGGGCGCACCACGTAGAGGGATTAGGATCCTCGAAATAGCAAAGCTGGAGGGGGAATTGGAATCAAGACTTAGGAATGAATCTTCGAGAAATAAAACTCTTGATAGTATCGCAAGCAAAGTTATAAATGCTATCTTAATTGGACTAAATCAACAAGAAGACTAGCCTTTTTAATCAAAGATTTTCATTTGTTTGCATTTTTCTTCTAGCGCTATGTCATTGAACCAATCTTGTGGCTTCGTAAAGATTTCAGTAAGTAGAGATTCTCTAGTATTAGGCATGGCTTTGTAGCCATATTCCCAACGAGCTAGTGGAGGTAAAGACATAAGTATTGATTCAGTTCGACCATTTGTCTGAAGACCAAAAATTGTTCCTCGGTCCCAAACAAGATTAAATTCAACATATCTTCCCCTTCTGTAAAGCTGAAATTCTCTTTCTCGTTCACCATATTCTTGTCCTACACGTTTTTCAATAATTGGAATGTATGCAGGTAAAAATGCTTGTCCGCATGCTTTTGCTAGGGAAAAAAGTTCATTCCAGGTTTTAGTTTGTGCTCCAAGGTTTTTAGAGATATTCGCAGCCTCGCCATTTGGGTTTTGTCCTTTGTAGAGGTTCCCGGTACCATCTTGGTAATCATAAAATATCCCACCTATTCCTCGAGTTTCACCTCGATGTTTTAAGAAAAAATATTCATCACACCAGGGCTTAAATACTTTGTGGAATTCAGGACTTACAGAGTCACAAGCATTTTTATGAATTTGATGAAAATGCCTTGCATCTTCTAGATATGGGTAAAACGGTGTGAGGTCTGCTCCTCCACCAAACCACCAAACTGGTCCAGCTTCAAAATAACGATAGTTGAGATGGACAGTTGGGATATAGGGGCTTTTGGGATGGAGAACCATTGATGTTCCCGTCGCAAACCATGAATGTCCTTTTGCTTCAGGTCTTTGATTGAGAATTGATGGAGGTAATTCTTTCCCATGAACTTCTGAAAAGTTGACTCCAGCTTGTTCAAAGATGGTTCCTTCTCTCATTACGCGAGATCTACCTCCACCACCTTCTGGTCTTTTCCAGCTTTCTTCTATAAACACACCTTTGCCATCAATTTCTTCTAGCCCTTTGCAAATTTCGTCTTGCAGCCCAATGACCAGTTTCTTAGCCATCTCTCGCGAATTAGCTGGTGGGCTGGTGTTCGTGTTGACTGGCCTACTGTTTGGTGGTGTATTGCTATTAGATGCTTGTGATCGCTTTTGGAGGCGTTGAACCAGAGAACGCAGCATGGCAATCATTTTCATGAATGAATTGTCTTCTTTCAATTGAACGGAGACAATTCGTTTATACCTTGAGGCTACGACAATGGATTCCAGCTTAGGATTGATATATACAGAATGGAGGGTATGACCAGTTCTGAAAATGCGCGCGTTGTACTTGGACGGGTTAAAGACTCAGGGAGTGGTAAGTCCCTTCTGGAGCTTGGATGGCTTGATCAGGTCAGGGTTGATTTGCCCAAAGCTGTTGTTAGGCTTTCACTACCCAATTTTGCTCAAAGTCAAAGATCTCGTTTCGCAGAGGAGATAAAGGACGTATTAAGCCAACTAGACGGGATCGATGATGTACAAATAGAACTTGGAAGTTCTCCTAGTCAAGGTGAGATAGGTAGCGCAGGGCATGGAGAAACAAATGTTTTGCAATCAATCCCTGGAGTTAAAAAAGTAATAGCTGTAAGTAGTGGAAAAGGTGGAGTAGGAAAAAGTACAGTCGCAGTGAATCTTGCATGCTCACTTTCAAAGAAAGGATTAAAGGTTGGCTTGCTTGATGCTGATATTTATGGTCCCAATACGCCAATCATGCTTGGTGTTTCTGATGTCACTCCTGAGGTGAGAGGTAGTGGTTCTGCACAAGAAATTGTTCCTTTAAAGACTTGCGGAATTTCCATGATCTCCATGGGTCTTCTTATTGATGATCATCAACCAGTCATTTGGCGAGGACCGATGTTAAATGGAATTATTAGACAGTTTTTATATCAGGCTTGTTGGGGAGAATTGGACGTATTAGTTGTCGACTTGCCTCCGGGAACTGGAGATGCGCAGCTGTCTCTTGCTCAAGCAGTTCCAATGGCAGGTGCTTTAATCGTTACGACCCCTCAGCAATTATCTTTGCAAGATTCTCGGCGAGGTTTGGCTATGTTCAGACAAATGGGAATCCCTGTACTTGGAGTTGTTGAAAATATGTCAGTTTTTGTGACTCCTGATAAACCTGAACGAAGATACAAGTTGTTTGGCTCAGGTGGAGGAAAACAACTTGCAGAAGAAAATGGAGTTCCACTTCTTGCTCAGATTCCTATGGAAATTCCACTTCAGGAAGACTGTAATAAGGGACTTCCTATTGTAATTAGTAGACCTGATTCAATTAGTGCCAATGTATTCCTAACATTGGCTCAAAAGATTATAGATAGCCTTGTTAAGATGTCTAAGGAATGATTTTTAATCCATCCTTTAAAAGTAAGCTGCGCTTATTTAAGCAAGAAAGTTTTTTAGGTAGATTTTTTAATAAAGTTGATTTATTGCTTTGGGGTATACCTTTATTACTTGTTTCTTTGGCAGGTGGTCTTATAGCCAGTACTCAAAGACAGGCAAGTTATGCAGATTGGTATCAACATTGGACTACGGCCTTGATAGGAATATTAATTGCTTTTGGACTTGCTCAATTACCTTTAGAAAGACTCCGACTATTTTTAACCCCTTTTTATTTACTTACAGTTATAAGTTTGTTGGCTGTAAGGCTTATAGGAACCTCAGCATTAGGAGCTCAGCGATGGTTGAGTTTTGGTGGGGTTAATGTTCAGCCTTCGGAATTCGCAAAGTTAACTGCAATTCTTATGTTGGCAGCAATACTTGATCGATATCGAATTCAGAAGCTTTCAGACCTCATTAAACCTTTGTGTGTGATCTCCGTTCCTTGGTTATTAGTTTTTATACAGCCTGACTTAGGAACTTCATTAGTTTTTGGTGCTTTAACCTTGTCAATGCTGTATTGGGCAGGCATGCCTGTTGAATGGGCTTTGCTTGTTCTGTCAGCCTTTTTTACGGCTTTTCTTTCAGGAGTTTTTCCTCTTGGCTTAATTGCATGGATTCCATTAATGGGTTTTTTGGCTTATAGGTCTTTGCCTTACAAGAGAGTTGCGTTTCTTGCGATAACTTCACTTCAAGGAGCTATTTCATTAGTTACTCCATGGCTCTGGCTTCATGTATTAAAGGATTATCAAAGAGATCGTTTGGTTTTATTTCTTGATCCATCTAAAGATCCACTTGGCGGTGGATATCATTTACTTCAAAGTACTGTGGGTATTGGTTCTGGAGGCTTGCTTGGCAAGGGGTTATTGCAGGGTCAATTAACAAAGCTTCGCTTTATTCCTGAACAACATACTGATTTCATTTTTAGTGCACTAGGTGAAGAACTTGGATTTGTTGGCACAATGCTTGTAATTGGTGCATTTATGTTGTTGATTATGAGACTTTTGGCTGTAGCAAGACAAGCAAGAACAGATTTTGAATCTCTAGTAGTAATTGGTATAGGAACCATGCTGATGTTTCAAGTAGTAGTGAACATATTTATGACTATTGGCCTTGGACCTGTTACAGGAATCCCGCTTCCATTCATGAGCTATGGACGATCAGCAATGCTGGTTAACTTTTTTGCTATTGGTTTGTGTGTCTCAGTAGCTCGAAGGGGACATTTTGCTAAAAGAAGCTGGTGAAAAGTCAAATAACACTTAGTGCAATTCAAGAGCGAATGGCTCAAGGGGTCCCACTAGGGAGGGTTGATGAGACAGTCGCCAGAAGGCTTTGGTGGGCTGCTCTTGAGACTTTGCAAGAAGATATTTTATTGCCAATGGATTTAGATAAAGGGTTCTGGCTTGCAGCTCCATTGCCAGCTCTCTATGAGCCAAAGCTTTTAAATCGTCTTCAAGGTTGGGTTTGGGCGCCAGAAGAGCTAGAAAATTTGCATAACTTTTACGCAGGATTATTGCCTCCTAGTAGGATTCTTTCTTCTGAAGAGAAAGGATCTCCAAATCTAGGAAATTTTAGAAGATTGTCTTTATTGGAGAATGATGGAAATGACCCTTTACTTATAATTATTACCCCAAAATTCCAAGTTGCTCTAGCTCTACAAGGTAATAATGGTAAAAGGAATTTACTTATACGAAGTGATCATCAAACTTTAAGTGAAATTTTGACAATGCTTGATTTAAGGCTTAATAATGAGGATCCAGATGAGGCTATGAAATTAAGAACTACCTTGGCCGATTTGGGTCAATTAAGTAGCAACGATTGTTTAGAGAAAAGTTTTTGGCAATTGTTGTCTGAAAGACTTGCAAGGATGGCTCCATCTTTTACTGTTCAAAAAGTTTCAGACATCTCTGAAATTGAGAAAGTACCTAATTCGACTACTAGTGAAATAACACTTTTGGAGGCATTGAGTCATGAAGTTCGCACTCCATTAGCAACTATAAGAACTCTTATTCGATCTCTTATTAGACGAGAGGATTTGTCAGAGTTAGTTATAGGCCGTCTGAAACAAATTGATTCTGAATGTACAGAGCAAATTGATAGGTTTGGTTTGATTTTTAATGCTGCTGAATTGCAACGGCAGCAACCAGTTTCATCGAGGCTTGCAAGTACAGATTTAGGAAGAATGTTGGAAATCCTTTATACAGGTTGGACGGAGCAGCTTGCCAGGAGAGGTATTGATCTCACTCTTTCTATAACACCTGACCTGCCAAAGGTGCTTAGTGATCCTGAAAGATTGGAGTTGATGTTGGGTGGTTTGATTGATCACAACACAAGGGGCCTGCCGCCAGGAGGCTGTCTTTGCATGGAACTTACGCCTGCTGGTCAGAGGTTAAAACTTCAAATTCTCAAGAAGTCAAGTTCTGCGCAAAATTCTGATTCGCCTGTTAGTGCACCTAATGCTGATTTGGGACCCGTTCTTAGCTGGAATCCAAGTACAGGCAGTCTTCAGCTTAGTAAAGAAGCGACTGAAAGGCTTTTTGCCAGTCTTGGTGGGCGTCTTAGGCAGCGCAGGGATCAAGGATTAACCGTTTTTTTTCCTATAAGTGAAGAAAAATATGGTGAGTTCTGATCCCTTTTTGTTGACTGGTGTGAAGGTTGTCCCCCCGATGTGCCATCGGGTACAAAATGTAGTGCTACTTTTCACTTGTAAAGGCATGCCTATTTTCGAGGACAGTCATGACAGAAAAGGCCCTGAAAGGTAGCTTCCCTCAATCCATTGGTAGCACCGGTGGTCTGCTCAATTCAGCTGAAACAGAGGAGAAGTACGCAATTACCTGGTCAAGTTCCAAGGCTCAAGCCTTTGAGCTTCCTACAGGAGGAGCGGCACTTATGAATGAGGGAGAAAATCTCATGTATTTTGCTCGAAAAGAGCAATGCTTAGCTTTGGGAACTCAGTTAAGAGGCTTTAAGCCAAGAATTGAGGACTACAAGATTTATAGGATTTTCCCAGGTGGGGATACTGAATTTCTACATCCCAAAGATGGAGTCTTCCCTGAGAAGGTCAATGAAGGAAGAGCAATGGTGAATCATAATGCTCGTAGGATTGGTCAAAATGCCAATCCAGCAAGCGTGAAATTCACCGGTAGGAATACATACGATTCCTGATTAATAATTTATTAATATCGGGTTTTTCCCCTAACGCAGGGTATTGGGTGCGAAAATCATTTAATGCTCAGTTCTGATCGCGCCTCATTTTTAGATGCAGCCGAAAGTGGATTCAATTTCATACCTTTGGCGCATAGTTGGCCTGCGGACTTAGAAACCCCTCTTACAACTTGGTTGAAAGTAGGCCAAGGCAATTCTCCTGGAGTTCTTCTTGAATCAGTTGAAGGAGGGGAAACTTTAGGTAGGTGGAGTGTTGTTGCGTCCAGACCTCTGTGGACCGCATCAGCAAAAGGTGAGCAACTTGTAAGGAACTGGCGAGATGGGAGTTCTGATGATTTCTATGGAAATCCTTTTATAGGTTTAAGGCAATGGGTTCAACAATATCGACCTGCTTCTTTATTAGGCCTACCTCCAATTGGTCAGATTTATGGCATGTGGGGTTTTGAGTTAATTCATTGGATAGAACCAACTGTCCCTATTCATCAGGTTAAGGAGGAAGCTCCTCCAGATGGAATTTGGATGTTGATGGATAGTGTTTTGATTTTTGATCAAGTAAAAAGGTTAATTACTGCAGTTGCTTATGGAGATCTAACTCTTTCTAAAACTCCTCAGAATGCTTATGAAAGTGCTTTGGAGAGGATTGGACAACTTGAAAGTGCAATGGCCGCTCCATTGCCTCCAGTTAAGCCATTGAGATGGCAGCCAAAAGATTCTTCTTCATTAGAAACTACTAGCAATTGCACCCAGTCAGAATTTGAGGGTTCCGTTACGCAAGCAAAGGAATACATCGCTAAAGGGGATGTTTTTCAATTGGTTTTAAGTCAACGGCTTGAGACAAAGGTCAGTCAGGAGCCTTTTGATTTATATCGAAGTCTTCGTATGGTTAATCCCTCTCCATATATGGCTTTTTTTGATTTTGGCGATTGGCAGTTGATTGGTTCAAGTCCTGAGGTGATGGTCAAAGCCGAGCCGATTGTGGGTGAGGAAGCAATTCGTGCAAGTTTGAGGCCAATTGCAGGCACTAGGCCAAGAGGGAAAACGGAAAAGGAAGATATCAGGCTAGAAGAGGATTTATTAGCTGATCCAAAAGAGAGAGCAGAGCATGTGATGCTTGTTGATTTAGGGAGAAATGATCTTGGTCGTGTTTGTCGACCAGGTAGCGTTCAAGTTAATGAGCTAATGATCATAGAAAGGTATTCCCATGTAATGCATATTGTGAGTGAAGTAGAAGGCATACTCAGCCCTGAAATGGATGTTTGGGATTTGTTAATGGCTTCGTTCCCTGCAGGAACCGTTAGTGGAGCTCCGAAGATAAGAGCGATGCAATTGATTAAAGAATTAGAGAAAGATGCAAGGGGACCATATTCAGGTGTTTATGGATCAGTCGATTTGGCAGGGGCTTTAAATACGGCCATTACTATTCGAACAATGCTTGTGAAAGCTAATAAAGATGGTGGGTCCTGTGTCAAGGTACAGGCAGGAGCAGGTGTTGTTGCCGATTCAGTTCCTATTAATGAATATCAAGAAACCTTGAATAAGGCTATGGGAATGTTGACTGCACTTGCTTGCCTTGAGGCGTCACAATCATGAGTGAAGCTTTGCTATTGAAGGGGTTCGAAGTTGAACTATTCACTGGAAATAATTTGGGAGAACATGTTGGTGTGGCTGAAACAGTAACAAACACACTGGAAGAGTTTGTTAAAGAGCCAGACAAGCGGAATCTTGAATTTATAACTTTTCCTTCTGCTAATTATCAAACTTTGCGAGAGTCTCTTCTTGAGCCAAGGCGAAGACTCAGGAATTGGTTGAAGTCAAGAGACTTAACTATACTTCCAGGTAGTACATTAAGCTTAGGCAATAGTAAATATTTTGAACGATCTGATCCTTTAGATTCTTATCATAGCTTTATTGAAAAGGAATATGGAACAAGAGTCGTAACTACTAGTATTCATATCAATCTAGGGATTGAGGATTTATCATTACTTTTCTCGGCTCTTCGCCTAGTCAGGTGTGAAGCGGCCTTGTTTCTCGCTCTTAGTGCAAGTTCTCCTTTTTTAGATGGAACAACTACCGGTTCCCATTCGCAAAGGTGGATTCAATTTCCTTTAACGCCAAAAAATGTACCATTTTTCTTGAACAGCTCTCATTATGTCAAATGGATAGAAGATCAGCTTGCTAAAGGGGTAATGAAAAATGAGAGACATCTATGGACGTCAGTTAGGCCCAATGGCCCTAAAAGACCCTATGAATTAAATAGATTGGAGCTCAGAATTTGCGACTTAATTACAGATTGCGATTTACTTCTAGCTGTTACTACACTGTTGGAGCTTCGAGTTATAAGTCTTTTTAGGAACATAGATAAGTTAGATCCGCTGGCAATTAGTGAATTAACTCCAATAGAGCTTGCAGAAATTAGTGATATGAATGATATGGCTGCTGCTCAAAATAGTCTTGATGCAACTTTGCGTAATTGGTTAGATGGACAATCAATCATTTGTCGCGATTGGATTTATAGCTTGCTTGAGAAAGTTAGACCTTTAGCTAGAGAGATGAATGTTGATAGAAATTTAGCGCCAATTTACGAGGTTCTTGCACATGGAAATCAATCTATGAAATGGATTAAAGATTATTCTCAAGGACAAACAATCCAAAGTGTTATACAGAAAAGTATTGCTCAAATGGAATTTGAAGAAAGAAAAATCATCCCTGATGTTTTTGGGGGCTGAGCATGAATAGTTCTGAATCATATAAGCCTGCAATAGATCAGAAAGCTCCACAGATGAGTGGATCGCTTGCTAAAAAGCCTCTATTGAGTGAAAACAATACTGGTCGCCTTCTTCAACAAAGACTAGAGTTGGTGGAGGACCTATGGGAAACAGTCCTTCGAAGTGAATGCCCCCCTGAACAGGCAGAAAGGTTAGTTCGATTAAAGAAATTAAGTGATCCAATTACATTTAATGAAGACGATCAAAATAGTACAAGTATTGGAATAGTGCTTTTAATAAGAGAGATGGACCTTGCTGAGGCAATTGCAGCAGCAAGAGCTTTCTCATTATATTTTCAATTAGTCAATATTTTAGAGCAAAGAATTGAAGAGGATAGTTATATAACAAGCATGAAATCAGGTCAGGAGGATAATCTTTCTAATGAATCTCTAGATCCTTTTATTCCCCCACTTGTTAGTCAGACAGCTCCTGCAACTTTTAGAGAAATTTTTCAAAGATTGCGTCAGCTCAATGTGCCACCAGCTCAACTTGAGTCTCTCTTGCAAGAAATGGATATTCGTTTGGTTTTTACTGCGCATCCAACAGAAATTGTTCGGCATACTGTTCGACATAAGCAAAGAAGAGTGGCCAGTCTTTTGCAGCAACTTCAATCTGATTCAGTAAACTCAGATCCTGAGAAAGATATTCTTCGACTACAGCTAGAAGAGGAGATTAGGCTTTGGTGGAGAACTGATGAGCTTCATCAATTTAAGCCATCAGTTTTAGATGAAGTTGATTACGCCTTGCATTATTTTCAGCAAGTACTTTTTGATGCAATGCCTCAGTTGCGTCGTCGTATTTCTTCTGCTTTGAAAAGCAGTTATCCCGATGTACAGATTCCTCAAGAAGCATTTTGCACTTTTGGATCTTGGGTTGGTTCAGATCGAGATGGCAATCCCTCTGTTACGCCTGAAATTACTTGGCGTACTGCTTGCTACCAAAGACAGTTAATGCTTGAGAGGTATTTTAGTGCTGTCCAAAACTTAAGAGATCAACTAAGTATCTCAATGCAATGGAGTCAAGTTAGTGCGCCTCTCTTGGAATCACTTGAAATGGATAGATTACGCTTCCCTCAAGTCTACGAAGAAAGGGCAGCTAGATATCGTTTGGAACCATATAGATTGAAGCTTAGTTATACTTTGGAAAGATTAAGACTTACTCAAAAACGGAATAATCAACTTGCAGAGGCTGGTTGGAAAAGTTCCACTGATGCACTTAATTCTCCAGAGATATCTAATATTCCCCAAGATGAATTGCATTACGGGACTGTCGCAGAGTTTCGAAGTGATTTAGAACTTATTAGAAATAGTTTAGTTAGTACAAATTTAAGTTGTGAGCCACTTGATACTCTTTTGACTCAGGTTCATATATTTGGATTCTCATTGGCCAGTCTTGATATACGTCAAGAAAGTACTAGACATAGTGATGCGCTTGATGAGCTAACTCGATATTTAAATCTTCCAAAAACTTATTTAGAAATGGATGAAGAGGAAAAGATCAATTGGTTGATGGAGGAATTGCAAACTCGTAGGCCACTTATTCCAGCCTCGGCAGTTTGGACTGAAAGTACTGCTGAAACTGTAGATGTATTTAATATGCTTAGTCGATTACAAAAGGAATTTGGAAGTCGTATTTGTAGAACCTATGTTATATCTATGAGCCACACTGTTTCAGATCTTTTGGAAGTTTTGTTGTTAGCAAAAGAAGCTTCTCTTATCGACCCTACTACTTGCACAGCTGACTTATTAGTTGTTCCTTTGTTTGAAACAGTCGAAGATCTTCAACGGGCTCCAGAAGTAATGGAAAGGCTCTTTAAATCAGATATTTATCGTAATTTACTACCACGGGTTGGTGAAAATATCCAACCGCTTCAAGAGCTTATGCTTGGCTATTCAGATAGCAATAAAGATTCTGGTTTTTTATCTAGTAATTGGGAAATTCATCAGGCGCAGATTGCTCTTCAGGATCTTGCATGTAGTCAGGGAGTAGCACTTCGTCTCTTTCATGGTCGAGGAGGTTCAGTTGGTAGAGGAGGTGGACCTGCTTATCAAGCAATACTTGCTCAGCCAAGTGGAACACTTCAAGGGAGAATTAAAATTACTGAGCAAGGGGAAGTATTGGCTTCTAAATATGCACTTCCTGAATTAGCTTTATATAATTTAGAGACTGTTACCACAGCTGTTTTGCAAAATAGTTTGGTAAAAAATCAATTGGATGCAACGCCAAGTTGGAATCAATTAATGACTCGCCTGGCAGCAAGATCACGTTCACATTACAGAGCTCTTGTTCATGATAATCCTGATTTAGTTGCATTTTTTCAGGAAGTAACACCAATTGAAGAAATAAGTAAGCTTCAGATTTCTAGTCGACCTGCCCGAAGAAAAACTGGGGCTAAAGATCTATCTAGTTTGAGAGCAATACCTTGGGTATTTGGCTGGACCCAAAGCCGTTTTCTTTTACCTAGTTGGTTTGGAGTTGGCACAGCTTTGGCAGAGGAGCTTGAAACTGATGCATCTCAGATTGATTTATTACGCAGGCTTCACCAGAGATGGCCCTTTTTTAGGATGCTGATATCTAAAGTTGAGATGACTCTGTCTAAAGTTGATCTTGAGTTAGCTCAACATTATGTAACAAGTCTTGGAAGAGAAGAGAATAGAGAGGCTTTTAATGATATTTTCCAAATTATATTTGATGAATACTGTCTTTCTAAGAAATTAGTTCTTGAAATTACAGGTAAAGAGAGATTGTTGGCTGATGATCCAGCTTTACAGTTATCAGTGGATTTAAGGAATAGAACTATTGTGCCTTTGGGGTTTTTGCAAGTTGCCTTATTACGCAGGTTGCGTGACCAGAATCGACAACCTCCTATAAGCGAAGCTCTGGCCAAAGAAGGAATGAATAATAGAACTTATAGTCGAAGTGAGTTATTGAGAGGCGCTTTGTTGACCATAAATGGCATTGCGGCTGGAATGAGAAATACTGGTTAAAATTGTTTTCTTTCCCTAAGCATTCTTCCCCTCCAAAGTTACCCTCAGGTTTCATATTGGACACTCAGGGAAGACCCTCACCAGAACAATTAAATAGATTACTTTCAAGATGTAGAGAACGAACTTATCAACCAAAAAGATTGGCTTTAGCTATTGATAGGAGTATTTCAACTTTTAGTATTCTAGAAGTTTCGACTGGTAAACTTGTTGGGTTTGTAAGAGTAACAAGCGATAAAGGTCTTAATGCAAATCTCTGGAATTTGGTTGCTGAGCCTGGTCCAAATCAACGTATATTTTTCTTAGTTTTAGTTCATCGGTCGCTTGCCACTATTAGAAGAGAATTACCTGGTTGCAGCATTTCAGTGGCCGCTCCTTCTATCGCAATAGGAGCATTGGAAAATCAAGGATTTCTAATGGATCCTGGTGGTATTAGAGCTATGGGTTTAAGGCTTCGTTAGCTAGTAAATGTTTTAACGAGCATGGAGGGACTCGAACCCCCGACTCTCAGAACCGGAATCTGATGCTCTATCCAACTGAGCTACATGCCCAATGATCGGCTTCATAGCGCCTATTGAGATCTACTATCTAGCAGACTCAATAGAGCTATTTTAGCCATATGTTGCAAAAGGACCTATTAGGCTTCACCAGTTACAACTGCAAAGTTTTAGAAATTACATCAGACTTCATTTGGAGTTGTCTGAAAGACGGCTATTGATTGTTGGTCCAAATGGTGTAGGAAAATCGAATTTATTAGAAGCAGTTGAGTTATTAGGATCACTACGCTCTCATCGAGCTAGTAATGATCAAGATCTTATTAATTGGGAACAAGATACGGCTTTTATTAGAGCAATAGTAAATGAAGGAGAAAGTCTTGAGCTTGAGTTAAGGCGAAAAGGTGGACGCCAAGCTCGTCGTAATGAAAAGCTTTTATCTAGACAATTAGATCTTGTAGGTCCATTGAGATGTGTTGGATTTAGTGCATTGGACCTCGTGTTGGTTCGTGGGGAGCCAGCATTAAGACGAAATTGGTTGGATAAAGTTGTTCAGCAGCTTGAACCTATTTATTGTGATTTGATTAGTAGATATTCCAAATTGCTTCGTCAGAGAAGTCAGCTTTGGAGGCAATGGCGTAATGAAGTATTAACTAAAAATAGAGATGGTGTTTTAGATGCTTTTGACATTCAAATGGCCTTGGTTAGTACACGTATCCATCGAAGGAGAAGCAGGGCATTGAGATTATTGGAACCAATAGCTGCGACTTGGCAGGCACGGTTAAGCAAGGGTAAGGAAGTTTTGCAAATTTCCTATTTACCTGGCAGCACATTGGATGGACAAGAAGAGGAAAAGTCTTGGAGGTTGTCTATTGAGAAACAATTAATGCTTCAGAGAGATGATGAAGAGCGTTTAGGAAGCTGCAAAGTTGGTCCTCATAGAGATGAGATTGAATTTGTTCTTAACGGGGTCCCTGCACGTCGCTTCGCATCTGCAGGGCAGCAGAGAACTTTGGTTCTGGCATTGAAACTTGCAGAATTAGAGCTTGTCACACAATTGCATGGAGAGGCTCCTTTACTTCTTTTAGATGATGTCTTGGCAGAACTTGATCCCAACAGGCAATTGCTGCTGCTTGAAGCAGTAGGTGAAAAGCATCAATGTCTAGTAAGTGCTACTCATCTCCAGGCATTCGAAGGGGATTGGCAAAAGTCTTCACAAGTTATCGATGCTGAATTCTTGAAAGAAAATCCAATAGTCGGTTAATGTAGGCAGCCAATTTTTAGTTACCTAATGGAGCAGAGTTTGACTTATTTGCATCCCAACCCTGGATGGGAAACCCCCCAAGGTCTTAGTGATTCGTCTATTTTTGCCTCCACTACCACTGACATGATAGGCAAGCACTGCATACTTGAGCTTTATAATTGTGACCCTTTAAAGTTAAATGATGAGGCTTATATAAGAACGGTTATTACGACTGCCTCAAAAATTGCTGGAGCAACTCTTTTAAATTTAATTACTCATAGATTTGAGCCACATGGTGTCACTGGCTTAGCCCTTCTTGCTGAATCTCATATCTCTATTCATACCTGGCCAGAGGTTGGTTATGCGGCGGTTGATGTATTTACTTGTGGAGATCACACTATGCCTGAGAGTGCTTGCAATTCTTTATGTGGTGAGCTAAATGCCAAAAGTTATTCTCTTAAAAGTTTTAAAAGAGAAACCCCAATTGGTATCGAAAATACATTTAGATCTCCAAACTAACTTGTTTATTCAAAAGGTATTGTCCTTTTTTAGCTATAGCAAGTTTCTATTTAACTTCCCACTTACTAGGCCTTCTAAATCAATACTTACTTCTGTAAAGCCAATTGATAAGAAATAATTAACTATCTTTTCGTGATTTTTATCTATAAAAATTTCTTGAATTTGTCTTTTTGGCAACTCTATCTTTGCGGTTGAGTTAAAACTTCTTACTCTTGATTCTTGAAAGCCTAGTGATTTAATAAATGCTTCTCCCATGGCAACTTGTTTTAGCTTGCTTGCATCAATTTTTTCTCCATAAGGGAAACGAGATGCAAGACAAGGCTGTGCAGGCTTATTCCACCATGGAAGGCCAAGTGCTTTTGAAATTTTCCTAACAGTCACTTTTTCAATTTCTAATTCTGCGAGTGGAGATACAACGCCTGCCTTTCGTGCTGCCTGAATTCCAGGTCGAAATTCATTTAGATCGTCGAGATTAACCCCATCAACAACTTGACAACCTTTCGCAACCTGAGAGATGCCTTTTAGGTGCTTGTGAAGTTCTTTTTTGCAAGCGAAGCATCGATTGACTGGATTATCACTATATGCAGGGTCCTTTAGTTCCTGCGTTAAACATTCTTGATGTCTGATACCAATCCACGCTGCTTGTTCACGGGCCTCATTTAATAAATGTGGTGCGAGTGAATCAGACACACCTGTTACTGCAATGGCTTGATTGCCTAATTGTTCTTTGGCAATAGCTGCAACTAGTGTGCTGTCAACTCCTCCTGAATATGCAATACACACTCTGTGCAGATTTTTAAGGTATTCACGCAAGACTTCGAGTTTCTTCTGTTCTGATTCAGTCAAAGTTTTGATTTGATTCATCACGATTTCTCTAGCATCCATTTTGAATACTATTTTTATTGGTTCAACTAGTTAAGCTCCACAATAAAAGGGATTCATCCCTCTATGACTTCTAAGGCGGAAGAAACTACATCAACGTCCAGTCGTTCTTCACCTGCTAGAGGTTCAAGAGGGATTGGCATTGTCACGGCTGCTGATAGTGAAGAGCGAAAACATGGCCAACTTCATGTTTATGACGGTGAAGGTAAAGGGAAGAGTCAGGCTGCTTTAGGAGTTGTTTTAAGAACAATAGGACTGGGTATATGCGAACAAAGACGGACACGGGTCCTTTTGCTTAGATTTTTAAAAGGTCCTGGAAGAGCTTATGACGAGGATGCTGCGATAGAGGCTCTTCAGCAAGGTTTCCCTCATTTAATTGACCAAGTTAGAACTGGTAGAGCGGAATTTTTTAGTGCTGATCAAGCAACTAAATTTGATGCACAAGAGGCTCAAAGAGGTTGGGATATTGCAAAGGGTGCTATTGCTAGTGCTTTGTATTCAGTTGTCGTTCTTGATGAGTTAAACCCAGTATTAGATTTGGGACTTCTCTCAACTGAAGAAGTAGTTAAAACTCTTATAAAAAAACCAGAAGGAATGGAAATAATAGTTACTGGTAGGGCAGCACCTAATGCGCTTATTCAAGTTGCCGATTTGCATTCTGAGATGCGAGCACATCGACGTCCACCTAATCAAATTGATTCATATAATCCAGATAATTTGATTGGTGGTATTGAAATATATACTGGTGAAGGTAAAGGTAAATCTACTAGTGCTTTAGGCAAGGCCTTACAGGCTATTGGTAGAGGAATTAGTCAGGATAAAAGTCATCGAGTCCTTATTCTTCAATGGCTAAAAGGTGGAGATGGTTATACGGAAGATGCTGCGATTGCAGCTTTGAGAGAGAGTTATCCTCATTTGGTTGACCACCTGCGCTCCGGTAGAGATGCAATTGTATGGAGAGGACAGCAAAAACAAATAGATTATGTCGAAGCAGAGCGTGCATGGGAAATTGCCAAGGCTGCTATATCTAGTGGACTTTATAAAACAGTAATTCTAGATGAATTAAATCCAAGTGTAGATTTAGAACTTTTACCAGTTGAGCCTATTGTTCAAGCATTGCTTCGCAAGCCTTCAGAAACAGAAGTAATTATTACTGGTAGATGCAAAAATCAACCTGCATATTTTGATCTAGCTAGTGTCCACTCGGAAATGGTTTGTCATAAACATTATGCAGAGCAGGGTGTTGATTTGAAGCGGGGTGTTGATTATTAAATTAACTTGGGTTGTATTTTGAGTCCCATGCATCTATTCCTCCGGCAATATTCTTTCCTTCTATACCATGTTTTTTGAGTATAATTAATGCTTTCTTAGACCGAATTCCAGTTTTACAATGTATATATAGTTTTCGTTTATCTATTAGTTGGCGAATATATTCAATAGCTTTGCCATTTTCAATTTCCTTAAGAGTAACTAGCCTTGATCCAGGAATTGAATTTTGATCAAATTCTCTTTTGCTTCTAACATCTAGAAGAATGATTTTATCCTTATAATTCATGAGTAAATCTCTTAATTGGCTGACTGATATGCTATCAATTTTGAAGTTTTTTTCTTTGGCTTGTCTAGGGAATTTATCGGAACAGAAGATTTCATAATCTATCAGTTCTTTTATCTTAGCTTGACTCGGATCTCCCCCCAAGGATAATTCTTTAAATGCCATTTCTAATGCATTAAAGATTAATAGCCTGCCACTTAATGTATTCCCAATCCCTGTAATTATTTTAATTGCCTCTGTCGCCTGAATAATGCCTATTATCCCTGGTAAAACCCCCATAACACCTGCCTCGGAGCATGAAGGTATTAGTTCTCTGGGCGGAGGATTTGGTATAAGATCTCTTAAGTTTGGACTTCCAGGATTTAGATTGAACACGCTTGCTTGGCCTTGGAATTTAGATATCGATCCATATATATTTGGCTTGCCAAGAATGACACAAGCATCATTTATTAAATAGCGTGTAGGAAAATTATCTGTACAGTCGCATACCAGGTCATATTGCTTGATAATTTGAAGCGCATTTTGATTGGTAAGTATTTCTTCGAAAGTTTGTATATTGCAAAATTGATTAATTTCTAGAATGCTTCGGCGAGCTGACTCTGTTTTGTTTTGACCTATCACGGAGGAGCCATGAATAATTTGCCTTTGTAGATTGGAATCCTCAACACAATCAAAATCGACAATTCCTATATGTCCAACGCCTGCAGCGGCAAGATAAAGAAGAAGTGGCGACCCAAGCCCACCAGTCCCTACAACTAAAACAGAACTTTCCTTTAATTTTTTCTGGCCAACAATCCCTATTTCAGGAAGGCTTAAATGTCTTGCATATCTTGCAAGTTCATTCGCTGTTAAGTCCACTCCACGTTCTTCGTGGGTTTGCATTTCACAAGATAGTGCTTTAGCTATTTTGATACTGTATTTTCACAATGTGCGATTTCTTCAGGCTTCAGGTTTTTTGTTTTTGCCATCCACCAAGTTCGAACCATACCTCTTCCATCGACTATTGCCATAAGGCCTTCTGAGAAGTTCCAGGACTCGTCTAATAACGAAGGGACAGCCTCTCCTTGTGGATGAGAATGGGCTGAGCCAAGGATGCTTAGATTATTTGTTCTGGCCCAGCGTTGGGCAACAATTTGTTCTCGAGGATCTAAGGCAAACCTTATTTGTTTTGAAGTTTTTGTTAAATCATTCTCTAATTGACTTGTTGAAGGTTCTTTTAGATTGAAAATTGATGGCTGCCAGATATTGCAACATGGCCATATGAGCTTGATGATGCAGGTTTTTCTTTTTACTGATTCAGAGTTCTTAGATTCGCCAAGTATTAAGGCACAGCCTTCATTTGGGGATGCTGCTAACAGGGTCTTTTGGAGAACTTTGAGGCAATTTGCATGGAATTCAATAACAGTTGGTTTTTGCATCAAAATTTTGCCTCGGTTCGGAATTCGCTATATATGGGTTCGGAATTATCTCTAGGTTAGCCCTGGCACTTGAAAGATTAATTCGATACGCTCAACTCAACATTCGCATTTGGTGTTGTGTACATGAGCGACACAAATCCTGACACAAATCCAGTGTCGAACTCTGACACTAATCCTATTGGCCAAGATCCTGGGACTAATTTCTCAGATCGATATGGTGATGCAATGGGAAAGGTTAATGATGCCTTGGGCAAGGTTGATTGGAGTCAGATGGGCAAGTATGGCAAAGCTGTAGGGATTTTGGCTATTGTGATAGTTGCCCAGGTGATCATTAAAGGTGTAATTGACACAATTAATTTTGTGCCAGTCTTACCTGGTCTACTTGAACTTCTTGGTTTAGTTGTTTTAGGTCAATGGAGTTGGCAGAACCTTACTACTAGTGAAAAGCGTAATGCTGTTTTTGAGAGGATACAAAATCTTCGTAAGGAATACTTAGGTTAAATTAAGGTTGATTAATCTCATGTCAATCATTATCTAGTACTTTAATACTAGATAATGATTGCTTAATATAAGATCCTCCGAAAATATTAGCATGGTTAATTAAATGATAGAGATTGTAGATTTCAAGTCTTTTAGATGCACTTTTTGAGGATGGCCAAATTGATTCATATCCTCTATAAAATTCATCACTAAACCCTCCAAAAAGTTTTGTCATTGCAATATCTACTTCTCTATCTGCCCACCAAACAGCTGGATCAATCAATATTCCTAGGTTGTGAGAATTAGTAGAACAGTTCCCACTCCAAAGGTCTCCATGAACTAAGCATTTCTGGGGATTGTGCTCTTCCAACTTACATTTAATAACCGAAAGTGTTTTTTTTATTACGCCAGTTTCCAGCCCCCATTTTTTTGCAATTTCCAGTTGTGGCTTTAAGCGTAGCTCTATGAAGCATTCTGCCCAGTTCTCAATCCTTCCTCCCGGTTGTGGCCCAGCGCCAATATATCCATCTTCATCCCATCCAAAGCACTTTTGTTGTTCTTCTGATGAGGTTTGATGAAGTAATGCTAGCCCCTTGCCAAGATTAGTTTGATTTCCTGCTTTTAGATTTAGCCAAGGAATTAATAGTATAGATACAGAGCTAAGGATTTCTAATCCCAAAGGTTCTGGAATTAAAAGAACTTTAGGATTGGCAAATTTTCTTAGTGCTTCTAGCCCATTTAATTCATACTTAAGTTTGCAGGTATCCTTTACGGGGACAATTTTGGCAAAAATCTTTCGATGATCATTTAATTCGAGTTTCCAAGCTTGATGGATGCTGCTACCTGCAACTGCCCGTGCACTTTTGATTTCTAAACCTTGTAGCACTCGATTTGAGGAACATAATTCTTGCATGATTGTTTCTTGCATGTACTTTTGATTTCATTATTTCTTTTCAGCATCATGTCATGAGTGAGGCATCTGTAATTGTTATTGGAGCAGGCGTATCTGGTCTTACTGCAGCCAATCTGCTGGCCAAAGAAGGACTTCCTGTAAGTTTATTGGAGGCCCATCATCAGGTTGGAGGATGTGCTGGAACATTTTGTCGTTCCAAATATGTGTTTGATGTTGGTGCAACTCAAGTTGCTGGTCTAGAGCCAGGTGGTATTCATAATCAAATATTTAGCCATTTAAATATTGACTTGCCTATGGCAGATGTTCTTGATTTAGCTTGCTTAGTTGACTTATTAGATGGTTCAGACCCTATTCATCTTTGGCACGATCAATCTGAGTGGATAAAAGAACGCCAAAGACAATTTCCTGGTAGTGATCTTTTTTGGACTTTATGTACTTTAATCCATAAGAGTAATTGGGCTTTTGTCAAAAGAAATCCTGTCTTGCCGATTGCTAATTCCTGGGATTTATTTCAATTTCTACATGCAGTTCGGTTGCCAAATATTTTGACAGCTTCTTTTACATCTTGTTCAATTACTGACCTCCTTAAAATCTGTGGTTGTGATAAAGACCAACGCTTGAGAAAATTTTTAGATTTGCAGTTAAAGCTTTATTCCCAGGAGTCTGCAGATGCCACTTCTGCACTCTATGGGGCAACTGTTCTAAATATTGCTCAGGCACCTCTTGGACTGTGGCATTTAGACGGATCGATGCAAAGTCTTAGCGAGATCTTGCAAAGGTCCTTTTTGAGACTTGGTGGAAATCTGTTTTTAAATCATCGTGTTTTTGATATAAGTTTTTCATACGAAGAAAAAACTTGGATAGTAAAAGCCTTATCAAAAGAGAAAAAATGTATAACCTTTGTCGCAAATGATGTTGTATTTAGCTTGCCCCCACAGACTCTTCCTTCTTTGATAAAAGATGAATCGATTATTCCATTTTCTTATAAGAAAAAGCTAGCTTGCCTTCCTATCCCAAGCAGTGCAGTGGTTTTTTATGGAGCACTTGAAAGAAGGTTTTTACCATTAGAATGCCCTGGTCATATTCAGTTAGGGACAGACGTCCTTGGATCAATATTTATTTCGATAAGTCGAGATGGCGATGGGAGAGCTCCTATTGGCGAGGCAACTTTAATTGCAAGTATATTTGCTGAAATCTCAGATTGGAAAGATCTAGATAAAGCTATTTATAAAGAGAAAAAGCAAAATATTTTAGATCAAATTGTAAGTTGTTTGGAATCCTGGTTAGAAGTTGATTCCTTACCCTGGTTACATAAAGAATTAGCAACTCCTAGAAGTTTTTCTAAATGGACAGGTAGGCCAGATGGCATTGTTGGTGGATTAGGACAAAGGCCTTCTTCTTCTGGGCTATTTGGGTTGCCAAGCCGAACACCAATGAAAGGTTTTTGGTTATGTGGGGACTCTATTCATCCGGGCGAGGGTACAGCAGGTGTTTCGCAATCTGCATTGATGGCTTGTAGGCAATTAATGGCCACTCATGGTAGGTTTTTGGCCTTAGATTGATCTATTTAGAATATATTTTCTCTAAGCAATTTTGTTTTCGACAGCTCTTCTTTTAGTAAGTTCCATTTACCTAGATTAATAGCATTCTCTAGTTGATTTAAAGATTGTTTGTAGGCATCCAATGCTTTTAGAAGTTCATAGGTGTTACTTGAAGCCATACTTGCTCCTAATTCTGGATTTCCTCCACCGACCCTTGTTGTATCTGCAAATCCACTTGAGGCTAATAATGCAGCTAATTCGCGAATATTGGATTCTGGGTTGTCCCCAAGCATTTTTAGGAGAGCAGCACTTACTAAAACAGGTAAATGTGAAATAAGAGCAACTGCTTTATCGTGTTCTAACGCATCTGCTTTAATCCAATTGCTTTCTATTTGCTTTGCTAATTTACCGATTATCTCTATAGCATCTTTATCTGTATGACTATTAGGTGTTGAAACCCAAGGTCGATTGCGAAATAATCCTCTTTGACCAGCATTAACTCCATTTTGGGTAGTTCCAGCCATAGGATGACTTCCAATAAATCGTGGATGTAGTTTTTGCCATACTTTTACTATTGGATCTTTGATGGAACCAACATCAGTAACTACAGCTTCTTTAGGAATTGCTTCGAGCAGTTCGCTTGGTGGTTCAAGTAACTGAGCAATTGGTAAAGCCATAATCACTAGCTCGCAATTACTAAGAATCTTTGGATCTGTACTAATAACTTGTGCTAGTCCACGCTTTTTGGCTTGATTTGCAGTTGCCGTTCGATGTACTAAGCCATGAACTTCCCGGCCCACAGATTGGAGATCTAGCCCTAATGAGCCACCAATTAGACCAAGTCCAACTATTCCAATGCAGCCTGGTGAAATTGTTTGTTTTTTCATGCCAATACTTACAACTTTTGTTTATCTTGTTTGATTGAGCAAGATGCCTCATTGATTTTGACTCTTTTTAGGCTTTTTCCATGTTGGAAGCCACTTCTCATAAACATTTAAAGGACTTTCTTCAAACGGAAGAGATACCCTGGTCTCATAATCTCACTTTGAGCCGTTTGGTGGCTAGAAGCCTCCGAAGAAAGGACAGGACTCTTATCTCTCTTGATACCACTAGTAACAACTTTTGGTGGGTTGGCTTATTAATACCTCTATGTCTACAAAATCAATCTGGAGTATTGATACTTTCTCCAAAGGAAAGAAGTTACTTGTTGACTTTTGTATTACCTAAATTAAGGTCAAAAGGCTTTGAGTTGTCAATATGGGAAGGAGATATCCCTCCTCCCTCTGATAATCAATTATGGTTACTTGATTATTATGAATTTATTAGTTCTTATCGAAAAGGTTTGCTGAAATATAGACAATTAATTTTTCCTCAAGCAGATTGCCTTAGTGAACACCTTCGTGAGGTAATGCAATTGCGCATAGAGCCTTCGGATTGGGACAAATTACAGATGTCTTGTCCTTGTGTTAGCAAGAAAATCATTAAGATACATGATCGACTTAGCAGCAAGCTTTTTAGTCAAGCTTCCCGAATTGATGCAAATGTAAGAATGGATTTCAGTGCAGTGAATGCAGTAAAAAGTTTAATAAAAGACTTGAAACCATTACCATTTCCATGGGAAAAAGTAATAAATACCAACTTTCAGGATTGGGCAAGTTGGTCTGTTTTAGACCATCAAACTCTAAAATGGACCTGGTTCTTAAAGCCATTAGATCCACTTAGTATTTTAGTGGATCTTTCTAAAGATAACCCCTTCTTATTAGTTACAACCTCTGGACAAAATTCACTATTGTCCTTCGAGTTGAAATCATTTCCTATTAAATTAGATTTACAAGTAGATCTTGGCTTTCCTAATTATCAGCAACCGATATCTTTGTTTGCGCCTTGTCGTCAACCTTTGCCTAATACTCCAATTTATGCTGAACATCTTTTAGTTCAATCTAGAAGGTTGATTTTATGCACATTGGGACTAACTATTATTTTGCTAGATGATGATCAATTGCGTAAAAGGCTTACAAGTGAACTTGCTGCTGAATTTGGTTTGCGAGTTGTTCATGAGGAAATTACGACTATTCCGAATGGCGTTATATGTTGTCGATGCTCTTGGTGGCTTAATAATCAAGGTTATTTCCCTATTCCTGATCAGTTGATCTTTGCTTTACTTCCATTTCCTAGCTTGGAGTCACCATTCATTGCGGCAAGAGTTGATGCTTTAAAGCATCAACGTCGAGATTGGTTCAGGGATCTCTTGTTACCAGAAGTTTTGAGTGTTTTGCCTCGTTTGGTGGTTCCTCTTAGGACCGGTAATAGTCGAATTGCAATTCTTGACGGCAGATTAAGAGCCCGAAGTTGGGGAAGAGACATTTTTCGAGCATTGGAACCTTGGAATCCACTTCACCGTCTATTGCCTAATTAGTCGTTAGGTCTAGTCTTAACTTGTCAAGGTTTCATAAAGCTCATGGGAGAAGCACGTCGTAGAGCTAGTCAAGGATTGCCTCCACGTTTGGTTAAGACAGAGAAGGGGCAGTCACCGCGGATTGTTCCGTGGCTCCCTATTACACAAGATCAGCGAGAGCAATTTTTTAAGTACTCAAAGTTAGGTGCTTGGATAGGAATTGGGTTGCTTGTAATTTTATGGATTATTGTCAGATTCATTGGACCAGCAGCTGGATGGTGGATCCCTGCCGATGCAAGATAAAATATCTCTTGGCTTAACTAGGTGACGTTTTGAAGTGATATTTATATAAATTAAGCGGCTTTAGATAGCGAACTCATCTCTGATTTTGCCTTGTTATTTTTTGCAGAGTTATTTAGGCTTCGCATGGAATTAGAGCTAACCTCTGATCCCTCAGTGAGCTTCTTTCGTACTAAAGATTCTATCTTACTTTTGGCCTGAGGGTTTTCTTCTAGCCATGTAATTGTATTGTCTTTCCCTTGGCCAATATTATCTCCTTCATAGCTATACCAAGCGCCTTTCCGTGTGATTATTCCTGTCTCATCGGCTAAATCGAGTAAGCAACCTAGTGTGCTAATCCCTTTGCCAAACAGAATGTCGAACTCAGCAATCCGAAATGGTGGTGCTACTTTATTTTTGGCTACTTTGACTTTTGCACGGATTCCGTATTCTTCAGTACCTCGTTTTAGGGTCTGAATACGTCGTATATCTAGTCTTACCGATGCATAAAATTTCAGTGCATTTCCTCCGGTTGTTGTTTCTGGGTTTCCGTAAGTAACCCCGATTTTGAGACGTAGTTGATTTAAGAAAATTACTGTGCATCCAGATTTGCCTATGTTCCCGGTGATCTTTCGCATCGCTTGGCTCATGAGGCGCGCCTGACTGCCTATAGCGAGATCTCCCATCTCTCCTTCTATTTCTGCTCGAGGAGTCAGTGCGGCTACGGAGTCAACGACTACAAGGTCGACTGCCGCGGAGCGGATTAACTGATCCACAATTTCCAAGGCCATTTCTCCTGTATCTGGCTGAGATACCAGAAGATTCTCGACATCTACTCCTACTGATGCTGCGTAAACAGGGTCTAAGGCGTGCTCTGCATCTACGAAGGCAGCGACGCCGCCACGTCGCTGGACTTCTGCAATGGCATGCAAGGTAAGAGTTGTTTTCCCAGAACTTTCCGGACCATAAACTTCTATAACCCTTCCCTTTGGATAGCCGCCACCAAGAGCTAGATCTAGTGTTAGAGCGCCTGTGGATATTGTTTCCACCCTCATTCTGGAGGCATCCCCCAGGCGCATGATTGATCCTTTCCCAAAGTTGCGTTCTATTTGTCCAAGAACAAGACTGAGGGCTTTGTCGCGTTCACCAGACTTGCTTTCAAGTGGTCGGGAGTCAGAATTCATTGTTCGATTTGCATTTACTTCGGTTGACATGGCGATGATTCTTTGAGGATCAGGACATTCAATTAGCTACTTGTTTTTTTGGGAAAAGAGGCTCGTTCCAAGTAACGGAGGGCTGATAAGAGCGACTAGAACTTTCGAGGTCTTGAGTGATCACGAATAGTACAGGCGTACGCTAGCGAACTAATGCCACGCCGCCAAGGGGGCTGTCAGAGTTTTTGGCTGAAGGAGGTGGATATTGGGAGGGAGTGCTTCTAAATCTTTGGGTTTGAGATAGCCCCAACTTGCTAAGTAGCAAGTGATATCAGCTATTCCTGGTGTCCTGAGGACTTCTTCCAGAGTTGACCTTCTGTCTTCTATGAAGCCTTTTATTGTGTGGCACTGAGCAAGTTCTAGAAGTACATGCGTTTTTGAGCCAGCTTCATGTCCATATACATGCAAGGGATTCAGTTCAAATGTTTTTAGAATTTCAGAAGTAAACTCTGCACTTTTTGTACTTAGTACTGTCCAAGCAAAATTTTCTTGCTCTAGTTGCTTGATTAGTTGAATAACGTGCGGAAAAGGTTTATGAAGACGTATCCAGTTGTCATAGTTTTTAGTAATTGCGTCTCGTCTTATGCTGTCAAGAGCATCTTGTAACTGGTTTTGATCCCAATGCCATATATCTAGGGATTTGTTGATACAAGTTTGATAATTCGATGCGAATTCTTGACTGCCATGTATGACTAATGTGCTATCAGGACGTACCATTTCAGCTGCTAATAAGACCATCTCCCACCCTTGATGCACCCAAGGTCTTAGCTTTTTAAAAGCTTGAGGGACTGACTTTGATAGTTTTTTGGCATCTGATGAACAGCCTAAAAGTTTAAGACAAGCTTCTCTAGCACTGAGCCAGTACTCCTCCATCCCATTAACGATTACTCCATCAAAGTCAAAAACCAAAAGTGATTGGGAGGGCAAAAAAGGATTTCGAAAACTGGGCCGGTAGGATTCGAACCTACGAATGGCGGGACCAAAACCCGCTGCCTTACCACTTGGCGACGGCCCATAGATCCAGATCTTTCACTTAGAAGTGGAAGTCGACCTGTCTTCAAATAATTGCACATGGAGGATTAATCTTCGCTAATTTATAAAGACTTGATTAATTTCGATGCTTGAAAAGCCTTGTTTGAGGCATTTCATTGAGGATTCCCTCATATTGCAAGGATTTTCAAGAGACTCTTTCAATCTCTGTTGCTATTGGTTTTTCCCTTTTTTAACTTGTTCATGCCTAACTCGAAATTTGTGCTTGACGGATGTGACCAATTGTTCTGGTTTGTATTAGGTAGATAACCAAGGAACAATTAGTTTCTTGGCATTATTCAGTGCTGCTTCCCAGCCTTCAGGCCATTCTCTAAGACTGATATTTTTATTTTGGGCTTCAATGAGTAATGGCTGAAGTAGTTTTCTTGCCATGCCACCAAATGCAATTCCTTCAGGTCTATCTTTTGTCTTGAGTAATCTGATTGTATGTGCATTGGTTCCACCAGCTAATTGAAGTGGTCCTGGTGGAGCTATTGGTCGAATTCTTTCCCAAAGCTTAATCGCGTCTCTTGAAGTCTTGCTACCTAGATCTCCACTCATGGGGCGGCCATCAAGTTGCCAAAGTGCTTTGTATCCATATTTTTGAAGACATCCATATCTAAGCCACAATTCCTTGGCTAGTTTTTCTACATTTAGTGCATTTTTATCTAAACCACAACTAACAGCAATTCTCTTTAATGGAACTTTCGACTTGGATATTGTTGCAATAGCAGCCTCAAAGCTTTTGATTCTTCCAGTTGCAGTATGAATCTCGACAGCATCTGGTGCAATTTCTGCAATAAGCTTTCCATAATCGTTGATATGTAGATGTTTTTCTTCTTCTTCAATTAGCCCTAAAGGGCAAGCAGGTATACATCTTCCGCATCCATAACATAGTTTTTCATTAACTCCTTTTTTGTGTTGTATTGCTTTAGTAGGACAGACTCTTTCGCATGGACGCGGACATTCTTTAGGACAGAATTTGGAGTTGAATTTTGCTTTACGGAAATGAGCATCTTTACCATCACTCAGACTAACCATTAGCCATGCTTTTTTCCCTTTTTTAGATTTAGCCCAATCAAGTCCTTTTCGTGCTGCATTTACTACAGCAATATCAGCGGCAACATCAACACAATGTACTCCTGCTACGGAATAAACTGCACAGAGATCTGTAATAGATGGAAGATCTTGATTACTTGCACCACAGATCAGTTTTACCCAGTTACCTTTTGAGATTTCTATTTCCACTGAGGAGGATTGTCCAATTCTTGAGACTTAAAAGACAAAGACTAATTAGATAGATAGCTGGGCATAGATTGCCATTTAAGACTTCTTGCTCCACCCATCTCAACAATAATTTTTAAACGAGGTTCTCGTTGACATAAATCATTTAGGCTTATCAATTCAGATTTGGACAACACTTGGCCTTCGAGTAACCAAAGAGCAATTGGACTATTACCAATTAGTAAATCTCCTAATTGTGGGGCGACTTGCTGGACTTCACCTAAAGCACCATTCCTGCCAATGCATTGATGGCCCAGGTGAGGTGGTCTTATTCCATGGAGCTGCATGAGGAATACTTCCGGATCTCCAAGTCCCCTAGCAGAAAAAATTTGGGTTTTATATCCGGATGCTCTTAGTCTACGGAGAAGCCTTGTCTCAGAACCTCCTTCTAGAGGTACAAGAATAGCCAGGCAACCAGCAGACTCGAGATCATGGCGAAAACCTTGTCCAGAGAGTAAAAGCGGCATTGCCTAAATCTTTAGAACCAAAATAATTCTGCCAGCAAATTCATTTTTGGTTGATTCTGACAGTCGATAGTGTAGTGTTTTAGTTTGCTTCATTCTGTGCCCGTCCGCTAGCCGGGCCTCCAGGAGGCGAAGCAGGTCCAGCGAATGCGCTGGGTTGATAGGCCAGAGCAAGATGGGTTTCTACCCAAAGTTTGCCGGGAAACTGACGATTTAAATTAGGTCGGCTAAGTCCCAGCCAAGTTGATTCACCCGCTAGTTTTTGACGATAATCTAGTTTCTTATTTTCAATAAGGAACAAGGGTTTTCTGATTAATAGCTTTGAATTAATCAACTAATTACACACAACCTCATACAAGAGGTATTACCGCTGGCGTTTCTTTTTAATCATGTCTATTGGCATCCTTGGGAAGAAGCTGGGTATGTCTCAGCTTTTTGATGAACAAGGTAAAGCTGTACCGGTCACTTTGATCGAAGCAGGACCTTGTAGGATTACCCAGCTCAAAAGTAATGACACCGATGGCTATTTTGCTGTGCAAATTGGCTTTCGGGAAATTAGAGAAAAGTTGATATCTAAACCTGCAAAGGGACATCTTGCAAAGTCAGGTGAGGGACTACTTAGGCATTTACGCGAGTATCGAGTTAATGACTTAAATGGCCTTGACCTTGGGAGCCCTATCACTGTGGGTAACTTTGAAGCAGGTCAAAAGGTTGATGTTAGTGGTGACTCGATGGGGCGAGGTTTTTCTGGTTATCAGAAACGTCATAGTTTTAGTCGAGGCCCTATGAGTCATGGTTCTAAAAACCATCGACAACCGGGTTCTACTGGTGCTGGTACTACGCCAGGTCGTATTTACCCAGGTAAGAGAATGGCCGGTCGTTATGGAGGGAAAAAGGTTACAACTCGTGGATTAACTATTTTGAAAGTTGATTCTGATCGCAACTTATTGGTAGTTAAAGGTTCTGTGCCAGGTAAGCCTGGGTCTTTATTAAATATTCGCCCAGCTAACCGAGTGGGTAATCAACCCAAAAATGGAGGTAAGTGATGGCTAATTGCGTTGTCCTTAATTGGGAAGGGAAAGAAGCCGGTAAGGCAAGTCTTGATTTGAAGGTGGCTAAGGACTCCTCAGCAGGTGATTTAATGCATCGTGCTGTTCTTCGTCACCAAGCTCATAGTCGGCAGGGTACAGCTAGCACTCTTACAAGATCTGAAGTTCGAGGCGGTGGACGAAAGCCTTATAAACAAAAAGGAACTGGTAGAGCAAGACAAGGTTCTATTCGTACTCCGCTACGTCCAGGGGGAGGAATTATTTTCGGGCCAAAGCCAAGGAGTTACAACCTTGGCATGAATCGTAAGGAAAGACGCTTGGCTCTTAGAACAGCACTAATGGCTCGCATAAATGATATAAAAGTCGTGAAAGATTTTGGCTTGTCTTTGGAAACTCCTAAGACCAGTGAGATTAGTGCTTGCCTAGAAAGATTTGGAATAAAGCCTAATACCAAGGTTTTGATTATTCTCTCTAGCCCTTCTGAGGTAATTAAGCGTTCAGTTCGAAATCTTGAAAAAGTCAAGTTGGTAGCAGCTAATCAGCTTAACGTTTTTGATTTACTCCATGCCAATACATTGGTTTTGGGTGAAGACGCTCTCTCAGCCATTAAGGAGGTATATGGAGATGACTGAACGATTTGCAAATAGGCTCGCTGATGTAATTAGGCGACCCTTGATTACCGAGAAGGCAACAAGGGCCCTAGAGATTAATCAGTACACATTTGAGGTCGACCATCGTGCTGCCAAGCCTGACATCAAAGCAGCAGTTGAAAAGATGTTTGACGTTCGTGTCTTAGGTGTAAGTACCATGAACCCACCAAGGCGCACTAGAAGAGTTGGACGTTTTGCTGGTAAGCGCTCTCAAGTCAAAAAGGCTGTAGTGCGTCTAGCAGAAGGCAACAAGATTGATTTATTCCCTGAGTCCTAAGGAGATTAAAAATCATGGCAATCCGAACTTTCCGACCTTATACACCTGGCACTCGAACAAGGGTAGTTACTGATTTCAGTGAGGTAACAGGGGGTAAACCTGAGAAGTCGTTATTGGTTTCAAAACATCGCCGCAAGGGTCGAAATAATCGAGGAGTTATCACATGTCGGCATAGAGGTGGTGGTCATAAACGTCTTTATAGGATCGTTGATTTTCGACGCAATAAGCATGGAGTCAAGGCAAAAGTTGCGGCTATTCACTACGACCCTCATCGCAATGCTCGCCTAGCACTATTGTTTTATTCAGATGGTGAAAAGCGTTATATTCTTGCTCCTGCAGGCATAACCATTGGCCAGGAAGTTGTATCAGGGCCTAACTCTCCTGTAGAAATAGGCAATGCAATGCCACTCTCTGATGTCCCTTTAGGGTCCAGTGTCCATTGTGTTGAGTTGTATAAGGGGCGTGGTGGTCAAATGGTTAGAACAGCTGGTAGTAGTGCTCAAGTAATGGCTAAAGAGGGTGATTATGTCGCTTTAAAGCTTCCTTCCACTGAAGTTCGACTCGTGCGTAGAGAGTGTTATGCAACTCTTGGAGAGGTTGGGAATTCGGAAATACGCAATACCAGCCTTGGTAAAGCTGGCCGTAGAAGGTGGCTTGGGCGTAGACCTCAAGTCAGAGGAAGTGTTATGAACCCTTGTGACCACCCACATGGTGGAGGTGAGGGTAAGGCTCCTATTGGTCGATCAGGACCAGTTACTCCTTGGGGTAAACCCGCCCTCGGCCTTAAGACCCGCAAGCGGAACAAGCCCAGCAACCGGTTTGTACTTAGGAAACGCCGCCGTGTCTCTAAGCGGAGTCGTGGTGGTAGAGATGCCTAATTTTTAACACCGATTGCACTTTTCTATAAACCTTCGCCATGGGACGTTCACTCAAAAAAGGCCCTTTTATTGCTGACAGTCTTCTTAAGAAGATTGAGAAGCAAAACTCTCAAGATGACAAATCTGTCATTAAGACTTGGTCAAGGGCATCCACAATTTTGCCATTAATGATTGGCCATACAATTGCCGTTCATAACGGTAGAAATCATGTTCCAGTTTTTATTACTGAACAAATGGTTGGCCATAAACTTGGTGAATTTGCACCAACAAGGACTTATAGGGGCCACATTAGAGATAAGAAAGGAGGACGTTGAATAAAATGGCTACTGCAACATCAATTAAATCAACTTCTGCTCTTGCCCATGGCAGGTATATACGCGGATCCGTTTCGAAGGTAAGGCGAGTTCTTGATCAGATTCGGGGTCGTTCTTATAGAGATGCCTTGATTATGCTCGAGTTTATGCCTTATAGATCTACTGGTCCAATTACAAAAGTTTTGAGATCTGCCGTTGCTAACGCTGAGCATAATCTTGGATTAGATCCCTCTTCTTTGGTAATTTCTCAAGCTTCGGCTGATATGGGGCCGGCCATGAAACGGTATAGACCCCGTGCTCAAGGTCGTGCCTTCGCGATCAAAAAGCAGACATGTCACATCAGTATTGCTGTGACATCTTCAACAGACTCATGACCCTCGATAAAGACTGATGGGACACAAAATCCATCCAACTGGCCTTCGCCTTGGGATAACCCAGGAGCACCGTTCGCGTTGGTACGCTCCTGCAAAGACTTACCCCCTTCTTTTGCAAGAAGATGACAGGATTCGTCGCTTTATTCAGAAGAAATATGGGACTGCAGGAATCAGTGATGTTTTGATTGCTCGTAAGGCCGATCAACTTGAAGTTGAATTGAAAACTGCACGTCCAGGGGTAATCGTTGGTCGTCAGGGTAGTGGTATAGAAGAACTTCGTTCAGGCATACAAAAAACTATTGGAGATGGAAGTCGCCAGGTGAGAATAAATGTTGTTGAAGTAGAACGAGCTGATGCTGATGCGTTTTTGTTGGCAGAATATATCGCTCAACAGTTGGAAAAGCGTGTTGCCTTTCGTAGAACAATTCGAATGGCTGTTCAAAGAGCTCAGCGGGCAGGGGTCCTTGGTCTAAAGATTCAGGTGGGAGGGCGTCTTAATGGGGCAGAAATTGCCCGCACAGAATGGACTCGTGAGGGGCGAGTTCCTTTGCATACACTTAGAGCTGAGATTGATTATGCAACTAAGGTTGCTACTACGACTTACGGAGTTCTTGGGATCAAAGTTTGGATTTTTAAAGGAGAGGTTTTAGCCAAAGAAGATCAACCTTTGCCTGTTGGTGCAAGCCCTAGGCGAAGGGGTAATCGAAGGCCCCAACAATTTGAAGATCGCTCCAACGAGGGTTAATGAAGGAGACCTAAAACAATGCTTAGTCCAAAACGAGTCAAATTCCGCAAACAACAAAGGGGCCGTATGAGAGGTGTTGCCACAAGGGGTAATACCATCGCTTTTGGCCAATTTGCACTTCAGGCCCAAGAGTGTGGCTGGGTTACTTCTAGGCAAATAGAAGCAAGCCGAAGAGCCATGACTCGATACGTAAAACGTGGAGGGAAGATTTGGATACGTATTTTCCCTGATAAACCAGTCACAATGAGGCCTGCTGAAACTCGAATGGGTTCAGGAAAAGGCAATCCAGAATTTTGGGTTGCTGTTGTGAAGCCAGGTCGAATTTTGTTTGAAATGGGTGGGGAAGAAATCACCGAAGCAATCGCTCGTGAAGCAATGCGTCTGGCACAGTACAAACTTCCTGTCAAAACAAAATTTATTGCTTTAGAAGAAGACTCTGAGAGTTTTGCAATGGCTAGCAGTTCTTCTCCTTCATCAACAACAATTTCGGAGAATTAATTATGACGCCACGTCTTGATACTGCCGAATTACGTAATCTCAGTGACTCTGACATTACAGAGCAGATTTCAGGAGTTCGTAAGGAACTTTTTGATCTTCGTTTTCAGCAAGCTACAAGGCAGCTGAATAACACACATCGTTTTAAGGAGGCTCGCATTAAGTTGGCTCAACTTTTAACAGTTCAACAGGAGCGACATAGCTCCCCCACTTCTCTCACTTGATTACCTATTTAAAAACCATGGCACTCAAGGAAAGGGTCGGCACCGTTGTTAGTGACAAGATGGACAAGACAGTGGTGGTAGCGGTAGAGAACCGCTTTCCACATCCCATCTATCAGAAGACGGTTAGTCGGACCACAAGATACAAAGCTCATGATGCTGAAAACAATTGTCGTGTAGGTGACAGAGTAAGAATTACTGAGACTCGGCCTCTAAGTTCTTCAAAACGCTGGGCAGTATCAGAAGTTCTTGGTCACAGTATTCAGGCTGAGGAGGTGGCGAAATGATTCAGCAAGAAACTTTTTTGACTGTTGCTGATAACAGTGGTGCAAAAAGGATCCAATGCATTCGGGTTCTTGGCTCAAATCGTCGCTATGCACACGTAGGCGATGTGATTGTCGCAGCCGTTAAAGATGCAATGCCAAATATGGGAGTTAAGAAGTCAGATGTTGTGAAAGCTGTAGTCGTACGTACTAAGGCAACTATGAGAAGAGATACAGGAAATTCAATTCGATTTGATGATAATGCTGCAGTACTTATAAATGATGATAAAAACCCAAGAGGGACTAGGGTTTTTGGTCCCGTGGCTAGAGAGCTTCGAGAAAAGAGTTTTACTAAAATTGTTTCTTTAGCCCCGGAGGTTATATAAATGAATAGCTCTTTCCCAAAAGTCAAGTCGACAGAGCGCATTAAAATGCGTATTAAAAAAGGTGATTTAGTTAAAATAATAAATGGAAAAGATAAAGGTAAAACAGGCGAGGTAATAAGGACCTTGCCTGTTTTAAATCATGTAGTCGTGCAAGGAGTAAACCTCCGTACTCGTCATGTAAAACCAACGCAGGAAGGAGAGAGTGGAAGGATTGTGACTGAAGAAGCTTCTTTGCATGCTTCCAAAGTGATGATTTATTCCAGTAAAAAGCAAATTGCAAGTCGAGTGGAATTTGTCATCGATAAAGATGGCAATAAGAAACGACGCCTTAAAAAAACTGGGGAACTGATCGATTGATTCAGATTTCCCAGTTTTCGTATTTCACCGCTTTCTGACCAAGTCCAGAAGCAACTCTTACCAACTCCATGTCACTGAAAAAACGCTATCGAGAGAAAATCCAGCCAAAATTGCTGAAAGATCTAAATCTCTCCAACATTCATCAGGTTCCTAAGGTACTCAAAGTTACCGTTAATAGAGGCCTTGGTGAAGCTGCTCAGAATGCAAAGTCTTTAGAGGCTTCGATGACAGAACTGGCTACGATTACAGGCCAGAAAGTTTTGGTGACAAGAGCTAAAAAGGCAATAGCTGGATTTAAAATTCGCCAAGGCATGCCAATTGGATGTGCTGTTACCTTGCGTGGTGAGCGAATGTATGCATTCTTGGAGCGCCTAATCAACCTTGCTCTTCCAAGAATTAGGGATTTTCGTGGTGTAAGTCCCAAAAGTTTTGATGGTCGAGGTAATTACACTCTTGGAGTTAGGGAGCAGTTGATTTTTCCCGAGATTTCCTTTGACAAAATTGACTCAATAAGAGGTATGGACATCACCATTGTCACCAGTGCTCGTTCGGATGCAGAGGGCAGAGCTCTCCTAAGCGAGATGGGAATGCCTTTCCGTACTACTTGAGCCCGCCCGCATCGCATAAGAACTCTATGGCCAACCATGATCCAATCTCAGACATGCTTACTCGCATTCGTAATGCAAGTGAGAAACGTCATGAGACCACTCGAATTCCAGCGTCTCGCATGTCACGCAGTATTGCAAAGGTGCTTCAACAGGAAGGCTTTATTGCTGAGATCAGTGAAGAAGGTGAGGGTGTCCGTACTCAATTAATCCTTGAATTGAAATACAGCGGTAAGCATCGCCATCCAACAATTCGATCAATGCAGAGGGTTAGCAAGCCAGGATTGAGAATCTATAAGAACACCAGAGGACTGCCTAAGGTGCTTGGTGGTCTTGGCGTGGCAATCATTTCAACATCAAAAGGAGTTATGAGTGATCGAGATGCCCGCAAACAAGGCGTTGGTGGAGAAGTTCTCTGCTATGTCTATTGATAAGGAGTTTTAATTATGTCTCGTATTGGTAAAAACCCCATTCCAGTTCCTGAGAAGGTTGCTGTGACATTGAACGGTCTTTCTGTCACCGTTAAAGGCCCTAAAGGAGAGCTGAGTAGGACTCTCCCTGAAGGAGTGACTATTACTCAACAAGACAATAATCTTGTAATTGCTCCAACAAGTGAGAAAAGAAAATCAAGAGAAAGGCATGGCCTTTGTCGTTCTTTAGTTGCCAATATGGTTGAAGGAGTGAGTCAAGGTTATTCAAAGAAACTCGAAATAATTGGTGTTGGTTCTAGGGCTCAAGTTAAAGGTAGAAATCTCGTGGTTAGTGCTGGCTATAGCCATCCTGTTGAAGTGATTCCTCCAGATGGAATTACTTTTAAGGTTGAAAATAATACCAATGTCACTGTCTCTGGCCCTGATAAAGAGTTAGTTGGTAATGAGGCTGCCAAAATTAGGGCTATAAGGCCACCTGAACCTTACAAAGGTAAAGGTATTAAATATGAGGGTGAAAGAATCATTAGAAAAGCCGGTAAGTCCGGTAAGAAATAAAGATCAACCTAAACAATTTGTTCTAAATTTACTTAGTCATGTCCAACATCTCTCGAAAACAACAGACTCAGAAGCGGCATAGGCGGTTGCGTCGTCATTTGAGTGGCACTTCACAGCGTCCAAGGCTTGCTGTGTTCCGCTCTAATAATCATATTTATGCCCAGGTCATTGATGACGTGGCGCAAAGTACGCTTTGTGCAGCCTCAACTTTGGACAAAGATTTGCGCACTTCTTTAAAGACTGGAGGTAGTAGCTGCGATGCATCAATTGCTGTTGGCGAGCTAGTTGCTAAGCGTGCCTTGGCGAAAGGGATTGAAAAGGTTGTTTTCGATAGAGGAGGCAACCTTTTTCATGGACGAGTAAAAGCTCTTGCTGATGCTGCCCGTGAGGCAGGTCTTAAATTCTGATTACTGCTTTAAAGATGACTGATTCCAAAAAACAGCCAAACAAACAAGATGTCCCTGCAGCATCAGATGTTCCTGCTGCTGAAAACCAGCCACAAGAACAGCAGCAGCAACAGCGGCGAGGTGGAGGTAGGGGTGAAAGAAGAGGAAGGAGGGGAGACCGCCGAGGTCAGGAACGAGATTCTGAATGGCAAGAACGTGTAGTACAAATTCGTAGAGTCTCTAAAACAGTTAAAGGAGGCAAGAAGATGAGCTTTAGGGCCATTGTTGTAGTAGGAAATGAAAAAGGCCAAGTTGGTGTAGGAGTAGGGAAAGCTGGAGATGTTATTGGTGCAGTGAGAAAGGGAGTCGCAGATGGTAAGAAACATTTGGTTAGGGTTCCTTTGACAAGGCATAGTTCAATACCAACTCTTTCAAATGGACGTGATGGAGCAGCTAGTGTGCTTATTCGCCCTGCTGCTCCTGGTACTGGTGTGATCGCAGGGGGATCAATACGAACGGTTTTAGAGCTTGCTGGTATAAAGAATGTTCTTGCTAAGCGATTGGGTAGTAAAACACCTTTGAATAATGCAAGGGCTGCAATGGTTGCACTTGCTGGTTTGCGTACTCATAAGCAGACCGCTAAGGAAAGGGGAATCTCCCTTGAGCAGATCTATTCTTGAGTTAAATTATTCCAATGACATTTCGACTCGATTCTTTAAAGTCTAATTCTGGAGCTCGCAGACGTAAGTTCCGCAAAGGTCGTGGTATAGCTGCTGGCCAGGGTGCAAGTTGTGGCTTTGGCATGCGAGGCCAAAAATCCAGATCAGGACGTCCAACTCGCCCTGGCTTTGAAGGAGGTCAGATGCCTCTTTATAGAAGGGTCCCAAAGCTAAAACATTTTCCAATAGTTAATCAAAAGGCTTTTACAGTAATCAATGTATCTGCTTTGAATGAGCTTAAGGAAGGAAGTACAATTAACCTTGATTCATTAGTCAAAGAAGGTTTGGTGACAAGCCCTAAGAATCCATTAAAGGTTCTTGGAAATGGAGTATTGAAAGTGAAGCTTAGTGTCCAGGCTGCTGCTTTTACAAATGTTGCTCGAACTAAAATAGAATCCGCAGGTGGAACTTGTGAGATTATTTAAAGAGAATATTCAACTAGCAACAAAATATTGAAAAAATCTTGATTAATTAGCAATAAATTGCCTCATAATAAAGTTTGTAAAACTCCACATCGCATTTTTGATACATGCTTGTAAGTAGGGGTCGTAATCCCAGCGCATCAGAAGTAGTTGGCCAATTAGTGCGCAATAGTGAGCTTCGCGGAAGGGTTCTTACTACGCTTGGGTTGCTTTTATTGATTCGTTTGGGAATCTATATTCCCATGCCTGGAATAGACCGTGAGGCCTTTCAATCTTTCTTGGAACAAGGAGGACAACTGATTGGTTTTTTAGACATATTTACCGGAGGTGGTATTTCCACATTGGGTATATTTGCATTGGGAATTTTGCCATTTATTAATGCATCGATAATTTTGCAATTACTTACAGCAGCACTTCCACAGTTGGAGGATCTGCAAAAGAATGAGGGTGAGGCTGGAAGGAGGAAAATCGCACAAATAACTAGATATGTTGCACTTGGGTGGGGACTTGTACAGAGTATTATTTTCGCTCTAATTCTTCGTCAATACTCAATAGAAAGCCTTAGTGAAGTCACCTTTGTAGTGCAAACATCATTGGCATTAGTAACTGGCTCGATGATTGTTATGTGGTTGAGTGAAATTATTACTGAAAAAGGAATTGGCCAAGGGGCTTCATTGGTAATATTTTTGAATATTGTTGCTACTCTTCCAAAGGCACTTAGTTCAACTATTGAAAAGGCTCAGACAGGAGATAGGAATGATGTGGTCGGTATAATTGTTTTGTTATCAGTATTTTTAGCGACAATTGTAGGAATAATTTTTGTTCAGGAAGGTTCCCGAAGATTGCCTATTGTTAGTGCGAAAAGGCAGATAGGTGGCACGGGAGTATTGCCTACTAGACAAAGTTATCTTCCTCTTAAGTTAAATGCTGGAGGTGTAATGCCTATTATATTTGCATCTGCATTAATCTTTTTGCCTATAACAATAGCTAATTTTACGAAGATACCTTTGCTGATTAAAGCTGCTAGTACCTTGAGCCCAGGCGCGGCAAATCCTTGGCCTTATGCATTTGCATTTTTCGCATTGATTCTTGGTTTTGCATACTTTTATGCTTCTTTAACTATTAATCCTATTGATATAGCTTCAAATCTAAAAAGAGGTGGAGTAGCAATCCCAGGGGTTAGGCCAGGTAGTGCTACTGCTAATTATTTATCTGGGGTACAAAATAGGTTGACCTTATTAGGAGGACTTTTCCTTGGTTCTGTTGCAATTATTCCTGCTGCAGTTGAGCGAGCTACAAATGTTCAGACTTTCCAGGGGCTTGGAGCGACATCTTTGCTAATCCTTGTTGGTGTGGCTATCGATACAGCTAAGCAAGTTCAAACTTATGTTATTTCTCAGCGGTATGAAGGTCTTGTTAGAAAATAATAATCATCACTGTTAATTCTCTCCCTTATTCGAAATCACATGAAAAGTAGATTGGTTTTTCTTGGACCACCAGGTGCTGGGAAAGGTACCCAGGCGGATTTGCTGTGTGCAAATAATAAAATCGCACATTTGTCCACTGGTGACATGTTGCGAGCAGAAGTAGAGGCAGGAAGTGTCCTAGGAAAAGAAGCTGAACTTGTTATGAATAGAGGGGATCTTGTAAGTGATGAACTTGTTCTTTCTATTGTAGAAAAAACATTGAATAATCAAAATAATGGAGGCTGGCTTCTTGACGGATTTCCAAGAAATGTAGTCCAAGCAAAAGCTCTTGAGTTGTTGCTTACAAAGCTTCAGCAGCCTATAGATGCTGCAATTCTTCTTGAGCTTGATGATGAGGACTTGATTGCAAGGCTTCTTGCTAGAGGTAGATCTGATGACACTGAAACAGTTATTCGTAAACGCTTAGTTGTCTACAGAGAAAAGACGGAACCTCTTGTTGAGTTTTATAAGCAGCAGGGTCTGCTTAGCAAGATTCAGGCATCTGGAACTGTTGAAGATATTTCGCTCCGCATATTTCAAAAACTAGGTCCATCCTTGTAGTAATATTGTGGTTTGGCAGTTTGGAGAGCCACACCCATGAAGGTGCGCGCTTCAGTCAAGAAAATGTGTGAGAAGTGCCGGGTGATTCGCCGCCACGGCCGGGTAATGGTCATTTGCGCCATCCCCAAGCACAAGCAGCGCCAAGGCTAGTACTTGGTTTTTCTGAAAATCTAGTAAATCACTTGCTTTTTAGCTTTTGATTTACTAGATCATCACCGCTCAGGTGATCCCCGTTCCCTTTCGATTAGTTCTAAGTGGCAAGGATTGCTGGTGTCGACATTCCACGCGATAAGCGAGTTGAAGTTGCCCTCACCTACATCTATGGGGTTGGCTTAACCAGAGCCAAAACCATAATTGCGAAAACCGGAGTGAATCCGGACATTCGCGTAAAAGATTTAGAGGATGGTGATGTTCAGAAACTCAGAAATGCCACTGAGGCATTCACTATTGAGGGAGACTTGCGGCGTCAAGAGGGTATGGCTCTTAAACGGTTGCAAGATATCGGCTGTCTGCGTGGTCGCAGACATCGGATGAGCCTCCCTGTAAGGGGCCAGCGCACAAGGACTAATGCCCGAACCCGCCGTGGTGCTCGCAAAACAGTTGCTGGTAAGAAGAAATAGTTTGTATTTCTCTCGCTGCATAGTCAGCAATTTTCTAATCTTTATCAACCAGGCCCACTAACATGGCCACACCAACAAAGAAATCAGGCTCAAAAAAGGCTAAGCGCAATGTCCCAAATGGGGTTGTGCATATTCAAAGCACTTTTAACAACACTATTGTTTCAATTACTGATACTGCTGGAGAAGTTATCTCCTGGTCTTCAGCAGGTGCAAGTGGGTTCAAAGGTGCTAGGAAGGGAACTCCCTTTGCTGCGCAGACTGCAGCTGAGGCAGCAGCTAGAAAGGCTCTCGAACAGGGTATGCGTCAGATAGAAGTCCTTGTACGTGGTCCAGGATCAGGTCGGGAAACAGCCATACGTGCTTTACAGGTTGCAGGACTTGAGATCACCCTTATAAGAGATGTGACTCCGTTACCTCATAACGGCTGTAGAAGGCCTAAACGCCGTCGCGTTTAACCTCATCGCCTAATTTTTGGCTTCATCTCCTCTAACTCCTTTACAGATTCAGACCGTGCTGCAATACCAGATTGATCGGATCGAAAATCAAACCTCTGATGATCGCTCCCAGACAGGTGTTTTCCTCATTGGCCCGTTAGAACGAGGTCAGGCAACTACCCTTGGGAATTCTCTTCGTCGTGTCCTAATGGGAGGCCTGGAAGGAAGTGCAATAACCGCTGTTCGAATTGCTGGAATAAATCATGAATATGCAACTATCCCTGGGGTCCGAGAAGATGTTCTTGATATTCTTTTGAATTGCAAGCAGCTTTCAGTCAATAGCCGCACTCAGGAGCTAGAAATTGGTCGTTTAGTTGTTTCAGGACCATCTGAGGTAAAGGCAAAAGATCTGCAATTTTCTTCTCAAGTTCAAGTTGTTGATGGAGATCGTCCAATAGCGACTGTTCATGAAGGACATAGTCTTGAGATGGAAGTACATGTTGAAAGGGGCGTGGGATATCGCCCAGTTGATAGTCGCCATGAAGATACAAGTGCTATCGACCTCCTTCAGATTGATGCGGTGTTTATGCCAGTTAGGAGAGTAAATTTCACTATTGATGAGACAGCTGTTGCAGAGGGTGGGTCAACGCGGGAAAGGTTGAGGATGGAGGTTGAAACTGATGGCTCTACTACTCCAGATGACGCATTGGCCGAAGCCGCTAATCAGCTAATTGAGCTTTTTCAGCCTCTAGCGACTGTCACCATGGTTGAGGAAGTGCCTCAAGAGCCTGAGCCTTCTGCTGAGGCCCAAATTCCTCTTGAGGAATTAAACTTATCTGTGAGGGCTTATAACTGTCTTAAGAGAGCACAAGTTAATTCTGTCTCAGATTTAATGGGCTTTAGTTATGAAGATTTGCTTGAAATTAAAAATTTCGGATCTAAATCAGCTGACGAAGTATTGGAAGCTCTTGAGAGAATTGGCATATCGATTCCTCAGAGTCGAACTTCAGCATGATTTATTTTATCTTTAATGATTAAGGCTTAGAACTATGCGTCATCAATGTCGAGTACCACAGCTTGGTCGCCCAGCTGATCAGCGGAAGGCTTTATTGAGAGGTTTGACCACTCAATTAATTCGTGAAGGACGAGTTACAACTACTAAGGCCAGAGCTAAAGCTTTGAGGGATCAGACAGAAAGAATGATTACTCTTGCCAAAGAAGGTACTTTGGCTGCTAGAAGAAGAGCAATTGGGTATATCTACGACAAACAGCTCGTTCATGCTCTTTTTGAAAAGGCTCAAGATCGTTATGGGGATCGCAAGGGGGGGTATACCCGAATAGTTAGAACTGTTTCTCGTAGAGGAGATAATGCCCAAATGGCAATTATTGAGCTTGTTTAGAGAGATAGAAATTTTAGAAATTATTGGTTTTATATTCAATTAAATGCCATGCCAATCTATAGATATGACAGGTTATTTGTCTGAACCAAATAAGAAAAGTAGAGTTGCTTTAAGCCTTCAATATGATGGATCTGATTTTTGTGGTTGGCAACGCCAAAAAAAAGGCAAAACAATTCAAGCAGAACTAGAAGAAGCCATATCAAGTTTTGAATCTCATGTACCTGTCAAAGTATTTGCGGCAGGAAGAACTGATGCGGGTGTGCATGCCTCAGGGCAGGTTGTTCATTTTGATTATTCTGGTCCTATTCCCACCTATCGCTGGGCTTCTGCTTTAAATGGACGATTGCCAAAAACCATAAGAGTCCGAGAGTCAGTCTTAAGACCAAATACTTGGCATGCTTGTTATTCAGCAAAATATCGTCGCTATAGATATATTATTTATAATGCTAAAAGACCTAATCTATTTCTACATTCTTGGAGCTGGCATAGATATCAATTTAAGTTAGATGATTTATTAATGAGGACAGCCTTAGAAGGTCTCATAGGTTTTCATGACTTTAGGGCTTTTCAGAAGAGTGGCAGTCATAGAGCACATGCTTTTACTTCCGTACAGTCGGTTTTTTTAGAGCGTCAAGGAGATCTTATTATTGTTGAGATTCAGGCAAGTGGATTTTTATATGGCATGGTTCGTTTGTTGGTAGGCCAGTTAGTTGCTTTAGGTGAGCACAGGCTTACATTTAAGGAATTTCAAAGGCGCTGGCAAGAAGGTCGCAGATCAGATGTGAAAGAAGCAGCTCCTGCAAAGGGGCTTTTTTTATTGAGAGTTGGTTATTCAGAGGTTTTTTTTGAGGACACAGCATGTTTTGACTGTCTGCCAAGCTTTGCTTTGCGTACAAATGATCCACCTCAGCCTCCAATTGCGTTATTGGATTAGGTCTAAAAACAGGATTTTGGACAATTGACTCAAAGGTCAAGAAGATACGAATCAAATCAACCAAAAGCTTTACTTGAAAGTGTAAAATCAAAGTTTGAGTTTTATATGTGCCTATTTAAGTGGGTGCAAAAACTCTTTTGCTCATCTCTATCGCTTTTGATAGAGGATATCTGTGGACCCGGCTAGCGTGTAGGCGCGATGAACAAGACCTCTATTCCTTCCATTGATTCCATTAGTCGCCAGTGGTACCTGGTAGATGCTGAGAATCAAACTCTGGGCAGACTTGCTACGAAAGTGGCCTCTGTACTACGTGGGAAAAATAAACCACACTTCACTCCGCATTTAGATACAGGCGATTTTGTTGTTGTCGTGAATGCTGAGAAGATATTGGTTACAGGGAATAAGGCAGAGCAAAAGCTCTATCGGCGACATTCTGGACGTCCTGGGGGGATGAAAGTTGAGAGTTTTCGCTCTCTTCAGCAGCGTATTCCTGAAAGGATTATTGAAACGGCTATTAAAGGAATGCTTCCTCATAATGCTTTAGGGAGGCAGCTTTTTAGGAAACTTAAGGTTTATAGAGGTTCAGAACATCCTCATTCAGCTCAAAGTCCAGAAATCCTTAACCTAGATCAATCAGCTTCAACCAAATGAGTACTTCATCTAGTAACAGTGTTGTTTATTGGGGCACCGGCAGAAGAAAGACATCTGTCGCACGTGTTCGTCTTGTTCCAGGGAAAGGAACTATCACAATTAATGGACGTCCTGGTGACCATTATTTGAATTTTAATCCGGCTTATCTTGCTGCAGTCAAGGCTCCTCTTCAAACTCTTGGCCTTAATGAGTCATATGACATCCTTGCCAATGTTTACGGAGGTGGCCTTACTGGTCAGGCAGACGCTATCAAGCAAGGTGCTGCAAGAGCGCTTTGTGAGCTTTCTCTAGATAATCGCAAACCTCTTAAAATTGAGGGCCATTTAAGTAGAGATCCTCGAGCAAAAGAACGTAGAAAATATGGACTCAAGAAAGCTAGAAAAGCACCTCAGTTCTCTAAACGTTAGTAAATTAACCTTTTTGATTTAATCCTCTAAATTTTTTCTATTACTAATTCAAATGCCAAAACCAGATATCCATCCAACTTGGTATCCAGAAGCAAAGGTGATTTGCAATGGTGAAGTTGTTATGACAACAGGTTCAACACAAGAAGAAATTCATGTTGATGTTTGGAGTGGAAACCATCCATTCTTTACTGGGACTCAGAAAATTCTTGATACTGAAGGTCGTGTTGATAGGTTCATGCGTAAATATGGCATGGGGTCAACTGATAAAAAAGAACCATCTAAAGGTAAAAAGGAAGAAAATACTGGAAAAAAGGAATCAAATGATAGTAAGGAAAATTCAGAAGATAAATCAAATGACTCTGGGCAAGAGTAAATTATAGCTTTTGAAAAGTAACATTTTAAATCAACTAGATAGGACTAATTGTTGATGAGCATGGACTCTTCAACCCTTAAGTCGAGATTAGAAACAGCTAAGGCAAGTTTCAGGAATTTGGAGCTTCAATTAGCTGATCCTGATGTGGCGGCAGACCCAAAGCGTTTAGAAACAATTGCACGTGATAGAGCACATTTAGAACCTCTTGTGCTGGATTATCAGGCTCTGCTTAAGGTTGAAGATGAATGGGACCAAACGCGTGAACTATTAAGAGACAGTAGAGGTGATTCTGAAATGGAGGCCTTGGCTCAGGATGAACTGAGCCGTTTGGAGCATAAAAAGAATGATTTACTTCAGAAGTTGACTGTTGCTTTGCTTCCTAAAGATCCAAGAGACGAAAGGAGTGTAATGCTTGAGATACGAGCAGGTGCAGGAGGAGATGAGGCATGTATTTGGGCGGGTGATTTAGCTCGTATGTATGAAAGATATGGGCAAAAGGTTGGTTGGTCTGTAAAGCCTATAAGTGCAACTGAGGCTGATTTAGGAGGTTTTCGTGAGTTGATTATTTCTGTAAAGGGAGATGCAGTTTTTAGTCAACTAAAATTTGAGGCAGGAGTTCATAGAGTTCAACGAGTTCCAGCAACAGAATCACAAGGAAGAGTTCATACCTCTACTGCAACAGTAGCTGTTATGCCCGAAGCTGACCCAGTTGAGGTACAGATTGAGTCAGGCGATTTAGAGATTAGTACTGCAAGATCAGGTGGTGCTGGTGGTCAGAATGTTAATAAGGTTGAAACGGCTGTAGATCTTCTTCATAAGCCAACGGGCATAAGAGTTTTTTGCACCCAAGAGCGTTCTCAATTACAAAATAAAGAAAGAGCGATGGAGATACTTCGTGCAAAATTGTTAGAGATTCAAATTGCTGAGGCAAATGCTCGTGAGAGTTCTGAGAGAAGATCACAAGTTGGGACTGGAGATCGCAGTGAAAAAATTCGTACATATAACTACAAAGATAATCGAACTACAGACCACCGTTTGGGATGCAATTTTTCCTTAGAACCTATCCTTTCAGGGCAATTACAAGAAATAATTGGAGCTTGTATTGCAGAAGAGCAAAGAAAGAAAATGGAAGATTTAAGTGATGGTATATAGCATTAATCTATATTTTTCTCACCAGCCAATGACATATTTTCTCCACTCTGTGTGTTGACCAGAATTTATCAGCTTATTTGTTTGAAATATGAGATTGCTTAAAGGTTTCCTAGGTTGTTTCTTTAAAGGCATCCCTGCTTCTTGTGGTGTCTTATTACCTTTTAAAATATTGCAAGAAAGACATGCTGTAACAACGTTTTCCCAAGCATGATCTCCTCCTCTGCTGCGGGGTATTACATGGTCAACTGAAAGCTTTTCTTCTGAAATGCCGCAGTATTGGCAGGAGCCATTGTCACGGAGCAGAACATTGCGCCTGCTAAGTGGTAATTCTCGGTAAGGAACCTTGACAAATTGGCGAAGCCTTATAACTGTTGGCAACAGAATACCTTGCCTTATTTTATGAGAGGAGTCTTCTTCTAGGCTTACAGCCTTCCCTTTGATCATCATCACCATTGCTCGTCGCCAGGTGGTGATGTTTAAAGGCTCGTAAGACGCATTTAGAACGAGAACCTGGCGCATGCCAGCATCCATATCCCGAGGCATGCTACTTCTATTGCATGGAAGTTGCATGCACATTCAGTAGCTATTTTTCTATGAATGATTTGATCGCTAATCGCGATCCTGACAACTTGGATTCAAGTAATGGTTTCCAGAGTGAGTCTGATCCTTGTCAGAGAGCCTGGGTTGAGGTTTATCCGAATGCTATTCAGGAAAATGTAAGAACTATTAAGGAACGTCTTGCTGATACTTGTGCATTGATGGCTGTAGTAAAGGCAGACGGCTATGGCCATGGAGCAGAAACAGTTTCTGCTGCTGCATTGAAAGGAGGTGCTAGCAGTCTTGGGGTGGCAACTTTGCAAGAAGGTATAGAGCTACGTCACGCAGGATTTCAATGTCCAATATTACTTTTGGCTAATCTCACTGAAGCAGAAGAACTTAAATCCTGTCTTCATTGGAAACTTATTCCAACTCTTAGCAGTATTAGGGAGGCATTGATTTGCGAAAAGATTGCACAAGATTCTGGCCGAAGATTTGAGGTTCAGTTGAAGTTTGATACAGGGATGACAAGGCTTGGTTGCGATCTTTATGAAACTCCAAGCTTGATTGAAGCTATTTTTAAGCTGAAGAATTTAAAATTAAAAGGTATATATAGTCATCTCGCATTGGCTGATGGAGAGATGCATGGAAGGTCACAACAAATTACAACCCTTCAGCAATCTCGTTTTGAGGATGTTGTAAATACCCTTCCAATTAAAGCAAGAGAGGATCTTTGTATACACTTAGCTAATTCTGCAGGAACTTTGCGAGATAAGAGTTTTCACTATGACATGGTTAGAGTTGGTTTAGCTATTTATGGATATAGCCCTATAGAATATTTGCCTCAAGAATTAAATCTTAGGCCTGCATTAGCAGTTAAGGCACGTGTATGTCTCATAAGAGATGTGCCTGCAGGCGTAGGAGTGAGTTATGGGCATGGTTTTATTACTGCACGGGAGAGTCGATTGGTTGTTGTTGCGATTGGTTATGCTGATGGAGTCAGCAGAGCTCTTTCAGGGAAGGTGACTGCCCTATTCAATGGAAGAACTTTGCCTCAGGTAGGGACTATAACCATGGATCAAATGGTTTTAGATGCTACGGACTCCCCTGAACTATCTATTGGTGGCGTTGTGACATTATTGGGTGAGGATGGAGCTAATCAAGTCACTCCAAAAGACTGGAGTGACTTGACTGGTTCTATCCCATGGGAAGTTTTATGCGGGTTTAGGCATAGACTCCCAAGATTAGTGATTTGAATAAGGCCTGATTTCTAGGATCTTTCTCAATCACTTGATAATGTAGTTACGCCCCTGGAGAGGTGGCTGAGTGGTTGAAAGCGGCTCCCTGCTAAGGAGTTACAGGAGGCAACTTCTGTCGAGGGTTCGAATCCCTCCCTCTCCGTGTTTTTTAATATTCAGGAGTTGCAAAAAAGTTGCAAGTGTAGAGAGTATTGTCAATTAGAAGAGAGTAATTGATTAGATATAGGATTTACCCATCCATCTTGCTTAGAGAGAATTGAAATCATATTGATTTTTAATTCCCTCACTGAAGAGGCAACCAACCTTGTTTCCAAGGATAAATAAATCTTGAAAGTCAAAGCTTCTTAATGTATTTATAATATTTTGTCTAAGAAATTATGAATGGCAATCTCAAATTACTAATCTCTTGGATTTATTTTTTATGATTGAAGGATGAATTATGCAAAGATTTTTTTATTGCGACTTTTTGTTCCTGTGAAGGGTTGGAAGCCTATTGATGGAGGTTGATTGTCTTGATAAGGATGAAACAGTGCATCTCCCATGCTTTTTTCGAGGTTCAAAAACCATTGAAAAACTTTTTTCATTGTTCCTCTTGAGTTCTTCTTTAGTTATAAGACACTGATTGGCTTAATATATAAAGAAAATATGTTAGTCGTTTGATTCTCTGAATCTTTTTGGAAAGAAACTCTTCACTAATAGGTAAGTAATATTACCCAGTCACTTAGTATTGGCTTGATTTGCTCTATTTATTTTTTTGATCAGCTTCTTTGCATCCCTAAGTGAAATGAGACTAATTCTTTCCCTATGGTAGGAAGAAGCACGCGATCATTTGCCAATTGTCTGCCTTGGGTAAAAACTACTAACAGCATTGGATTCGATTGAGGATGTGAAAACCAAGCAGCATCATGTCTTGCCTGACTCATCCATCCAGCTTTGCTCCAAATTTGAGTACCTTTTGGCAAATTTTCACCAAGAAAGCCATCTATTTGATTCTCTGGGTTAGCTTTCCTTTGCGTTAAATCTAGCGATCTAGATAGAAGTTTTTGTAGCCTTTTGCAGGCCGGTGGAGATATCAACGTATTTGTCATTATTGCTTCGAGTATTCGAGATGTTGCTGCAGTACTCAGTGCGTTGCGATTTTCATTGCCTGCCCCATAAAAATCACGCTCTCGCCCATAAGGCCCTTCATTCCAAGTCTTTTGACAACAATTAATTTTGTTTAGTTCTGGCCATTGGAGTTCTTTAAGCCACTCATTTACTAGATTCCGTTGCTTTTTCCAAGCTAACCAACGATCTCCGAAAAGAGATGGACCACTAGTAGTTCCAGTTAATAGATCAAGGATTAATCCAGTCGCGTCATTGCTTGAATAGACAATCATGTCCTTAAGTGCTCTTCTTATTTCATCAGATTCTTGGATTAGATCTTTTTGTATCCAAGCTTCGGTAGCAATTGCATATGCCAGCTTGACTACACTTGCAGGATAAAGAAGCCTTTCCTCTGACCAGCTCGCACCTTTTCCACTAGAAGGTGAAGGGTTTGGTTGGTTATAACGAATCCAATTGATTGAAATTTTGTTGTGGAGCCCTGGGCGACCATCTTTTTCAAGGCCAGCCAATACTTCCTCCAAGTGGAGGTTCATATTGGTGTCGTAGTCAAAGAAGGTCATGGGACTAAATTTATCCAATGTTGAATGAAGGTGCTTTATTTGCCAGAAACCTTATGCTCCCTGATAGTTTCTGGAGGTTAAAAATTGGTGTTAGTGGCTTCTCTGGTCCCAAAGGGGATGAACTTGTCACTCAGGCTTTGTGTGGCCGTTCTTTTCAGTTAAAGATTGACCGTGATTCGGACACTTTGGCAAATAGAAAGGTCTTAGCACGTATAAAAGTTAAATTAATGGAAGATGGCTATATATGCTGGCTCGATTTTAAAGATGTTCTTCATAACGCTATATGTATTAGTTCATGGGAGCCTATTTTAAAGACCAGTGATGAAATAAATAGGTTAATTCCACAAGTTTTAAGTTGGGTTAGGAATGCTTCGAATCAGCCTAATCAATATCTTTGGGGTGGAACATTGGGGCCAAATTATGACTGTTCCGGACTCGTTCAGACAGCATTTGCTAGTCAAGAAATATGGCTACCTCGTGATGCATATCAGCAGGAAAGATTTTGTCAACCTTTGTCATTGGGATTAGATCAAATCTATTTATTTAGGCCAGGAGATCTTCTATTTTTTGGTTCTTCTGAGAAATGTAATCATGTAGGTATCTATATGGGTTCGGGTTCTTATTGGCATAGTTCAGGAAAGGATGATGGTAACAATGGGATTAAGCTTGATGATCTCTACCCTCGTTTAGGAGATTCTGTCGGTTTGCATTACAGATCCCTCTTCAGGGGAATTGGAAGAGTATGTAAATGCCATGATGGAAGTACTTTGTTATAGTTTTTGTTATAAAGTGAGTAAGAAATAATCCAAAGAAGATGAATTCGAGCCTAGATATTTCAGTTGTTGTCCCAGTCTATAACGAGGAAGAAAGTTTGCCACAACTAGTTGACCAGCTCCTGAAGGCTTTGCGACCAACTGGTGAAAGTTTTGAGTTAGTGCTGGTTAATGATGGCTCTTTGGATAGCAGTGCCAAGGTCTTAGCAAAATTAAGTGCAGAAGTTAAAGAGTTGGTCTGCGTTTTGCTTAGAAAAAATTATGGACAAACCGCTGCAATGGCTGCAGGATTTGATATTGCAAGAGGAAAGTTGATTGTTAGCCTTGACGGTGATTTGCAAAATGATCCTGCAGATATACCTGCTTTAATCAATAAATTAAGGGAGGGCTATGACCTTGTAAGTGGTTGGCGCTATAAGAGAAAAGATGCAAAGTTGCAAAGAAAATTGCCATCAAGAATTGCAAATAAATTAATTGGTTTAGTTACTGGAATTCATTTGCATGATTACGGCTGCTCACTTAAGGCCTATAGGAGAGAAGTATTGTCTGACATGAGACTTTATGGAGAACTGCATAGGTTCTTACCTGTCCTTGCTAATATTGAGGGTGCAAAGATTACTGAGATAAAGGTCAATCATAGGACACGTAAATATGGGAATAGCAAATACGGAATAGACCGTACATTTAGAGTTTTAATGGATTTATTGACCGTTTGGTTTATGAATCGGTTTTTAACTAGACCAATGTATGTATTCGGATTTGGAGGAATCCTTGCAATTGCAGCAAGTTTGTGTACTAGCTTCTATTTATTGATACTTAAATTGCTTGGGGAAGATATAGGTAATAGACCTTTGTTTACATTGGCTTTGGTTACAGGAGTAGCAGGTGTTCAGCTGTTTTGTTTTGGACTATTAGGTGAACTTCAGATTCGCACATATCATGAAAGTCAGGGTCGTCCAATTTATCGCATCCGAGAGACATTGCGCGGTGGCCGTCGAGTCTCCTGAGATGGAACCTTCAAAAAGGTACCTTTTTTCTTTCCCAAGCCAGCTGCAGCTATAGCAACCACTCGATTATCAGAATCTCTAAGACCTCTTCGAAGAATTTCTAATACAGAAGAATGCCCCCATAAGCTTGCAATTTTTACAGCTTCTAACCTTTGCTCTGGACTACCTTTAATTGAGTTTTTGAGATGTTTTTGCAATTCAAGACGCTCTTGAGTGTTGATAGGGCCTTTCCATTGATTTTCTATTGGATTTAAAAATAGAAATGAGTTTTTATGAGGATCTTTATGGAACTGTGAAACAGATACTTTGTCATTCCCGAGCCATTTGCTGTAGGTGTTGGCGCCTGTGTAATTGAATAAAGCGCTGTTTCCAGGTTTGCGCCCACGACCCCAAAAAAAGGCTGCTATCAATAAGGCAGCAGTTGCTGCGAAGAGTTGGTTCATAAGGAATGAGTTGATTGATGCAGGTTGATAGATGATGCAATCCGACGTATTGGATTGAACTTTTATGTCACCAGAGGGCTTTAAGTGGGAAGAGGACGAATGCACTCTCTAGAGTAGCGATGGAACTATTGGCATGTGCCATGACTAGTGAATTTGCCGCAACTTGGTTGCCAGCAGTATTTGTGCCACTCATTGGGATTATGGCCCCAGCTGTATTCATCGTCCTAGTGGGTCGATACATCACATCAACAGATTAAATAGTGTTTTCCCTTCATTAAGAAACCTGCTATTCCTAAAAAAATGACTGAAGAGAACCTTTTCCTTGGGCCCAAAAAACTAGACGATTCGTATCGATCAGAAATTCAAAGTGAATGGGCCGTCACGCCAGTTTCTGATCCTTGTGTAGGAAATCTATCTACACCTGTGAACAGTGGTTATTTCACCAAGGCATTCTTGAACAACCTTCCTTTTTATCGCGAAGGTTTGTCTCCAAACTTCCGAGGTCTAGAAGTAGGTGCTGCCTTTGGGTACCTTTTGTATGGGCCATACACCATGACTGGCCCATTGAGGAATACGGACTTTGCTTTGACTGCGGGATTGCTTGGCTCTATAGGAGCTGTGCATATTCTTACTGCTTTATTGGTCCTATATAACTCTCCAGGTCAAGGGCCTAATGTTCAACCAGCAGATTGCACAATCAATAATCCACCTGCTGATTTGTTTACCAAAATTGGTTGGGCTGACTTTACTAGTGGATTCTGGCTAGGAGGATGTGGTGGATGCGTTTTCGCTTGGTTACTTTGCGGAACACTGCATTTAGATACAATTATGCCTTTGATTAAAGGTATTTGGGTTGGAGGCTGACAAATAAGCTTTTCATAGTTTCTATTTTTTGAATTTGAACACAAAAAAACTGGGGCATTTATATGCCCCAGTTTTTTTGCAACTAAATAATTAATCTAATATGGCCTTCGGATCTGTTTCTTGTCACTATCTAGTTAGGTAAGGAAAATATGCATTGCTCTTTTTAATTTGAAATCAATTATGTACTCAACCTTAGCTCCTTCAGAACAAATTTTGCCTAGCTTGTCAAATATTAATCATCCGATAGAGGGTATTTCTTTACTTATAATACTTGCAGTCTTATTTAGGTGGAAATGGCCCACAACATGGAACCGGATTCTTAAAATTCTTTCGGCAGAAGTTAAATAGAAGACATAGGTTTTGATTCGTTTTAAAAGATACTGATCCCACAACAATCATCTGCTTATTTGGATATTGTTTTAGATGATGGATTTGAAGGTGGTTTTTCTAGGTAGATTTAGTTTTTACTTTTTTCGAAAGTATTATCCTACTTAAAGGCTTACTTGAATTGGTAATAAAAAAGCCGTCAGTGTTAGTCACTGACGGCTTACTTTTTTACTTGAGAAGGAATTAAATCATTTGTTTAGGACCCTTTTATCCGAACTTGCCGGCAGTAGATCCTATTACAAAGGCTGCATAAGTTACAGCTGTTCCAATCACAAAGTGAGCAACACCTACTAAACGAGCTTGAACAATGGAAAGAGCCACTGGCTTATCTCTCCATCCAATAAGGTTCGCAATAGGTGTGCGTTGATGTGCCCAAACTAAAGTTTCTATAAGTTCTTGCCAGTACCCTCTCCAGGAGATTAGGAACATAAATCCTGTCGCCCAGATCAGATGTCCAAAGAGGAACATCCAAGCCCAAACAGAAAGAGCATTTACTCCAAATGGGTTGTAGCCATTAATAAGCTGTGCGCTATTAAGCCAGAGATAATCTCTGAACCATCCCATCAAGTAAGTACCTGATTCATTAAATTGAGCAAGGTTGCCTTGCCAAATGGCAAGGTGTTTCCAGTGCCAGTAGAACTGAACCCAAGCAATAGTGTTTACTGCCCAGAAAAGTGCCATGTATGTGGCATCCCATGCAGATACATCACATGTACCTCCACGTCCTGGCCCATCACAAGGGAAGGAGTAGCCAAAGTCCTTTTTATCAGGAATAAGTTTTGAACCCCTTGCATCTAAAGCACCCTTAATAAGTATTAGGGCAGTTGTATGGATACCAAGTGCAATACCGTGATGAACCAAGAAGTCAGCTGGACCAATTGGGACAAAATTAGTAAGAGCATCTTGACGATTGATCATATCCATCCAGTAGTGATTACCGGGGACCTGAGCAGAAGCCAAGGTTGCAGCACTAGAGGTATTGGCCAACAGTGCATCAAACCCATACATCACCTTTCCACTTGCTGCTTGGATAAACTGAGCAAATACAGGTTCAATTAGAATCTGCTTCTCTGGAGTACCAAAGGCAACGCATACATCATTGTGTACATAAAGTCCAAGGGTATGGAATCCAAGAAGCATGCAAACCCAGCTCAGATGACTTATAAGAGCTTCTTTGGTGCCTAAAACTCTTGCTAATACATTGTCTTTATTTAGCTCAGGATCGTAATCCCTAATAAAGAAAATAGCGCCATGTGAGAAAGCTCCACACATCAATAGGATTGCTATGTATTGATGGTGTGTATATAGAGCGGCTTGGGTTGTGTAGTCCTGTGCAATATATGCATAGGAAGGTAGAGCTCCCATGTGATGGGCTACCAAGCTTGCTGCTGTTCCAAGAGAGGCTAAGGCTAGGCCAAGTTGGAAATGCAGCGAGTTATTTACAGTCTCATAGATCCCATTGTGATTGATGCCGAAATGGCCTTTATGAGGATCGTTGGGATGAGATGTGTTGTGCGCTTCTGTGATTTCCTTAAGTGTGTGACCTATTCCAAATGTGTTGCGGTACATATGACCAGCAACTATGAACATCACACCAATTGCCACGTGGTGATGGGCAATATCTGTTAGCCAAAGAGCGCCGCTATCTGGTTGTAATCCACCCATGAAGGTGAAAATGGCTGTTCCTGCACCTTGGGATGTTCCAAAAACAGCATCTAACGAATCTGGATTCTGTGCATATGCACCCCAGTTGCCAGTGAAAAATGGTACGAGACCATCTGGATGGGGAAGAACAGTTAACCAGTTGTCCCAGCCAACATGTTGACCACGAGATTCAGGAATCGCTACGTGAACAAGGTGACCTGTCCAAGCAATACTGCTGAAACCGAACAACACAGCTAAGTGGTGGTTCAGTTGTGCTTCAGCGTTTTTAAACCAAGCTAAGGAAGGACGGAATTTAGGCTGTAAATGTAACCAGCCTGCAAAAAGTAGCCAGCAAACAAGGATGTTTATAAAAATTGCACCTTGATATAGCTGAACATTGGTTCTCATTCCGATTGTGTACCACCAGTGGTAAAGACCGGAATAGGCAATGTTTACTGGGCCATTAGCACCCGCTTGAGTCATTGCATCTGTGATGCCTTGACCAAAGTGAGGATCCCAGATTGCGTGAGCTATAGGGCGAACATGAAGAGGGTCGGTGACCCACTGCTCGAAGTTGCCCTGCCAGGCGATATGGAACAGGTTGCCTGCAACCCAAAGGCCAATGATTGCTAGATGGCCAAAGTGAGTGGAGAAGAGCTTCTGATAAAGAAGCTCTTCTGTCATTCCGTCATGGCTCTCAAAATCGTGAGCCGTGGCAATGCCGTACCAAATACGACGGGTTGTAGGGTCCTGTGCCAGACCCTGACTAAACGAAGGAAATTTCGTTGCCATGTGGGGATAAGGTCAGGAGAGGTCAGCCGAGCCCAATAAGGCGGGCGTGGAAGAAAGCCCAGGTGGTTACTATTCCGCCTAGGAGGAAGTGGGTTACACCCACTGCACGGCCTTGGGTTATAGAAAGAGCCCGAGGCTGGATGGTTGGAGCAAGCTTCAGCTTGTTATGGGCCCATAGTATGGACTCAAATAACTCCTGCCAGTAGCCACGGCCAGTGAACAGGAACATTAGGCTGAATGCCCATATGAAGTGAGCACCTAAGAACAACAAGCTATAACCAGCATTGGAATTACCGTAGCCAGTTAAAACCTGTGATGATTGTGCCCATAAGAAGTCACGTAGCCAACCATTAATTGTGATTGAGCTTTGAGCAAAGTTGCCACCGGTTAAACCCCAAACATCACTTTGCATCTTCCAAGAGAAGTAGAAAATGACAACTGAGATACCGTTGTACATCCAGAAAAGACCTAGGAATACATGGTCCCAAGAAGAAACTTGGCATGTACCTCCACGTCCAGGCCCGTCGCAAGAGAAACGGAACCCTAGATTGGCTTTGTCTGGAATTAGTCGAGAACTTCTTGCATATAGAACACCTTTTAGAAGGATCAGCAAAGTGACGTGGATGGTAAAAGCATGAACATGATGAATCATCAAGTCAGCTGTACCAAGTGGAATTGAGAAAGCATCACTAACTGCACCTGGCAGGTTTCCCGCACCAACAAGTTCTGCAGATCCTACGGATCCATTCCAGAGATTTTGAACCCACTGAGCTAAAAATGGCTGCAGTTGAATTCCTGTATCACTGAACATATCTTGTGGGCGTCCAAGTGCTCGCATTACATCGTTATGGATGTAAAGACCAAAGCTATGGAAGCCAAGCCACATGCAAACCCAGTTGAGGTGGCTAATGATTGCATCTCTAGCTTTAAGGATGCGATCTAAAACGTTGTCAATATGAATTGCTGGATCGTAATCACGGATCATTGCGATGCCTGCATGAGCAGCAGCACCACAAATCATTAATCCGCCTATCCACATGTGGTGAGTGAATAGTCCTAAAACAGTTGGATGATCAAGGGAAATATATGGATAAGCAGGTAGCGCATATTGGTGGTGCGCAACAACAATGCTCCCTGATCCAACCATTGCAAGGTTGATTGCTAGTTGGGCATGCCAGCTATTGCTAAGGAATTCAAAGATTCCTTCATGTCCTTTTGGTGCAGGGAAAAGGAGTGGATCACCTTTGTGGTTATCCATAATGTCCTTCATTTTGTGGCCAACCCCATGGACGGCGTTGCCCCACATGTGACCACCAAAGATGGCGAAAACTCCCCAAGCCAGATGGTGGTGGGAGATGTCTGTCATCCAAAGGCTTCCTGTTACAGGATTTAGGCCCCCTTTATTGGTGAGGATATCGCTGAATGCCCACCAGTTAAGAGTAAAGAAGTTTTCAACTGTTCGACCATCCAGACTTGGGAAGATCTGGCTCGCAACAGCAGGACTACAAAGTGTTGTGGTTGGAACATCTGCAGCGCTAGCAATGGTTACCCCATCAATAACGAGAGGCTTGCCGGCATCAATTGCATCTAATAATGCAGCTGTTGGAGCACCTATGTGTATAAGGTGGCCTGCCCAGGCAATAGAACCTAAACCAATCAGAACAATCTGATGGTGCTGAAGCATTGGCTCAATTTTCTGGAACCATTCGAGCTTCGGAGCCGTTTTGTGATAGTGGTAAATGCCTCCATGGAGCATGAGGGCTGCCATTACAACAGCACCAATGGCCAAAGCCATTAGTTGTGCCTCATTAGTTATGCCCCAGGATCTCCACATTTGGAAAATGCCTGAAGTGATTTGAAGGCCATGGAAGCCAGCCCCCACATCGCCGTTCATAACTTCTTGACCAACTATTGGCCAAAGAACCTGAGCACTTGGTTTCACGTGCGTTGGATCTGCTAGCCAGCCGGAATAGTTAGAGAATCGGGCTCCGTGGAAGAAGGCGCCGCTGAGCCAGATAAAGACGATCGCAAGGTGTCCGAAGTGGGCCGAGAAGATCTTTCGGCTTGTCTCTTCGAGATCACCTAAATGCGTATCGAAGTCGTGAGCATCAGCGTGGAGATTCCAAATCCAAGTTGTAGTTTTTGGACCTTTGGAAAGTTTGCTAGAGAAATGACCAGGCTTGCCGAGCTTTTCATAGTCGACAGGAGAGTTGTCTCTGTCAACAGGCTGATCAAATACGGCCTGATCTTTCCTTCCACGCTCTGGTGGGCTAATGGTCATCGAGAGGTTCCTCGAGGGATCGGAGGGATCGAGGTGGTTTTCCACCCATGTGCCATACCCGAAGGTATGGAAGTTTTCAGGAATAAAGCCAACTTTGGTAGGTTGATCGGTCTCCTGAGCCATGCCTACATTGGGACTAGCCCATTGCTGACATTGGTCTTATGCGGACCTAGTTAAAGGCCAACTATATAAATGATAAGTCCGAGAGCCAGTTACTACTGATGCAAGTAACAAATGTTCTATCCAGCAGCACAACACCCTTCTTTTATTGCCAATGATTAAAAAGTGGAAATTGTCAATGGCAAGTTACGTTATTTCATATGTGACTTTCCCAGGTATCGCCCGAGTATGTCTTTTCAGAGAATTGAACACTCATTTATTGTTCAGATTGACTCTTAAGTTCCCTAGCTTTTTAGTTTTTTTTGCAAGATTGCTTATGAGCAGAGTATTTTTTAATAGAAGGTTCTAACTACGACAAGAGGATCAGAATTCTTTCTTAAAAACGTTCCTTCGCATTATTTATGCCTTGCATCTAGCTCAGCGAATTGCCTTAGGACTCTCCTCGAGTGCTTGGCCGATTATTCAAAACCTTCAAGACCGTAATCATGTCGACAAGATTGCTCTTACGGTTGGAGCAGCCTCAACCCTTGCAAATAAGCCAGAGCATTTAATTGTTGATTCTGCAACCGAAATTTTTGAAAAGTATTGGCATGGTGACTCTGTTTTCTTGGTTGTAGGTGCAGTAGGTGCAGTAGTAAGACTTGTTGCACCGCTTTTGCAAGGGAAAAACATTGACCCAGCTGTATTGGTGATTGATGCAAAAGGGTTAAATCTTATCCCTTTATTAGGTGGTCATCAGGCAGGAGCAGAAGATTTGGCTATACAAATTGCAGAAGACCTAGGAGGGAAGGCCTTCCTTACAGGAGATGCAAGAACTCAAGATAGATTATTTATTGATACCTTCGGAGAAGCTTGGGGTTGGAAGCGTTGTAGCAAAGCTAAAAAGTGGAATGAATTGATGTTCAAGCAGTCCCAAGGATTGCATTTGAAATGTTTTCAGCAAACTGGGTCTTGCTTATGGCAAGAAACTCTGTCTGCTCAGAAAACATTTTATTTTTATAGAGGAGATGTTTCTTGTGATTCAGATGGAGCACTTTTTGTTGGATCTAAATTAAATAGGGAAGTTTGTTGCTGGCACCCTCCAACTCTTTGGATAGGAGTTGGATGTGAGAGAAATACAAGTTTTTCTCTTATAGAAAGGTCATTGGGAGAAGCCTTAATTGCAGCAGGTTTGGCAGAGGAGGCTGTAGTAGGTATTGCAACCATTGACAAGAAATCAGATGAGACTGGACTGATTACTTTGTTAAATAAAAAGAATTGGCTAATTCGCTTTTTTAAGCCTCATGCTTTGAATGAAGTTGATGTACCTTCTCCTTCTGAAGTGGTGAAGAAAGTGATGGATACGTCTTCTGTTGCTGAAGCTTCGGCATTGCTAGCAGCAGGGAATGGAGGTGAATTGGTGCTTAGAAAGACTATTTTTTATCCAAAAAATAGCTTTGAGAGTGGTGCATTAACAGTGGCAATTGCGGAAGCAAAAGTACCTTTTGCGCCACAAAGAGGTGAGTTACACCTTATTGGAAGTGGACCAGGTGAATTGGCTTATTTGACTCATGATGCAAAACAAGCTCTGGCTCGCAGTGCCATATGGATTGGCTATAAATATTATCTAGACTTTTTAGAACCACTTAGAACTTCTGGACAAGCACGTATTGATGGAGTGTTGACATTTGAAAAAGATAGATGTGAAAAAGCTTTAGAACTGGCAAGTCAAGGCATACGTGTAGCTCTTATCTCTTCAGGTGATAGCGGTATATATGGCATGGCTGGACTTGCTCTAGAACTTCTCCTTGAAAAGCCTAAGAATGATCGCCCTTTGTTTCAAGTTCATCCAGGAGTTTCTGCCTTGCAAATGGCGGCCAGTCGAATTGGGGCTCCTCTTATGCATGACTTTTGCACGATTAGCCTTAGTGATCGAATGATTTCATGGACCAGAATTAAAGAAAGGCTAATAGGTGCAGCGATGGGTGATTTCGTAATTGGCTTATATAACCCACAATCAAAGAAGAGAGATTGGCAATTAAAAGAGGCTATCTCGGTATTACTTGATTATCGACCTGGATCAACTCCTGTGGTTTTAGCACGCCAGATTGGTAGACCTCAGGAACAGGTACAGATGCATACTTTGGAATCCATACCAATTAACGAAGTAGACATGTTTACTATTTTAATTATTGGAAATAATACTAGTACTCATAAAGAAGGATGGTTCTTAACCCCTCGAGGTTATTGATGGTTTATGGAAGTTTCTTTGAGGTATTTCTAGTCGGGATGACAGGATTCGAACCTGCGGCCCCTTCGTCCCGAACGAAGTGCGCTCCCAAACTGCGCTACATCCCGCTTTTTAACTTTAGGAGATGTTTCTGAAAGAAAGTTATATAGAGCAAGGCTTCCTAAAGTTCTTCCATTAGCTGAAAAGTTTTGCTTAAGCCAAGTTGGTTACGTGTTAAAGCTCCACAGCAGGAAAGGGTTGGTGTTGTGTCTGAGCTTTTGTCAGATTTAAAACTAAACACAGTTTGCCAAGAAGCTAGTTGCCCAAATATTGGCGAATGCTTTGCAGGTGGGACAGCAACATTTTTAATAATGGGACCTGCATGTACACGTAGTTGCCCTTATTGCGATATTGATTTTGATAGAAGTGTTAGGCCTTTAGATCCCACTGAGCCTGATCGCTTAGGGGAGGCAGTGTCAAGGTTGGGACTATTGCATGTTGTTATTACTTCGGTGAATAGAGATGATCTTCAGGATGGTGGAGCAAGTCATTTTGTTTCTTGTATTAATGCAGTTCGAGATAGATCCCCAAAAACCACCATTGAGCTATTAATCCCTGATTTTTGTGGAAACTGGGATGCACTTTCTCTTGTACTCGATGCTTTGCCTAATGTCCTTAATCACAATATTGAGACAGTGCCTAGGCTTTACAGAAAAGTACGGCCTCAAGCTATCTATAAACGTTCTTTAGAATTACTTCGTAGAGTCAGAGAAGGATGGGGAAAAATTTATACAAAATCTGGATTAATGGTTGGACTTGGTGAGACTGATCAAGAGGTTTTAGAAGTCATGTCTGATTTAAAAGATAACAATGTAGATATAATTACTATTGGTCAATATTTGTCACCAGGACCTAAGCATCTCCCTGTAGATAGATTTGTTACTCCTAAAAAGTTTGACTTTTATAGAGATATGGGTGAGTCTCAAATGGGGTTTTTACAAGTTGTCAGCTCCCCTTTGACTCGTAGTAGTTACCATGCAGGCGAGGTTAAAAAACTGATGAAAACTTATCCAAGATAACTTCAGTTTAATATTCCTCCTGTTACATGAACCCATTCTTTAAGGTCCCATTCTACTAATTTATTCGTTATCATTGGGTCCTCTCTTATTAGAATAATTGCAGCATCATATGATTCAGCTTTAAATATCAGTAGGCCTCCACCTCCAGGCTTTTGATTTGCATCTACTAAATAGCCACTTGAAATAAATATACCTTTAGATTCTAAGCTTTTAACCCATTTCTTGTGTTCCATGAGATATTGCTTTCGGATTTTTGGAAGTAGCTTTTCTGCATTATTATTAAATTTCTCTGTTTTTATAAAATAAGGCATTTTAGATTTTGATTTCTTGCTTTTCTATTAACCCTACTTTCTCTTTTTCGCTGGGAGGAACAAGAACTTTGAATTTCCCTCTCCAAGATTCCCAATGATTAAGGATCTCTTTTGCTTTGACACTTTTAGTCTGCTGGAAATGAGCATCTATTAGAGGTTTAAGGATTTTTTCTCCCTCGACAGTTGTTAGTGGGTGGATAGTAACTATCTCTTTGTTGACTTTTTCAAAAACGTCTTCATTTTCGTCAAGAAGGAAGGCCAATCCTCCAGTCATTCCCGCACCAATATTTCTACCAGTTGATCCCAATAAGACCACAGTGCCTCCAGTCATATATTCACAACAATGATCTCCTGCTCCTTCTAAAACTGCATCTGCGCCACTATTCCTAACGGCAAAGCGTTCGCCTGCTTTGCCAAGAGCAAAAAATTTGCCACCTGTTGCTCCGTAAAGGCATGTATTGCCAAGAATGACTTGATTGCCTGAATTGTTATCAATATTTGGAGGTACAAGAATTATTTCGCCACCATTCATTCCTTTGCCGACATAGTCATTTGCTTCACCAATTAACCTTATGTGCATACCTTGGAGTAAGAACGCTCCGAAGCTTTGTCCAGCAGCCCCATTGAATATAAGTTCAATATTTCCTTGGAACCCTTTATTCCCATATCGGTGGGCTATCTCACCAGCCAGTCGAGCACAAACGCTTCTATCAGTATTATTAATTGAAACTTTCATCGAGCTAAATCCATGATTATTTATTGCGTGGACTAGTGTCTCATTCTGGAGAAGTTCGTCTTCCAAAATATTTCCATTTGAATGCGCATCTTTATTGTGTAAAAGCCAAGAAGTATCATCTGATTCTTTAATTGGTTGTAGTAAAGAAGAAAGATCGATTGATTTTGTCTTTGCAAGATTTATTTCTCTCTGCTTTAGAAGGTATGTCTTGCCAATTAAATCTTGTAGTTTAGCGATTCCAAGTTCGCTCATAATTTGTCTTACTTCGTTAGCGATAAATAAAAAGAAGTTCACAACATGTTCAGGAATGCCTGGGAAGCGCTTTCGCAATGCTTCTTGTTGAGTTGCCACACCTACAGGGCATTTATTTGTATGACATACCCTGGCCATGATGCACCCTTCTGCAATCATTGCAACTGAACCAAATCCATATTCCTCTGCGCCTAGCAACGCTGCTATAACAACATCCCAGCCTGTTTTTAGTCCTCCATCAGTTCGCAATAAAACCCGATCACGGAGGCCATTCTCAAGTAGTGATCGATGGACTTCACTGAGTCCAAGTTCCCAAGGACATCCAGCATGTTTAATGGAGCTCAATGGAGAGGCACCTGTTCCTCCATCATGTCCCGAGATCTGTATTACATCTGCATTTGCCTTGGCTACACCAGCTGCAATTGTGCCTATTCCTATCTCTGCTACTAACTTCACACTTACTTTTGCAGTTGGATGTACTTGATGTAGATCATGGATAAGTTGAGCTAAATCTTCTATTGAATAGATATCGTGATGAGGTGGTGGAGAAATAAGTGCAACACCTGGCTTGCTATGCCTTAATTTTGCTATGTAATTATCAACTTTTGGACCAGGAAGTTGTCCCCCTTCTCCTGGCTTTGCACCTTGTGCAACTTTGATCTCTAGCTGCTTCCCACTTCTGATGTATTCAGGGGTTACTCCAAATCTCCCTGATGCAATTTGTTTAATTGCAGAACATGCTGTATCGCCATTCCTCAGCCCTTTAATGGTTGGGAGAGTCTGTGAAAGCCCATCTTGATTGACATCTTTAAGAATTTTAAAACGTGCAGGATCTTCTCCACCTTCTCCACTATTGCTTTTGCCACCTATTCGATTCATTGCAATGGCAAGTACTTCATGGGCCTCTCTTGATAAAGCGCCAAGGCTCATTCCGCCAGTGCAGAAACGCTTGCATATTTCTTCTATACTTTCAACTTCTTCTATAGGTATCGGTTCTTTTAATGGATTGAAAGTTAATAGATCACGAAGAGCAGTTGGAGGCCTATTTTCTAGAAGGTTTTGATATATTTTGAAGTGATTGTACTCAGGCCCTTCTTTTACTGCCGCATGAAGGATTTTTGACATTTCAGGAGTATTTAGATGATATTCGCCACCACTTCTATATTGAACAAATCCTACAAATTCCAGCTTGTTTCTATTTACTTCAGGGAATGCTTTGGCATGAAAAGTTTCTGTCTCATTTGCTAATTCATTAAGAGTTAAGCCAGCGATCCGACTCGTAGTTCCTTTGAAAGCTGTTTCAATCAAGTCAGCACCAAGGCCAATTGCTTCGAAAATTTGTGCTCCATGATAACTAGCTAAAAGTGAGATTCCTATTTTAGATAATATTTTTCTAAGCCCATCTTCAAGAGCTTTTTTCAAGTTGTCTTGAGCTTTATCTATACTTAGCTCTGGGAGTTTCCCACTTTGAATTAGCTTTTGTGTTCTAGGACTATTCCACCAATGTCTTGTTGTTTCTAAGGTAAGCCAAGGGCATATTGCGCTTGCACCATATCCAATTAAGCAGGCTAGATGGTGTGTACTCCAGCATTGAGCAGTTTCTACAACTATTGATGCGTTTAAGCGCAAACCCTTTTGAAGTAAATGGTGATGAACTGCACCTACTGCTAGTAAGGGTGGGATATATGTATTTTGAGAATTTACACCTTTGTCAGAAAGAATTAAAATTTCTTTTCCTTTTAGAACAGCATCCTCCGCATTCAGGCAAAGTTGTTTTAGTTGACTTTTCAGTCCATCTGGACCTTGATTGCTATTAAATAAAGTATATAGGACTTTTGTAGCTAAGTTCTCAGTTTTTAAAGACTCAACTTCAGCTTCATTTAGGATAGGAGTTTCCAGGTGGATAACAGAAGCTGCATTTGCATTAGGTTTTAGTGCTGAGCCACGTTTACCTAGGTACATTTCTAGGCTCATTACAAGCTTTTCTCTTAAAGGATCTATAGGAGGATTGGTTACTTGTGCAAAACGTTGTTTAAAATAGTTATAAAGTATGTGGGGCTTGCTAGAAAGAATTGCAAGTGGAATATCATCACCCATGCAATAAGTAGGCTCTTTACCTACTCCTGCCATCGCGTCAATAATCAAGTCAAAGTCTTCTGCTGAAAAGCCAAATGCAGTTTGTTGTTGTAACAGCTCAGCGCTATCTAATTGTTTTTCTTGAAGCCAAGGTTGATTGAGTATATTTTTCCTATTATTTTGAAGCCAAATTTCATAGTCGTAACGATTAGCTACTTCTTTTTTTACATCCCAATTGCGAAGTAATCTATGTTTTTTTAGATCTACAGCTAACATCTGCCCTGGGCCTAATCTGCCTTTTTCAATAACAACTTTGTCTTTAAGATCGACCACACCTGTTTCTGAACCCATGATTACAAAGTTGTCTTCAGTAATGCAATACCGAGCAGGCCGTAATCCATTTCTGTCAAGACTTGCACCTGTATATATGCCATCAGAGAAAACAAGTAATGCTGGACCATCCCATGGCTCTTGGGTACATGCTGAATATTCATAAAAAGCTTTTATTGCAGTTTTATCAGTTAATTCTGGTTGATTTCTAAATGCTTCTGGTACAAGTGTGAGAAGACTGTCAGTTATAGGGCGCCCGCTTCTAACAAGGAGTTCAAGTGTTGCATCTAAATTAGCTGAATCACTAAAATCTTTATTAACTATTGGCGTTAAATCGTTTGCTGAGTCACCCCAGACTTCAGTTAGGTTAACTTCTGCTGCTTTTGCCCAGTTTAGATTGCCAAGCAAAGTGTTTATTTCTCCATTATGGCCTAAAAGTCTCATTGGTTGAGCTAATGGCCAGCGAGGCAGTGTATTGGTACTAAATCTTCGGTGATAAACAGCAAAGGAGATTTTAAATCTGCAATCATTTAGGTCTTCATAGAAAGCAGATAGAACCTCTGATCTAACCATTCCTTTATAAACAATTGTTCTATTGCTAAGTGATGCTATATAGAGATCTTTTGCATTTTGCCCCCATGCTTGTCTTGCTCGTCGACCTATACGCCTTCTAAGACGAAAGAGAATATTCTCTAGATCATTGTCATTTTGAGACCCTTCGACGAGCCATTGCTCAATAAATGGTGCAGTTTCCTTGGCGAGTGGTCCAAGGACTAAAGCATTTACTGGGACTTCTCTCCAGCCTTTTGATTGCAACCCTAGAGCTTTTGCTTCTTCTTCACAAAATTTCTTCGCATTGGTTCTTTTCTCAGGCTCATTCGGCATAAAAAACATTCCAAGTCCAGAAGAAGACTCGGAACTCTCCTTGGCAACTTGCCAAACTTGTTTGAAGAAATCCCAGGGGATTTCGCATAGCAAACCTGCTCCATCCCCAGAATCACTATCTCCTCCACAGCCTCCTCTATGTTCCATGCAATTCAATCCACGCAGTGCCTGTTGAAGTAACCAATGACTGGCTTCTCCATCTATTTGGGCTAGAAATCCCACGCCACAGGCATCTTTCTCACCTGCTACTGCAGAAGGAGCTTTGCTGTCGCAGTAAGGCCAGTTAGGACTAGAGGATATTTGGGGCATATATTCAACCTAACTTTTGCTTGTCCCAAGCGAATCAAAATAAAGGGATGGCAAGACAAGATCGTAATGATGGATGAGTCTTGAAATCAATTGGGATATCAACTCTTTGTTGGTTTGATGGGTGTTTTGAAACAGTTTTGGTGGGGGTAAATCGATCAAGGCATTTTTGTTCTTTTTATAAATTGGATTTAAGCCATCAGCATTTTTACTGACTTTTTGCTAAATGAAAAACCCAAGCTTCTTAAGTTTGTTGAACTCCAAGTACATTTTAAGATGAATTCTGAATCTGGACAGGCGAACAGTTAATCTATTTGTTTGTGGTAATTAGGTCAGGTTACTGGCCACATTCATATCGTCGATGCCAACCATTCAACAGCTAATTCGGACCGAGCGCCAGCAGCTCACTCGTAAAACAAAATCTCCCGCATTAAGGGCTTGCCCTGAGCGCAGAGGGGTATGCACTCGTGTCTATACCTCTACCCCAAAAAAACCAAACTCAGCTTTGCGTAAGGTGGCTCGTGTTCGTTTGACTTCAGGCTTCGAAGTTACTGCCTATATCCCAGGCATTGGTCACAACCTTCAAGAGCACTCGGTCGTATTGCTTAGAGGCGGAAGAGTAAAGGATCTTCCAGGAGTCCGATATCACATAATTAGGGGTACTCTTGATACTGCTGGTGTTAAGGACCGTAGGCAAGCTCGCTCTAAATATGGAGCGAAATCACCTAAGGAGTAATTGGCTTTAAAACTGCTCCCATCGCCAACTTCTTAAGCATTACTTCAAAACAAATTTCCTAAATTTTTATGTCTCGTAGAAACGCAGCAGAAAAACGTCCAGTTCTTCCTGACCCTCAGTTCAATAATCGTTTGGCAACAATGATGGTCGCCAGACTTATGAAACATGGAAAGAAGTCAACTGCGCAGAGGATATTGGCTCAGGCATTTGGTTTGATTAATGAACGTACAGGTAATGATCCTATTGAGTTGTTTGAGACAGCTGTAAAGAACGCAACACCTTTAGTTGAAGTTAGAGCTCGCAGGGTTGGTGGGGCTACTTATCAGGTTCCTATGGAAGTTCGTCAAGAACGCGGAACTGCGATGGCACTTCGCTGGTTAGTTAATTTTTCTAGAGCAAGAAACGGGCGAAGTATGGCTCAGAAACTAGCTGGTGAGCTTATGGATGCTGCTAATGAAGCAGGTAGTGCAGTACGTAAGAGAGAGGAGACACATAAAATGGCTGAAGCGAATAAAGCATTTGCACATTACAGATATTGATTTATTTCTGTTCTCTACAGTTTCTCTTTGGTAAGGCTGACCTGTAGAGTCACACCCGCCTTTTAACGCCAAACCTCGGAGAGTTTCCTGTGGCTCGTGCTTTCCCTCTGGAACGCGTCAGAAATATCGGTATCGCTGCCCATATTGACGCTGGTAAAACAACTTGTACTGAGAGGATCCTTTTCTACTCAGGTGTAGTCCACAAAATGGGTGAGGTCCATGATGGTGCTGCGGTCACCGATTGGATGGCTCAAGAACGTGAACGAGGAATAACTATTACTGCTGCTGCTATTTCAACCACTTGGCAGGACCATCGAATAAATATCATTGATACTCCAGGACACGTTGACTTCACAATTGAAGTTGAACGCTCTATGAGAGTCCTTGATGGAGTGATTGCGGTCTTTTGTGCAGTTGGTGGAGTTCAGCCTCAATCAGAAACTGTCTGGAGGCAAGCAGACCGATATTCCGTCCCAAGGATGGTTTTTGTAAATAAGATGGATAGAACTGGTGCTGACTTCTTAAAAGTTCATGGCCAAATCAAAGATCGATTAAAAGCAAATGCTGTTCCTATTCAATTACCTATTGGAGCAGAAAATGATTTGAAGGGAATTGTAGACCTAGTCAAAAATAAGGCTTATATATATAAAGATGACTTGGGCAAGGATATTCAGGAGACTGAGATTCCATCTGATATGGCTGAATTGGCAGAAGAGTGGAGAGCTAAATTGATGGAGTCAATAGCAGAAACAGATGAAAAGCTTATTGAGGTTTTTCTTGAGACAGGAGAACTTACCCAAGATCAATTAGAAGCAGGAATTAGAGAAGGGGTCCTTAAGCATGGTCTTGTGCCAATGCTTTGTGGATCTGCATTTAAAAATAAAGGAGTGCAATTGTTGCTTGATGCAGTGGTTGACTATTTACCTGCTCCTGTAGATGTTCCTCCAATTCAAGGGGTCCTCCCTAGTGGAGAAGAAGCTTTGCGGCCATCAGATGACAGCGCTCCTTTTAGTGCATTGGCTTTCAAAGTTATGGCTGACCCTTATGGAAAGTTGACTTTTGTGAGGATGTATTCAGGTGTTCTTTCTAAAGGCAGTTATGTACTTAATTCCACTAAAGACAAAAAGGAGAGGATCTCACGCCTGATTGTTTTAAAAGCAGATGATCGTGAAGAGGTGGATGAGCTTCGAGCAGGAGATTTGGGGGCAGTTCTTGGTCTTAAAAACACAACTACAGGCGATACGCTTTGTACAACAGATGAGCCAATAGTTCTTGAGACGCTTTATATACCAGAACCAGTGATTTCTGTGGCTGTCGAGCCCAAAACTAAAGGTGATATGGAGAAGCTTTCTAAGGCATTACTTTCATTGGCTGAAGAAGATCCTACCTTCAGAGTCAGTACAGATCCAGAGACTAGCCAGACTGTGATTGCTGGGATGGGGGAATTGCATTTAGAAATTCTTGTTGACAGGATGCTTCGCGAATTCAAAGTTGAAGCCAATATTGGTGCGCCCCAGGTTTCTTATCGAGAAACAATCAGAGCTAGTTCCAAGGGTGAGGGGAAATTTGCAAGACAGACTGGAGGTAAAGGGCAATATGGTCATGTAGTTATTGAAATGGAACCAGGTGAACCTGGCTCCGGTTTTGAATTCATAAATAAAATTGTTGGAGGGGTAGTCCCCAAGGAATACATAGGCCCCGCTGAGTCAGGTATGAAAGAGACTTGTGAATCTGGTGTAATAGCTGGTTATCCCTTAATTGATGTCAAGGTAACAATGATCGATGGCTCTTTTCATGATGTCGACTCATCAGAAATGGCCTTTAAGATTGCTGGGTCAATGGCTTTCAAAGATGGAGTCAAGAAATGCAGTCCAGTACTTCTTGAACCAATGATGAAAGTTGAAGTAGAAGTGCCTGAGGATTTCTTAGGCTCTATTATTGGTGACCTTTCTTCACGCAGAGGACAGGTAGAGGGTCAGTCAATAGACGATGGATTGTCTAAAGTGCAATCCAAAGTGCCTCTAGCTGAAATGTTCGGCTATGCCACTCAGCTCCGATCAATGACCCAAGGTCGGGGTATCTTTTCAATGGAGTTCAGCCACTATGAGGAAGTTCCTCGCAATGTTGCTGAAGCCATCATCTCCAAGAATCAGGGCAATTCCTGATCTTTGACACTTAATTTTCCACCCCCCGATTCTTTAACAAAATGGCTCGCGAGAAGTTTGAGAGGAACAAGCCCCACGTCAACATTGGCACAATTGGGCATGTTGACCATGGCAAAACCACCCTTACTGCAGCAATAACAAATGTGCTGGCTAAGAAGGGTCAGGCAAAAGCCCAGGATTATGGTGACATCGATGGTGCTCCAGAAGAGCGTGAGCGTGGTATCACCATCAATACAGCCCATGTTGAATACGAGACAGACGGTAGGCATTACGCCCACGTTGATTGCCCAGGTCATGCTGACTATGTCAAAAATATGATCACAGGTGCTGCTCAGATGGATGGAGCAATATTGGTTTGTGCTGCTACTGATGGTCCAATGGCTCAGACCAAGGAGCACATTCTTTTGGCTAAGCAAGTAGGAGTTCCAGCTCTTGTTGTTGCACTAAATAAATGCGACATGGTTGATGACGAGGAGATCATCGAACTTGTTGAAATGGAAATCGGTGAACTTCTAGAAGGTTATGGTTTCAATGATGTCCCAATAGTCAAGGTATCTGGCCTGAAAGCCCTAGAAGGTGATTCTGAATGGGAATCTAAAATTAACGAATTAATGGAAGCTGTTGATACTTCAATTCCAGAACCTGAGAGGGAAGTTGATAAGCCATTCCTTATGGCTGTTGAGGATGTTTTTTCTATAACAGGACGTGGAACAGTCGCAACTGGCAGAATTGAGAGGGGGAAGGTAAAAGTTGGAGAGGAAGTTGAGATAGTTGGCATAAAAGACACCAGATTGACAACTGTTACTGGGGTGGAAATGTTCCGCAAACTTCTAGATGAAGGTATGGCTGGGGACAATGTTGGACTTCTGTTGAGGGGTATTCAAAAAGAAGATATTGAGCGTGGCATGGTTTTAGTTAAGAAAGGGTCTATTACACCTCATACCAAATTCGAAGGTGAGGTTTATGTATTGAAAAAGGAAGAAGGAGGAAGGCATACACCGTTCTTCGCAGGCTATAGACCTCAGTTCTATATCAGAACTACTGACGTTACAGGTCAGATCACAGCATTTACTTCTGATGATGGAAGCAATGTAGAAATGGTTATGCCAGGTGATCGCATCAAGATGACAGGCGAATTGATTTGTCCTGTTGCAATTGAACAAGGTATGCGCTTTGCGATTAGAGAAGGTGGCAGGACTATTGGTGCAGGAGTGGTTTCAAAAATCCTCCAGTAGTTTCTTTAGATGATTGCCTGGCTATATAGCTCTAAATACTTTGCTATATAGCCAGGCAATCATTTAAATTGAATTTATTGTTTGAAGGAAGGCCAAAGGTTTCAAAGAAACCTTTGTAGGCCTTTTTGTTCAAAGAACCTCGAAAACCCAGTTTTTAACGCCCTTTCCACTTACAGGGAACCAGTCATGTCAACGGCAATTGCTCAGCAGAAGATTCGAATTCGACTCAAAGCTTTTGATAGGCGGATGCTTGATCTTTCGTGTGAAAAAATAATAGAGACAGCTGATAACACAGCTGCTACAGCGATAGGTCCTATCCCGCTTCCAACAAAAAGAAAGATTTACTGTGTTCTTCGCTCACCACACGTTGATAAGGACTCAAGAGAGCACTTTGAGACTCGCACACATAGAAGAATTATTGATATTTACAATCCTTCAGCTAAGACCATTGATGCCCTTATGAAGTTAGATCTACCGAGTGGTGTAGATATTGAAGTTAAGCTTTGAGGCTTTTTAGCCCCCCGAATCAAGATTGTTTACCTAGGATCTAAATCTGTACTCTCTACTAATCCCTTGACAGATCTTGCAGTCAGGGAACTGCCCCTTTTTCCTCTGCCTGATGTGGTTTTGTTCCCTCAGGAAGTTCTTCCTTTGCATATATTTGAATCTAGATACCGAATAATGTTACAAACTGTTCTTGAGAGTGATAGTCGTTTTGGCGTCGTCAGATTAGACCCAACTACTAAGGAAATTGCAGAAGTGGGATGTTGCGCGGAGATAATTAAACATCAGACATCTCAAGATGGTCGAAGCAATATCATTACTTTTGGTCAGCAACGTTTTCGAGTACTTGAAATAACAAGGAATACACCTTATCTATGTGCAATGGTCTCTTGGATTGAAGATGAACCAATTAAGGATCAAGATGAATTGAGAAAGCTTGCCCAAGAAGTTCTTAAAGCACTTAAAGATGTTGTCTCTCTCACAGGCAAACTTACAGAATCAGAAACTATTCTTCCAGATGATTTGCCCGACTTGCCTAGAGAACTATCTTTTTGGATTGCTGCCCACTTAGGAGGCCCAGCAGCAGAAGAGCAGCAAAATCTTTTAGAAATGAATCAAACTATTAATCGTTTAAAACGTGAGTTTGAGATGTTGGATCATAGTAGAAGAGAGTTGGCTGCAAGAACTGTTATAAAGGAAACTCTGTCTAAAGTTGACCCTGCTAACAATTGATGTCTAATTGGTTATCTTTGTTGCTAATAGTTTGTTTTGGCTTGCTTTTCATTATTACCCTTTGGTTTTATAAAAGCAGGAAATATGATTCAAGTTCAAGTGTGGCAAATGCTTATGATCAATGGACTAGTGATCGATTATTAGAACTTCTATGGGGAGAACATATACATTTAGGATTTTATGATCCTAACAAGAAGAGAAAAAAAGATTTTCGTGAAGCAAAGATTGAGTTTGTGCACCAACTTGTCAATTGGAGTGAGTTGAATCAACTTCCAAAAGGTTCTTTGCTGCTTGATGTTGGATGTGGAATTGGGGGGAGTTCAAGAATTCTTGCTAGGGATTATGGATTTAATGTGCTTGGTATCACTATTAGTCCCCAACAAGCAAAACGAGCCACAGAGCTCACTCCTGATGGGATCTCATGTCGTTTTGTAGTAATGGATGCGCTAGATCTTGAACTCGAGGCGAATAGTTTTGATGCCGTTTGGAGCGTGGAAGCAGGACCACACATGCCTGATAAGCAGAGATTCGCGGATGAGATGCTCAGAGTCCTAAGGCCTGGTGGGATTTTGGCTTTAGCTGATTGGAATAAGCGTGACCAGATTGAACTTCCAATGAATAATCTAGAGAAGTTGGTAATGCGACAGTTATTACATCAATGGGCACATCCAGATTTTGCAAGTATTAAGAGCTTTCATAAGAATCTTTTAGCAACCGAATCATCTATATCTTTTGTAGAGACTGATGACTGGACTCGCTTCACTGTTGTATCTTGGATAGATTCTATTTTTGAGGGCATAAGAAGGCCAGGAGTCTTTCTAAAACTAGGTCCATTAGCTTTCTTTAAAGGTTTAAGAGAAATACCAACTGTTTTGTTAATGCGCTGGGCTTTTATTAAAGGTTTGATGCAATTTGGTGTATTTAAGCTCAAAAAATAATCACTCTAATCTGAATTAATTTCACTACATGGATAACATCCAAAATCTACTAGATGTTCGCAATATGGAGCCAATTTTTCTTTGAGTTTAGAATAATTGCCATGTAGATTTTCTGGTAATTCTAAATCTATAAAAAATACATATTCGCCTAACTCTCGTTTTGATGGTCTTGATTCAATTCTGCTCATATTTAGTCTTAAATCTGCTAAGCAAGAAAGTGCTTTAAGGAGTGCACCAGGTTTATTTGCGTGTAAGGAAAAGGCAATACTCCCTATTCCTCCAGTTGATTTTATTTTGTGTTTGTGAAGTAATACAAACCTAGTTCTATTTCCAGGTAAATCATTGATTGGGAAGGCAAGTTCTTGTATCTCTTGCCCTTTAATTGCTTTCCTAGATGCTATTGCTGCTCTGAACTTACTTCCACTAATCATTTTGACTGCTTCTGCAGTTGAGCTTGTTGGTAATAAAAAAGCATTTGGTATGTTTTTGCTTAGCCAGCTTCTGCATTGAGCTAGAGCCTGAGGGTGTGAGAGTACTTCAGAAATATCTTCTATAGAGCTATTCCCTAAAAGTGCATGTTGGATTGGGAGGACTAAGGCTCTATGGATAAACAATTCAGGATGAATCCAAAGTGCATCCAGACTGCTCGTTACACCCCCTTCAACAGAATTCTCAATAGGCACTACCCCAAATTCACAAGATTGTTGAGAAATTTGTTCAAAAACATTATGGATTCCAGTACAAGGTACAAGCTCTGGTTTATGCATATTCTCGAGCTTGCTCATTGCAAAAGCTGCTTGTTCTGCATATGTACCCTCAGGTCCGAGGAAGGCCACTCTTGTATGCATTTTAAAAATTTAGAGCCTGAAGCCCTATAGGATCGTGTTCTGTCAGGCGTCAATTATGCCTCTGGCTTTCGAAGCACGACAAAAACTTGATCTACCGGTCAATAAATACATTGAGAGACTGCCGGCTTATCTCCTTGAGCAGGAGAGAGTTGTCGGAGCGATGCTTGACGCAAGTAAGTTGACACCTCTTGGTCCTGGAAGCTTCCGTTACAACGTTACAAGCTTTAAGGTGTTTCAGTTAGAAGTAAACCCAGTTGTTTCAATCGGAGTTGTAAATGTTGATGGGAAGTTGAAAATGCATGCGACTGATAGCGAATTAGATGGCCTAGGGATTGTTGATGACTTTGAATTGACCCTTAATGCAGTGCTCGAAGCCACAAATACTGGGCTTGAGGGAGAAGCAGTCCTAGGGGTTTCAGTGAGTCAGCCCCCTTTGCTTAAGTTGATCCCGAAGCAAGTACTCGAAAGTACAGGCCAAACAATTCTAAATGGAATTTTATTAGGAATTAAGGCGCGTGTAACACAACAACTCTTGGAAGATTTTACAAACTGGTGTGAACAATAGTTTGGATTATTTCTGGTTCTTAAGTTGTAATTTGGTGAGAAATGATTCTCGGTGCATGTATGTTGATCCTGATCTCAAAATACTTTCACGATGGATTTTAGTTCCATACCCGACATGACTTTCTAGTCCATAGTCTGGGAAATTATTAGCCAAACGCTTTATAAGATTATCCCTTTCCTCTTTTGCAAGAACACTTGCAGCAGCAATGGCAAGTGACTTGGTTTCGCCCTTTACTAGAGCCTTTTGCTCACCAGCCCATTCTCTAATGGGCATTAATCCATCTACTAAAACTAGATCAATTGCTTTAGAGATTTTTTGGAGCGCTCTAAGCATTGCTTTCTCAGTGGCAAGTTGTATTCCTATCTCATCAATTTCTTTGGCAGATGATTGCCCTAGCGCCCAAGTTACAGAGTTGGCTTTAATTAATGGAACTAGTTCTGCCCTTTTTTTTGGAGAAAGAACCTTGCTATCTTTAAGTCCTGCTATAAATAGCTTCTGTTCATGCTGTTCAAAAAGTATAACTGCACCTGCAAAAACTGGACCAAAAAGACAACCTCTACCTACTTCATCAACACCGGCAATTATGAGCTGCTTATGTTGCATTTTGACCTTCTTTTGAGGCGGACGAACGCCTCCTTCGCCTTCTAGGATCTTCTGGATCAGGTTGTTTCTCAAGGTCTGGCTTTAATGATGATGAAGGATCTACTTTATCTGCCTTATTTAAGGATTTGGTTTCTTCTTCAGAAGTGATTTCAACTCGTATTGAATCCTTACTTTCTTCAGTTTGTGAATCCATATTTAGTGTTTCGGAATCTATTGAGGATATATTTTCATTACCATTCCTTTGCATGGTTTTGTTGTTGCTCCTACCTCTTCTTCTGCGCTTACCTGTTAAAGCAGCGAGTTGATTTCGTGCTTCTTCAAGTATTGCCTCTTCATCTTCATCGTGGCGAACTATAGATACCAATAAATTGTCATGCTCGGGGATCGGATCTAATAGCAACATAGGGTTTAGCCCAAGGGAGCTATATACCTGTTCTTCTTCAGTATCTATTCGTACCGTAATTAGTTCAGGCTCTTGTCTGTTATTTGTGAATTCTGAGGAGGTGCCCTCATCAGAATTTTCGCTGAGGTTATCCTCCGCTTCTGTTGATACTTCTTGGTTACTTAATTCAGTCTGCGATTGTAAAAGATTTTCGTTTCCAAGGCGATTACGTGCACCTTTTTTGCGCTTTGCATTATTAGTTTCAACTGAGGAATTCAGCTCTGCTTTGGAAGAAGCACTACGGATAAGTCCTGCTGCTGAAGCCAATGGTTGAATCAGTTCTTGTTCAGGTAAAACGGCAATATGTCCAAGCCCGCAACAATTTTGGCATGGCTTGCCAAATAATTCATATATATTTTGGCCTTGTCTTTTCCTAGTAAGTTCAACTAATCCAAGTTCAGTAAGTTGTGCAATTTGTGGTCTTGCAGAATCGTCTTTCACTGCAGAGGTGAAATGTTCTAATAATTGAAGTTGATCTCTTCGCGACTCCATGTCAATAAAGTCAATTATAATTACTCCTCCAATATTTCTTAGTTTAAGTTGACGAGCTATTTCTATAGCTGCTTCACAATTAGTCCAAAGCACAGTTTCACGTGCATTGGCCGATCTAGTAAAAGAACCTGAGTTGACATCTATAACTGTTAGTGCTTCTGTTGGTTCGATTATTATATAACCCCCTGAGGGCAATTCCACCCTTGGCTGCAATGCTTCACGAATAGCATTGTTAATTCGATATTGTTCAAGTAAATTTGTGCTTTCATTCTTTGTTTCAACGAGAAGATTATTGCCATCATTGCTTAGAAATTTTTGAACTCTTTCCTTGGCATTGTCATTTTCTACAATCACTTTTGTTAGATTATTTCCAGCATGATCTCTTAGAACTCTATGAATAAAATCATCATCTCGATTTAATAAAACTGGAGGCGAATACTCTTCAGATGCTTGTTGAATTGCCTCCCATTGCTTTAATAATGATTCCAAGTCATCAATTAGCAATTCTTCGCTAATTTCTTCTCCCTCGGTTCTTATTAATAAACCTGCTCCTGGAGGTTTGATTAGTACACCAAGTGCTCTTAAGCGATTTCTCTCTCCTTCAGAGCTAATTCTTCTTGAGATATTTACGCCTTGGCCATGAGGCTGAAGAACTAAATATCTACCTGGCAATGAAAGATTCCCTGTTAGTCTTGGACCTTTTGTACCTGTTGGTTCTTTCATCACCTGAACCAATACCTTTTGACGAGGTTCAAGTAATTCTGTAATTCCTGATGCTCCTTTTTTGAGCCTTAGTGGACCTAGGTCTGAGACATGAATGAAACCATTTTTTTCACTCTCCCCAATATTTACGAAGGCTGCATCAATTCCTGGCAATACGTTTTCTACTGTGCCTAAGAAAACATCTCCTATTTGATAGCGTCCTTGGGCGACGATTAATTCATCTACTCGTTCATCTGAGAGCAAGGCTGCTATACGCAGTTGCTCAGCGATTACAATTTGCTGAGGCATATATGAAAAAGAGTGTGTGCCCTGTTTTGTTTGGCGTAGAAATGATCAAAATCCTGCAGTAACACTGCTAGATATGGAAAATGGTTAACAACCTAGATTGCTTTAAGCAACAGACGGAGATTGAACTCATGTCCAGCTGCATATCCGGAGTTGACTATCCGGTGTAAACGAATCTGAAAGGCCTTGCTCTCCTGAGAGTTGGTGTAAGTAGGGCCGGAAAGTGCCAGGGGCAGGATCTGCCTTTAACTTGGCTTCCTATGCTCACTTTAGCACTGAAACAAGAGGAGTTCATCCCTTCTAATATCTGTAATAGTTGCTGGATGCTTGAAATATTCTTCAATCCAAAACTTTATTTGTGTTGGCTTAAGACTTCTTCCCATCGAATCGATTAGGGTTTCAAGTTCAAGTCTTATTTCATTAAATTGCTGTATTTTTATACTTTTAGGAACTTCATTGTGAATATTTAGTGATACTAATGAGGGACGACAATCTCTATGACGTGGCCTTCCTTTCTTATCGGTATCGTGCCATATAAGATTTTTCTTCTTTTGAATATATTCAAGCGCTTGTTCCCATTCCAATAGGGTGGGTTGTGGTTGTGAATCAATAATGATTTTAAAGCTCCATATAGCTCCTTTTACTTGTTTAGAAAGACTTTCTTTTGTTATTGGGTAGGTCTGCGCAGTTGTAAGCTCTAAGCCTTTTGGTAAGGATTGTTGAAGTTTGACACGCACTTCTTCAGAGTCAATTTGTTTTGTGAATTCAATCTCCATCCATTCTCTAAATGCCTCGACACCAAGTGGTAGAGCAAGTGCTATTTCTATTCTTGGTAGTGGATGAAACCCACCTGTATAGCTAATAGGAAGATTGCTTCGACGCAGGGCGCGCTCTAATAATCTAACAATATCAAGATGGCTGAGAAGTCTCATAGAATCTTTCTTTGCGAAGCTTAGTCTTATTTTGCATATACGTTTAGTTGGTGGAGATTGTTTTTCTTTTTGTATTGGTATTTCCGGTGCAGAGATAATTACATTTTGGCCTAGTTCAGGTCCACAAACTCCGCAGTTACTGCAACCTCCAAAGGAGCAATCATCTATTACTTTTTCCTGTAAAGCACGTTGTAAATCGGTTGCCAGCCATGTCTTTTCAATCCCTGTATCAATATGATCCCAAGGCAAAGGTTTGGAGCAGAAATCTTTTAGTTCTTTTGGGGACATTGACTCTATTTTGTTCCAAGAACTTAGTTCAGTTTTCCTGTAACGCCCTTCTAGGCCTGCTTGAGTAATTGCTTTAGTCCATGCCTTATAAGTACGCTCTAATGATTCGAACCATGCGTCCATACCTGCTCCAGCTTTCCACGCTGCTTCAATTACTGGAGCTAAATCTCTGTCGCCTCTACCCACAAAATCTTCCATTGCTGAAATACGTGTGTCAGTGAAATTCACCTTGATATGTCTGAGTTGTTTAAATTTGCTCTTTAATAATTCTTGCTTGTTCTCTAAGTCTGTTTTGGAAACACTATGCCATTGAAAGGGAGTATGCGGTTTAGGAGTGAAATTACTTATAGTTATATTTAGATGTAATCGACCTAGATCTTGACATTCTTTTTGCAGCATGTTGCAGGTATTTGGAATTCCTAAAACATCTGAATTTCTCTCACCTGGTAGCCCGATCATGAAGTATAATTTTATTTTTTTAAAGCCATTTTTCATTGCACTCCTGATCCCATTTAAGAGATCTTGATCATTTAGGCCTTTATTAATGATGTCTCTGAGTCTTTGAGTACCTGCTTCTGGTGCAAAAGTTAATCCTGCCCGTCTTGCGCCACCAAGGATATGTGCAATGTCGTCATCAAAACGATCGACTCTCTGGCTTGGTAGTTGTAATGTGATGTTTTTATCAGCCAATCTGTTCCTAAGTTCAACACCTACAGCAGGTAGAGAAAGATAGTCACTGCAGCTTAGAGATAGTAAGGAAAAATCGCTATATCCTGTTTTTATCATTCCAGTTTCTACTGCATCAATTACTTCATTTGGTTCTACATCCCTTGCAGGACGAGTTAACATTCCTGGTTGACAGAAGCGACACCCACGAGTACATCCTCTACGGATTTCAATGGTTAGTCGATCATGAATTGTTTCAATATTGGGGACCAATCCCATACCATAATGTGGGATTGGATTAGCAACGCGTCGTAATACTTTCTTGCTTACTGAGGTATGTATTGGTTTTAAGGAGACTTTGTCATGACTCTCTTTAAACAAAGATGGTACATAAATTCCTGGTACGTTAGAGAGATCTAATAGACATTCTGATCTTGTTAGATTAGCTTCTTTGGCTTCACTGAGGACTAGTCCTATTTCTGGCAGAAGCTCTTCTCCATCACCCAATGCGATGAAATCAAAGAATTTGGCATAAGGTTCTGGATTGCTTGTTGCGGTAGGACCTCCAGCAAAGATTAAAGGCGGTGATTTAGGATGATTTATTGACAAGTCCCCGCGATCTGAGGCGTAAATACTTATATTAGATAAGTCCAGCATTTCTAATATATTTGTCGCTCCTAACTCGTAGCTAAGACTAAAACCTATAATATCAAATGTATTTATAGCTCTTTGACTTTCAACAGCAAATAAAGGCTTAGATAATTCTCTAAGTCTTATCGCTAAATCTGTACCTGGTAGATATACCCTGTCGCATAATTGGCCTGGAATATTATTAAGAATTGAATATAAAATGATATGTCCAAGATTGCTTGCCCCTACTTCATATAACTCTGGATAAGAAAGAACCCAATGTACTTTTGCTTCTGTCCAGTTTTTTTGTTTTACGCCTAGTTCATTACCTATATAACGTCCAGGCTTATTGATCTTAAAATCTAGGACCTCGTTCAGATCTATTGGATCAATGTTCGACTTTTGATGTTTATTAGTTCTTGCAATAAAAGACACAAGATACTCTCTGCTCGTTTTTGTTTATGGTAGGAGAGCTTTTCTCGACATCAAGGGTGCTTTGATAGGAATATGAATCTATAAAGACTTCATGGTCGTCCAGATTAATGCCAATTATCTCAAACTCAAAGCTGGTTATCTATTCCCTGAGATAGCAAGGAGGGTCAAGGATTTTTCAAGCAAGCATCCTGACGCAGACCTTATTCGCTTAGGGATTGGCGATGTGACTGAGCCTCTTCCTGAGGCTTGTAGAAATGCAATGAAAGTTGCAATAGATGAAATGGGAACACTTGAGGGTTTTCATGGTTATGGGCCGGAGCAAGGATATTTATGGCTTAGAGAAGCTATTGCTAAAAATGATTTTCAAGATCGTGGATGTGATATAGATCCTGATGAGATCTTTGTTTCCGATGGTTCAAAGTGTGATAGTAGCAACATTCTTGACATACTTGGTGATAGTAATCGAGTAGCAGTTACTGACCCTGTTTACCCCGTATATGTGGATAGTAATGTGATGGCTGGTCGCACAGGTATTTCTAAGGATTTTGGTCGTTATGAACAGCTGTTATATATCCCAATTACTGCAGAAAATGGATTTCAGGCTGAGATTCCAGAAAATCATGTTGATTTAATTTATTTATGCTTTCCTAATAATCCAACAGGTGCTGTAGCTAGCAAGGAGCAACTTGCTAATTGGGTTCAATATGCAATTGATCATGGCTCTCTGATTCTTTTTGATGCTGCATATGAGGCGTTTATTCAAGATGAATCTATACCCCATTCAATATATGAAATCCCTGGTGCAAAAGAGTGTGCTATTGAATTTCGTTCTTTTTCTAAGAATGCTGGTTTTACAGGAACTCGTTGCGCATTTACAGTTATTCCTAAAGGTTTGAAAGGTGTAGCAAATAATGGAGAAAAAGTTGATTTATGGAGTCTTTGGAATAGAAGACAAAGTACTAAGTTTAATGGAGTTAGTTATATTGTTCAGCGAGGAGCACATGCAGCCTATTCCATTGAAGGTCGTAATCAGATCAATAGCTTAGTTTCTTTTTATATGGAAAATGCCACTATTATTCGCAATCAACTTTCTGAGGCAGGACTAAAAGTTTTTGGTGGAGAGAATGCTCCTTATGTTTGGCTTAATGTTCCTAAAGGTATGGATTCTTGGCAGTTTTTTGACTTTTTGCTTTTAAAGGCAAATGTAGTTGGAACGCCTGGCAGTGGGTTTGGTTCAAGTGGTGAGGGCTATTTTCGTCTGTCTGCTTTTAATAGTCGTGACAATGTAAATATTGCTATGGAGAGAATAAAAAAGCTTTGATAAATTGTTTTAAAACAATTACACCTATACTTTAACCTTAAATTGTCAGTAATGAATTCTTTTTCTATGGTCGTAGAGACACCTGCTCCTAGCTTAGGTGGAACCTCTTTGGTTGAAAAACAGTCAGATCAGGTTCGAAAGTCTTCACCTCTTTATAAGGTCCTTTTGCATAATGACCCAGTTAATACTATGGAATATGTGGTTCAAACACTCAAGCAAGTAGTGCCTCAGTTGAGCAAACAGGATGCTATTGCTGTTATGCTTGAAGCTCATAATATAGGAACTGGTTTAGTTATAGTCTGTGATTTAGAGCCTGCTGAATTTTATTCTGAGTCTCTTAAGTCAAAAGGTCTTACAAGTTCTATTGAAAAAGAAAGCTGATTACTTTTTTCTCTGGTCATTGGAATAATTGGCTTATTCAGAGAAGCCGCTGGATTCCAACTGTAACTTTCTTCCCCATTATTTATAGTTTTGGGTGGCTGGTTGCTAAGATATTTTCAATCTTGATGTCTCCATATGTATTATTTGATATTAACTTTACTGGGACAATTATAACTGCATTAATATTTTTAATCTCTTTGCCAAGTTGGATGAAGACTCGTTGGAAGAGTCAGCATCCATACAAGGATCTAGGACTTAGAAGCCCTAGAAGTCTTATTTTTTGGAGACATATAATTAGTGGTTATTTGTATTCTTTTTATGTACTTTCTTTATTATTCTTTTCATTATTAGTTACCAACTCAATTGCTTGGTTGGGTGGTATTTCTTTTAGATTATTTATTGATACTAGCCTCTTGTTTTTGTTGGTGGGATTCTTAGAGGAATTAATCTTTAGGGGGTGGTTGATTGGTGAATTAAGAGAGTTCTTTGGGAATCGCTGGGCAATAATTCTTCAGGCTATAATTTTTAGTTTGGCCCATACTCGGTTTGATTTGCCTCTGATTTCTTTGGCAAGTTTTTGGTTAGGGTTGTTTTTATTAGGCCTAGTTTTAGGCTTCATGAGAATTCTTGATGGGGGCTCTTTGTTGAGCTGTATAGGATTTCATGGTGGATTGGTTGCTAATTGGTTTTTTCTTACATCAGGATTGATTAAGATCTCTTCAAATTCACCTTCCTGGATTATTGGCTCCGCAGGTATGGAAGGTAATCCTATTGGAGGTTTATTGGCTATAGTTTCCTTAGGCTTTTTTCTCTATTTTCAGCTTACTGCTGTTGCTATGGCACGGCGACCAGTTAGTGGTGCACGCAGTGCTTCTTCTAATGGAGAAATGCCATAATCTTTTTCAAGTAAATCAATTACAGTTCGTCCAAAGTTTGCTGAATCTTTATCGAATGCTTCAAGGCAAATTCGACCAAAAGTACTTCCCATAGGCTCAGGATTCCAAAGAAGTTTTCGAGCTGTCCATGGCATCATGCTCATAGGGTTGTAGCCAGGTTTAATTAACCCTTGTTCGAAGCCATATTGTTCAAGGTGAGTATGAGGCTGTAGTCCTATAAAGAAGATTGCAGGTTCGACCCTTTCCCGACCAAATATATTTTCTAACTCACGATGATAAGCAATAGTTTGTCTTATGGTTTCAGGGGTTTCGTCAATTACATTAAAAGAATAGTTGACTGATATATCGTCCTTATAACCTGCCTGGGCTAGTAACTTACAGTTTTCAAGAACTGTTCTGAGATTGTACCCCATTCTCATTTTTCTAACTAGTTCTTGAGATCCTGAGGTAATCCCTATCTCGAAATAATTCATACCTGTGGCAACCATTAAATCAGCTAATTCCTTATCTAGGTTGTCGGCTCTTATATATGCAGCCCAGTGAATATCTTGCATGTTTGCAGCCAAAATTTCTTTTAAAAGCTCTTTCGCATCCTCTATATAACGTCTTGCAGGAATAAATTGTGCATCTGTGAACCAAAAACCCCTTACTCCTAGCTTATATAGTTGATACATCTCATTAATAACTTCTTTGACTGGGTTAATTCGAACTTGTTTCCCTTCTACAACTGTGTATACGCAATAACAACAATTGTGAGGACAGCCTCTTTTTGTTTGTACGCCTACATAGAAGTCTCCACCTTCAAGATACCAGTTTAATTGAGGCCAAATTGATTGAATATATTCATAGTTGCAGGCAGTTTTTGGGAGACTTTTTGGTTGCTCATGAATTATTCCTTCTCTTGGCGATTCACCAACAATAAAGCATCTTTCTCCATCTATTGCCTGATTCCTTAGAAGTTTTTCAAGTAAAGGTTCTCCTTCCCCAATTGAGACAATTGTTCCTTTAGGTAGAGACTTCCCAAGTTGTTCATAGAAAACACTTACTGCTCCTCCTCCTAGTACAACTCTTGCATTTCTGTTATGGCGACGTGCAGATTTTAAGCCTTTTCTGATCAGCCTTTGATTTCGTCTAAGCTCTCCATAATGACTGGTCATTAGTTTTATTCCACCTATGGCACCTTGTAGTTTCTTTAAAGGGTTTTGAGCATAGAAAACTTGAAAGGAATTTTGAAGTGGATTTCCTCCTCTACCATCAACTGGGGCATAAATTTGAATATCCCTCCAAGAGAAGACTATTAGTGAAGGACGAAAATCATCGATAGTAATAGTTAAGGAACGATCTACATCAAGTACTGGTAAAGCTGCTAGATCTAGGATCTTTTGCGAAATATTAGGGAAGCATTTATGTAGATGATCTGCAAGGTAGATAGGTCCAATTGGAAAAATTGGATTACATGGAAGTCTTACAAACAAGATCTTCTCTTGTGAATCTTCATGAGGGAAACCTTTTTCCTTTTTTATTTGCTCATTAGATGTGGGTAAGACCATTGTTTTATCTCGACTTGACTTAGGAGCTTCTAGTTGAGGGAATTGCAGCTATTAATGCAAAGTTTAGTCTTTTCATGATTGATGTCCTAAGGATGTTGTACCTATTTTGGTATTTTATCCAATCTGGAAATTGTTAAGCAGTGCTAAATAGATAAGGCAAAGTTTAAATCAATGCCGGTGACTGGATTTGAACCTGTGACCTACTGATTACGAATCAGTTGCTCTACCCCTGAGCTACACCGGCAATAAAAGGAACCTAACATTCCTATTCATGCTATTGATCCATTGAGTAATCCTGAGAAAATGGGCTCTAAGTTGGATCCTGCCCTTAGGGAAAGGTTGCTTAAAGAATCAAAGAGTCCTCTAAGAGGACTCAGAAGAGGCATTTGGATTGCTTTATTTGGCTCCGCAACAATTGGTCTATTTATTATGACCGCTCGCTCAGCATCTGGAGAGAGCGTATCGTTATCTGATGCTTCGATTCAAATAGGTGCATTTTTATTATTTAGTTTTTTATTGTGGCTTGATCGCCCTAGGCGATGATCTATATGCAATTGTTTTGTTGAGAGAATTTAGGAATTTATGACTGGATTGTTTCTAAGTATTTAATTTGCGTCTTTGGGTAACAAGTTTATATGCAGAGACTACATCGCCTTCTTTCCAGTTAGCAAATCGGTCACACCCTATTCCACATTCAAACCCAGTTGCCACTTCTTTGACATCGTCTTTATTTCGGCGTAGTGAATCAAGATCCCCCTCAAAGATAATTTGATTGGCTCGTTGAACTCTCACTCTGCAATTTCTTTGTAATTTTCCATTTTTTATATAGCAACCAGCTACGGCACTCTTTCCGATTGTGAAGATTGCACGAACTTCTGCTTCACCAAGAGCCTCTTCTACCATTTCAGGTTCAAGAAGCCCTTCCATTGCAAGTTGAATATCTTCGAGGAGCTTATAAATCACTTCATAATCTCGGACATCTACTCCATTGGCGTCTGCAGCTCGTTTAGCTCCTGAGGCCATGGAGGTATTAAAACCGACAATTACAGCACCAGATGCGGCAGCTAAATCCACGTCGGTTTCAGTGATCTCTCCAGGTGCTGAAAGCAATACTCTTACTTGAACCTCATCTTTGGGGAGTTGCTCTAAGGATCCCAAAATTGCTTCTAAGCTTCCCTGAACATCTGCTTTGAGAATAATATTGAGTTCCTTTAATTCCCCTTCGCTAGCTTGACCAGATATTGCTGAGAGAGATACTCGTCTTGAAGCCATTTGTTGAGCTAAGCGTATCGCTCTAGCATCGGTAGCTCGATCTCCAACAACAGATCGAGCGGATTTTTCATCTGGATAAACTTCGAACTCATCACCGGCTGTGGGGACTTCATTGAAACCCAAAGCCTCTACTGCGCAAGAAGGACCTGCTTGCTTGAGCCTTGCGCCATTTTCATCAACCATAGCTCTTATCTTTCCTAGTACTGGGCCAGCTGCAAGCACATCGCTACTGCGAAGGGTTCCGTTTTGAATTAGTAGTGTTGCTACTGGACCTTTTGCTTTGTCTAAGTGGGCTTCTATAACTGTTCCTTTGGCTAGACGATCAGGATTTGCTTGAAGATCTTCAACTTCTGAAACGAGCAGGATCATTTCTAGAAGTTTGTCAATATTTTCTCCTTTGATTGCACTTACAGGCACCATCACTACGTCGCCACCCCATTCTTCTGCGACAAGACTTTGTTCAGATAATTCTTGTTTGACTCGGTCTGGGGATGATCCTTCTTTGTCGATTTTATTTATAGCAACGACAATGGGAACCTCTGCAGCTCTTGCATGACTAATTGCTTCAAGGGTCTGTGGCCGTACACCATCATCAGCAGCTACTACTAGTACCGCTACGTCAGTGACTTTTGTTCCTCTAGCACGCATGGCTGTAAAAGCTTCATGGCCAGGAGTATCAAGGAACGTGAGCTTTCTCTTGGATCCTGCATGATCAATCTCAACTTGATATGCCCCAATATGTTGAGTAATACCTCCTGCTTCTCCTGCAGCAACTCTTGCCTTGCGTATGGCATCGAGAAGGCTTGTTTTCCCATGGTCGACGTGGCCCATCACAGTCACCACAGGCGGTCTTTTGATGAGATGTTTTAGGTCGGTCTCCTCTATCATTTCCGCAGTTTTTTTAGCGGCCTCTTCTACATCGTCTTGAAGAACAGGGACTCCAAATTCCTCTGCAACGGTTTCAATTGTCGATAGATCTAATGATTGTGTAACTGTTGCTGTAATGCCTTTAAAGAAAAGTGATTTGATGATTTCTGAGCTTTCAACACTAAGCATGTCAGCCAATTCTTGAACAGTAAGGTTTGCCTCTGGGACAACAATCATTTCTGGACGCACTTGTTTTGCTTCTCGAGCCGCGCGTAGCTCCATTGCACGTCGCCTCTGTCTTTGCCTTGTGGTCTCCTTCTTCCTTTTCCGCATTGCCGCAGCAGGCTTTGCAGTTGTTTTTTGACCAGACTTTGGTTTTGCAGGACGAGCAAGGCTTGCAGAAAGTACTAAAGCTTGTTTCTCTCCAGCAAATCCACTCGTTTCTGTAGTCAGGGCATCATCATTTTCACCAATAATGTGTACTTTTTGTCTTTGTTTTTGGGGGGATTTATTTCTAAGAGCTTCAAGTTTGGCGCTGTCATCCCAGTCAGGACGGCCTGGCTTCCTTGGCGCACCTGCGGCTCCAGGTCGATGTGCTGGACGTTTGGGAGCAGTTGCTGGCGCTGTAGGGCGGTTGGCTGTCGGTGTATTGCTATTTGATCCAGTTTTGGGGCCAACAGTTGAGCCATCTTGACGCCGAGGTGGCGGTGTACCTGGTCTGCCTGTTGGCTTTTGCAGTTGCATTAGCTCGCCAGGTGACACAGGTTTGCGCATTCCTGATGGCATCCCTTGTCTCGGAGGTCCCCCTGGTCGATTGTTTGAGTTATTACGTTGTGGTGGATTGTTATTCGATCGATCGCGTCTAATAGGTTTTCCTACTAGCTCTAATGAGTTACCCGTGGCACGATTTTGGCCACCTTTCCCCGTACCAGGTCTGGTAGGGGGGTTTGGACGAACTGAATTATTCCCAGGTGAACGCTGAGCTGTGTTCCTTTCATTAGGACCGCCTATTGGCCTAGGGCTTATACCAGGACGTCTTCGTTCTGGGCGGCTTGGGGGAGGCGCGGTAGGGCGTTTTGGTTGTGGACGACCTACTAATTGTTGTGGCTTTGAGACAATTTGTGGACGGGGTATAGGCGGTCCTTGAGGTCTTGAAGCCTTTGAGTTGTTAGTCGATGCTTGATTTGTTCTTTGTGGTTTTTCTCCTAGATTAGGTCTTTTCGGTGAAGCAGGTTTGTTGATACTTTTTGAGTTGGGAACTGTTGGTCTGATAGGCGGAGGTGTAGGCCTAGTGACAGGATTATTCGGGGTCTTTGAAACGGTTGGCCCGGATGATGTTTTTGTTTTTATTAGGGGTTTTTCTTTAGGCTTTGTTGGTCTCGTTGGAGATTGAGGTGCCTCAGATGTTTGTTTAGAAGCAATATGAGGCGATTTCGGCTTCAGAACTTGAGAAGCTTTGCTTGATGAATTAGTGGTTTTATTTGCAGTAGGCTTTTTATTAATTATCTCTGACTGATTGGGTTTATTAGTTTGAGCTTTTTTTACCGAAAGAATAACCTTTTCAGATTTGGGTTTGCTTTTTGCAGGAGATGTTTTTGATTCGCTTTTAGACCCTAGATGTTTTTTGATTCGACTTGCTTCTTCATCACTAATTGAACTGCTATGACTTTTGACAGCAATAGAAAGCTTGTTAGCGGCGTCAAGCACGTCCTTGTTTTCCAGTCCCAAATCCCTGGAAAGCTCATAAATTCTGATTTTGCCGCTGCTGGTCATTAAGTTCTCCGGTCGGACCTCGGATTGATCTGTACCTCGAGACTCCACTCAAGGTGGGGTCATGTTTTATCTTGCCTCAGAGTCTGGAATCATGTTGTGATTCAGATCCTTTTGCAGCATCTCAAGAATCTCTACAGGTACCTGGCAACGCAGGGCTTTTTGTAGTCTCTTGCGACGCAACGAGTCTTCCAGGCAGGACTCATTTGGGCATAAGTAGGCTGATCTGCCCATGCCCTTCCCCAGGACAATGCCGTTCTCATGATCACGAATGACTCGTATAAGCAGCCTGCGGTCCAGGCGTTTTCGACAAGCCACGCATTGACGTAGAACGGGTTGCTGGTTCACCGGACCCTATCCTCTTTTTTGTCGGGAGATTGATCAGGTTCAAGAGAATCTTCTTCGCTTGACATTTCAGTTTGACTTAAAGACGATTCTTCTGCTTCTTTTTCGTTTGAAGATTCTTGTTCTTCTGAATATTCTTCATCGTCTTCTGGTAATGGATAAAGCTCTCTGAGACGTGCATCTTCCTCCGCTCTAGCAGCTTGTTCAGCGGCTAAACGTTCTTCAGCTTCTCGTTGCAGAGCTTCTTCTTCTTCTCGCTGAGCAATTAGTTCAGCTACTTCTGAATCTTCAGTAGCTTGATCATATTCTTGTGAATTTTTAATATCAATTTTCCATCCAGTTAACCTTGCGGCAAGACGAACGTTTTGACCTTCGCGTCCTATAGCAAGACTAAGTTGATCCGGTGGAACCAAGACATGTGCATGCTGACCTTCTGGATCTACTAACCTCACCATCTCCACTCTGGCAGGACTAAGGGAATTACATATGTATTGAGTTGGATCTGAGGACCAGCGAATAACATCAATTTTTTCTCCTCTAAGTTCATTGACTACTTGTTGAATTCTTGAACCTCTAGCGCCAATACAAGCCCCTACTGGGTCTACTTCTCTTTCAATACTGTCAACAGCGACTTTTGTCCGAGGTCCTACTGAACGAGAGGGTGGATTTGCTTCACGAGCAACTGCAACAATGCGGACAGATCCCTCTTGAATTTCAGGTACTTCATTCTCAAATAGATATACCACCAGTCCTGCGTTAGATCTACTAACAAAGAGTTGTGGGCCTCTTCGGGGTATTTCACTTACTTCTTTTAAATATACTTTGAAAGTCGCATTTGCTCGGTAATTGTCATTTGGTAGTTGGTCTCTTCGTGGAAGCTCTGCCTCTACTTCTGGACGGCCTAGTCCAGAACTTACAGCCATAATTACTGATTGACGCTCGAAGCGAATTACTCTTGCTGTGAGGACTGGATCTTCTAAGTCGGCAAATTCTTCTTGAATCATTCGACGTTGTTGATCTCGTAATTTTTGAGCTAATACTTGTTTTGTTGTGGAAGCAGCCATCCTTCCAAAGTCTTCTTTTTCTGGAGTTACATCCAATACAACAGTGTCTCCTATTTGCGCATCTTCTGCGACTTGCATAACTTCTGTTAGGGCTATCTGATGGTCTTCACTTTCAACTTCTTCGACAATGATTTTACTTGCAAGTACTCGATACCCTTCTTCTTCTAGATCAAGTCCTACATCAAAATTACTGAAGTATTCGTCTTCAAAAGGGTCTTCATTTAAACCTAAATAAAGGGTTCTTCTATATCTTTCATAGCCCTTAAGGAGAGCTTCACGAAGTGCGGCTTCTACAACTTGAGTAGGCAGCTTCTTCTCATCACTGATGTCTTCGATCAGGTTATTGAGGCCAGGGAGAATAACTAATGCCATCGATGATGGGTGAGAGAGAAGAAAAAGTTAGAAGAGAGGATCTTTGAGCTTAAAGGGTTTACCCCGTTGGGCTCACAAGGCGCACTTGTCTTATCTCTTCCAGGGGTATTCGTTTCATTCTGCCTTTTATGTTTAGAAGTAAATGGTCATTCGACCGTTCATGTAATAGACCTGTGCTTTGTAATTTGGATTTATTCTTTTTTTCAATAGTTACTTCAACAGGAAAACCTTTGAAGGTATTAAAGTCTCTTTCATTTTTTAGCTCATCACTAATTCCAGGACTACTTATTTCAAGTACATATTCTTCCTGAATAATTTGTGAGACTTCTATTGCTTCTCCCATAGGGCTACTAAAAACAGCACAATCGTCAAGGGAAACGTCTCCTCCTCCAATTTGGCGGATTTGCACTTGCATTGTGATTGGTTTGTGATGTGTTAGTAACTGCACAGCACAAACCTCATAACCCCTCTCTGCCGCTGTGTCAGAGGCAAGTATTTCCAGTTCTGGTAGCAAGGGATGGGGCAAGAGATCTTAAAATGTCGGACTTTGAAGCCCGACCGGTTTTATATATAACTCACCTCCTCATTAGGAGGTAACCGACAGGCTTTTATAATTCTACGTGATTGCCTACAACATTTCTTTGGAGGTTAGGGAACCCTTTTTTTGGAGAGTAATAGCTTTTAAGTAGCTTTAAAGAGACAAAACTCTTAAGTAGCCTTTTCTTTAATCAAGAAAGCCTCCTCTATTAGGTCCTAACCTCTTGTTGAGAAAACCATTTAATGAGCTTATGGATTCGAGTAAGTCTTATTTCTGCGAACGGTTAGGGCATTTTTTATTTTCAGTTTTGATAGTTCTTTCGATTTTCCTTGAACCTGTTTTTGCAGATGATTATCAAAGCGATTATGAACCGCATAGCTTTGTTGCTAAAGCTGTTGAGCGCGTAGCCCCTTCAGTTGTCCGAATAGACACAGAAAGATCCATTGAGAGAGAACCTTTTGATCCAACATTATTGGATCCTTTGCTTAGAGATTTGCTTGGTGAGCAAGGAAATGGCCAAGAGAGAGAAAGGGGCCAGGGCTCAGGATTTTTTATTAATGAAGAAGGTCTTCTACTTACAAATGCTCATGTTGTAGAACAGGTTGATGAAGTCAATGTCACTCTCTCTGGAGGGCAGGAATGTGATGGCAGAGTTATAGGGGTTGATCCTGTCACAGATTTAGCACTTATTCAGCTAGAAGATCTTGAATCTTCTAAAGGCGCACCGCTTGGAGATTCTGAGGCACTTGCTGTAGGTGATTGGGCTATTGCATTAGGTACGCCCTTTGGACTGGAGAGAACAGTCACATTAGGCATAGTAAGTAGCTTGCATAGAAATATAAATAGCCTTGGCTTTTCAGATAAAAGATTAGACTTAATTCAAACAGATGCAGCGATTAATCCTGGAAACTCAGGTGGACCGTTAGTCAATGGAAAAGGGGATGTTATTGGAATTAATACCTTGGTAAGGTCTGGTCCAGGAGCGGGTTTGGGATTTGCAATACCAATAAATTTAGCGAGGAAAGTTTCTGAAGAATTACTAGCTAATGGAGAAGTTTTGCATCCTTATTTGGGTGTACAGCTTGTTTTATTAACTCCTCGTATAGCTAGAGAGCATAATCTTGATCCCAATTCATTAGTCGTTCTTCCTGAACGATCAGGTGCTTTAGTTCAAAGTGTTTTAGCTGATAGTCCTGCAGATCGGGCTGGTTTACGCAGAGGAGACCTTGTTGTATTAGCAAATAATATCCCAATTCAAAACCCTCAAACTCTTCTTCAAAAGGTTGAAGAATCAGAAATTGGAGTACCCTTTGATTTGACAATAATTAGGAATAGCAAAGAAATTAATTTATCAATTGAGCCTGCTGCATTACCTGGTTTTAGCTAAGGCTTGCTACTGTCTGGCCGTTGAATATAAATACCATGGCTGATCTACAACAGCAGATGAAACAAGTGGTTGCTGAGGCAGCTGTGAATAAAATTCAAGATGGAATGGTCTTAGGGCTTGGTTCTGGATCAACAGCCGCTTTGATGATTCAAGCATTGGGAGCAAAGATTGCTTCAGGACAACTTAAAGATGTAGTTGGAGTCACGACTTCATTCCAAGGGGAGGTCATGGCTTCTGAGCTGGGAATACCGCTTAAAAATCTTTCTGCTGTTGATCACATTGATTTGGCTATTGATGGTGCGGATGAGGTTGATCCCAACTTTCAGCTGATCAAAGGTGGTGGAGCCTGCCATGTACAAGAGAAATTAGTTGCATCTTTAGCTAAAAATTTTATTGTCGTTGTGGATTCGAGCAAAATTGTTCAGAAATTGAATTTGGATTTCTTGTTGCCTGTTGAGGTCTTGCCTTCTGCTTGGAAACAGGTTCAATCAAAACTTGTTCTTGAGGGCGGAAGTGCTGAACTAAGGATGGCAAAGCGCAAGGCAGGTCCAGTTGTTACTGATCAAGGTAATCTGGTGCTTGATGTGAAGATGCCTAATGGGATTGATCATCCAGAAGTCTTGGAAAGAGATTTAAACAATATTCCTGGTGTTCTTGAAAATGGTTTATTTGTAAATCTTGCGAATGAAGTTCTTGTTGGTGATATCACTAATCAAAAAGCTTTTGTTAAGAATTTAGAGAAGAGATTATAACTATTTAAGATCTAATTCTTATTGATTCAGAATGGCTATATAAGCTTTCACTTTTGGCTAATTCCATGATCGCATTAGAGGTATTTCTAAATGCATTCTTGTTGAATTCTATTATTGAGGTATTTTTCATAAATGTTTCTACACTTAGAGGACTGCTAAATCTCGCTGTTCCAGATGTTGGTAAAGTGTGATTTGGTCCTGCGAGGTAATCTCCAACAGCTTCTGGTGTCCATGGTCCTACGAAGATTGCACCAGCATTATGTATAGAGTCTAGTAAAGAGCTTGGATTCTCTACTAGTAATTCGAGATGCTCCGGTGCATATTCATCACTTAATTCAACACAGCTTTCTAGATCTTTACAAATTACAATTAGGCCCCAATTTATTATTGAAGAAAGACAAGTCTCAGCGCGAGGGTGTCTCTTGAGTTGATTCTGGATTTCTGTAGGTACTGCTTCCGCAAGAGAAGAGTCATTAGTGAGGAGTACTGCAGAGGCAAGGGGGTCGTGTTCAGCTTGGGCCAGAAGATCTGCTGCAACTTGGTCGGGTTTTGCAGTGTGATCTGCAATTATTAATACCTCACTTGGACCAGCAAGAGAGTCAATTCCTACCTCCCCATAAACTTCTTTTTTTGCAAGGGTTACATACAGATTTCCCGGTCCACTTATTACATCTACTTTTTTTATTGTTTCTGTGCCATAGGCTAGTGCTGCAATAGCTTGGGCTCCCCCTACTCGTAAAATATTTTTTATTCCCGCCACATGAGCGGCAGCTAAAACAGTTTTATTGATCTCTCCATTTGAATTTGCTGGTGAGACCATAATTATATTTTTAACTCCAGCAACTTGGGCAGGGACAGCATTCATTAAAACTGTACTTGGGTAAGAAGCTCTTCCTCCTGGAATGTATATCCCAGCGTTGTCTACAGCACGCCACCTTCTACGTAAAATTTCCCCATAATGTCCTTCGATGAATATATCTTTTGGTATTTGTTCTTTATGAAAGTCATGGATACGCTGATAGGCAATATCTAAAGCTTCTTTAAGCTCTTTTGAGGTTTGATGCCATGCTTTCTCGAGTTTTTCTTGAGGAATGCTTATAGGATTAGGATTGAACTTATCAAACTGTTTTGTATATCTAATTAGAGCCTTATCTCCTTCTCTCTTGATGGCCTCTATGATTTCGTGAACAATTTTGATCGCATCCTTTTGGTCTCCAGGGTTGGTTCGTTTTGATAAACGCCTTAAGGCCTGTTTCGCTAGATCAGGATCGCTAATACAACGAGGAATTTGTCCAGGACTCTTGGCTTGGCTGTTGTTAGTTTCTACCAAGTCTTATGTTGGGAATGCTAGAAATAAACTAGACCTTCTTGCGCGAAATTGTCTTCTTGCCTATGAAAGGTGATTTTGTGTGTGGTGCTGGGTTATTCTGATACTCTCTTTCGTCTGTCCATTTTCAGTGGCAAATAACAAGTCAGCTAAGAAACGCATACAGATTGCTGAACGCAATCGAGTACAGAACAAGTCTTATAGATCTTCCTTGAGAACTCTTATGAAGAGATGCTTAATGGCATGTAGCTCATATTCCAACGAACCAGGAGATAAAGCCAAGGCTGCTGTTCAGGTAAGTATGAACGAAGCATTTAGCAAGATTGATAAGGCTGTAAAACGTGGCGTGCTCCATAGAAATACAGGAGCAAATCAAAAATCTCGCTTAAGCTCTGCTGTCAAACAGGCAATTGATCCATTGCCTTCTAAATAAGATTAGTTTTTATTCATAATTGCTAAATCCTTCCTTAAGGCGCCACAATAGTCTTTGAGATTTTTTTAGTATTGTCTCCAACAAAACTCATTGATAGTCATTGCCATATTGTCTTCAGAAATTTTGAGGACGATTTGGATGATGTAGCAAGACGTTGGAGAGAGGCAGGAGTTACTAGTTTGCTTCACGCTTGTGTAGAGCCATCTGAAATACCCGCTATTAGATTATTGGCAGATCGATTCCCAGAATTGCGATATTCAGTTGGTGTGCACCCTTTAGATACAAAACATTGGGAAGAAGCCACTCTTGATGTATTAAGAGAAGCGACTAGCGATAATCGTGTTGTAGCAATAGGTGAGCTTGGCCTGGATTTATTTAGAGACTCAAATTTAGAAGAACAATTAACCATTCTTAGGCCTCAATTAGACCTAGCCTTTGATTTAGATCTTCCTGTCATTATTCATTGCAGAGATGCGGCCTTGCCAATGATCTCTGAAATGAGGAAGAGACAGTTGGATGGAAATTGCCCTAGAGGTGTAATGCATTGTTGGGGGGGGACACCTAATGAGATGCAAGATTTTTTGGAGTTGGGTTTTTTTATAAGTTTTAGTGGAACTGTGACTTTCCCCAAGGCTGAAGCCATTCACAAATGTGCCATGCAGGTACCGGATGATCGATTTTTAGTAGAAACTGATTGTCCTTTTTTAGCTCCTGTGCCAATGCGTGGTAAGCGGAATGAACCAGCTTTTGTAAGAGCAGTAGCGGAAAGAGTTGCTGAATTGAGAGATCAGACATTTGATCAGGTTGCAGCATTAAGCACTCAGAACGCCAGGCATTTATTTGACTTGCCTTGATTTGTGAGTATTTGTAGTTAATTGGCTTGGCGAATGTGTAATATCGTTTATTGGCCTGGCCGTTTCGTAGTAAGTCTGCGTCTCTGCCTCCAGAAGCGTCCATCCCTTCAGGTGCATTGTTGAAGTTAGTTCGTCTGAACAGAGTTCATTGACCCTTAAGAGTGGCAATCTGCTCATTATGAAAGTGAGCAGAACCCTTTTTAATGGTTAAGCGGTCTCAATTCAGTAGACAATTGATTTCACCAATTCAGGCTTTTCTACCCACCATACTTCTCAGCTGCAGGTTATCGCATGAGCAGAAGCGTGATTCAGATCGCTAAGACCGCAACCTACCTGCCCGACTTGGTAGAGGTCCAGAGGGCTAGCTTTAAGTGGTTTCTAGATAAGGGATTAATAGAAGAGCTTGAGAGCTTTTCTCCTATAACTGACTACACCGGGAAGTTAGAGCTACATTTTGTTGGAAGTGAATATCGACTTAAAAGACCTCGACATGATGTTGAAGAGGCAAAGAGGAGAGATGCCACTTTTGCATCTCAGATGTATGTAACTTGTCGCTTAGTTAATAAAGAGACTGGCGAGATAAAAGAACAAGAAGTATTTATTGGCGAGCTCCCACTAATGACAGAAAGAGGGACATTTATCATTAATGGTGCCGAAAGAGTAATAGTTAACCAAATAGTTCGAAGTCCAGGTGTTTATTTTAAAGATGAGCAAGATAAAAATGGTCGAAGAACTTATAATGCAAGCCTAATCCCTAATCGTGGGGCGTGGCTTAAGTTCGAAACAGACAAGAACGATTTACTACATGTACGTGTAGATAAAACTAGAAAGATTAATGCACATGTCTTGATGAGGGCTATGGGCTTATCAGACAATGATGTTATCGATAAACTGAGGCATCCAGAGTTCTATAAGAAGTCCATTGAGGCTGCAAATGAAGAAGGAATAAGCTCTGAAGATCAAGCTTTGCTTGAACTCTATAAAAAGCTTAGACCTGGTGAACCACCTTCTGTTACTGGTGGGCAACAATTATTGCAAAGTAGATTTTTTGATCCTAAAAGATATGACTTAGGAAGAGTTGGACGTTATAAGATTAACAAGAAATTAAGGCTGACAATCCCAGATACTGTAAGGACTCTTACTCATGAGGATGTTCTTTCAACAATTGATTATTTAATTAACTTAGAACTTGATGTGGGAGGAGCCAGCCTTGATGATATTGATCATTTAGGTAACCGAAGAGTGCGCTCTGTAGGTGAACTTTTGCAGAATCAAGTTCGTGTAGGCCTAAATAGGCTAGAGCGAATTATTAAAGAGCGAATGACTGTTGGAGAGACTGACTCTCTCACTCCAGCTCAGTTGGTAAACCCTAAGCCTCTAGTAGCGGCAATTAAGGAGTTTTTTGGTTCCAGTCAATTAAGTCAGTTTATGGATCAGACCAACCCTTTGGCAGAGCTGACTCATAAGAGACGTATATCTGCTTTGGGACCTGGTGGTTTAACGAGAGAAAGGGCTGGCTTTGCTGTTCGAGATATCCATCCTTCTCACTATGGACGTTTATGTCCTATAGAAACACCTGAGGGTCCTAATGCAGGCTTAATTAATTCCTTGGCTACTCATGCCCGGGTTAATCAGTATGGTTTTATCGAGACACCTTTTTGGAAAGTTGAAGAAGGGCGAGTAATTAAAGAGGGAGATCCTATATATCTTTCTGCAGACTTAGAGGATGAATGTAGAGTCGCTCCTGGGGATGTCGCGACTGATTCTGATGGAAAAATTCTTGCAGATTTGATACCAGTAAGATATAGGCAAGATTTTGAGAAAGTTCCTCCCGAGCAGGTTGACTATGTGCAACTTTCTCCGGTTCAAGTTATATCAGTAGCTACATCTCTTATACCTTTCTTGGAACATGATGACGCAAACAGGGCACTTATGGGGTCCAATATGCAGCGTCAGGCAGTTCCACTTTTAAGGCCAGAGAGGCCTTTAGTAGGAACTGGTCTAGAAACTCAAGTGGCAAGAGATTCTGGGATGGTTCCTATTTCTAAAGTAAATGGTAATGTCACTTTCGTTGATGCAACTGCAATAGTTGTCAGAGATGAAGAGGGGCTAGATCATACTCATTATCTTCAGAAGTATCAGCGTTCAAATCAAGATACATGTTTAAATCAAAGACCTATTGTTAAGCTTGGAGATCCTGTAATTGTTGGTCAAGTCCTTGCTGATGGATCAGCTTGTGAAGGTGGAGAAATTGCTCTTGGACAAAATGTTTTAGTCGCTTATATGCCTTGGGAAGGTTATAATTACGAGGACGCAATTTTAGTTAGCGAGAGGTTAGTTAAAGACGACTTGTATACTTCTGTACATATCGAAAAGTATGAGATTGAGGCTAGGCAAACAAAGCTAGGGCCAGAGGAAATTACAAGAGAGATTCCAAATGTTGCCGAAGAGAATCTTGGCAATCTTGACGAAATGGGTATTATTCGAATTGGAGCTTTTGTTGAAAGTGGTGATATCTTGGTTGGTAAAGTTACACCCAAAGGTGAATCTGATCAGCCTCCCGAGGAGAAGCTATTAAGAGCTATTTTTGGTGAAAAGGCAAGGGACGTTCGTGATAATTCATTACGTGTTCCTAGCACTGAACGTGGTCGAGTTGTTGATGTTCGTATCTATACAAGAGAGCAGGGTGATGAACTTCCTCCTGGTGCAAATATGGTTGTTAGAGTATATGTAGCGCAACGTAGGAAGATACAAGTTGGAGATAAAATGGCAGGGCGCCATGGAAATAAAGGAATAATTAGTCGAATTCTTCCTCGAGAAGATATGCCATATCTTCCCGATGGGACACCTGTAGATATTGTTTTGAACCCACTAGGTGTTCCTAGCCGAATGAATGTTGGCCAGGTTTTTGAATGTCTGATGGGATGGGCGGCCGCTAATCTTGAATGCAGGGTAAAGGTTGTTCCTTTTGATGAGATGTATGGAGCTGAGAAGTCTCAGCAAACAGTTGAAGCTTATTTAAAGGAAGCAGCAAAACAGCCAGGAAAAGAATGGGTTTATAACCCTGATAATCCTGGAAAGCTTCAATTAATTGATGGACGCTCAGGAGAACCTTTTGATCAGCCAGTAACAGTCGGCTATGCGCAAATCTTGAAATTAGTACACCTTGTTGATGACAAGATTCATGCAAGATCTACTGGACCTTATTCATTGGTTACTCAGCAACCTTTAGGAGGTAAGGCTCAGCAAGGTGGACAGCGTCTTGGAGAAATGGAAGTTTGGGCTCTTGAAGCTTATGGAGCGGCATATACATTGCAAGAATTGCTAACTGTCAAATCAGATGATATGCAAGGTCGAAATGAAGCATTAAATGCAATCGTTAAAGGTAAGCCAATCCCACGTCCAGGAACACCTGAATCATTTAAGGTCTTAATGCGTGAGTTGCAATCATTAGGGCTAGATATTTCTGTTTATACCGATGAGGGTAAAGAAGTAGACCTTATGCAGGACGTTAATCCGCGACGAAGTACCCCCAGTAGGCCAACTTATGAATCTCTTGGAGCTTCGGACTATGACGAGGATTAAAAAGATTTCCTAGCCCCCTCTTTCCTGATTAAAAAAACTCTGCTTCAGATTTGCTCATGACTAACAGCAACCTTCGCACCGAAAATCATTTCGACTACGTCAAGATTACTTTGGCATCCCCAGATAGGGTTATGGAGTGGGGGCAACGTACACTCCCTAATGGTCAGGTTGTAGGTGAGGTAACTAAGCCAGAGACTATTAATTATCGAACCTTAAAGCCAGAAATGGATGGTCTCTTTTGTGAGAAGATTTTTGGACCATCTAAGGATTGGGAGTGTCATTGTGGAAAATATAAACGAGTAAGACATAGAGGTATAGTTTGTGAAAGATGTGGAGTAGAAGTTACAGAAAGTCGAGTAAGACGACATAGAATGGGTTTCATTAAATTAGCTGCTCCTGTTTCACATGTTTGGTATTTAAAGGGTATCCCAAGCTATGTGGCTATTTTGCTTGATATGCCTTTAAGAGATGTTGAACAGATAGTTTATTTTAATTGCTACGTTGTTTTAGATTCAGGAGATCATCAAGACCTTAAATACAAACAACTTCTGACGGAAGATGAATGGCTTGAAATTGAAGATGAGATTTATGCAGAAGATTCAACTATTGAAAATGAACCTGTAGTTGGTATTGGAGCTGAAGCTTTAAAGCAATTGCTAGAAGATTTAAATCTATCTGAAATTGCAGAACAACTAAGGGAAGATATCTCTGGCAGCAAGGGACAAAAAAGAGCAAAACTTATTAAAAGATTACGTGTAATTGATAACTTTATTGCAACTAATGCAAGCCCTGAATGGATGGTTTTAGATGCTATACCTGTAATCCCACCGGATTTGCGGCCTATGGTTCAACTTGATGGTGGTCGTTTTGCGACATCAGATTTAAATGATTTATATAGACGAGTTATTAATCGGAATAATCGCCTCGCTCGATTACAGGAGATTCTTGCTCCTGAAATTATTGTAAGAAATGAGAAGAGGATGCTTCAAGAGGCAGTTGACGCGCTTATAGATAATGGTAGGCGTGGAAGAACTGTTGTAGGAGCTAATAATCGGCCTCTTAAGTCATTAAGTGACATTATTGAAGGAAAACAAGGACGTTTTCGTCAAAATCTACTCGGAAAAAGGGTTGATTATTCAGGGAGATCTGTCATAGTCGTTGGTCCGAAGTTGAAGATGCATCAGTGTGGTTTGCCCAAAGAAATGGCTATAGAGCTTTTCCAGCCTTTTGTTATACATCGATTGATTCGTCAAAATATTGTTAATAACATAAAGGCTGCAAAAAAATTAATTCAAAGAGCTGATGATGAAGTAATGCAAGTTCTTCAAGAAGTTATTGAAGGACATCCCATTCTTTTGAATCGTGCTCCCACTTTGCACCGTTTAGGTATACAAGCCTTTGAGCCAAAACTTGTTGATGGCAGAGCAATCCAATTACACCCATTAGTTTGCCCAGCATTTAATGCTGACTTTGATGGGGATCAGATGGCTGTTCATGTGCCATTAGCTATAGAGGCTCAAACTGAGGCGAGAATGTTGATGCTTGCAAGTAATAACGTTCTTTCTCCAGCAACTGGAGATCCAATTATTACTCCTTCCCAGGATATGGTTCTTGGTTCTTATTATTTGACAGCCTTGCAGCCAGGAGCAGAACACCCTGAATTTGGAGACCGCTCAAGAACTTTTGCAAGTCTTGAGGATGCAATTCAATCGTTTGAGGATAAAAGAATCAATTTGCATGATTGGGTATGGGTCCGCTTTAAAGGAGAAGTTGAGGATGAAGATGAGCTGGATGAGCCAATTACGACAAAAACCCTCGAGGATGGAAGCCGTTCTGAACAATGGACTTTTCGTCGAGACCGCTTTGATCAAGAAGGGTCCCTTATTAGTCGTTACATACTTACTACCGTTGGTCGAATAGTTATGAATCACACGATCATCGATGCAGTTGCTGCTGCTTGATTTGACTCCTTTTACAGACTTTCCCCCCTTTATTTTTTCAGCCACTTTTTAAGAGATGACTTCAACTCCTTCCAAAACTCGTAAATCTGCAAAGTCTTCCAAGGGTTCAAAACGCACTAAGAAATCAAAGGCAGCAAAAGTTGTTCCAGTTCTTGCAAAAACACCACCCCCATTTCGCAATAGGGTTGTTGATAAGAAGGTATTAAAGCAGCTAGTTGCCTGGGCATATAAGCATCATGGGACTGCAGCTACTGCTGCAATGGCGGACAACCTTAAGGATCTTGGTTTTAGATATGCCACACAAGCTGCAGTTTCTATTTCTGTGGATGACTTAAAAGTTCCAGCAGCTAAACAAGATTTGTTAGGACAGGCAGAAGAGCAAATTACAGCAACGGAAGAGTGTTATCGATTAGGTGAAATTACTGAAGTTGAGCGCCATACAAAGGTGATAGACACATGGACTGAGACAAATGAAAGGTTGGTAGATGCAGTTAAAAAGAATTTTAATCAAAACGATCCTCTTAATTCAGTTTGGATGATGGCCAACTCTGGGGCCAGGGGCAATATGTCTCAGGTTCGTCAGTTAGTAGGAATGAGAGGATTAATGGCTAATCCTCAAGGTGAAATTATTGACTTACCAATACGTACAAACTTTAGAGAAGGATTAACAGTTACTGAATATGTAATTTCTTCTTATGGAGCACGCAAAGGACTTGTTGATACAGCTCTAAGAACAGCTGATTCTGGCTACTTGACTCGCCGCTTAGTTGACGTAGCACAGGATGTAATAGTGAGAGAGGAAGATTGTGGTACTAAAAGGGCGATTTTAGTTAAGGCTGAAGATGGTCGTTATGGGAATCGTTTGGTTGGGAGACTTACTGCTGAGAAAGTAATCGGTGAAGATGAAAAAGTTCTTGCTGAACGTGATCAAGAGATTGATCCTCAGTTATCAAAACAAATAGAGGGGGCCAAAATTTCTGCTGTAATGGTTCGCTCTCCTTTGACTTGTGAGGCAACACGTTCAGTATGTAGGAAGTGTTATGGATGGGCACTTGCTCATAATCAATTAGTTGATCTTGGCGAAGCTGTTGGAATTATTGCAGCACAGTCAATTGGAGAGCCAGGCACTCAGTTGACAATGAGGACTTTCCATACAGGGGGAGTTTCAACTGCGGAAACTGGAGTTGTTCGTTCTAAAGTTGCTGGGAAAGTTGAGTTCGGATCAAAAGCTCGTTTGCGGGGGTATAGAACTCCTCATGGAGTTGAAGCCCAACAGGCTGAAGTTGATTTCACTTTAACTATTAAGCCATCTGGTAAAGGTAGAGGACAAAAAATCGAAATTACAAACGGCTCGTTACTGTTTGTAGATGATGCTCAAGAAATTGATAGTGATGTAACAGTCGCTCAGATAGCAGCTGGTGCAGTCAAGAAAAGTGTTGAGAAAGCTACTAAAGATGTGATTTGTGATTTGGCTGGCCAAGTTCGTTATGAGAATGCTATTCAACCCAAGGAGGTAACAGATAGGCAAGGAAATATCACCCTTAAGGCACAGAGGCTTGGTCGCCTATGGGTGTTCGCAGGTGATGTTTATAACTTGCCTCCTAATGCACAACCAGTTGTTACTGGAAATGTAAAGGTCTCTGAAGGACAAGTATTAGCGGAAGCTAGTCAGGCTAGTGAATTTGGAGGAGAGGTTCGTTTGCGAGATTCGATTGGCGATTCAAGAGAGGTGCAAATAGTTACAACATCCATGACTCTTAAGGATTTTAAATTACTTGGAGAGTCAACTCATTCAGGAGAGATATGGCATTTAGAAGCTAAAGATGGTACCCGTTATCGCTTAAATACAATCCCGGGCAGCAAGATTGGCAATGGAGAAGTTATTGGTGAACTGGCAGATGATCGTTTCCGTACACAAACCGGAGGGATAGCTCGTTACGCTCCAGGTTTGTCTATTAAGAAGGCTCGTTCTGCAAAGAATGGATTTGAAGTAAGTAAGGGGGGCACTTTGCTCTGGATCCCTCAAGAGACGCACGAAATTAATAAGGATATATCTCTTCTAATGATTCAGGATGGACAATGGATAGAAGCAGGGACAGAGGTTGTTAAAGACATCTTCAGTCAAACAGCTGGTATCGTCTCGGTTACACAAAAGAATGACATTCTCCGCGAAATAATTGTTAGGAGCGGTAGTTTTCATTTGTGCAATGAAAGTAAATCCTTAGAACGCTTTAATGGTGATGGGCAAATGATTAGCCCTGGTGAAACCATTGCTAAGGGTATAAAACCAGATGAGATGGTGTTTGTTCAGACCGTTGAAACTCCCCAAGGCACAGGCTTGCTTCTCAGACCAGTAGAGGAATATACAATCCCAAATGAAGCGCAGCTTCCTGAACTTTCTCATGTTAAACAACCTAAAGGGCCTCATTTAGGTTTAAAGGCTACTCAAAGGTTGGCGTTTAAAGATGGGGAACTTATTAAGTCTGTTGAGGGTGTTGAACTATTAAAAACTCAGTTGAGTTTAGAGACATTCGAAACAACACCACAGATGACTGTAGATGTTGAGGCTGTCAAAGATAAACGTGCTAAAACAATAGATAGGCTAAACCTTGTAATTCTTGAAAGCATACTTGTACGTAGGGACACAATTTCCGACTCAAGTCATGGTTCAACGCACACTGAGTTGCAAGTGGAAGATGGACAAGCTGTCAAGGCAGGTGATGTAGTTGCGACTACACAGATTCTTTGCAAGCAAGAAGGCATCGCTCAACTACCAAAAGTTGCAGGTGGTGACCCTGTTAGGCGACTCATAGTTGAGAGGGAAGAAGATACAACGACATTGCCTACCAAAACTAGTCCTATTGTGAAAGTAGGTGATCGTGTAGTTGATGGTGATTTGTTAGCTCAAGATCAATCTGTTGATTGTTGTGGAGAGGTGGAATCCGTCACTGATAAAGGAATAACACTGCGATTGGGTAGGCCCTATATGGTTTCTCCTGACTCTGTTTTGCATGTTCGTGATGGTGATCTTGTTCAGCGTGGCGACGGTTTGGCCTTACTTGTTTTTGAACGTCAGAAAACAGGTGACATAGTTCAAGGACTACCAAGAATTGAGGAGTTGCTTGAGGCACGTCGACCTAGAGAATCTGCCGTACTTTGTAAAAAGGCAGGCATCGTCGAAATCAAACAAGAAGAAGATGATGAGTCAACAACAGTAACTGTTATTGAGGGAGATGATTCGATAGGTGAATATCCAATTCTCCTAGGGAGAAATGTAATGGTGAGCAATTCTCAGCAGGTTGCAGCTGGAGAATTATTGACAGATGGGCCCATCAACCCTCATGAACTTCTTGATTGCTTCTTCTCTGATTTGCGTGATCGTAAGCCCTTGATGGAAGCTGCTCAAGAAGCAATAGCAAAGCTTCAACATAGACTTGTTAATGAAGTTCAAAATGTCTATAAATCACAAGGAGTATCAATTGATGACAAGCATATTGAGGTGATTGTTAGACAAATGACTAGTAAGGTTCGTATAGAGGATGCAGGTGATACAACCTTATTGCCTGGAGAGTTAATAGAACTTCGTCAAGTCGAAGATACTAATCAAGCCATGGCGATAACAGGTGGTGCGCCTGCTGAATTTACACCAGTGTTATTAGGAATTACAAAAGCTTCTTTGAACACTGATAGCTTTATTTCTGCAGCTTCATTCCAGGAAACAACAAGAGTTCTTACTGAAGCAGCCATTGAAGGTAAAAGTGATTGGTTAAGAGGACTCAAGGAAAATGTAATTATTGGCCGATTAATTCCTGCAGGAACTGGATTTAGTGGTTTTGTGGAGGAATTAAGAGCTGAGGCTGGTCCACATCCAGATATCTTGGCTGAAGATTCCGCCGGTTATAGGCGAATGCAGAATCTTCGCCCTGATTACACGGTTGAAATGCCTTCACAACCAGCCGCTAGTTCAACTGCTGTGCTAGATGACCCTAGTGATGCTGATCTTGAGGCAACAAGAAGTCGACATGGAATAGATCCTTCATCTAGTAATTTTGCAGCTTTTGTTAGACCAACAGGTGATGATGTGATTCCAGAGGAGCAAATGCCTGATCCTGCAGCGTTAGAAGGCTTGCAAGAGGAAGGCCTGCTGGCTGATGAATAATCCCAATTTTGATTATTTACATGTTCTATCTCTTTATAATTAATTTCATTGATCTTTTTTGAGTGAGATGCTTAAACCAACTCTTATTCCTAAGCGACGTTTGCCTCGGTACGGTTTTCATAATCATACTGAAAAGTTAAATGGTCGTTTAGCTATGATTGGCTTTATAGCCTTGCTCTTGCTGGAGAGAAGTTTGGGACATGGTGTCCTGATCTGGTGAATCACGCATCTTTAAAGGCAGACGATGTTGTATTACTTGGTTTGAGTGAAAGTGAGCTAGAGGCATTAGCTGTAAAGCAAGGACAACCTTCTTTCCGTGGACGTCAACTTTATAGTTGGTTGTATACTAAAGGTGCAAGAAGTATTGATTTAATTACTGTCTTACCTAAGACTTGGCGTACTATTTTAAATCAGAATAGTGTTGTCATTGGAAGACTTGAGTGTGTTGCTAAAGATATCTCAAGTGATTCGACTACTAAGTTGTTGCTTAAAACAGCGGATGGTGAAAATATTGAAACTGTAGGAATTCCAACTGACGATCGTCTCACAGTATGCGTTTCTAGTCAGGTGGGATGTCCAATGGCATGTCGTTTTTGTGCTACAGGTAAGGGAGGTCTCGAACGATCTCTGGAAGTTCATGAAATTCTTGATCAGGTTCTTAGCGTTCGAGAGGTAATGAATAGGCGTCCTTCTCATGTAGTTTTTATGGGAATGGGTGAACCTTTATTGAATATTGAGGCAGTTCTCTCTGCTATAGATTGTTTAAATAGAGATTTGGGTATAGGGCAAAGAAGAATAACTCTAAGTACTGTAGGTGTAGCCAAAACACTTCCTAAGTTGGCTGAATTGGCAATAAAGAAATTAGGTAGAGCTCAGTTTACCCTTGCGGTTAGCTTGCATGCTTCAAATCAAAATTTACGAGAGAAGTTGATTCCAACAGCAAAGTTTTATCCACTTTCTAATTTATTAGAAGACTGCAAAGAATATATTGATATTACTGGACGTAGGATTAGTTTTGAATATATTCTTTTAGGAGGGATTAATGATAGTCAAGACCATGCTCATGAGCTTGCAGATCAAGTCGGTGGTTTTCAAAGTCACGTTAATTTAATTGCATATAACCCTATTGATGAAGAAGAATTTAGGCGTCCTAAGAGTTCCCAAATAGAATCTTTTAAAAATACTTTAATAAAGAGAGGTGTAGCTGTTAGTATACGAAAAAGTAGGGGTTTGGACAAAAATGCCGCATGTGGCCAGTTAAGGCGTCAATTTAAGTAGACCTGTTGAAAGCCTAGTCTAATTAAGTGAGACTTAGTGTATTAGATATTAGACATGGCCTTAATTGACTGGCTTATTCTCTGGATCTACTTGCTAGCAACACTTGTAATTGGGTTATTTCTGTCTCGTAGAAATAGAAGCCAAGATGATTATTTCGTTGCAGGGCGGAGGCTTACCGGCTGGCTCGCTGGAGCTTCTATGGCTGCTACGACTTTTTCAATAGATACTCCGCTATATGTTGCTGGATTGGTAGGTACTAGAGGTGTCGCTGGTAATTGGGAATGGTGGAGCTTTGCTTTGGCGCATGTAGCCATGGCGGTGGTTTTCGCTCCTATGTGGCGCAGAACTGGTGTTCTTACAGATGCAGCATTTACTGAACTTCGTTATGGCGGTAAGCCAGCTGCTTGGCTGAGGGGAATTAAGGCCTTTTTGCTGGCGGTCCCTATTAATTGTATTGGGATAGGTTATGCCTTTTTGGCTATGCGTAAGGTTGCAGAAGCTTTGGGAATTGTTAATGGGACTCCTTTGGTTGGGGGTATAAGCGACACCTTATTGCTTTTATTGATTGTCTCTATTTTGTTGTTGATTTATACAATCATAGGTGGCCTATGGGCTGTAGTTGTGACAGATCTTCTACAACTTTTATTGGCACTTTTTGGGGCGTTGACTGTTGCAGTTTTTTCGGTTAAGGCAGCTGGAGGCATGGATCAATTACTCGGAAGTCTTGAGGAGCTTCGTCGGCCTGAGATTTTGTCTTTATTTCCTTGGACTTTTCATGGAGGAAAATTTGAGTGGCTCAGTGAAACCGGAATAAGTATTGCAAGTTTTAGCGCTTTTATTTCATTGCAATGGTGGAGTTTTCGCCGTAGTGATGGTGGAGGTGAATTTATACAAAGAATGCTTGCAACAAAGAATGAAAGAGAGGCGCAAATTGCTGGGTGGTTTTTTTTAGTAATTAATTATCTTGTGAGGTCTTGGTTGTGGGTTTTAGTCGCACTTGCTGGTTTGGTTTTATTACCTACTCAAGCAGATTGGGAATTGAGTTATCCTAAACTTGCTGTTGAATATCTTCCTCCCATTGCTCTTGGCTTGGTAATAGTCTCCTTAGTTGCTGCTTTTATGAGCACTGTAAGTACTGCCGTGAACTGGGGGGCTGGATATATAACTCACGATCTTTATCTTAGGTTTCTAAGACCTTTTGCTACTGAGCGAGAGTTACTATTTGTGGGCCAAGTAACAAGTTTATGTTTACTACTTCTTGGAGTCCTGACAGCTTTAACGGCAGATAGTGTAGGGGCAGTCTTTCGCTTGGCAATAGCTATTGGTACAGGCCCAGGTGTGGTTTTGGTTCTGCGATGGTTTTGGTGGAGAATAAATGCAGCTGCTGAACTTGCTGCAATGTTATGTGGCTTTTTTATAGGGTTGATAACTTCTATCGTCCCATTGGTTCGTATAGATGACTACGGAGTGAAGTTATTCATAACGACAATATCTACAACATTGGTCTGGCTAATTGTTTTGGCTCTTACGCCGCCTGAATCGAAAGAAGTTTTGGAACGTTTTGTTATTAAGGTTCGTCCCCCTGGGCCTGGATGGTGTGGAATAAGAACTGCTCTTGGGGTGGTGGAGTCAGATTCTTTAAAAAGTTTGATTTCACGCTTCTTCTTGAGTAGTGGTGCTCTTTTTGGAGGCCTGATTGGTGGAGGTGCTTTTCTCTTGCATCAGGAGTTTGCGGGATGGATGGGCCTAATAACTGGTGGCGTTTGTTTGTTTGCTCTTTTTTAGAAATAAGGCTTATAGGCACAAATTACTCTGCAGATTCATGATTAATGTTGGAGACTGTATTCAGATCAAGGCAATTTGAATTTTGGGTTTTCTTCGCTCTACTCTTTTGCCAATTTTGATAGTGGCCCTGTTTGGTGTCGCTTTATTAGCTGTTAGTGCTCGAATTTGGCTTCCTGGTGACATGCTCGCTCCAGCTCCAATAAATTGAGTATTTATTCAATTTCCGACAGTCTTTTTCATGAATGATGAGTCAGGACAATTAGATCAGCAGGCTTTGGCAAATTTGGCCATAGATCCTGAAGTCCTGGCCAAGGAGTTGGCGGCAGAGCTTGTTGGAGATCCTTTAGATGAGATTGATCTTGATGGCTTTGATACTTCTTCAGATGCAGCAAAAGAATGTGAATTAGCCTTGAACTGGCTAAAGCAGGGCCATGAACAACGATTGCAAGGCCTCAGAGTGTTTTGTGAGCATAGAGATCCAAGGGCACTCCCTTTGTTGATCCCTTTATTGCAAGAACCTTGCCCCGTAGAGAGAATGAGCGCGGTTTATGCACTTGGCCGAAACCCATGTCCTCGAGCAGTAGAAATACTTCTGAAGCTTTTACAAACAGACAGCAATGCTTATGTACGTAAGGCCACTGCATGGAGTTTAGGGAATTATGCAGATGCTCCAGTTTTGGTTCCTTTGATTAATGCTCTTAGAAATGATGTTGCGGCTGTTCGTCTTTGGGCGGCGGGCTCCTTGGCCGAAGCTGGCTCTAATACTCCTCAAAATGCAGCAATTGCTGCAAATCAATTACTGCTAAGTATGCAAATCGATAGCGAACCTGTGGTTCGTAGTAATTGTATTTGGTCTTTAGGGAGACTTTTTATTGATTTGGATGAGGCTCATAAGCGTGAGTTGCTAGATGCTTTAGTAAAAGTCCTTTTGAACGATAGTGAGCCTTCTGTTCGTTACGAATCGAGGGTGGTACTTGAACAATTAGATTCCCCTGATGTTCATGAACGGCTCAAAAGCCTTACAGATGAAGGGCTTTTGCCATAAAGTCATCATTGCTACACATTATCTTGTAACAACTGCATTCAAAATTAACCAGATTCTTCTATAACATCACTTACTCCAAGCTACAGATGCATGCCACAACGCACTCTGCGGTTTCACATTCGACAGGATGGTTATGTTGAAGAGTCTGTTGAAGGGACAATTGGTGAATCCTGTGAAACCTTGACTAAGAGCCTTGAAGATGCCTTGGGTCAAGTCCAGACAAGAGTCCCAACCTCAGAAGCTTTTCTAGCCTCACAAAAACAAGTTCAAAGCCTTCCCGCGGAATTAATCTGATGTCTCATTTCAGCACCGTTAAGACAGAATTACGAAAGCGCGAACCTTTGGTTCAGGCTCTTCATGATCTTGGTTATGCCCCCATTGAGGGTCATCAAATGGTTCGTGGTTATAGGGGGCAGACAGTAAAGGCTGAGGTTGCTGTCGCTAACACACAGGGTGCAGATATCGGTTTTCGTTGGAATCCATCCACAGAAGTGTATGAATTGGTTGCTGATTTAGCCTTATGGAATGAACCAGTTCCTGTTGAAAGGTTTTTAGCACAGCTAACACAAAGATATGCTCTTAATACGGTCTTGAATGCAACAGCTGAGGAAGGATTTCAGGTTGCTGAGCAAACTAGCAACGTTGATGGATCTATTGAATTAGTAGTAACACGTTGGGATCCATAACTGAAGGGGATTCCCTAAACAAAATTGATCCTTCGGAGGCCTTTAAAGTTAGGTCAACCAATGCTTATTCTTTGCCAAATGGTAAGGAACCAAGACTAGGAGGTAAGTTAAGGGAAAAGGCTGCATGGGTAGATGAATCTGCTTGTATTGGTTGTCGCTATTGTACAAATGTAGCTTGTAATACCTTCGTTATGGAGCCTATTTTTGGTCGTTCAAGGGTTGTCAGGCAGGATGGAGATAGTACCGATATTATTCAAGAAGCTATAGAGACTTGCCCTGTTGATTGTATTCATTGGGTTGAATTTGAAGACCTTGAAGAATTACGATTGGAATTAGAGGAAATGGAGATTCAACCTTTAGGCTTCCCTCAAAAATCATCTAAAAGGTTGAAGCCAAGATGGAATTAACGACTGTTCTATTTAAATGAAAATATGTGTTCCCTCGAGAAGGTTTGGGCGCACAGAATTGCAAATACCATTGTTATCTATTGGCGGGATGCGATTTCAGCAGAGTTGGAAGGATTTAGAGTTTTCTGAGGTTTCTTCTCAAAGTCAAGATAACTTAGAAGCGACATTGAATCACGCAGCTTCATTTGGTTTGAATCATATAGAAACAGCTAGGCATTATGGATCCTCGGAGATTCAGTTAGGCCATGCATTGTCAAAAACAATTTCTCCTGAGATTTTCTTGCAAACCAAAGTCCCGCCAAATGAAGATCCAAAAGTTTTTGAGGCTGAATTAGAACTAAGCTTCGAAAAGCTTAATGTTGAGAAGGTCGACCTGCTTTCTATACATGGTTTAAATCTTGTTGAGCATCTTGACCAAACTCTTCGCCCTGGAGGATGCTTAGAAGTAGTTCGTCGTTGGCAAAGAATAGGAAAGATTGACCACATAGGCTTTTCAACGCATGCTCCTACAGAATTAATTGTGGAGGCAATACGATCTAATGAGTTTGATTATGTAAATCTGCATTGGTATTTTATTCGTCAGGATAATGAGCCTGCGTTGTATGCAGCTTCCATGCTTGATATGGGTGTATTTATTATTAGCCCTACAGATAAAGGTGGACATCTGCATACTCCGTCATCAAAACTTCTTGAATTATGTTCACCAATCCATCCTATTATTTTCAATGACTTGTTTTGTTTAAGAGATTCACGGGTCCATACAATTAGCGTTGGCTTAACTTGTCCTGGTGATCTTGATTTACATCTTCAAGCAATAGATCTAATCGATAGAGCAAATGATATTGTTCCTGAGATTGCTCATAGGTTCCAACAAGCTGCTTTCATTTCTTTAGGCGAAATATGGATCAGGAATTGGAAAGTTGGTTTGCCTGCATGGCATGAGACACCAGGGAATATCAATATTCCAATACTTTTGTGGCTTCATAATTTGGTTGAGGCATGGGGAATGGAAGGATACGCAAAAGCAAGATATAACTTACTTGGACAAGCAAGCCATTGGTTCCCTGGGCGAAATGCTGATTGCTTGGATACAGAAGTTTCCGAAGAGTCCTTAAGGAAGGTTTTGGTTAATAGTCCATGGGTTGATGAGATTCCAGATATTTTGCGAGGATTAAGAAATCGATTCGGTGGCAATTCTCAGGAGCGTCTTTCCATTTCTTAGTCACCCAAGGGACGCTTGGAGGGTATACCAATATTTCTTGGATACTTTATAGGACAAGGTGTTGTCTTTGCGATTGATATAAGGTGTCTTATGCCTTTATTTGCAGGTAATTCTATATTTTTAATCATATTGATTTTTGCTCCCAACATAATCAAAGCCTTGTTGAGTAATCTTTCATCAAGTGCATTCCAATTGCCTCTATATAAAAGGGCTTTGCCTTCTAATTTTATTAACGGAACTAGATATTCGGCTGTAACTGTTGGACTTCCGACAGCGCGTGCCATTGCGAGGTCAAACTTCTCTCTGAATAGAGCCTCTCTGCCAAGAACCTCTATTCTTTCAGTGCAAACAAATACTCGAGATGACAATTTTAATTCGTTGACGATTCTTTCTAGAGCAGATGTTTTTTTCTTTATTGCATCTACGAGGACAACTTTTGAATTTGGGAGTGCTATTGCAATTGCCAATCCAGGAAATCCACAGCCACTCCCAACATCAATACATTTAGGGAAATTATATGGTTTATTTAGTTCTTCTTTTATGGGCCAAAGACTATCAAAAACATGATTTATCCAGTACTCTTCATTTTTTATGAGCCGCGTTAAGTTTACCGTGGAATTTAGATTTATAATGATTTTTTGTAACTTAAAAAACTGATCTAATTGTTTTTTGGATGGATCCCAGCCAAGTTCTTGCCATATATTGGTTAGTAAAAGTTCAAAAGAGTGCTTAGATAACATATTGGTTGATTTAGGGATCTTTAGAATCTATTTTTGGGCTGCGTTCGCAGTTCCTTTTTAGCTTTTTAATTTAGTTATGAGATTGACGAATTACCTAAACCATTATGAATTGTTAGGAGTATCTCGATTTGCAGATGAATTTGAATTGCGAAGAGCTTTCCGAAGCTTGAGTAAAACCCTTCATCCAGATACAACTTCCTTACCCAAAGAAGAGGCAGCTAAGAAATTCCAGCAGGTTTGCGAGTCCTATGGTTTGCTGATCGATCCTATAAAGAGAAAGATTTATGACGAAGCGTTCTTTGGAGATGAGAACCCTTCTGCCAACACGCTTTTGATGAGAAATCGTGAAATAGGGCAGACTAACGAAGCCAGTGCGTTTTCAACTAAACAGAAAGATGTTAGAAGACCCTTGTCAGGAGGTGAGATATTTTCCCTCCTTTTATTAGTGTTAGCTTTTTTGCTGAGCCTTGTCATGGGATTAGGATTTGCATTGAGCCATGGTCGAGAGTTTCAGGTAACACCTAGTTGGCTACTTTTAGATAACAAGATTGCCTATCTTTCCCTTTACGATTTTTGCCTTGTCTTCTCTTCCTCCTGATCAAACACCATTAAATCGTCATTCATTAGTGGCTATTGAACTATGGCTCCATAAATTGGGTGCTCAACAGATTGAGGGAGATGTCTCTAGGTGGAGATGGGTTTTGGAAGAATGCTCAGCTGATATCACCATGGAACAGGATCAACTTAGAGTCGTTTGGGAAAAGAAAGGGAATTTTAGCGAGTATTGTTTTCCTTATGGGTTGTCGCGTGCTGATGTAGAGGCTGCTATATCTCATGGTCCTTAGGGTCTTGATGCTATTAAAGATTATCAAGTCCTTTTTGGATTGAGGCATAGCATTGCTCAAGTTGACAATCACTAATACACAAGGGAGGAAGTAGGTAGACGACATTCCCTAGAGGTCTTATGAATACACCTTGCTTTTTTGCAATGTCTTTTAATACCTTCCCTGAAACATTGAAATAACCTTTTTTACCATCTATTTTTAGGTCAAAGGCGGCAATAGTCCCTATCAGTCTTGGCTTGGTAACCTTTGGATGCTTTGCTAAATCTGTTAGGTGAGGAAGATGTCTAGCTTCGAAGTTCTCAAAACTTTGAGGATTCTTTTCTAATAAGTCCAGGCTTGCATTTGCAGCTGCGCAGCCTAATGGATTTCCTGTAAAGCTATGGCCATGCCAAAGAGTTAGTTTTGGATCCTCTCCAATAAATTCTTCAAATATTTTTGCTTTAGACATAGTTACACCCATTGGTAAGAATCCACCAGTCAAACCTTTTGAAAGAGCGATTAGGTCAGGAGAAATACCTGCTCTTAGAAAAGCAAATAAGTTTCCACAGCGCCCAAAACCAGTTAGAACTTCATCCGCAATCAACAGAGCACCTTCCTGCCTTGTTAATTTTTCGACAGCTTGTAAAAATTCTGGACGGACCATAGCCATACCTCCTGCACCTTGTATAAGCGGCTCTAAAATTACTAATGCAGTTGGTGTTTCTAATAAAGTTTCTAATTTTCTCAAGGCCAAATTTTCGCGATCTTCTACTCCTTCATCTCCCCACCAAGTAGCAGGCCAGGGAACTCTTTTTACTGGGAAGAGCATTTTCTCAAATGGTGCGTTGAAGAGATTTCTTTCGCCAATAGCCATGGCTCCAAATGTGTCGCCGTGGTAAGCGCCTTCAAAGGCTATGATTTGACTTCTTGGTTGGTCTTTGTTTAACCACCATTGGCAGGCGATCTTTATTGCTACTTCTACTGCAGTTGAGCCGTTATCTGAGAAGAATAACTTTTGAAGACCAGTTAAAGCACTCAATCTCTCTGCAATTAATTCTGCTTGAGGGTGGGAAAAATCTGCAAAAATTACTTGCTCTAGCTTTTTAGCTTGTGCAGCGATCGCTTCGGCAATCTTTATATTTCCGTGACCATGCAAAGTTACCCACCAACTGCTAATTGCATCAACAAGAGGCGGCAATCCGTCTCTATGTAGAAGGGCCCCGTCTCCTCCTAGGACGCGCTCTTGTCTTGAGTTCTCATTAAGCTGAGTGAATGGAGGCCAGAGATTCGGATGGATATCACCAGGGGAGTTGTGGCTAAGCATTGAATAGAACTCAAATGAGCCCTTTGTTTCTTTAGTGGATTAATTCTAGTGAAACTTCCAGATCAAAGTTGGAATAGATTCAATGATTAATTAATGAATCTATTCCTAGCTATACATCTTGACTATTGTTTAGTGATCTTTTGAATTTAAGTTATTTATTAATCCTTGAATATTATTTTCTATTTGCTGCTCTTCCCACTCTTTCTTTAGTGTTCTTTCAGATATTTCATCTAACTGAGGAAGTGATCCTATTAGTGGAACTAAGCCAAATTCTTTAAGTGTTCTTGGGTTGTCTGCGTGTTTGGGACCATTGAGAAAAATTCCTAAAATTGGGATTCCTCTTGTTTGTAAAGCCTCTAGACTCAAAAGGGTATGGTTGAGAGTCCCTAGGCCTGTCTTAGCAACTAGAATGACAGGGATATTCCATTCTTTTAAAAGATCAATTTGTAACAAATTTCTATTAATAGGGACCATTAATCCACCTGCCGTTTCGATGATTAATGTTCTATTGACATTTGGAATTTTTAGGTGATTCGGATTGATTGTTGTTTCTTCTTGCTCAGCTGCCCAGTGTGGAGAAACAGGAGCCCTGAATTTATAAGCTTCTTTAAGAGTCCTTTCTTGGCTTAAATCGAGTATTTCGCAGACTCTCTCTGTATCTGTACCATCAATTATGCCACTTTGTATTGGTTTCCAGTAAATTGCATTTAGGCCTTTTACAAAAAATGCACTAACAATGGTTTTCCCTATATCAGTATCAGTCCCACAGATAACTATTTTTGTACTATTAGATTTCATTTTCTAGCTATTAAGAGTTGTATAGACCATGTAAGAGTCACAGTATTATTTTGCCTTGATTTGTCCCAAATACGTAGTAGTTTACGACGTTCAGAAATATTTAGCTTGGGGAAAGGATTCGTATAAGCACCTGCTTTGACAATTGGCTTTAATAAAGAAATTGCTTTCGTTCTTTTTTGGGTTATTCGAATGATTTCTTCATGTATGAGATTAGACTTGGGTAGTGAAGATATTAATGACACCCTTGAGGGTAATGGAAGTGCAGTGAATTTAATGCCTGCTTTATGAGAGGCTTCTTCCCATTCAGGAAAACTGCCTGCAATGGGTACACTAATTGCCAGTAATCCTTCCTTTCTTAAAGCTTCAAACCAATCTCGGAGTTTTCTATCAGGTCTTAAGAGCCAGTGCAGTGCAAAGCTCGAGGCAAGTAGACTTGGCTTTTTAGGCCAGGAAGGAAGGCCAAGGTTTAAGTCCCATATTTGAGATGTTTTCTCGATAGGGTGTTTACTTAGCATTGTTGGACATCCATCAACTCTAATTACAGATTGATTTGGATAATATTTTTCTATTTCATTTGCAAGCAGTCCTGTTCCTGAACCAAGATCAGCCCATATTCCATTGGGTATAGAAAATCTCGAACATTCTTTCGCAAGTCTTTTGGCAAAGATCTTCTGTATTTCTGCCTGACTATTATACTTGTTAGCTGACTTGTCAAACCTTTTAAGTACAGTTTTGCTCAAATTTGAATTCATTTAGACTCTTCTAACCAGCCTTTTACTTGGCTAATGATTTGTGGCTTGAATATACTATGGCCCGTTTTAGATAATCGCCAATGGGTTGGTGGTTCGTCAAGGTGTTTGCTTAGTTTTTGGATTAATTCAACTTTAGATGCTTGATCAATGATTTGATCTTCATCGGCTTCTATTACAAGTGCCTTAGCTTTACTAGGAATCCCTTTGGGAAGGTTTTTTGTATTGATTAATAACTCAAGATCTTCCTTTAAATTTTCTCTACCAATTATAGAAATACCATTGATAATTGGACCACATAGATCTTCATTGATTGGATTTGGATAACATGCCTTTTTTAAAAATGTATTCAACATCTCCTTCTCGGATTTGGTTCCTATAACTTCTTGCATTCTTTTTAAGGCCTTTTTTAAAGTTCGATTTTTTGGATTTCCAGCAAGAAAACTAGCAAAGCTACATACAAAGACTATATGTGTTGCTTCAGAGAAAGTTTCTTCTTTGACAAGATGTGGACCAAGAGAATGTCCAATGACGGCACGTATATTATCCTTATCTTTTGATTGCGAGTTCTGCCAGCAAGGGTTTCTTTCTTTGAGCAGTCCATATCCTCGCTCGCCGTTTTCCCATAACCAGCCTTGTTGTGTGAAATAATTCGACCAAGGTAGCCAAGTATTGCTATCCCCACTCCATCCGTGCATGGCAATTACTTGATTCATTTTTGCCTTAAATTAAGTAAAAATTTTTCTAAGATTCCTTCAGGTAGATTTCTTCTAAGAATTATTCTTAAACGTGCAGTTTTTTCTGGAACAGTAGGTGGTCGAATAGCTATGCAGAGTATGCCGGAAGCTTCTAATTGACTTTGCAGATTAAGTGCATCTTGGTCCTGACCAATAATGAGGGAAAGGATTTGTCCTCGCCCAGGTGGTCGAGTAAAACCCTTTTCTAATATTTTATTTCTCCATGATTCGGCTTGGCTCTGAAGCACTTCCCCCCAAGTTGGATTTGCTTTTATGAGATTCAAAGCAGCAAGTGCTGCGGATGCTAATGATGGCGCAAGGGCAGTCGTATATCTAAAAGCCCCACTTGTTTGGAGAAGTTCTTCGCCGAGTTCAAAATTAGTTGCTAGAAATGCTCCGCCACTGCCGAAAGCTTTTCCAAAAGTACCGCTAATCATTGTTGGTGGTATAGGTAAATCTCTGCATAAACCTTTGCCCTCAGTTCCTAGAACACCAAGTGCATGCGCTTCATCAACTAAAAGCTTTGCCTTATATTTATTGCAAATTTTAGAAATCTCTTGCAGTGGTGGGCTTGTTCCTTCCATGCTGAAAAGGGACTCAGTTATTACTAAAGACTTATATGCTGCACTGTCTTGTTTACATGCTTTTAATCGTAATTCAAGGTCATTCACATCATTATGATTGAAGCGTATTAGCTTTGCACCACTAGCTTTTATCCCAGTTATTAGTGAATGGTGAATGTTTCTATCGGCAATGGCATTTGTGTGTCGATTTGCCAATGAAATGACTGCAGCTAAATTTGCTTGAAAGCCACTTGGAAAGAGAAAAACTCTCTCATATCCAAGCCATTTAGCTAGGTTCTCTTCCAATTCTTGATGTATAGGACGACTGCCAGTTATAAAGCGTGATGAGCCCGCGCCTACTCCATTTTTATCTAAAGATTTTTGTGCTGCCTCTATAAGCTTTGGGTGCCTACTTAACCCAAGGTAGTCATTGCTTGCAAGGTCTATAAGAGGTTTTAAGTTCCCGTTTTTTTGTATTTCTAGTAGTTTTGAGGCAGATTCATAATGAGTCCATGTTCTTAATTTTCGAAGTCTTGCGGGTGGGATGGACTTCATTTGAAGAGTTTTTGATTTAGTGTTTCGATAATTCTCGAATGGTGTCTCTAAACTTGTTTAGCAGAACACCTTTCCTAGAAGATTTTGCTTGAGAGGAAATCAAGGCTTTCAAGGATTTAATCCATGAGTTCAGCAGCCAAAATTATTCCGTCTCCTTATGAGGCCAAGGTTGCTTTAGATCCTAATGAGATTTTCCCATTTCCACTAGATGATTTTCAAATACAGGCAATTGATGCTTTAAATCAAGGGCACTCTCTAGTTGTAAGTGCTCCTACGGGATCAGGGAAGACTTTAGTAGGTGAATATGCAATTCATAGAGCAATCGCACACAATCAAAAGGTTTTTTATACGACCCCTTTGAAGGCTTTGTCTAACCAGAAATTAAGGGATTTTAGAGATCAGTTTGGTTCGGAAAATGTAGGTTTAATGACTGGTGACCTGAGCGTCAACCGAGAAGCTTCAATAATCGTTATGACTACTGAGATTTTTCGCAATATGTTGTATGCGGAATTTGACCAGCATGATGATCCTCTGGCAGATGTTGAGTCAGTAGTTCTTGATGAGTGTCATTACATGAATGATTCACAGAGAGGAACCGTTTGGGAAGAGTCAATTATTCATTGCCCGTCCTCTGTTCAGCTAGTAGCGCTTTCAGCAACTGTTGCTAATGCAGGTCAGCTAACTGATTGGATTGAGAAGGTTCATGGCCCCACACAATTAGTTCATAGTGATTTCAGGCCTGTTCCTCTGTTATTTAGCTTTTGTAGTGCAAAAGGGTTGCATCCATTACTCAACAAGGAGGGAAATGCTCTTCATCCAAATAATAAAATTTGGAGAGCTCCAAAAGGACAGAAGAGAAAGGGACGTAGTCCCAAGCCCTTACAACCAGAGCAACCACCTATTTCATTTGTTATTACACAGATGTTTAATAGAGATATGTTGCCAGCTATTTTTTTTATTTTTAGTCGTAAGGGGTGTGATAAAGCTGTAAGGGATTTAGGTAAGCATTGTTTTTTAAATGAAGAGCAAAAAACTGTAATTCGTAAGCAACTTAAAGAGTACAAGGCTGCAAACCCTGAAGCAGTTCGCGATGGTTTGCATGTAGATGCTTTGTTAAGGGGGGTAGCAGCTCATCATGCAGGAGTATTACCTGCCTGGAAGGAATTGATTGAGCGCTTATTTCAGGAAGGCCTTGTCAAAGTTGTCTTTGCTACTGAAACATTGGCAGCAGGTATCAATATGCCTGCCAGGAGTACGATTATAGGAGCTCTATCAAAAAGGACAGATACTGGTCATCGGCTACTTAAAAGTAGCGAATTCCTTCAAATGGCGGGTAGGGCCGGTAGAAGAGGACTTGATTCTCAAGGTTATGTAGTTATTGTTCAGAGTCGTTTTGAGGGAGTTAGAGAAGCTGGGAAGCTTGCGATGAGTTCTGCTGACCCTTTGGTCAGTCATTTCACTCCTAGTTATGGGATGGTTTTGAATCTTTTACAGAGATATAACCTTGAAAAATCAAGGGAATTAGTAGAGAGAAGTTTTGGACGTTACTTAGCTAGCTTGGATTTAGTTGAGGAAGAGGAAACCCTTGAGCAATTAAGACTTCAGCTTGTGCAATTAGAAGAGATTGCTGGTGATATTCCTTGGTCAGATTTTGAGAACTATGAGAAGGGTCGAGGTCGACTTAGAGAGGAAAGGCGTCTCCTTAGAATTCTTCAGCAACAGGCCGAAGAGACATTAGCCCATGAGCTAACTCTTGCATTGCAATTTGCATGCTTAGGGACACTTGTAAGTTTGAAGGCTCCTCAATTACGTGGTCGAGTAACACCTGCAGTGATTGTTGACAAATTAGATGGACCCGGACAATTTCCACTTTTGCTTTGTCTGACAGATGAAAATTTATGGCTCTTATTACCTTGTCAATCAGTAGTAGGTCTCCATGCTGAATTGACAAGCTTAGATGTTTCTGTTGTGCAATCTCCTGATTTGACTCATGGAGGAGAAGTGCGCTATGGAGACACTGATAGCAGGTCTTTAGCATTGGCTGTTTTACAAATGGCCAAACGCCATGATATGCAAACTCCTCAATATGATTTAGCAGGTGAAGTACTTGCACAGGTTGAGTTGGTTCGAGGTCTTGAGGAAGAACTAGAAAAACAACCAGCTCATCGATGGGGTGATCGCAAGAAGCTTAAGAAACACCGCCGAAGGATGGAGTCGTTGGAATTAGAGATTCGTGAACGCCAAAAGTTTCTTCATTACAGGGCTAATAGGCATTGGGAGACTTTCATCGCACTGAAGGAGATTTTGCAATATTTTGGTTGTCTAGATGAATTACTTCTCACAGATATTGGAAGAACAGTAGCTGTACTAAGAGGTGACAATGAGTTATGGCTAGGAATGGCTTTAATGAGTGGGCATTTAGATGAGTTAGCACCAAATCATTTGGCCGCTGTCTGTGAAGCAATTAGTACAGAGGTCAATCGCCCTGATATATGGTGTGGATATCCAATCCCTTCCCGAGCAGAAGAGGCTCTTAACGACCTCTCTGGAATTCGACGGGAATTGCTGAGAAGGCAAGAAGAGGCTCATGTATTTATACCTGCCTGGTGGGACCCGCATTTAATGGGTTTAGTAGATGCTTGGGCAAAGGGCAGCGATTGGAATGATTTGATCGCGAATACTTCACTCGATGAAGGAGATGTCGTTCGAATCTTGCGTAGGACTATTGATTTACTTGCGCAGCTTCCCTATTGCGAGTCTGTAAGCGATCAGCTTCGGAGGAATGCGCGCCTGGCCTTAAAGGCTATAAATCGTTTCCCAATTTGTGAGGCCGAAGACCTTGTAAAGGCTGTTGCAGCAGAAGAAAATGCTCAAAATCCTGCAACTGAGAGAGTCTTTTAAAGCCCATAGAAAATATTATCTCCCTGGAGTTGTCATGGATGAGGGATCAACAATCTTGTTAAAGTCGTTGTCCGAAATATAGTCCAGTTTAGCGGAAGCATCTCGAAGGCTAATTCCTTCCTCGTGTGCTAATTGAGCAATTTTGCTTGCTTTTTCATAGCCTATTTTTGGAGTTAAAGCAGTGACAAGCATTAGTGATTGATCTAGATCTTTTTGTATGTTTGTTTGATTTACTTTCATTCCTTCTACCATCGCCACTCGACAACTTCGGCTTGCATCATTAAGGAGGTCTATGCTTTGCAAAAGGTTGAAGCCGATAAGAGGTTTGAATGCATTCATTTGCAAATGCCCTCCACTGCCAGCCATAGATACTGCAGCATCAAGACCCATGACTTGTGTGCAAACCATGGCCATGGCTTCGCATTGAGTAGGGTTTACTTTCCCAGGCATTATTGAACTGCCAGGTTCATTTGACGGTAGTTGCAGTTCGGCTAGTCCAGCCCTTGGACCACATGAAAGCAATCGAATATCGTTTACTATTTTGAGTAAAGAAACCGCCAAAAGTTTAAGTTGAGACATTGTATTTACTAGAGCATCATGACTTGCCATTAGCGAGAATTTATTTTTCGCAGGAGTGAAAGGTAGGCCTGTTAATAAAGAAACTTCTTTAGTGATTTCGATATCAAAATTTACAGGTGCATTCAAACCTGTTCCTATTGCTGTACCACCTAAAGGTAGTGGATAAAGTTCTAATAAGCTGGCTTCTATTCTGTGACATGCTGTAGATAACTGATCTCGCCATGCTGAAACTTCCTGTCCAAGAGTTAAGGGTACAGCATCTTGAAGGTGAGTCCTGCCTATTTTTATGATCTCACTCCATTCATCACTTTTTTGTGCAAATGCTTCTATTAGAAGTCTTATTTGAGGGATAAGATTGCCTGTGATTTTTTTTGCTGCAGTTATATGAATTGCTGCAGGGAAAGTGTCGTTGGTGGATTGAGATTTATTGACATCATCATTTGGGTGAACTGGTTTATGGCTCCCTAATTGCTCACCGCTCATTTTTGCTGCGAGATTGCTTATTACCTCGTTCAGATTCATGTTTGTTTGAGTCCCACTTCCGGTTTGCCAGACTCTTAAAGGGAAATGCTCATCATGTTGGCCATTTGAAATTTCAATTGAGGCCTGGATAATTAATTCGCTTTTATTTGCTTCTAGTTCTCCAAGTCTAGTATTCACTATTGCAGCGGCTTGCTTAATTGTGGCTAGAGAATGAATAAGTTCTATAGGTATATTGTCATTACCTATAGAGAAATTAATTAGTGATCTTTGTGTTTGGGCTCCCCAAAGAGCATCTTTAGGGACATGAATTGCCCCCATACTGTCACTCTCTAGTCGAAGTGATTCAGCCATTTATCTTTGGCAAGTGATCATGTTAATAAGACTTTTAATAAGTAGATGGAAAATTAAGTCTTAGAGCTTAATAGTAAAGCTAATGAACATTATAGGCTAAAAGTTTTGTTTGGGCTTATAAAGCCTTTTAATGTATGACTGTTAAATTCCAAGGCGTTCCCAGATGATGTCTAGGTTGGCCTGATGTATCTCTGTGTTAAAACAATCTGTGAGCTGTTCTTTCGTTAGTCGTGTATTTATTTCCTTATCCTTTTCAAGATTATTTCTGAAGTTCCCGCCTTCTTGATTCCAAGCCATATGAGCATTTTTTTGGACAACTTTGTAGGCTTCTTCTCGACTCATTCCTGATTTTACAAGTTCCAGTAATACTCTCTGACTAAATACAACTCCCCCATAAATATTCATATTTCTGAGCATATTTTTTGGATATATGCCTAGCCCTTGTATAATAGAAGTCATTTCCCTAATCATGAAGTGAAGGGTGATTGAGCTGTCGGGAAGCATCATCCTTTCAATCGAGCTATGACTAATATCTCTTTCATGCCATAAGGCTATGTTTTCAAGTGAAGCGACTACATAGCTCCTAAGAACTCTTGCTAGGCCACTTATTCTTTCGCTTCGGATAGGGTTCCTTTTGTGAGGCATGGCAGAGCTACCTTTCTGTCCTTTAGCAAAGCTTTCCTCTACTTCAAGAACATCTGTTCTTTGTAAGTTTCTTATTTCAGTAGCAAATCGATCCAGAGAAGAGCCAATAAGGGCTAGTGTTTGCATATAGCAAGCATGTCTGTCTCTTGAAATTATTTGGGTACTTGCTGTATCGGGCTTGAGCCCGAGAATCTCGCAGGCTATTTCTTCTACCTTTGGATCTGTATTTGCATATGTTCCCATTGCACCACTAATTTGTCCTATAGATATCTCTTCTTCTAAGGATGTAAGTCGTTTGCTATTCCTTTTTGTTTCTGCCAGCCAACCAGCAAGTTTGAAGCCAAAAGTAATAGGTTCTCCATGGATGGCATGTGAACGTCCAATCATTACAGTATTTTTGTGCTTTCTGGCTAATAATCGAATTGAATTTTCTAGCTCTTTAAGTTCCTTATGAAGAAGATTTATGGAACTTTTTAGCTGCAATGCAAGACCTGTATCAAGGACATCGCTGCTTGTCATGCCTAGATGGATAAACCTTCCTGCATCTCCAACATATTCATTTACGTTTGTTAGAAACGCGATTACATCGTGCCGAACTTCATGTTCGATTTCAAGAATTCTTTTGGGGTCAAATGCAGCCTTTTCTTTTATTTGCTGCATTGTGTGTTTTGGTATTCTCCCAAGTTTGCAATTGGCTTCACAAGCTGCGATTTCAACGTCTAACCAGCTTTGAAACTTGGCTTGCTCTGTCCAGATATTGCCCATTTCAGGCAATGTGTAGCGATCGATCAAAGTGCTATGAGTTGTTTGTCTCTATTGAACTTAGATCCTCAGGCTCATGCTGACTTGAGACGGTGATGCTCAACCTCCCAATGGACAAATCTTCCCCAGGATTGTTGACGCACCCAACAACGTCCACCTTTGCAATGAATTACTTGGAAAGGTGGTAAATCATTTGGCTGATTGTCTAAGGTTGCAAAACTTCCTGGTTGTAAGAGTTCAACTACGTTTGGGCGCTCTAGAAAGGGGACAACATGCAGTTTCCTGCCATTTGGATTCCCTTTCATCGCGACAGAGTCTGGCCGCTTGTAAGACACGTCTTTTTTGCGAGTTTTGATGATCTTCTTGGGATCTTTGGCTAATTAGGCAAATTCAGCGGTTTTTGTTCCGTTTCCAACCCTCTTTTATGACAAAATGTCTACAAAGATCAGACTTGATCTTCACCTCCTAACGCAAGGTTTTGCATCATCACGCCAGCAGGCGCAGCGAATTATACGTGCTGGGAAAGTGCAAGACGTGAATGGGCAGATTCTTGATAAACCTGGCCACCTGGTGGTGAGTGATCTAGTTATTCGGGTGAAGGCTTCTCCGAGATTTGTTTCTAGGGGAGGGGAAAAGCTTCTTGGGGCATTTAAAGCTTTTCCTTTAAACGTTGAAGGAAGGACTTGTCTTGATTGTGGAATTTCAACTGGAGGGTTTACTGATTGTCTTTTACAGCATGGGGCAAGCCGTATTTATGGAATAGATGTTGGATATGGGCAGCTTGCTTGGAAGTTGAGGCAGGATTCTCGGGTGGTATTAAAAGAGCGAACAAACTTAAGGACATTAAGTCCTGAATCTTTCTACAAGCATGATGATCAAAAGCCAGACTTCGCTGTAGCAGACTTGTCTTTTATTTCTTTGAAATTAGTAATGGGATCTATTAGAGCTCTATTACAAGAGGAGAATTCAGAAGCAGTGTTTTTAGTCAAGCCTCAATTTGAAGTTGGGAAAGGAAAAGTAGGGAAGGGAGGAGTAGTAAGAGATAAATCTGCTCATATAGATGCTCTAGGGGCAGTGATCTTTTGTGCAGGTAATTATAATTGGCACTTAAAAGGACTTATTCCTTCTCCTATCACTGGGCCAGCTGGGAATCACGAATATTTAGTTTGGCTTGGAGAGAATAAAGGTAAAAAAGTGATTTCTATAGACGAAATTGTTGAAAGAACTTTGTCCTAGAGTGCCTCACCATCAGTTTCTCCAGTGCGAATCCTTAGTACTGATTCCACCGAAGAAACAAAAATCTTCCCATCACCTATTTCTCCAGTCTTAGCTGCTTGAGCAATAGCTTGTAAAACTGCATCCACAGAATCATCAGAAACTACCACTTCAATTTTTAGTTTCTGGAGGAATTCAACAGTGAACTCTGAGCCTCTATATCGCTCGACTTGGCCTTTTTGCCTCCCAAATCCTCTTACCTCACTCACTGTCATCCCAACTATCCCTGCGTTTACTAAGGCAAGCTTGACGTCCTCAAGCTTAAAGGGGCGAATTACGGCTTCGACTTTTTTCATTGTTAGATCTAAGAGCTTGAAATAAGGTTACTTAATTTTGATTAGGATTTTGTCGCGAAGGAGATATTTGGAAGATAAGTAATTTTTAAGCCTGCTTCTAAGGCATCTTCTGAAAGGTGATGTACGTCATTGGATGAAAGAACAACTCTATTGCTAGCAATAGCTTCCCACTCAGACTCTTCAAAATGTGTCTGCAGCCATAGCATGCCATGAATTGTTGAAGGCCTTATGTTTATTGAGTCTGTGGTTCCAATGAGAAGGATATCCATGAATAATGTTCAACTCGCTACCTATTAGGGGGAATAACACCAATCAAGTTTGTCGTTGTTGTTACCAATTTGAATTTTGCTTCTTTACTCATCCTGCACTATTGCTCTGCATTCCTTTTTGCTGACTGCAATTTAGAAATCTTTATTGTGGAAGGATTTGTTGGCTCAAGGGCTTTTAGTTAAGTAAAGGCCACTGAGTTCTAAAGTTGTTTTTTTACCAATCAATTATTTTTGAGTGAAATGTCATCTAAAAGCCAATCTCCTCTTTATGGGGAACGTGAGATCTCAAATGCTCAACTGATTTGCTTTGAGAACCCTTGTGAGGAAAGACCTTATGAGATTTCTATTCAATTACCTGAATTTACTTGTAAATGTCCGTTTTCTGGTTATCCAGACTTTGCTACGTTATCGCTTTTTTATCAGCCCAATAAGAAAGTATTAGAGTTGAAATCACTTAAGCTCTATATCAATAGCTATAGAGATAGAGCAATTTCTCACGAAGAAGCTGCTAACAATATTCTTGATGATTTGATTGCAGCAGCAGAGCCTCTATGGATGGAGCTGGAAGCTGATTTCAACCCAAGGGGAAATGTTCACACAATAATCAAGGTAGCTCACGGTAATAAGCAGGATTCTTCGATTAATCATTAGACAAAGTAGAAATCATCTGAGGAATTTCTTTAGCCAATCCTGAAATATTTCTATTACATAGACCTCCTATATGTAAGCAATTATTTTGAGCATCTTCAATTACCCATATTTGCCTTGTTGTGATTATACTTAAGGTTCCTCCTATTAGAGTAATTGTAAACCCTATATAAACCATTGGAATACCAGGATCACGTTTAATAAGCAATCCACTAGAAGGCTTTATTGAATCAATTTCCACTAAGATATTATTTATCTTCAAGGGAGCACCTTTTGGTGCTGTTGTACCTAATAGTTGACCTTCTTCATTGAAAATTCTTATAGGACCCTCTGGTCTAGATAGGCTTATTAATATTGGATTCTTACCCTCGGATGTTGTAGGTAAGACTACCCCCCAAATCTCATCACCTAGTTCAGGTAATTTTTTCAAACCTATTTGAAATAGAGGGCCATTATTTAAGCGTAAATTTATAGATTCTAATGACCAGTCTGCTTGGTAGATTGTAACTCCTTTATACCTTAATGGATGATTGACACTGATTTCTCTTTCAATCTCATTATTGATATCAGACTCTCTTAGTTCAAGGTCTGAACGGAATTGTTCGATTCTTCCTAAAGGGTCCCTATCAATAAAAAAACTTTTTAAAACTATTGAAATTTGGTTTGATCCATTTTTATTAAGTAGTGTGATTGATCTGCCAGGAGTGATAAATTGTTCAACTTTTTGCCCTGCAAGGAATCCCCAAGCTGCACCAATCATTAGAACTACAAGACCAATATGAACTAGTGGAGGACCCACTCGCCCAATGATTCCTTTTCTTGCTGCAAATCGATCTTCATTCTTTCTTATGTCCCAACCAGACTCCTCAAGTTTATTTGCAAATTTTTTTAAGCTGTCCTTAGAGTTATTAAATGCAATTGTTTCAGCAATTGCAAATTTACTTAGTTGGCGTGCTTCCTTATAGTCAGTCCAAAGTAATGCCGCTTTAAGTGTTGGTAACTGTCTTCGTAATGTACATATCATTAGTGCTATAGAAAGCCAAATTAGTAGGATTAAAAACCAATTACTAGAGTAAATATGATCTAGCTCTAATTTAAGGATTAAATCTCCATTTATTAGGCCTATCCAAGGATGAATATTGTATGTATTTATATATTCCGCTTTCTCTTGGTTTTGCGGTATAGTTGTGCCAATAGCACTCGCTAATGCGATTAGAAAAAGAATTGTTATCGCTGCTTTTAAGTTAGAAGCCCATATAAGTAATTTCGTGAATACACTCATCTTTTAGACTATTTGTGCAATTAACGTCATGAATCCAATGGTAATTAAAGCTAAGCCACTTAAAGGTTGAATCCATTTACTTATGGGACGAAGGGCCAACAATTTTGGAATTGAGCCAGCTGCTGCACCAGCGATTAAAAGGGGTATAACTTGTCCTATCCCAAATGCAGCGAGGAATAAAGAACCTGTCAGTGGATTACCTATTTTTGCAATCCAGGCAAGTAAAACTGCTAATACTGGAGTTGTGCAAGGAGATGCAGCGAGTCCAAATGCAAATCCTGCGGCAATTGGAGATAATGGTGTAGGGACTTTTTTTTCCCAAATCTTAGGATCTGGACCAGTTGGCAATGGCAAACTTATAATTCCAATAAGATTTAAGCCCATCATTACAGCCAATAATGCAACAAAGATTGTTAATAGATAAGGAGTTTGGCCATAGACTTTTCCAACTAGTGAACTAAGAATCCCTAAAAGAATTAGAGAAAGGACTATCCCGCCGCAAAAAGCAATACTACGATTGATAGGACTTAGCTTGTTATTAAATCCTGCAAGATAAGAAATAGTTATTGGTAATAAAGACAAGCTACATGGCCCAAGACTAGTAAGAAATCCGCCCAGGAAAACTAAGCCAATAGAAAATGGGCCAAGATTATTTACTCCTTGAGTTAATAGTTGTTCGCTTATGCGAGCTAGATCAGACAGGACTAGGGCCACTAAGAAAATTTGCTTTTAGGAAAGTTAGGTTCTACACAATTTTTTTAGCTTAGGTGAGTGGGGGAGGAGTACTGGGTTTAAATCCTATTAATATATCTGTTGACTCAAGTGAGCAACGAATTAATAAGCCTGCCAGGAATAGGCTACTAAGAAGAGAATTTCCTCCATAGCTAACCATTGGAAAAGGTAACCCAGTTGTTGGCATTAGCCCTGAGGCTACTGCCATATTGAGAATTGCTTGAACTACAAGAATTGTGCTTGAGCCAATTGCGATAAGCTTCGCTTGGTTGTTTTTACCTTTAAGTGCTACTCGCAAACTAAGAAAAGCTATTAGCATTAAAAATGTTAAAACTAAGAATGAGCCAGCAAAACCAAATTCTTCTGCAAAAACTGCATAAATAAAATCAGTACTTTGAATAGGTAAATATTGCAGTTTTTGAGTTGAGAGTCCGTACCCTTCTCCAAACCAACCTCCAGAGCCAATTGCAAGAAGGCTTTGTACAAGTTGATATCCATTTCCCTGAGGATCTTGCCAAGGATTGATAAAAGAGACGATACGAAGTCTTTGATAGTCATTAATTAATATGCTAGCTAGTCCAAGTCCCAAGCCTGCAAATGCTGTACCTATAAGTCTTGAGAATTTTACTCCTGCAGCTAAGGCTATAAGCCATATTATGATTCCTATAAGACCTGCCGTACTTAAATTTGGTTGTTTAAGTATAAGAAATAACAAGGCAATAAATATGCTTATCCAAAAAATCTTCTGATCTGGCTTGATTCTTTTCCAATAAGAGAATAGATTAGCTGCTTGAAGGATTACAAATGGTTTGATTAATTCTGAGGGTTGAATTTGCAATGGTCCAATTATCAACCATCGAGTTGCTCCATTTACATTATTTCCAAAAAATAGTGTTGCCCCGACTAATATGCAACCTATAATCGAGCCAATCCCACCAAGCTTCAATAGCCTACTAAGTTTAGTTGTTATTACAAGATAAAAAAGACTCCAGCTAGCTAAAAGCCATATTAATTGCCTTTTAATGTAATAAGCTCCATCTCCCATCTCTCTATTTGCAACCCACCAACTTGCAGAACCCATTACGAAAAGTCCTGCAATACTCCAAAAGGCTATAAGTGTTAAAAGCAATCGCCCTTCTGCTGGCCAAAGTTCCCAAGGGATGGGAAGTAGCCTGTTGATTCCATTAAGCTTGGTTCGATTATCTGCAAGGTTAGTATTAGACCTTGATCGCCGTATTTGGCTGTTCTTATCGCTTATTACGGAGGGATTGCTCAAGGCTGAGACTTTTAGATGGTTCTATTGAGCCGCTTGTAGCATGGTTTGCCAAGTCTTAATGCTCGAAGATTTGCAAAGAATAAAGTTGAGAGATTTCCCCAATTGTCCCAGTTTGAAGAATGGCTTTAGTGATATTTCTCTATTTGAATTATGAAGCTTTGTTTTTCTAGTGAGTAATAGGACTATATGTTTCACTCTTTTTCTTAGGATATTGTATTAGTTGGATGAAATTAGAATTCAATTTAAATTAATCAATTTTTTTGTTAATTCCACTTTGATTCATGCAATCTTGCTCAGATTATTTTAATAAAAAGTCTTCTGCTGTATCTGAATTCTATAATAGATTTCCTTATCCTTCTGATTCCATAAAAGAAGGTTTACCTGTCCAAGCTGATTGGCGCTGGTCTTTGGATGATATTTACTCTCGCTTCACAGGGGCAGCGTATTTCAATAGGAATGCTGATGCTTTTATAAGTATTCTAGACGCGGGTTGCGGTACCGGTATTAGCACTAAGTATCTTGCTCATATGAATCCACTTTCGAAGATTTTCGCTATAGATATTTCTTCTAGTGCTATAGATTTGGCCTCTAAAAGAATCAAAGGATCCAAGCTTAGTGATAATCAGAGAGTCCATTTTAAGAATATTAGCTTATTAGAATTGCCAGATAAGTATTTATATGATTTTATTAATTCAATTGGAGTTCTGCAGCATCTTGAGGATCCTCTTCTTGGCTTAAAAAAGTTGGGAATGCTTTTAAAAAAAGGAGGCTTAATGCATATTTCATTGTATTCTGACTATGGAAGGTGGGAGGCGAAGAGAGTACGATCTGCCCTAAGTTCTTTGGGCATTCCTAGCGGAGAAGAGGGGCTTGATTTATGTAAGAAATTAATTGAAGGGTTGCCTGATAATAATTCCTTAAAGAGAGATTATTTGGAACGTCTGCCTGCCTTGTCTAGTAGTGACATTGATTTTGCAGATTTCTACCTGCATCCTCAAGAGACCACTTTTAGTTTAAATACTCTCTTTGAATTAGTTGAATTAGCCGGTTTAGAGTTCTTAGGTTTCGCTGATCCTGAAAAGTGGTCTTTGGACAGGCTTTTGGAAGGTGAACTCTTAGAAAAGGCTCAATCATTTGAGATCAAAAAACAATGGAAGTTAATAGAGGACCTTGATCCAAAAATTTCTTGTTTTGATTTTTTTCTTGCTAAACCCCCTTTGCAGCATTATTCGTGGAAAGATGATGAGATTCTTCTTAATGCTAAAGGAAGATTAAGTCCATGCTTAGGGGGGTGGCGACAAGGAATATTGGTTGATCAGAATGAGCAAAGGATTGAAATATCTATCGATTCAGTTCAACTTTTAAGAGCCATCTCTAATGAGCCTGATAAGCCTTTGGGCAGTTTGCATATAGGCCTTGATCCAATTTTGATTGCTTCTATCGCAAGGGGTTTGCATAGAGACAATCTGCTATTGCTTTCTCCGAGGTGAGTTCCAACTGCATGATAGATTCCGCGGGCCTTTCGCAGAGAGCCTCGGCGTACTTGCTGGTAACCCCGCTGCTTCAGTCTGATGCCAATCCTCCTATGGAGGACGGGATTCAACTGGAAACCAGCTCGGAAGCCATTGAAGGAAACCAAAACAAATTGAACCTTGATTTGCCTGGAGAAGTCCCATTGACCCCTCAAGGCGAATATGTGCTACTTCAACAGCGCATTTACAGGGCTGCGATAATTGCTTCCATTCTTGTGGTTGCAGTATCGGCCTTTGTCTTTGATCTAAGTACCACAATCAGTCTCATGATTGGTGCTTTGTCTGGCTTGTTTTATTTACGACTTTTAGCTCGTAGTGTTGGACAGTTAGGCAAGACTTCAAAGCATTTAAGCAAGGTTCAGTTATTAGTTCCTATCACTCTTGTACTTGTCGCTTCAAGGCTTCCAGAGCTTGAACTATTTCCATGTTTGATTGGATTTCTTCTCTATAAGCCCTCTCTGGTTTTTCAGGTGCTGCTTGAGTCTTGAACACAAGTGGAGTCTGTTTGATTGAGTTGCTGGGTTTCCAGTTTTCATTCAAAATTTTATTTTCCGATTTCTGACTTTCAAACCTAATGGGTTCATTGTCACTATTACTTCCCTTTGCTGAGCTTGAGGTCGGTCAACACCTCTATTGGCAAATCGGAAACCTTAGGTTGCACGGCCAGGTGTTTCTAACTTCCTGGATCGTTATTGGTGCCTTATTAACTCTTGTGGTTATAGGTACAAAAAAGATGGAAAGAGATCCTCGCGGTGTCCAAAACCTACTTGAGTTCCTTTGGGATTACATCCGAGATTTAGCTCGGACTCAGATAGGAGAAAAGGCTTATCGTGATTGGATGCCATTTATTGGCACACTTTTCCTTTTTATCTTTGTCAGTAATTGGGGCGGCGCTTTAGTTCCATGGAGATTGATCCATTTGCCAAGTGGCGAACTTGGAGCTCCAACCGCCGACATCAATACAACAGTTGCTTTGGCACTGCTTGTTTCACTTTCTTATTTCTATGCGGGCTTGAGTAGGAAGGGTTTGCGGTATTTCGAGTACTACGTTCACCCGACACCAATAATGCTTCCTTTCAAAATTGTTGAGGACTTCACTAAGCCTCTATCACTATCTTTCCGTTTGTTTGGAAACATCCTTGCAGATGAATTGGTAGTAGCAGTTTTGGTTTTTCTAGTCCCTCTTGTTTTGCCTGTACCGGTCATGTTTCTTGGCCTTTTTACTAGTGCAATACAAGCCTTGATTTTTGCCACACTCGCTGCTTACTACATAGGTGAAGCAGTCGAAGAGCATCACTAATCAAGGTTTTCCCCAGTCATCAATCAACCGTCTGGCAAACTTCCTGCGCGCAGGTCCGAATTCATGCTCGGACCCATCTCAAAATAATGAGTTGTCCTAGGCGCAGGTATAAACTCCTGGTCCCTCTATCCGCGCTTATTAAGCGCTTCACATCCTTAGTTCAATCATGGATTCCATCGTTACCGCCGCTTCTGTTGTTGCCGCTGGTCTGGCAGTAGGCCTAGGCGCTATCGGCCCAGGCATTGGCCAGGGCAGCGCTGCACAGGGCGCTGTAGAGGGCATAGCCCGCCAACCTGAGGCTGAAGGCAAGATTCGCGGAACCTTGCTTCTTTCTTTTGCCTTCATGGAATCACTAACCATTTATGGCCTTGTGGTTGCATTGGTTCTTCTCTTCGCTAACCCATTCGCAGGCTGATTGCCCTAAAAGTTGGAGGCTGAAAACACCAAATTAAATCTTTGAGAATTAATTTGGTGTTCATTTGGTTCATAACCTTTTCAGTACTCCTTCTCTCAGTCCTGATGAACCTTTATCGCTTGCAAATGCAGGCACACTTGTCTCATGAACAGCTTGATCTTGTTCGGTGCTAGTGAGGGGGGTCTATTTGACTTCGATGCCACTCTTCCGCTTATGGCGGTTCAAGTGGTTCTCCTCACATTCATCCTAAATTCTCTTTTCTTCAAGCCTGTTGGTAAGGCTGTTGAAGAAAGGGAAGGTTATGTAAGTACTAGTAGAGCTGATGCCAAGAAGAAGTTGGCGCAGGCTCAAAAATTTGAAGAAGATTTGAGAGCACAACTTAAAGAGGCACGACAGGCTTCACAAAAGGTAATTACAGAGGCCGAACAGGACTCAGACAAGCTTTATAAAGAAGCTTTGGCCTTAGCTACCTCAGAGGCAAATGCCTCTAGAGAAAAAGCAAGACGTGAAATTGATTCACAGAGAGAGCAAGCTCTAAATCAGCTCAAAGCTGATTCAGAGAAGCTTGGTGAATTGATCGTAGAACGACTATTGGCAGCAAAATGAATTTACCTTTCATTCTCGCTACACAAGGTTTTGGACTCAACTTTAATTTGTTTGAGACCAATGTCATTAACTTGGCAATTGTGATTTTTGGTTTATACAAGTTTCTCCCAAGCTTTCTAGGGGGAATACTTGAACGTAGAAGGGCAGCAATATTAGCTGATCTAGAAGATGCTGAGCAGCGTCTTTTAGAGGCGAATAATGCACTCAATGAGGCTAAGAAACAACTTGTTGAAGCTGAGCAGAAAGCAACTCAGATTCGTTCAGATTGCAAAGCAAGGGCTGAGGCAATTCGTCTGGAGAGCGAAAAGCGAACAGTTGAAGAAATGGCTCGAATTAAAGAAGGAGCCGTATCAGACTTGAATGCAGAAACATCTCGGGTCAGTGGTCAATTGCGTAAAGAGGCTGCTCGCTTAGCTATTGAGAAGGCTTTGTCTAGTCTTCCAAGCAAGCTTGATAAAAAAGCTCAGGCAAAGCTTTTAACAAACTCGATTAAAAACATGGAGGTGGCCTGATGCCTTTACTTAATACAATTACAACTCCATATGCAGAAGCTTTCCTTCAGGTTGCTTCCAGCAGAAAAGAGGTAGATCAAGTTATTGAGCAAGCAAAAGACGTTTTGGCTTTATGGAAAAGTAGCCCTGAACTGAGTCAGGCAATGTCCTCCCCAGTACTTGAAGTTCAGGCAAAGAAGACTGCCTTGGAGAAGCTTTTCGCTGAACAGGTAAGTGCTTCTTTCTTAAATCTCATGAAGTTGCTTGCAGATAGACAACGCATCGGTTTCTTGGATTCCGTTATTGAACGTTTGCTTGAGCTTTATCGAGAGCAGCGCAACATTGCACTTGCGACTGTAACTTCAGCCTCTGAATTAAATGATGATCAACAGGCTGAACTTCTCAAGAAGATTCAAGCTATCGCTGGTACCGATAACCTTGAGCTCAATCTTGAAGTTGATCCTTCTTTGATAGGAGGGTTCATCGTTAGTGTTGGCTCTAAGGTCATTGACGCAAGCCTTTCTGGTCAGGTGCGTCGTCTTGGACTTTCTTTGGCGAAGGTGAGTTAGCTACTCTCTTCCCTAAGTTCTTCATCTTTCCTTCTTCCTTTAACCCAAACCCTTCTCATGGTTTCCATACGTCCCGACGAGATCAGTTCAATCCTTAAGCAACAGATCGCCGATTATGACAAGTCGGTTTCAGTTAGCAATGTTGGTTCCGTTCTACAAGTAGGTGACGGTATCGCTCGCATTTATGGCCTAGAGCAGGTCATGGCAGGGGAATTAGTTGAATTTGAAGATGGCACAGAAGGGATTGCCCTAAACCTTGAGGATGACAATGTTGGGGCAGTTTTAATGGCAGAAGGCCTTGGCATTCAAGAAGGAAGCACTGTAAAAGCTACTGGAAAAATTGCTTCTATAAATGTTGGAGAAGCAATGTTGGGCCGAGTTGTAACTCCGCTTGGTCAACCTGCAGATGGTAATGGGGATATAGCGACAACAGATTCTCGACTAATTGAGTCAATTGCTCCTGGAATCATTAAGCGGAAGTCTGTTCATGAGCCTATGCAAACAGGAATTACTTCCATTGATGCGATGATTCCGATTGGCAGAGGTCAGAGAGAATTAATTATTGGGGACCGTCAAACAGGTAAAACAGCTATAGCAATCGATACCATCATTAATCAGAAAGGAGAAGATGTTGTTTGTGTTTATGTAGCTATTGGTCAAAAGTCTGCATCTGTAGCAAATGTCGTAGAAGTACTTCGTGAAAAAGGTGCTCTAGATTACACTGTTGTAGTGAATGCAAGTGCTTCAGACCCAGCAGCATTGCAGTATTTGGCTCCTTATACCGGTGCAGCTATAGCAGAACATTTCATGTATCAAGGTAAAGCTACTTTGGTGATTTATGACGACTTAACTAAGCAAGCTCAAGCATATCGTCAGATGTCATTGCTCCTACGTCGTCCACCTGGACGTGAAGCTTACCCCGGAGATGTTTTTTATTGCCATAGTCGCTTGCTTGAAAGAGCAGCGAAATTATCCGACTCAATGGGTGCAGGATCAATGACTGCACTGCCAATTATTGAGACACAAGCTGGTGACGTATCTGCTTATATACCTACTAATGTGATATCCATTACTGATGGACAAATTTTCTTAAGTTCTGATCTCTTTAATTCAGGATTACGTCCAGCAATTAATGTTGGTATATCCGTTAGCAGGGTTGGTGGTGCTGCTCAGACAAAAGCAATTAAAAAGATTGCAGGTACTCTCAAGCTTGAACTAGCTCAATTTGATGAACTTGCAGCTTTTGCTCAATTTGCCTCTGATCTTGATGAGGCAACTCAGAAGCAACTTGGGCGAGGGAAGCGTCTTAGGGAGCTATTGAAGCAGCCCCAATTTGCGCCTTTAAATCTTGCTGAGCAGGTTGCAATTGTTTATGCAGGCGTAAAGGGTCTAATTGATGAAGTACCTGAGGAAAGTGTTACTGAATTTGCAAGAGAATTAAAGGAATATTTAAAGACAAATAAAGCAGAATATATAAATAAAGTTCAAACAGAAAAGGTTCTAAGTGAATCAGCTGAGGAAATGCTCAAAGATGCCATCAATGAGGTGAAATCCTCAATGTTGGCTGGGGCTTAATACTAAGACTTATCAAGGAGTTATTTATCCATGGCAAATCTTAAGGACATTCGAGACCGAATTGTTTCGGTAAAAAATACTCGAAAAATTACTGAGGCAATGCGCTTAGTTGCAGCAGCAAAAGTTCGCAGAGCTCAAGAGCAAGTTTTGCGAAGTAGGCCTTTTGCTGATCGTTTAGCAAGGGTATTAGAGAATATTCAATCACGTATGCAGTTTGAAATTGCTGATGCACCCTTGCTTAAGAAAAGAGAAGTTAATACGATTACTCTTGTTGCAGTTACAGGTGATAGAGGGCTTTGTGGAGGATATAATGCAAACATTATTAAAAGAACTGAGCAAAGATATAAAGAATTAGAACAGCAAGGTTTTTCTCCTGATCTTGTTTTAATAGGAAAAAAGGCAATCACTTACTTCCAAAATAGGCAAAGCCAGTTCAAGGTTCGAGAGACTTTTACTGACTTAGATCAAGTTCCTACTGCTGAGGATGCCGAGTCTATTACTAGTGAAGTTTTGGCTGAATTCCTATCTCAAAGTACCGATAGGGTTGAGGTTATTTATACAAAATTCATTAATTTAGTAAGTTGCAATCCTGTAGTTCAAACTCTACTTCCACTTGATCCACAGGGAATTGCACAAGCCGATGATGAGATATTTCGATTAACAACTAAAGATAGTCGTTTGACCATTGAAAAGGAAACTGCTCCTTCTAATGAACAACCATCACTTCCATCTGACATAGTTTTTGAGCAAAGTCCAGAACAACTTCTAAATGCTCTTCTCCCGCTTTACTTGCAGAATCAGTTGTTGCGTGCGTTGCAAGAATCAGCAGCGTCAGAACTTGCTAGTAGGATGACTGCTATGAATAATGCAAGTGATAATGCTAAAGAGTTGGCAAAGACATTGACACTTGATTACAACAAGGCCAGGCAGGCCGCTATTACCCAGGAGATACTTGAGGTTGTTGGTGGGGCTTGTGCATAGTTTAAGTTGGCTACTGTACGTTAGTAACTTCTAAATTTCTGCTTTAAAGGAAGACTGTTGGATTGCTAGGCTTGGTTATTTGGATTAGAATTATCCATTTGAAATATATAATTAGGCTGAATTATGATGCTAATACCTCAGCCTAAAGGTGCCAATTTAATGAAACTCAAAATGCTTGAGCTTGACTTGCAATTACCAGAAAGATATGACCCCTTGGATTTAAGGACATTCGTTTCAGCAAGATTATGTAATTATGGAGAGCCATTGCGTTGGGCAATAACCAGTGTTGTTTCTGCTCCTACAAATAGATCTCTTCAAGTTTTAAAAATCGAGGCAGTGATATTAACTTTCTGAAATTGCACTTAAGTTGCGATTTCGATTTTTTGTTCTCTTTGGTTTCTTTTGACAGAATCTCTCCCCACACTTTTAATCATTCCAACTGGAATTGGCTGCTCTTTTGGAGGATATGCAGGTGACGCAATTCCTGTGGCACGTTTATTAGCTAATGCTTCTGGGTGCTTGATTACTCATCCAAATGTAATGAATGGAGCCTCTCTTTATTGGAATGACAAAAGAATTCAATATGTTGAGGGATATTCATTAGATCGTTTCGCAGCCGGTCAGATTTTATTGCGGCCTGTACGTCAACAAAAGGTAGGCTTGCTTCTGGATGCGGGGATTGAGGAAGAATTGAAACAATATCATTTACAAGTCGTAGATGCTTGTAGAGCGACTTTGGGCATAAATGTTGGCCCCGTGTCAATTACTGAGGAGCCTTTAAATATTTCACTTATTAGAGGATCTAGTGGTGCAAGTTGGGGTGAGTTAGAGAATCCTGAAGTGTTATTGAAGGCAGGAGAGAATCTTAAGAATGAAGGAGCTACTGCAATAGCTGTGGTTACACGTTTCCCTGAGGATTGTGATGCCGCTAACATTGATAAATACCGAAGAGGTGTAGGTGTTGACCCCCTTGCCGGAGTTGAGGCTGTAATAAGTCATTTGCTTGTAAAACATTTGTGTATTCCATCTGCCCATGCACCTGCGATGACCCCTTTGCCTAATAGTGGGATGTGGGATCCAAGAACTGCAGCAGAAGACTTAGGTAATACCTTCTTACCTTGTGTATTAGTCGGTTTGAGTAGAGCTCCAGATCTTATATCAGTAATAAATGATGAAAGTTTTGACAGAATTCAAGTTTCTTGTTGTCATCATGTGAATGGATTGGGTGCAGTGATAGCACCTTCTAGCGCTGTTGGAAGTGAGTCGGTTTTGGCTTGTTTGGAAAGGAATATTCCTCTTATTGTTGTTTCTAACCCTGGTGTAGTAAATGTCTCTCTACAGGATTTGGGATTTATTGATGAGACGTTTAATTTTGATAGACCAATCTTCTTCGCAGATAACTATTTGGAAGCAGCTGGTTTAATTAACATGATTAAGGAAGGACTAAGTATTGAATCACTTAAAAGACCTATTTCTAGAATGAGTGTGAAATAAAAATAGTTGAGAATTCAGTGGAAGTTCTATACGAAAATCCTTTAGATGTAGAACAACGTTTGATTTGAAATTTTCTAGCGTAAACATGCCATGGGGTGTCTCGGAGCAATATCTAATGCCTTTGCAACACCTGGGTGACAGACAGAACCATGAACAGTATTCAGGCCCGAAAGTAATTCGGGCTTTTCGGTAACAGCTCCTTCAAGACCTCTACCGGCAATTCCTAAGATGTAAGGCAAGGTTACACTTACAAGTGCCTCAGTTGATGTAAATGGAACTGCTCCAGGCATATTCCCTACTGCGTAGTGCTGTATACCATGAATAGTGACTGTTGGGTTTGTATGAGTTGTTTCAACACTTGTAGAAACACAACCTCCTTGGTCTATTGCTACATCTACTATTACTGAGTGCTTTTTCATTTCTTTGACCATACTTTTATTTATAAGAGTTGGAGCTCTACCTCCTGGTCTAAGTACTGCACCAATGACTAAATCTGCAGTAGGAATGAGCCTTTCTAGCAATCCTTGACTACTTACAATACTTGTTAGTCTACCTCTCCTATCTGCTTCGAGGCGCCGTAGTCGTTCAGGTGAGCGGTCAAGTAGTAATACTTCGGCATCCATTGCAGCGGCGAGCCTCGCAGCATTCCATCCAACGGTTCCTGCTCCTACTACGACTACTCTGGCTGGCCTAACACCTGTGCAACCTCCAATAAGTACTCCACTTCCACCATGAGGCTTCTCCAGTAAATGAGCACCTATTTGTGCTGCTAATCGACCAGCGATCTCGCTCATTGGAGCCAATAAAGGTAAGCTTCCGTTTTGCATTTGGACAGTCTCATATCCCACTCCTGTTGTGCCAGCTTCAATTAAAGCCTCTCCTACTTTTGGATATGCAGCTAAATGTAAGTAAGTAAAAAGAATCATGTCTTCTCTTAGAAAAACGAATTCTTCTTCTTGTGGTTCTTTGACTTTGACAATTAGATGAGCTGCCCAGGCTTCTTCTCTTCCAACAATTTTTGCGCCCGCCTTCGCAAAAATTTCATCATTAATACCGGCTCCTTCTCCAGCGCTAGTTTGTATTCGTACTTCAAAACCTTGTGTGACTAGTTCCTTAACTCCATCTGGAGTAAGAGCGACTCGCAATTCATCTGCTTTAATTTCTTTTGGCACTCCAATGCTTGCCATTGGAGTTGAGAGTAGTGGGGATGGCATATATAGCAGTAACTTCTTTTAGGTTGCCTATAGTTTTGGGTCTTTGCCAGATTTTGTCTTGATCATTTAGCCTGATGCTATAGGAAGCCTCCAGCCACTCCCAAAAGCTTGGTAACTGACTTTTAAAAGGGGGGGGGCTTGGCGACGCTTGAACTCACTATACTTAAGCATTTTTTGTATTTTATTTATTAGTTTTTTTTCATGACCCTTATTTATAAGTTCTTGCGGATTAACTTTATCTTCAATAATTGCTTTGAGGATCGGATCAAGAATTGCATATTCAGGCAACGAATCAATATCTTTTTGTTCTGGTCGCAGTTCAGCACTAGGTGCCTTCTCGAGGATTTTTTTCCCTATCAGTTCTCCAGTTCTGGGGAGACCCATCTCTTTTCGACAAATTAAAGAGGCGTTGCTATCGAGCCAATCGCAAAGTGCAAATACAGATGTTTTGTATAGATCTCCTATGACTGAAAGCCCTCCATTCATATCTCCATATAATGTGCAATAGCCAACAGCCAGTTCAGATTTATTACCTGTTGACAATAGTAAGTGACCTTTTTGGTTGGCTACAGCCATTAATAATGTTCCCCTGATTCTTGATTGTAGATTTTCTGCTGTCACACCTTGTGGTGATTCGCCGAGTACTTCTTTAAGGGCAATATCAAAACCTTTCATCAGGTTGTTAATTGGAATAGTATCTGTTGTGAATCCAAGTCTTTTGGCTAGATTTTCGGAATCGACTATTGATCCTGTTGAACTCCAAGGTGATGGCATTAGTAGAGATTTAACTTTATTTGCTCCTAATGCAGCTGAGGCAATAACGGCCACTAATGCGGAGTCAATTCCTCCACTAAGTCCGATTAATGCACTATTGAAATTGCATTTTTTTGCATAGTCATGTACGCCCATTACCAAGGCTTCAAATAGTTGTTCTTCTTTATCTTTTGATTGGTCAAAAATTTTTATTTCTTTAGACTTTGGGTCCCAAATCGTAAAAGCTTCTTTGCAATTTGGGAGTTTTAGAACTAGCTCGGTCCTCTTATTAAGTACAAAGCTACCTCCATCAAAGATTAATTCGTCATTACCTCCAGTTTGGTTGATATATATCAAGGGACAATGAAGTCTATTGACAGCCTTGGATGCTAGTTGATATCTAAGGGATTGTTTAAAGTGACTAAAAGGAGAGGCTGAAAGATTCACTATCAAGTCTATCCCTTTATTCTCAAGTTTGGCCAAAGGATCTGGACCAGTTAGTTGTTTTCCTTGTATCTTTTCTTCTACCCACAAGTCCTCACATATTGTTATGCCGATTTTCCATGTTTCGCCATTGAATTTACGTTTTAGAATACTCGATGAATTACTAGCTCTGAAATAACGTTTCTCATCAAATACATCATAGGTTGGTAGTAGTTGTTTTCGTGATATCACCTTCCAGCCTGCATTGTCTACCAAGACAATAGAATTATATAAATTAGGTAGTTTGCTATCTTCGGCTGCTTCAGCTATGCCTACTAATACTCCTAGCTCAGGCGAATTTAAGGAGAGATAATCAGATATGTCGTTCAGAATATCAATCTGCTGCGTAAGAAGTGTTTGATTGAACAGTAAGTCTTTTGGTGGATATCCCCAAAGAGATAATTCAGGGGTTAGGAGTAAGTTTGCTCCTTGTTGATTTGCATCATGACATGCTGCAAGAATCTTCTGACTATTGCCTTGCAAGTCGCCTATTAAAGGGTTGATTTGAGCTAGGGCAAACCTCATCGTAGGTTGTCTTTCAGGCCATATAGATTGTCTTTAAGTAGCATTGGCAATATGGAAGATGGTATTTGCTCTAGCTTGGTTTGGCTACGAACTTTGGAACTTGCTGTGTTGGGAATGTTGACGGGCAAAACTTCAATTTCTCCTCCAAGTGACTTGATTTTGTTTAGATGTTCAATTTTTAATGGCCAGCCTTGTCTTGGCACTATGCCTATCCGAGCTTTTGTAAGTAAAACTTCTGCGCTAGCCCATGTAGGGATCTGTGCTAGTAGATCACTACCAATAATAAATATCAACTCATTACTTGGCCAAAGTATTTCCGCACGTTCAAGAGTTTTAATTGTCCAAGGGCTACTTAGCTCCTGAAGTAATTCAAGACGAGGATCCGCGATTTCTGTTACTAATGCATTTAATAAGTTATGGCGTTTTTGAAGAGAAGCTCCATGTGATTTCATAGTGTTGTCACTTGCCCAAGTGACAACTTTTGGGAAGATCTTCAGCAACTCTTCTAGAAGAGCTAGGTGACCATATGTAGGCGGGTCTGCACTTGTCCCTAGAAGTGCTATTTGCGTTGATGAATTGTTCAAGGAAGAAGAGCCTGGACACGTTTTTGCTCTTGCTGACTAGTCTCTTCCCACCCAACCAAAAATTTCTTGACTTGCGGATCGGTTGAGGATAGTCGCTTAAGCATTGCCCTTGGTTGGCCAATTTTCTTTTGACTACCTTTTAGGATTTCTTGAGCAGCTAGTTGGCCTGTGAGTTGAGTTGTGTGAATAGCCAGAGCAGCTTGAACCAGGGCGACCGGTGCAGCAGAGGCAAGACTTAAACCACTTGAAAATGGTGTTGCGAGTATGAGTAGTTGACGTATTCCTCCCAGGGCAAGTTGTATCCCAAGTTGTGCGCCTCCAAGCAATGCATTATGAAATGATAATTGTTTGAGAATTTTGCGAGCAGCGTTGCCTTGCATTTGCAATCCATACAAGTTGCTTAACTTGACAACGAGTGCGGTATCGCATGCCAATCCGCCAGCTAGATCAAAAAATAAAAATGGATTAGCGGCAACACCAGAAGCTTTTATAGCTGCAAAATTACCAATGATGCTTTGTGCTGCTTTCTTTCCTCGTGCAAGACGCCCTTCTTTTAGAGAATTATAGAAATTATCTGCTTGTCGTAATGAGTTCAGTGCTAATAGTAACTCTCCATTCACTGATAAGAAGTTAATTAGTGATTCTCTCAGCGCTTCAACTATTGCCATGCATGGCTGACTTCTTATTTTGTTATTTTCTTGTATTATCGCTTGGCGTGGTGCTGCCGCAACGCTAATAATTTGAAAATCTTTTGCTTTCTCAGGTAATTTATTTTTAATACTATTTAATAGCTCTTTTCTTTCTTCCTTGCTCCATTGGTCAATTCTATTTAATATTATAAAAACAGGTTTTCCACTTTTCATAAGTATTTCCAGCGCCTTTAGTTCAATAAAAGTTATGTCGCTATCTAATACAAGAAGTACCAGGTCTGAATGAAGGGCTATCCTTGAAGCCAAACGACCTCTTCGAGAGGCTTCTATCTCGTCAATGCCAGGTGTATCCACTAGTTCAATTGAATTTATTTTATTAATATCTTGCTTCCATTTCATCGACTTTGTAACTCTCGTACAACCATGCGCTACGTCTGTAGCGAATGAATTTTTTCTAAGAAGTGCATTTAGTAGACTTGATTTGCCAACTCCAACACGTCCAAACACTGCTATACGTATACATTTGTCATTCATACGTTTTAATTGGCGATCTAAAGCTTTGATTCCACCAGAAAGTTGATATTTCTCAAGGTTTGTAAGGTTTAAATTCTTCCGCCATTCGGATAGGAGTATTCGACAGCGTTCTGGGGTCGAGGGTTGTGATCTCATGAGCTTGACTTTCGCCACCAGCCAGCCAGCACTGCCAAAACAGCTTCAGGTCCAATGAGGCCAACAAACCCCCCAAATTCATCCACAACCACTCTGACTCCTTTATTTTCATTATTAAATCCTATTAGTAGTCGATCAACTCGTATCATTTCAGGTACGAATTCAACTGTTTCGCTGAGATCTGAGGGAGTTAGATCACCTCTGTCGTTAAGCAGAGCTGTTAAAAGGCATTCACGATTTGCTACCCCCATTATTTTGTCAACTTCTTCTCCAAGTACGACCCACCATTGTGCATTATTTGAGAGTAGGTTTTCTTTAAGGTCCTTTAGCTTTGCTGAGGCATTCAATGTAGGCGCAGCAACTCTAGGAGTCATTAAATCTTTTGCGGTCAAGTCATTGAGTTGGAATACTTTTGAAATCATTGCTGCTTCATCAGCTTCTATTTGTCCTTTTTGAGAACCTAGTCTTGCTAGTTGTCTTATCTCTTCTTCGTCTGTACTTATTTCATTTTCTGTAGTTATTACTGGGAGTAGTTGTTCTAAAAAAAGTACAATTGGCCGCATTACTACCCCAAGGAAATGAAGAATAGGTGCGCTTGCTAATCCGACTGGCAGAGCAAGACGGCTACCTAATGACTTTGGCAGTATTTCGCCTATCAGAATTACTAATAACGTTAAACCTACAGAAAATAGAGGTAATGCAATATTACTTGTTCCCCTCGTTTCAAATACATAAGCAGCGAAGCCTCCAAGCATTAGGCTGCCAAAGATGTTAAATCCGTTATTTGCGATTACTAATACAGTTAATGTTCTTCCAAGGCGTTTACGTAGTTTGGCCAATTTCCTTGCTCCAGTAACTGGATGAGGTTTAGCTGCTAATTCATGAACCCTAAGTGGATTAACGGTCAGCAGAGCAGCTTCTACCCCAGAGCAAAGAGCAGAGCCAGTGATAACGACTACTACCAGAAGTATTAGTAAAAGGAGGTCGGAACTCATGCCTTGTGATTAATCGAATTTTTTTAAAGAGCTTGTAAAGACCTGTTTTGCTTAGTAGATAGATTAGTGGAATTCAGATAGAGCTTAAGGACTCGAGCCCTGAGGGAGGACTCTCCCTATGCATGCCTTTAAAGGCTTAGTTGATTGTTTTGAGTTGAACATTTTGATATATGTTCATTGCTGGAAGGGAAAAGTCAATCTGATGTGATATTTCACTGCTGAGAGTGTTTGCTTCAATCTTTACTATCTAGGTTGTGGATGCAGAGCGATTTTCAAAGTTTTGCTGAGATCTTCTTTTGTTTTACTTGACATTCGAAGAATTCCTCTAAAACTTGGTATTTTTCCATCTTTACCGACTATTGAACATTTTCGTGTGCTGTGATCGATCTTTCTAAGTTTTCCTGCCGTCGTGAACGCTTCTTGGCGCAACTTGGTGGCAAGGCAGCAATTATTCCTGCTGCCTCATTGGTTACGCATCATGCTGATTGCGATTATCCATTTAGACAGGATAGTGATTTTTGGTACCTAACAGGATTTGATGAACCTGATGCTATTGCGCTTTTTTTACCGCATCGTGCTATCGGCGAAAAATTTATCCTTTTTGTTCGACCAAAAGAACCAGTTTTGGAGGTATGGAATGGTTTTAGATGGGGTATAGAGGGCGCGATGAGTGAATTTGGTGCAGATTGTGCACATTCGATAAATGATTTTTCAAAACTTTTAAGTCCTTATTTAAAAGGTGCTGAAGCGATAGCTTTTCGTATAGGTAAATCTTCAAGTATCGAGCAAATAGTCCTTAAAGCTTGGGCTCAGGAATTAGATAATGTTCAAAGAATTGGGATACCATCAATCCCTCTAGTTGATCCTTCTCCAATACTGCACCAATTAAGGCTTTTTAAAGATAGTTTTGAACTTGCTCGGATGAGAGAAGCTGTAAGCATTTCCGCTAAAGCTCATGAATTTGTTCGCTCCAAAACACATCCTGGTATGAATGAAAGAGAATTGCAGGCAATAATTGAAAAATATTTTCTAGATAATGGTGCAAGAGGACCTGGCTATGGATCGATCGTTGCAAGTGGAGATAACGCATGTGTACTTCATTACACCCAAAATAATTCACCATTGTGTGATGGGGATTTGGTCTTAATTGATGCGGGTTGCTCATTACATGACTACTACAACGGAGATATCACGCGAACATTTCCTGTAAATGGACATTTTAGTAATGAACAGCGAGCACTTTATGAGGTGGTTTTAGTAGCGCAGAAGGCGGCTTTGGCATCTGTGGTTGAAGGTACTGATGCTGAGGCTATTCATCTAATAGCTGTACGTTTGCTTGTTGAAGGACTTGTTGACTTGGGTTTACTTAAAGGTCAAGTAGATTCTCTTATTGAGCAAGGAGCATATAAACATTTATATATGCATCGGACAGGACATTGGCTTGGACTAGATGTTCATGATGTTGGAGCTTATCGACTTGGTGAATATCCAGTTCCACTTGAGCCAGGTATGGTTTTGACTGTAGAGCCCGGTATTTATGTGAGTGATCGGATACCAGTGCCAGATGGGCAACCTTCTATTAAAGATAGATGGAAAGGGATTGGAATTCGCATTGAAGACGATGTTTTGGTAACTAAGGATGGTCCTGAAGTCTTGAGTTTGGAAGCAGTTAAAGATATTGCTGAGTTGGAGTTTTAAGTAAATTTGTTATTTCTAGAAGTTTTCTACCAGTTTTCAATATGAATTAAAGCCTCCTCTGTGGTTTTCAGAATTACATCTGCACCGGCTCCTTTTAGTACTTTTTCATATGTAGTTCTTGCTTCTAATTTTGCTAATGCATGCAAATGTGGTGGAGCAATTCCCATGCTTATAAAGTTTTTCTTTGGCTGTTTTTTCTTTGCATTTTTGATTGTTAGAACATCAGCAACAGTATCCCCAATATAGGCAATAGGTTTGACCTCATGATTCAAATCTCTTGGAATTAATTTATTAGTAAGTTCTAGAAACCCTGTTGGATCTGGTTTTTCCGGAGCATCCTCCATTGCAATGAAAGGTGGGTTTTGCAATCCTAATCTTTCTTCTAGAAGATATTTTACAGATGAGGTTTCAGCCCCGCTAACAAACCCCCATATGACTTTTTGGTTTGTTAGCTCTTGGAAAAAAGATTTTTTCACTATAAGTGGTTCGCTTTTTATTAGGCCATTTAAAGGTTGCTGATTTATGGCACAGTTTTGATTATTCCCAAAATAGAAATTATTAAATCTATTAATCAAATGTTCTCGTGTCGGAATTTTGCTTTTTGATATTCCACTAGAAGCCACATGACGTTTTATAAGTTCCATGCTGGTATCCCAATCATTATTCCAAGACCCTTCTGCTTTTAAAGTATCTATATTTTCTAAATTTGGGCACCAGTTAGTGAAGTGACTGACTGTTAGTTGAATTGCCCGTCTGTAGCTGCCTGTGACATCACGGATGACCCCGTCTATGTCAAATAGTAGAAGCCCTCGAAAGTTTGATGAGTTCATGAATTAGTAGGGCTGGTAGGTTAGACGTTTGAAGAAATCTTTGATCGCTGCCACTATGAACGTTTCAGAAGGAGCTAACACAGAGCAAGACGTTGGTTTGAATCAAGAAGAAATGACTGAAACAGCTCCTAATCAGAATAAAGAAGGCAGTGAAGAGCCCAAGGCAGGACGTCCTGGGATGCTTGCTGCTAGTGCTGCACTTGCGACGGCGACAATTGATGCTGATGGAGTCCCTTCGGGCCATACCCCAAAGGCTGACGAAGGACGCTTTTTGCTAAAAATTCTATGGTTGCCAGATAATGTTGCTTTAGCTGTCGATCAAATCGTAGGCGGTGGCCCTAGCCCTCTTACTGCGTATTTCTTTTGGCCACGAGAAGATGCCTGGGAGACTTTAAAGAGTGAACTAGAAGGAAAGAGTTGGATAACTGACAATGAAAGGGTTGAAGTTCTAAATAAGGCAACTGAGGTAATAAATTATTGGCAAGAAGAAGGTAAGGGTAAATCATTGGAAGAAGCAAAAGTGAAATTTCCAGATGTGACTTTCTGTGGTACTGCGTAGGAATGAGTTAAGATTGATTATACTTTTGTAAACCATCGAATATTAAAATGATGCATGCTTGTTGAATTCTTTTGCGGCTAAAATTGTATTTTTTGCATGTATTAATTTTTCAGCCGTTGAATGATTGATGGTAAATGTGTTTATCCCTTTAGAGGCTAGAAAAGTTATATCAGCCACCTCTCTTATGCTTGCTATTAAAAGATTACAATTGCTTTCTTGTGATGAAATTATTTCTTGCATCATCACTATTTCCTCACGACCGTTTCCTCCAATATCGTTTATTCTGCCAAGATATGGTGCGATGAATGATGCTCCTATTGCTATTGCAGTAAGTACTTGTTTTGCCTCATAGCAGCCTGTAAAAGTTATTGATACATTTTTTGAGATTAGTTCCTTTGCGGCAACTACTCCTTCTTTTGTAATAGGAATTTTGACATAAACTTTTAGTGATTTTGTATTAAGCTTGTGCAAGTAACTCCCTGAAGAGAATAGTTCTTTGGCGCTTTCTCCCCAGGCCTGTAGATGTAGATTCTTGCAGCCATTTTCTTCGGCTATTTTTGCAAGATTGTTGATATTTTGTTTGTCACACTTTTGATTTGCATTTTTAAGTAGTGTTGGGTTCGTAGTGATTCCATTAAATATTCCAATTGGCAGATACTCGCTCCATATTTTCGGATCTGCATTGTCTAATAAGATATTTAGAGTCAAGTGTTTGGCCGTCGTTAAGTAATCTCTTTTACTGGATTAACTGTTTTTGCTAGTTGCTTGAAGTCTTGCTCGGGCTCTATTTAGTTTTTGCTGGGCCTTTATCTTTTCAGGAGATGTTGTGGTTGTTTGATTTTCTAGTTGTAGGAGTTCGCTTTTGGCATCCTCTAACTCTTTCTCTGCATTTGATGGGTCGATTTTGTTGCCTAGCTCAGCGCCATTAACTAGCACCGTTACATCATCGGCTTCAACTTCGGCAAAGCCTCCCATCAGTGCAATTGAATTCCACGTACCATTTGACAAGACTCTTAATACGCCTATGTCTAGGGCTGTAACCATTGATATATGGCCTGGAAGTATTCCTACTAGACCTGTGGTACTTGGAAGGATTACTTCTTCTGCTGTGCCATCAAACACGCTCTGGTCGGGTGCCAGCACTCGGAGGGTGAGGGACATGGTTTCAGAAGAGGGTGTGTTGGGTGAAGTAGGAGAAAGTGATTCGGAGCTAATCAAGCGCCTTTAAGGAGCTCTTTAGGGGCCTTAAAGGCCTAAAGGGTGGCGGTGGCTTTGGTTAAGTTTTAGCTTCTGAATTTATTTTTTCAGCTTTAGCTTTGACTTCCTCGATATTTCCAACTAAGTAGAAAGCCTGCTCTGGCAATTGATCAAGTTCACCAGAGAGGATCATATTAAATCCTTGTATTGTTTCTTCTAGTTTGACATATTTGCCTGACATGCCAGTAAATATTTCTGCCACAAAGAAAGGTTGAGACAGGAATTTCTCGATTTTTCTTGCACGATCAACTGTTCTACGGTCTTCTTCAGATAGTTCATCTAATCCAAGAATTGCAATGATGTCTTGTAATTCTTTATAACGTTGGAGGGTGGATTGAACGGCTCTAGCGGTTCTGTAGTGTTCATCTCCCACAACTGAAGGCTGAAGCATTGTGCTTGTTGAATCAAGGGGATCAACAGCTGGATAGATACCTTTGGCTGCTAGTGCCCTGGCCAAAACTGTGGTTGCGTCAAGGTGAGCAAAAGTAGTTGCTGGTGCAGGATCTGTTAGGTCATCTGCTGGGACATAAACCGCCTGGATTGAAGTGATTGACCCTTCTAGTGTCGAAGTAATGCGTTCCTGAAGTTCTCCTACATCAGTGCCTAATGTTGGTTGATATCCCACAGCTGAAGGCATGCGACCAAGAAGTGCTGAAACCTCAGAACCTGCTTGAACAAAGCGGAAAATATTGTCTACAAATAGCAATACGTCTTGCTTATTAACATCACGAAAATGTTCGGCCATTGTAAGAGCCGAGAGCCCCACTCTCATGCGAGCTCCAGGCGGTTCGTTCATTTGTCCAAAGCAAAGCGCTACTTTTGATTTGGGCAAATCATCAGGGTTAATAACCCCAGATTCTTTGAATTCTTCATAAAGGTCATTGCCTTCCCTAGTCCTTTCTCCTACTCCTCCAAAAACGGAAACACCACCATGTTCTTTAGCGATGTTATTAATTAGTTCCTGAATAAGAACAGTTTTACCAACCCCTGCTCCTCCAAATAGGCCTACTTTTCCGCCTTGTCTATAAGGAGCTAATAGATCAATAACTTTGATTCCAGTCTCAAAAACTTTTGGCTTTGTTTCGAGATCAGTAAGTTTTGGAGCTGGCCTATGAATTGGCGAGGTCGTTGATGTGGCTACAGGCCCTTGTTCATCAACTGGTTCACCTAAAACATTGAAAATCCGTCCCAAAGTTGCCTCGCCTACAGGAACAGATATTGGAGCTCCTGTGTCTTTAGCTTCCATTCCACGAACTAGCCCATCTGTTCCGCTCATCGCAACTGCTCTTACTCGATGATCTCCAAGCAATTGCTGAACCTCGGCTGTCAGAGCAACTTCTTGCCCAGCAGGATTTTTTCCTTCGATTCGTAAAGCATTAAGAATTTTTGGAAGTTTTCCGGCTGGAAATTCGACATCTAAAACCGGGCCAATTACCTGACGTACAACTCCCTTGGTTCCAGTGGAGGCGGTAGAAGCAGCGGCCATAACAAGCTTAGAAATTTGAGGGAGCGGGTCTTAATCGCATGCGCTCCAGAGCGGCGCAACATTACCACTTTGCCTGAATAAGTCGTGCAGTGTTCGGTCAACCGCACAGTGGGACAGTGGTCGGTTGGAGGGTGCTGCGCATAGGTTGTCACACATCGGCATTGAGTAATTACTCTCTTGCTGTATTGAGGCGCTTCTGCGCCCTGTTGTTGCTCCTGCATTCATCCATGGCAGCTGTTTCTCTCAGCGTCTCCACTGTTAAGCCACTAGGAGACCGTGTTTTTGTCAAAGTCTCTGAATCAGAAGAGAAGACCGCTGGAGGAATACTCCTTCCAGATACGGCAAAAGAAAAGCCACAAGTTGGCGAGGTAGCCCAGGTAGGTCCTGGCAAGCGAAATGACGATGGTTCCCGCCAGTCTCCTGAGATAGGTGTGGGAGACAAAGTCTTATACAGCAAATATGCAGGTACCGACATCAAGCTTGGTGGCGATGAGTATGTGCTTTTATCTGAAAAAGACATTCTTGCCGTCGTTAACTAAAGCTTTCGGCTTCCAATCACAACAAGACTGATTTCTTACTTTTCACAACCTTTCTTTTACAAGGAAAACGCCTCCTATGGCTAAGCGCATCATTTACAACGAGCAAGCCCGTCGTGCACTCGAGCGTGGCATTGACATATTGGCCGAGTCTGTGGCCGTCACCCTTGGACCGAAGGGCCGCAATGTGGTTCTGGAGAAAAAATTTGGGGCTCCTCAGATCATTAACGATGGTGTAACCATTGCTAAAGAAATTGAACTCGAGGATCACATTGAGAATACAGGTGTTGCTCTTATACGCCAGGCTGCATCGAAGACAAATGATGCTGCAGGAGATGGAACCACAACAGCAACTGTTTTAGCCCATGCAATGGTTAAAGCTGGTCTTCGCAATGTTGCGGCGGGTGCTAATGCAATCACTCTGAAAAAGGGTATTGATAAGGCAACTGATTTTCTTGTTAAAAAGATCGAGGAACATTCAAAGCCAATTAGTGATAGTAATGCAATTGCACAATGCGGAACTATTGCTGCAGGTAATGATGAAGAAGTAGGGCAGATGATTGCTAATGCTATGGACAAGGTAGGTAAAGAAGGAGTTATTTCCTTAGAAGAAGGTAAATCAATGACGACTGAATTAGAAGTTACTGAAGGTATGAGATTTGATAAGGGATATATTTCCCCTTATTTTGCAACAGATACTGAGCGAATGGAGGCAGTATTAGATGAGCCTTACATTCTTCTTACAGATAAGAAAATTGGTCTAGTACAAGATCTTGTTCCTGTATTAGAACAGATTGCTCGTACTGGTAAACCACTGTTGATTATTGCTGAAGATATTGAGAAAGAAGCACTTGCAACTTTGGTTGTTAATCGTCTGCGTGGTGTACTGAATGTTGCTGCTGTTAAAGCTCCTGGTTTTGGTGATCGCAGAAAGGCAATGCTTGAAGATATGGCTGTTCTTACTAATGGTCAATTGATTACAGAAGACGCAGGCCTGAAATTAGAAAATGCCAAATTAGAGATGCTTGGTACTGCACGTCGAGTAACAATTAACAAAGATACAAGTACCATTGTTGCAGAAGGGAACGAAGGAGCAGTTCAGGCTCGTTGTGAACAAATTAAAAAGCAAATGGATGAGACTGACTCAACTTATGACAAGGAAAAACTTCAAGAGCGACTAGCCAAACTCGCTGGTGGGGTTGCAGTAGTAAAGGTTGGAGCAGCTACAGAAACAGAAATGAAAGATAAGAAACTTAGATTAGAAGATGCAATTAATGCTACTAAGGCAGCAGTAGAAGAAGGGATAGTCCCTGGTGGAGGAACTACTTTGGCCCATTTGGCCCCTACACTTCAGGAATGGGCTAAAACTTCACTGGCAGGTGAGGAGTTGATAGGTGCAAATATTGTTGAAGCTGCACTTACTTCTCCTTTAATGAGAATTGCTGAAAATGCAGGTGCAAATGGAGCAGTAGTTGCTGAAAATGTAAAAAGTAAGCCAATTAGTGATGGTTATAATGCAGCTACTGGTGAGTATGTGGATATGTTGGCTGCAGGGATAGTTGACCCTGCAAAAGTTACTCGTTCTGGTCTTCAGAATGCTGCTTCAATTGCAGGAATGGTTTTAACTACTGAATGCATTGTCGCTGACATGCCTGAGAAGAAAGATGCCCCTGCTGCTGGAGCAGGTGGAGGAATGGGAGGAGATTTCGACTATTGATGAATCTCCCTCCATCATCAAAAATTAACATTTTATCGGGACTGGTTTTTGCCAGTCCTTTTTTTTACTCTGAGATAACTCAGGAGAAAACAATTTAAAAGATAATCTCATCTCTAGTGAAATCAATGGTATTAGGGCATTTTATTTGCAATTTTCTCTTCTTATGAATTTGCTTATGTGTATTTAGTTGACATTTTTACTGTCTCTGAAATTTAATTCACAGCATGAGAAAATAGGCTCGTTGTATATTGGCTGTTGGTTGTTATCATGCTTATATCCAATTTGATTGCAATTTAAATGTTTCATGGAAGTTAGATGATTTTGTTCATAAATTATTTTGCAGATTTTATACTTCCCATATGCATTGCTGCCAAATATTATTGGTTGAATTAATAGTAAAAATAAATATAGTTTCATTTCTGCCTCTTCTTTGTTTTGTATGGATTATTTAATTATTTAAGATGGACTCGTGAATCTCCCAATGTTAGTTAGATGTTTAATTAGGCCTATGTTAGCCATCTTGCACTTAATATAATTGCAAGAGTAAGAAATAAGGCGAGAAAAGTCCAGGTGGTTCTTTTAAGACTAGCTTCTGCACTACTAGCACTTGTGAACATAGAGCTTCCACTTGCGGCAATCCCTCCCATTCCATCGCCTTTAGGGCTATGTAAAAGAACCAGTAACATTAGGATTACACCAGTTGCAACCCAAGCCCAAGAGAGTACTGAAGTTATCATTCTTCTATATTACAACCTATTTATTAATAAAAGATCCTAAGTCATATCAAGTTTATTTAGACAGGTTGAGGTATTAACGAGGAAATAGAAGCCGCTTCAATAGGCTTAATTAATGAATAACCTGTCATGGCATCAGGTTTCGGTAACTCGAGTAATTGAAGCAATGTAGGGGCTATGTCTGCCAGGCCTCCTCCTTTTCTTAACTCAATAGAGTTACCATGACCATTTAATTTTCTTTTCTCTCCTTCAATCAAAATTACTGGGACAGGGTTTGTAGTGTGAGCAGTCCAAGGCTGACCATCAGGTCCTTGCATGATTTCTGCATTTCCATGATCTGCTGTTATGAGCATTGTGCCACCCATTTTTCCAATTGAATCAAGAAGTTTTCCTATACATGAGTCAACCTTCTCTATTGCTAATTGGGCTGCTTTCATTACTCCTGTATGTCCAACCATATCTGGGTTTGCATAATTAATAACTATCAGTGAATAAACTCCTTTCTCAATAGCTTGAATACAGGAGTTTGTTAGTACACCTGCTGACATTTCTGGAGACAAGTCGTAGGTAGCAACTCTTGGTGATGGAACAAGATGTCTATGCTCCCCATTTAATGGTTTTTCTATTCCACCATTTAAAAAATAAGTTACATGAGGGTATTTTTCTGTTTCTGCAGTTCGGTATTGAAGGAGGTCATGGTCTGCAACCACTTGTCCTAGAAGATGGTCTAATGATTCCGGTGGAAAAGCTACATCCACAGGAAGTTTTCCTTCGTATTGAGTAAACGTAACCACATCTAATTTGGGTTGATAGTTCCTTTCAAAACCTTCAAAATCGTTAAGAGTTAAAGCTTGTATTAGTTGCCTTGCTCTATCAGGCCTGAAGTTAAACATTAGTAGGCCATCTCCTTCCTTTAAAAAAGATTCGGATAGACGTACTGGTTCTAGAAACTCATCTGTAATCCCTGCTTCATAACTATTTTTTAGAATCTCTTTTGGTGTGGATTTAGTAATTTTAAACTCGGGATTTGTTAAGAGCTCATATGCCTTTGATGTTCTTTCCCAACGATGATCACGATCCATGGCCCAATACCTTCCACATATAGTGGCAAGTTCTCCAATCCCATTGGAATTTAGTTTTGTTTGAATAGAATCCAAATATGTTTCAGCACTCTTTGCAGGGGTGTCTCTTCCATCTGTAATAGCGTGAATAGCAACTTTTTTTATGCCTTCACTAGATGCCCAATCTATTAGTCCTTTGAGATGATTTAGGTGACTGTGTACGCCCCCATCGGAGCAAAGGCCGATTAAATGAAGAGTACTTTGTTTATCTTTAACTTTTTGAGCAATCTGCTTAAGAGCTAGTGTCTCATTTAAGGCGCCTGTTCTTACTGTATTGCTGATTCTGACTAGCTCTTGTTGTATGACTCGTCCTGCTCCGATGGTTAGATGCCCTACCTCAGAGTTTCCCATTTGGTTGTCTGGAAGTCCAACATTGGCTCCACTTGCTTCTATTAGTGTGTGTGGATATGCATGCCAGAGGGCATCCATTACAGGGGTATGAGCCTTCCCAATGGCATTGTGGGCAATCTCTTCACTATGTCCCCATCCATCAAGTATTACTAGCACTACAGGCGCTATAGGGCCATAACGAAGTGTTTTTATCGAACTACTTTTTGGCATTTTGCAGGGAATGACTCCGCTTTAATTGGTGCCTAAATATCAAATTACTTCCTCTAAACGTTTTTGGGTTGGATTTTGACTTGTCTTCCGTCAGCTTTTGCCAATGCAACGGAATATGCGTTTTGTAGTTTTGAGCATAAAATCAGTCTCCATCGAACTTTTCAATGACAGACTTCCCTCGAAATGACAGGGTTGAGATTCTTTCGGAAAAAGAGTTGAGTCGAACTCTGAAACGCTTGGCCTCACAAGTTCTTGAGGCTATCTCTAATAGTGAGTCTCTTTTGCTGCTTGGAATCCCTACAAGAGGAGTTCATTTGTCAAGAGTTTTAGCTAAAGAGTTAGAGGCTATTACTGGGCATTCAATCGCGCAGGGCACTCTTGATCCGACTTTTCATAGAGATGACCTGGTTCGAGTAGGAACTCGGATGGTTGAACCAACTGATTTGCCCGCAAGTGTGGAAGGTCGAGAGATCCTTTTAGTTGATGATGTGATTTTTACTGGGAGGACAGTTAGAGCTGCACTTGAAGCTTTACAGGTATGGGGACGTCCTCAACGAGTAATGTTGCTAGTTATGGTTGACAGAGGGCATAGAGAGTTGCCTGTTCAACCTGATTTTTATGGACGAAAGGTGCCAACGCGAAGAACTGAATCAATTGAATTGAGGCTTAGAGATATAGATGAAGAAGAAGGGGTTTATCTGATTAAGAATGAAACTAGCTGATGCTTTTGAATTGACTATGGGAAGAAAGACTATTTAGATTATTTCACTGAACCTAATGCTTCTTTAGTTAAGTCTTGATTATTTCTCATGTCTATTGCTTCCATAATTAGCTTGGAGTTATTGTCAATACTAAATCTAATTCTTAGGCAGTCTTCTCCTATTTTTCCTGGTGGATCAAGTTTTATTGATGTTGGATTGTTTGACCAGGGTATAAATCTTTTTTCAGTTGAAATGGATTGAATAGTTGGGATACCATTTGTATAAATTACCTCATGATTACCTTCAATCTCAGGTTCACCAATAGTTAATTCTAATTCTGTTTGATTATCTCTACTTGCGGAAAGAACTATTTCTAATGGTCTATTAGTTGGCCAGGGCTGGCCTGCAAAAAATAGTGGGTGCCAAATGTGCCTTTGTGTTCTTTGATCCCAACAGCGAAGAGATACTCCACGACTTAGTACATCCCTTATTGTTACTTCTGGAGTAAGTTTTAATGCACCTACTGCAACTGCTTCGACTGCAGGTGGGGTCAGAAGAGGTGTTGGATGTACTTTTTCTTCTAACCACTTACGGATTAAAGGTATACGTGAACCTCCTCCTACAAGAACGACACCTTCAAGATCCTCTAGCGTGCAACTGTTGGCACGGCCACCTGCTAAGGTATTCTCTAAAAGTGAATCTAAAACCCTAATTAAACCTTGTTGATTTAGTAACTCTTCAAATGCGTCTCTAGAAAGTCTAAGAGTATAAATATTGTCATCTGTAGATGATGTTATCACCTGTGTTTCTCTAATAATACCTTCACTTAATTTACATTTAAGCTTCTCTGCTGCATTTAACAGACTTTCATTAATAGGAGTTTGAGGATAAATATGACTAACTATCCAACGATCTATATCTCTCCCCCCAATGCTGAAGCCTGCCTTCCCGAGAACTTTCGCACAGCGAAGAACTTGTTTTGTTTTTCCTTCCAGATCTACTCCATTAAATCTCATAAGTTGTGCTACAGGATCTGGACGCCCTTCTCCACCCTCAAGTTCAACTAATGAAAGGTCACTAGTGCTCCCCCCAATATCAACTACTAAAAGTTTTGATCCTGGTGGAAGACCTGCTCCTAATGCAGCAGCAGTAGGTTCATCTACAAGTGCAATCTCTTCGACAGGAAGCTTGTTGCAAACCTTCTGGAGCCAACTTCTATAAGATTTATAAGTATCTACTGGAGCAGTTAATACTAGCCTTTTTATATCCAGGTTTTCTGGCATTCTAGTCCAGATTTCTTTCAATATTATCTCGCCTGCTGCCTCAGGACTTAGATTTTTATCGCTATGTGGATTGAGTTTATTTGAACCTATCCATCGTTTGAAATCACTTGAAAGCTCTAAGCTCTCTCTGTTATTTAGTCCCATTTCGATAACTTGTTGCCCAATAAATATTTGATCCATTGATTGATTGCCAAACCATATCAAGCTAGGTATTTCGCCAGATATTCTTGTAATAGGAGGTAGATCTAAAAGTCTTGGCTTTTGATCGAATTCACCTTGAAAGGCAACTACTGTTGTGGTGTTTCCAAGATCTATTGCCAATGTACCTTTATCTGTCGATGAATTAATAGCAGAGCTGCTATTTGGATTGATTTGTGTGTCCATATGCAGCTTTAGTGCTATATGAGAGTAAGGGACGTTTTAACAATGGATAGGTTGCAGTGCTTGATCTTTTCTTTTTATAGAGAAGAGCCATTACTTCAAAAAGATTTGAACCCAATAAAACATTGTGTAATGGAACGTGCTTGTGGAATGATTCTGATTGATTGTATAGATGCTCAACATATGAATCAGGTTCATCGTTTGATGGGGCTAATTGTGGTGCCGCTAGCTGAACTTGGATTGGGTAGACGAACAGTTCTGCGTGCTCCTGGAGTAGATGAAAGGTTTTTTCCACTGGAAAAACCTTTCATAGAAACTTTTTGATATCTAACTCACCCCTTTCAACTAGAATTAAAGGAGATATAGATTTTTAAGTGCTTAACTCTGGATTGGACTCGAAAGATCTTGCTAAACGAGGAGAGAGCCTTATACGTCATTCCACAAATAGGTATTTAACAACCGTTCGTATAGCTTTTCGTGCGAAGCAGCGAAGGTTCGATGACTTCGATGGACTTTTAGAGGAATCAAGTGTAAAGCCTGTCCAGAGGGCCATTGTTGAGCTCAGTGATGAGCAAGATCAACCAGACTTACTACCTGGTTGATCTTGCAGCAAGACGAGGGTCCTGGATGGCGATTGGCCAGAGATCCTTTACGTGGAGATTATCCAGTCTTAATTGCAGGAGAAATATGGGCGGTTGAACTTACCGAAAGTGAGGGATTTCTCTTGGTTGAGGTTTTTACAGACCTTGTTTCGCAATATCAAGTGCAATTAGGCGAATTAATGCCTCAGGAGGCTGTCTCCATAGAAATTGAAAGACAGTCTCTATGGGCTTGCCTTGAAGGAGATAGAGAGACATGGAGCCTAAGGCTCATCCTTCAAGGGCAAGGGCCTAGTGGTTTTTCTAGGGGGTTTGAAGTTTTTTGGCCTGCCCCAGCTGCTGAAGAATTCGTTACAGCAATGAGAAAAATGTGGGATTCCTTGTATTGATTAGTTTGCCTTATAACAAAAAATGCCTCTTTCTTTCCCCTAACCTGAAGAGGTATTTCACAGCTTTTCCACAGCCATAGGGCTTGAATTTAATTGTTGACTAGGCGTTGTGGAAAAAGTCGGATAAGTTTTGATTTGATTGACTTCGACTTATTCTCAGCTATATGGATTGGTGTTGTAGGGCTAATGGTGATTGCCTGCAAAATCAAGAGTCTTAACTTCGGACGTGGTGAGACTATCCATGTTGCGAGTCACTTGACTAGTCGGGCTGCATGTGGAGAACTAGTTGTCGTTGCACAAGTTTTGCATGATGGAAAATGTAGCTTTGGAATCTCTGGTTTCGGAAGATACCCCAGCTTTATCTATTCTCTCCGAGGATTTCGGAACCCAGAAGTTGGATCAAGAAAGTAGTGTGGTGAGTTTTGAGGCTCAGTTGCCATTGCAATTGCAACTGGCTATGGCAAGTTTTATAGAGCGTTATCCAAATTGGGATCAATACAGACTTATTCAAGCGGCATTGGCAGGTTTTTTAGTTCAACATGGTGTTGAATCTCGGACTATTACAAGACTTTATGTTGGGAATATGTTTAGCCTTGAATCATTTATCGAAAATGGAGCATGATTGCTGATTTGTGTTGGCTAAGGAAAAGGATATATGTCGTTTAAATTTAGTGATTTTTTCTCTAGACTATACTAAATTAATAATTAATAGCAAATATATAAGACTTGCCTGTAAAAGAATTACTTGAATTTTCCAAGTGTAATTTTCATCTCTTCTGCTGTTGAAATTGAAACTGGAATTATTGAAAGTCTATTGCCTTTTCTGACAACCTGAAGTTCATTAGGCTTATAGAGATTCTTTAAGTCTTCTAAACTCAACCCTTTCTCGTATTCACCTAGATATTTCACTTCCACACAATCCCATCTAGGAAATTCTTTCTTGGACTTTGAATCAAAGTACTTTGATTTAGGATCAAATTGTGTTGGGTCAACTATATTTAACTTGGTAACCTCCATTAATCCAACTATCCCTGGAACTTTACAGTTTGAGTGATAAAAAAAAGCAATATCTCCAATTTTCATTGAACGCATAAAGTTTCTTGCTTGGTAGTTACGTATTCCATCCCAAATAGTGGTTTTTTCTTTCTCAAGGTTTTTGATGCTATAGACATTGGGCTCGCTTTTCATTAGCCAATAGGAGATATTCTCAGTCATAGCAAGGGCTTTGGTGAAAGTTGGGGTAGAAAGATTATTTAATCTCTATTGAGATATTAATAACTTAGTTCTGATTGCACCCATTGAAGGGAAGGACTGGTTGTTGTTTTTAGGACTTCTAAGAGTTGAGTTCAATCACTTGGATTATATTTATATTTAGAAGTAAGTTTTGAATAGGGAAATTTTATGAGATCTTCTAAGAGGCTTTTAGCTGTTGGTTTAGCAATCTCATTAGTTCAAAGTAATGGGATTGCAATGGCAGGGGTTTACGACGCACTCTGTGGAGGTGTTGATTGCAAAATTTCTCTTGATGGGAAAGGCTTTACTGGCCCGAATGGATTTATGCCTCAGCACAGAATTGCACAGTGGTACACAGGGGGTTTTGAGGAGCACAATAAGGCCGCCTCTGCAGTTGGTGCTACTGGGGGAGCAACTGCAGGAGTTGTTGCAGGAGCAATTGCTACATGTTGGACAGTAGTTCTTTGCCTGCCTGGATTGATAGGTGGTGGAGTCGCGGGAGGAATGGGAGGTTCGCAATTAGGAAAAGAAGCTGATTTTTATTTCACAGTTATTGGATATGACAAAGCTGGCAAGAAGACTATTCAGAGTTTTAATTTCGTCAATAAAAAGCCAGTAGGGAAATTAATACAAGAATTCCCAATGCTTACTGGCTTGGCAATGGGAGAATTAAGGACTATTAAACAAATTAAGGAAGCAGATAGGAAGCTTTCTAAGACAGGTGGTTGGCGCGAAATGCTTCCATTCAATATTGGTCCATGGGGAGATTCGAAATCTAATTCTGCTTTGCCAGAATCTCTTTAGAAAGAAAGTCCTGACGGAATGATTCGTTGGCTTCTAAGAAATCAAGCTTTGATTTGGAACGTTGGAATAGGTCTATGTATTGCTCTTGGCTTGGCTCGCTATCTGAGGCATTGATAGAACACCGCCAGTCATGAAAAGAGTGGTGTGAACTTTGTGTGAACGGATTTTTCAAATTCCTTGTAATCCCTTTCCACCACTCAAATGCCGCTTTTCATGATCCAGTAGTTTATCTCAGTCATAGCAAGGGATTTGGGCGAAAATGGGCGGTTTGGGTAAACCTTCGATCTCAGGGGTTCATAGATTTTCTAGTCACCAAAACGATAGTGCTTTCGGACTGCTTTATGTACTTCCCATGTACAAGACATTCCTTTGGGAAAGACAACTAGATCCCCGACCCCAAACCTGACAGGCTGACCTTCGTTAGGCGTCACCGTCACATCTCCTTCCAGAATTAAACAAGTCTCCTTATCGCTATATGTCCAAGGAAATGAACTTGGATCACAAGTCCATATTGGCCATTCCTTTATCCCTAACTCGTTGATAGTGCTTTCAGGGCAGGGTGATGTGATTGAGATTGCCAATTAATTTTTTCGAGCTCAACTTCTTTTTAGCTTATTGAGATCTGTTAAACAGTCTTTAATCTCTCTCTCAGGTCTATAAGGTCAAATTCCTTAGATTGAAGATTCAGCATTTGACTGAACAACGCGTCTTTTAAGTTCATGCATGCCTTCAAGCTGGTTGTGAACAGCTAGTAATTGCTGTTTTATATGTTCTGCATGCTTTGGTTTTGCTATCAATTTTATTGCCTCTTCAATATTTACTTTGACTTTTAGTAATGCATAACATTCTTGTGTACCTGCTTCTGATGCCATTCGTAAAAACAATTTCTTTCAACTAAACTAATTTAAAGCAATAAATCGTTCAATTATGTAGTTATTTACACTGTCAAAGATGATCTCTATGAAAGCTTTTGAAGCCTGAACACTATTGGCTATAATTTATACTAATTTGAAGCAGTTTGTAGCTATTGATATCATTCCAAACTAGAGAATGAATAAAAACTTGATCAATCGATATGAAATGTATTTTTCATTACAGTGACTAAGTGCTTATTTTGATATCTTTTGATTATCCTTTTTTTGGAGATTTCTTATGACTGCTAAAGATCTGATGAGTGAGAAAGCTGAAAAATATAATGGATGGGCAGCAATGCTTGGGTTTCTAGTGGCAATTGGAACATATGCCACTACAGGGCAAATAGTTCCAGGCATATTTTAATTACCTTTATAGGAGCCTTTTGGCTCCTATAAATTCTTTTCTTTCAATCAATAGTCTCTATCAATTATTTATGAATTCTCATGATGAGCAATTTTTTGTAGAATTAGAACCATATGAATCTTGTTTGATAGCCAACGAGCTTGATCCGTATGAAAGTTTGATTGAAGTTCTTCCCAAGAAAGAGACATTAGAAATTGCGAGATCATCAAGATTCAAGGTTGGTCAAGAAATCTTTTAGAAAATAATTGTGATTAAAATATTTATATTTCATATTCTCTATTGTGAAGTTCAATCTCACGGCTCCAATAGTCATCGATTCTATTTTTAAGAGGTCGCATTATCGATGCAGATATATACCTATATCCTTGTGGAGGAGAATTTTTAAAATGCCTAACGATTGCTTTAACTCTATTTAGCTGTTTTGTGCTGATGGAATTTTTCATGTGAACCTTATAAAAGTGATTTAAACATATAGATTAATGAAGATACTTATTGTTCTTTCTGGTACATTTTCCACTAAAATAGAGCTTTATCTTGATAGCCTAACTATATTGAGTCTCAATAAATACATAATATTGGATTTAAGTATTCTCTAATACTTGTCGAGTTCCCTAATTCTTAGTGATACTTACTTGTGATTAATCTCTTGGATGCAAGTTTGAATAAAGTTTGAATAGAAATTCTTGACTAGCTGCGATCGGTTGCTATCAAAACCCTTCACTGACAAGGAATGATCAAGAATCAAATTTTCCTAAGTGTTGAATGGCGGCTTTTTTCTACTCTTTAGAAATCAACGAAAAGTGTGTATTTAGTTTGTATGGATTTTTCCAATTCCTTGTAATCGCTTTCCACCACTCAAATGCCGCTTTTCATTAGCCAGTAGTTGATTTCAGTCATATCAAGGGTTTTTAGTGGATTACAGGGTGTGTATTTGGTGTGTATGGAACCGGCTAGCAGTTCTTAAGCCTGTCTTCATTGTGCCTCAGAAAAGCTTTGCAGGGTATGGCGATATAAAGAAAGGGATTAGGAGGTTAGAGGAGTAATTCTAAGCAAAAAGGTCAAATCAATACTTGAAAATCTTCTTACTGAGCACCTTGCATGACTGGAATCATCTTTCCTCCATCTTGATCATCGTCATCATCAATTTGTCTTAAGAGCAATTCCAATAGAACAAGAGTAGCTATCGGATAAAAACACCACAGGATTGCTTTCCATGCAGAAAAATTATCTACAGATGCTTGAAGTTCACCTAAAGACATAGCAGTAAATAAAAAATAGAGGAAATTCGTTTTGAATTAGAAAAGCAATGCAAATCAATTAGTTGATCTTCTTCTTGAAAGGATTCTCACAAAAAATGCTGCGATGTATAACAATGCCGCTACAGAAGCGAAATAGATTACCGAGAAGAAATTCACAAAAGACCTATCCATCCAGCAGTTATGCCGATGACACAAAAGAAAGAGAATTCAACTAACTCTCGAAATGGTGAGCTTAGAGCATTAGAAACTTTTTCAGGCATTTTAATCTTTAGCAGATTGGAAATAATTAGATTTGACTCTTTGATTAGAAAAGGAAAAGTCCTTTTGATTGAAAGAAAATGTGAACTGCTGGATTATGAAGATATTGATAGTGGAACTCAATTCCAATCAATACTACAAGCAATGAAATGCTTAGGAACAATCCAGTCCGTAAGAATTGACGATCTCTAAAGAGATCTTGATTAAGTATTAGAGATGATGTTGTCATAATGATTAGATAAGAACATTAAAATTTCCTATTATAAGATTCAAATTCTGCATCCAAGTTGGAGCTGACCTGAATCTATTAATTGGCCCAGTTTTAAAGCTATTGATTGTTCACATCTAGAGAACTCTAATTGATTTCTAGTTATCCATCCCAATTCATCCTGGGTAATGATTCCAGTAGATATGGATGCTAGAAATAATGTACCAATGCTCATTTTAGGATTATTTTGAAAGAGGATTAGTTGGATCTCTTATAGATCCCTTCAATAAATTGTTTGAATGGTTTGAAAGGATTAAATTCCATTGTTTAAACAATTCCAGGAAGGATTTGCCCTGTTGATACATAGGCACCAATCAAAGCCCAAAATCCCATCATTGCTGCCCAACCATTAAGACGCTCGGCTAGACGAGGATTAGCAATTGAATTGAGTTGATCAGAGTTTTTCATAAGAAGAAGAGAAAGGCGACGATCAATAGAATTGAACTGTAACGAACTATAACAGTAAGTATTACGGAATGTGACGGTCGGTTTTCCGAAGCAGTTCGATTTATAGCTAATTACCGGTTAAAAACTAGTTATAGCAATTATTTATAAATTTTTAAAAGCTGAGATTATGCTCATATTAGACGATCTGCGCATGATTTGTTCCGGTAGATATCGCAACTAAATATATTCGAAATTATATTTTGCTGGTATGGCTTTTCAGAAATCGCTGAGATTCATTGGTTGAGTTGATTGTTCGCTTTCCATTACCCAAATTCCGCTTTTATGATCTGGTAAGAGATTTTTTCAGTCATATCAATTATTCTTGGGGAATGGACTGTATGAATTTAGTGAGTGTGGAGGTTGCTTAGTAAGGGTCACTCTTGTTCTCATTCTCCCTCAGTTGATCCATAGTTGGCTTCTCTCCAATGAATGTATTCAGATCCTCTGGTGGAAGCCAACTTCTATTAGCCCCATGTTTAAAGGCAAAGCGTAGGAATTCCGCTGCGTATTGGATCCGGAATCGTCGGCTTGCCGAGCCAGGCTCTCCTCCATGACGTTCAACAAGGTTTTTCAAAACCAAGTAGCCACTTGATACAGAAGTTTCGCCAGTAAGGATAAGCAATGTGCGGGCAATAGGAGTTCGGTAGTTCCGGTTCCAAACTCGTGATCCTTTCTTCCCATTACTTGTTTTATGTGATTTGAATTTTCTAGCTAGTTGTTCCCAGTCGAGTGAACCATTTAATCCAGATTCGTTCTTTTGTTTCACTAGTTCATATGCTTCAGCTAATCCCTTCCCTTGAGATTTCATTATTAGCGAAATATCTGTAGAGATTTTCAATATCCATCCCGCACTTGTTCCTACCCATGGAACAAAATCTGGATCGCTCTTGGCCTTTGGCCCAAGAACAATGCTGGTTCGGTTGCCATCCTCAAAACGAACTGTTAGCTGAACCTTTTGAATAAGACCTTTCCCTATGCCGCGGACCATCCATCCTTCGCCACATTTCTGTTGAATTTCTTCGCGCAGGGAGGTGATCCATTTCGAAGGTTTATCGGGCATTATTTTCTATTGAATACAAGACAGGAGAAGTGGTAGGCCTTTTTTATCACCCATCCAACCTTTCTGCATAGTCTCTTAAAATCTCTGCCATTTCGTGTGGTTGTATTTCCTGCTGATATTCCTTACATAAATCAAAGAATTTGTCTAGAAAATCCTTCATAGGATTTGGTCTCTTTTCTTTAGTCATTTAGAGCCTCAAAAGTGTGAACGGATTTTGTAAATTCCTTTTAATCGCTTCTAATCATTCAAATGCAATTGTTCATTGATCAGTGGTTTGTATTAATTATAGCAATGGATTTAGGTGAAGTGCTTGGTATGGGGACAGTGTGAATATAACTTACTAAGCATCTTTCAGTCTGAATTGAGCATGCCTCAGAAAGGCTTTCAAGGAGTATTGGGGTTAAAGAGATCGATCTATAGCGTTAAAGGCACAAGACTTTTTTCTTGTAATTTTAGGAACTGAACGGGAAGTCTATAGATAGAAAAATTGCTTTCTAAAGATAGTGATATGTGCTTCTTATTGATATAGAAAGGCCGCCAGAACGAGAAAAATTATTGCCTTTCAAGCATTTTTTAATATTACCAAAACAATCAAGACAATTGACTTATGGGAGTCAAGTTGGAGATGCAACTCTTAAGCGATTCATGATCACTGTACTTCGTAGCTTTGTAGGGAATTCTGGCTCTAAATTCACCCCTTACATTGGAGCTTGGATAGGGATTATGGAGGTTGAATTGATGACTTTAGCTATTCCGAAATATCTCTTGGCGACACTGAAAAGACAGTGCATTCTCATGGCAACTAAAAGCTGGAGTCAGTTATGAGCTAGCTGAGAAAACAGATGGATTTGCAGAAGTTACTTATCTGAATGTTGGAGAAATCGATCTTGATGGCAATGATATTGATGCAAGTACAGTGAATTTATTTACTGGTCTTCGTTACCAATTCTGATTTCAAGATTCCATTAACAAAATAGGAAAGGTGGTCATATTTGGGCCACCTTTTTTTGGCTTATGAAGACAAAGAAGTTGATTTCAGCAATAGCTCTTGATATATAAGATGTTCATTAATTCATATGGAACTTACCATGCCTACATTTGATGCTTCAACCCCTTTTATCCTTATTGCTCGTATCCAAGTTAAGCCAGGAAAAGTTCAGGAATATTTAGAACTTGCTAGTAAAACTGATGCCGCGGTAGAGGCTTCTGAGCCAGGCATGTTGCATCACACGTTTGATCAAGACCCAGAGAATCCCCTTTGCTTTACATGGTCAGAGGTCTACAAAAATGATGCTGCTTTTCTTGCACACCTAACCAATCCACCAGTTGGAGCGTATTTGCAAGGTCATGCGCAGTTAGGGGATGGATTCACAGTTGAGGTTTATGGCACAGTTGGCCAAAAATGCAAAGATGCTATGGATGCAACAGGTCTTCCTATTAAAATCTTTGAGACTAAGTGTGGATATAGCAGGTTATAAGAATTCGTGAATAGGTTCGAAAGGATTTAGTCTTATCGCTCAAAGCTCAGTCATTAAATAGCTTTTGAGTTTCCTTTGGTCAGTAAAGATAGGAAGAGGTGTTTTGACTCTTGGGGTGTTGTTCTTGGTTAGCTATAAATTAAATAGAAGTCTAAGCTCGTGGGTTTAAAAAATAAGAGCTGGACTCAACTGGGGACATCGAAATACGTACCCCTTCTTAATGCCTGAGAATGTCCTTACGTCATCCCTTGTTTCATCGAACGATTTTGGCTCTTCTTTTAGATATTCAAGAGTCAGGGTATGAACCCCCAACACTTGAAAATCGAAAAGCTTTCCAGGATGAATTAATCCAAGAACTTGAAGAAGGGATTTTGTCGATCATTGAAAAAAATTGTTATCAAAATCCTTTAGTGACAAGAAACGATCAAGAATCAAATCTTCTTAAGTGTTGAATTGTATATCTCTGTCCTCAGGGAATGCTTCTTTCAATTGAAGTAAATATGAGTTTTGGGAAGGGTTGAGTAAATCCTTGATCTCAGAGATTTCATTGATTTGCTAATTGCCAAAACGATAGTGCTTGCGAACTGCCTTATGTACCTCCCACTTGCATGACATCCCAGAAGGGAAAACAACTAGGTCCCCGACCCCAAATCGGACTGGATCCCCTCCGTCGGGGGTGACGGTGACATCTCCTTCCAGAAGCAAGCAAATTTCCTTTTCTTTGTAGGTCCAAGGAAATGAACTTGGATCGCAAGTCCAGATTGGCCATTGTTTTATCCCTAGCTCATTGATAGTGCTTTCAGGGCAATGGGATGTAACAGAGATTTTCAACTATTAGTTTTAGAGCTCAATCTCTTTCTAGCTGTTTTTAGGCGATCGTCTTTGGATAGAGACAAGTTTGATTTTGATGAGTAATGGAAGAACTACCCAAAAGAGTGGAAGAGCTTGAGAAGATAGTTCAGCATTTAGAAGCAATGTTGAAATACCAAGCTAGAAAATAAATTAATTCTATTATCTTTTTAGTATGTATTATTGCACTTGGCTTACTGCTTAATGGATCTATTAATGGCTAATAAGTAATGGCTAATAAGGACCAAGATTTGTTATAGAAGAAACTTACGCAAGACTTTTTGTAATCACTGCGTCTAGGAATGCATCGTTTAATTCTTCTAAGGGACTATTAGTCCAATCATTTAGAGCAGACCTCATTGCACAAGAGCCAGTCTTATAGGCCAATGTCATCTCTGAACCAGTTAAAACATGGTTTCCTAGGAGAATCTGGAAGACTAATTCTGGATTGCTATGGGGGTATTGTTTTAAGTGATAAGCAAGTTCTTGCAATGCAAAATGAACATCAATTTTTCTCTTTTTTCTGTGGTTATCAAATAATTCCTTTGCAACTTCTCCATATTTCTTTGCACCAGTGTCGGTAAAAATAGTGCCTATGGTTTTTTTGTCCTTTGAAGGGTTATTGTCTAAGTTAAGAAGTTTTTCTATTTTTAAAAGTCTCTTTTCTAGTTGATCATTATTTGATTGCAGTTCAGAAGCATTTGTTAGTTGCTCAATTACAAAAGTTGTTAATGTTTGTCCGTTCTTGATGGCTTGAGCTTTTAGCTTTAACAATAACTCAGGATCAATATTTATGTTGAGTTGAGTCCGATCTCTTGCCATTGCTTGCGTGTGACTTGTTATCAATTATACCTATTTTTTGATGATAGAGCATGATCTAGATCCCCAAGCTTGCCTAGTGAATTGTTTTTGATTTTACTTTTTTATTCCGCTCCCAGACGGTGAAGCCTGCCAGGCAGAAGCTGAGCCAGGCATAGCCGACCGCTGCACCCGCGAGGATGTCACTTGGCCAGTGTGCTCTGCAATAGAGCGTGCTTATCCAGACTAGAGCAACCCAGAGGCTGGAAATTACAAATAAAGGTCGGCGCAGTTGTGGGTAGTGGGCGGCCAGAAGTGTACAACTCATGAAATAAAAGACCACTGATCCTGCGGCATGGCCGCTGGGGAAGCTGGGGCCGCCTAGAGGCAGAAGTTTTCCATGCGGACGATGGCGGTCAAACAAGGGCTTTAATATTCCATCTACGATTACTAAGATGCCTGCGCTCCCTATAACTAGACAGATTAGTTCTGGCCAGAGGCGTTTTAATGCCATGAAGCACAACACCGCAAGAACTAAAACTCCTGTTACTTGTACCCCGCTCAGTTGGTAGATGATCAGTAGTAATGATCCAAAGTTGGCGGGGATTTGCTGCTGCAAGTTGTCTAGCAGTTGACTGTCAAATGAATCAGTAGGATTGCTGAAAAAACTCGGGTCTGCCGCAATTGATAGGAGAATCAGCGAAACCGCGAAGGCTAGCCGGACCCGCCCCAGAGCCTTAAACCACTCACGAACCGCACGAATCATTGAGTTGAAGGACTTACTTGAAGATTAAAGTGGATGTACTAAATCTGATCAAGGGTAATTGATTACCTCTAGCAGAAATAACACACTTGAAAAATATCCTATTTAGGCAGGCCACTTATAAAATGCAGTAACCATTTAGCTGGTCGAACCCACCAACTCTCCTCCAGGTGGAAGGGAGGAAGACTTTATTCGAACTCAAGGATTTTCTTATATGGTTGGTTTTTACGAAATAAAGTTTCGATCTCGAACTTTGAGATTGAGAATTGGGGTTATAGATGAAGTGAATGTTTCATGTAGAACGTTTTTGACGAATTGGTGCTAGTTGAAAGGTTTTAGTAGATTTGTTTGGAATTTTATTTGCTAATTCAGCCAGATAATTATAAAGTTCCTCTTTCGTGCCTCCAAGATCCTTTCCGCATTCATTGAAAATATTATTTGAAAGAGATGCTGTTAAATCTTCTTTTGGGGCAGACATGATTTCATTTATAATAGGTGAGAACAATAAGCCTTTTGACAATTGAGCGGCAGCACTTTCTCCAGCCTTTTGTGGAGCCATTCCCTTCCCAATAGATGTACAGAACTTCTTTGAAAATTCTTTACTAAGACCTGACACGGCAGGTGATAAATCTGCTGCTGCTGCAAATGTCGAAACGGGAGCTAGAAAAAAACTTAAGGCCATAAGAAAGGCAAGTAAGAAGTTGCACATAGAGTCAGGCATTTAATAGAAGTGCTTGGCGCTTCATAGACAAGAAAGGATTTTTTTAATCTAATTAACATCCTTGAAATGTCAGCAGCTTTGGAACGACATCGTTGCATTCAGAGCTATTGGTAGCAACCTTCCTTCAGCAATCTGAAGACAAAAAGACCTTGCTCAATACGCTGGACCTGGATGATGGGGAGTTTTATTTCTAGATGAATGAAGGGGGCAATGCAACTCCCACAAATAGAGATCTTACTTATCAAAGAATTAAGGTGAACCATAACTAGTGTGTATTTAATGATGACAAAGTTCTTGACAGATACTAATCTTGACTTGGCCGGGTTATGGGGATTCTTGGGTCTTTTAGGGCAAGTTTTGCCTTCGTGTTGCATGGAGGCTTTTTGCTTTCAATGTTCTGAGGAGGACAATTGTTAGTTGGGATATTGAACAGATATAGGTAAATAGGATTGTTAGTGGACGTAAGACAATACGAGCTGTAGGACATAAGTACTTAAATTATTTGCCCATTGCTCTTCTTAGCTTTTCGGCTTCATCCATACCTTCCATGATCGTGAAAGTTGCATTCTTTGTTGCTACTTTACGGATTTTATTTAGCTCTTGATATTCAGCTGATTCATAAGCCTCGACTTCTGCTTTCATCGAAGGGAATTCACAAATAATTGCCAAGTTTGCACTCTCTGTATTCTCTTTCCCTTGGGGCTGTGTGTCTTTAGCAAAAACCACTCCACCTACTTCTTTGAGCCATGGGCCAACTTTGTCTACATACTCAGCAAATAAAGCTGGATTGGTTATTGTTGAAGTACTTATCCAGTACCCTTTAGCGCCTTTTTTGTTCATAAATAGATTTTAATTGCAATAGAGCTTTGCATATTCACTGTCTTTAAGGCTTGCTCACCAGGATGAAGGGTAAAGCGGTCAGGGTTAAACCTGAGACCAGTAAAAAGATAAAGAAGAGAGTTTGACGCATGGCTCATTATCGAAGATCCAACTTAGGCCTAGCATTTTAGAGTCGCTAAGTCCTACGATAGGTATATTGTATTGGCCAATCGGTTTTCTTATTGGCTTAGATACGCTCATGGCCAGAAATCTGGAGAATGAGCCTTATTCCCAAAAATCCAAGGTATTACTTTTAGTATTATCAACATATAAAAAGCTCCTTCAAGAATTTCGAATAAATACAAGGTGTAGTTCGACAGTCCTAGTTGCTTTTGAGCAGTTTCTATAAACGATTTATGCTAGTTAATAAACTTAGGAATTTGAGTATCTCTCTTGCCGGATGTTTCAAGTAATTTGTCTTTAAAAATAGTGAAGGTTGATTTTTGATCAGAAATTGAAGAACTAATTAAAAGAATTGAACAGAATGTGAAGAGGCTTTAGTAATTAGAAGCAATGCTGCAATTCTAAGCAAGAAAAGTAAATAATCTTTGTTTCCACCATTGAGAGGCATGGGAAAGACTTTTCAATCTTATTGATTCAATAATGTCTATTATATATGCTAGAGACTTTTTAATTAGAATACTTTTTATTCTCTCCAACCCATCTAATTTGGCGAGAAGAATTTAACTTTGCTATAACATTTGATTTAATTGATTGAAGGTCTCCTTGAGGTATTGCTGTCTCAATCATTCTAATAAAGAGATTTAGCGACTCACCTTTAATAGATGCTCCTCGTTCTTTTTGGAGGTTCATTTCTTGCTGCGACTTCCATTGCCTCGTTGAGATGAAGTCCATGGCTTTTATGTGCCAGATGCGTTCAAATCTTCTCCAGATTGGTTGATAATCCTTAAGGGCTGACTGTACAAGAACTTGATAATCTCTTTCCTTAGTTGAGAGTGGCTTCGTCTTCATTGATTTATCTTCCATAGAATTATTTTTAGCATCAGTGAGACCACAACCCAGAAACCATCCTTCAATAATAAGAATCTTTGGTGTTGAATTGCTCCATCCGCATCGATCTCCAAGGCCATTCCTTAAGGCTTTATCGAATTTAGGGGTTTTTAAGTTCCCAGTGGTTTTCCAATTTTCTATTGCCTCTTCTAATAGTTCTATCGAATGGCTTCCTGGTAAGGCTCTTGGGACTTTCCAAGGATTTCCATGCATTGCTTTATCCAAGGCTTCAGAGTCTAAATAAAAATCATCCATGGAAATTACCTTTAAGGGCCAATCCAATTCATAAGCTGCTGCTTCAAGCCATTTGCCAAAACTAGTTTTGCCGCATCCAGGGAGACCTGAAATACCAAACAGTATTCGCTCCTTTTTATAAATAAAGCGTTCAATATCTGAAAGGAATGGTAAGCCTATCCCCCAGATCCAATCATTTTTTGTGCCTAATGGCCATGCAGAATAAGCAAGATTCACTCCACCACGTATCAGCCAGTGATTTAACCATTGATTTGGATCTGGCCAGCTTAAACTATTTAGAAGTTTGTTGTAAGGACTTATAGGGTAGAAGATCTGTGGGTCTATAGGATTAGACCAAGGTGAATTAGTGGTCATTATGTCTAATATAATTATCCGTGGTACTTTATTATACTCATATATGTAAATGTATAGTGCTAAAGATACACTTGAAGAAAAAGATTAACTTTAAAGGCGAATCGGATAGTTTGACCTAAGTTTTATTCAGAATAAAGGAATCTTTATCTAAAGTGTAGTCAAAAATAGAGTCTCTTTCTTAATTGGCTTTTGTTGGGGCAAAAGAATCAGCCTGGTTTAAGTAAAGAGATATACAGGCTGAAGGAAGTAGTTGAATTCAGTTTAATTATTTAGAATAAGTTTTTTTATTGCAGATATTGGAAAAGCCAGATCAATTTGAATATTATCACCATAACTTAGTATTATGGAAAAGTAACAAGCCTTCAGTAGCTCCTTTAAGCAAAATAATGATTCTGAATTCTGAAACATTCGCAAGAGCTTTTGTTGGTCTGGTCTTTGTTTTCTCAGATGCTCAGAATCCAGGAGGCATAGCTCTAAATCTGACTGGATTCGTATTGTTTTTGATTGCTATAGGCTATTTTCTCTTTACTGGCTCTTTGTTTGGTAAAAACAGCAAGAAAATTAGTTATCATGAGTGATTTCCAGTTTTCTGATGACCAGTTTATAGAGATTAGGGAGATTTGGAGGGATATCAACTCTCAGTGCAAAGTCTTGCAAGAGCGAACAGGTTGCCCAAATAGTGAGATCATTAAAATGATAGATTCAGCAAAGAGTTATTGGGAGAATAAGTTATGAATTATTAATAGGCTCTATTTATAGACACCCCTCAATAGTCGCTTTGTCAGTCTTTCCCTTTTATGCACCTTTTTATTATCATATAATTCTAAAAGGATCATGCTACAAATAGATTAGTCTACTTCTGTCTCAAAACCGATGCTTCATATTAGCCTAATTATTTGGTAGCTGCTAAGGCTTAAAGATATACTGCTTAAGCAACTGTCTTTCTTAAATCTATTAACTTTATATTAGAAATTAGGCTTCTGTCTTTTTAGTTTCCTTGCTTGAGCGTGGCAGCTATCTGGTGACCAACGATTTTGTATCTCTCCCATTAAGTCGTAAATAAATGCATCGGGACAATTGAGCTCATCTTGTAGTTCATTTAGCTGATGAATGAAAAACTCTGAGACACGGGTTATAGGTCCACTGTTTTGTTCTTGAGTTGGCTTCCAGTCGTAACTCATTTTATAACTTACCCTCATTGCATTTGATAATCGCTGCCACGGCGGACAATTCCATCTTTCCCAGTTTCTCCATGCAATAGATCTCAACTGAAGTTTTGATTGCCATTGATTCTTAGTCCTCTTTTTTAGTTTCTTTAAGCACTCTTGGGTTGTCTGCCATAAATCAACTTAAGGGTCAGGATTGTCATATTGAGTATTAGGGTAACTATGTTTGCGATGAGCACCGGAAGAGCATTCGTTTGTATTGCATAGACTATCCAAAATAAAAGACCAGTGATGAACATAAATAGCATCACTATCGAGACATCCTCAGCCTTTTTAGTTCTCCATGTCCTTATGAGCTGAGGCAAGAAAGCAATGGTTGTAAGTGCAGCAGCTATAAAGCCAAAGGTATCAGGACTAATTAGTTGATCAATTCTCATTTAACTATGCACATCGGTTCTTAGCGAAATGGCAAAACTACCAGCGGCTAATGCTAAGTACAGATCAATGATTAGATGCTGTTTCAAGCTGATTTCACTATTTGTGTTGGCGCCTTTTGACTTCTCATGGATTGGTTGGCTATCTGATGGATTAAGTCATGAGAAATTTAAAATGAGATTCTAGGATATTTTGCTGAGATCTTAGGCATAGGTCTATCTTGTTATCCAAAGTTGAATATCTCTATGCTTAGAGGGGGTCTGGATGGCAAATTTTTATAGCTTAATGAGTAGATTGTCAATCTGTAGAATGTGATCATATCTATCATACAAATTTTGTATGAGGCCTTAGAAAGTCTTTTTGGCTAGTTCTGGGGGACTGGGGCTCTTGGAGGAATTGCCAGGATGGGTGGTCATAGCCTTAGCCTTGCTCCCTTTTAGAAGAAAAAGCTCTTATAGTTGCCTTCTTTGCTATCCAAGCAACTTTTAACTTCCCGATTGGTCACCTGGGCTTTGGAAGAATGTAATAAATAGAACATCCTTCTCTCTATTTGTCCATCTTTAGAAGGTATCTCAATAATGTGCTATCCTTCTCATGCTTTTTTCATTTGATTACTTAATAGCTATTTCTTGCTTGCTGATCTCAAGTTAATTATGACTAGTACAAATCCAACAAAAAATATTAATGAAGAGGGTGAAGATACCATTACATGTAAGTTAGTGTCGGAAATAATTCGCTCACGTATTCAAGCTGATGGAGCTAGATTTCATGCTAATGATAATATCTCAGATTATATCTTCCCTGGTGAACTAGAAACACTTGAGAGAGAAGTTTCAAGCAGGATAAGAGATTTGCTTAAAACCCTATTGATTGATATTGATAATGACCATAACACTCAAGAAACAGCGGAAAGGGTCTCTAGGATGTATATAAATGAAGTTTTTAAAGGTAGGTATCATAAGCAGCCAAAAGTTACTAGTTTCCCAAATGATAAAAACCTAGATGAAATTTATACAGTCGGCCCAATAACTGTTCGATCTGCCTGTTCACATCACCTTGTACCTATTCTAGGAGATTGTTGGATAGGAATTAAGCCAGGAGATAAAGTAATTGGCCTTTCGAAGTTTGCAAGAGTAGCAGACTGGGTTTTTTCTAGGCCTCATATTCAGGAAGAAGCAGTGATGATCCTTGCAGATGAAATTGAGAATTTATGTAAACCTAAAGGTCTAGGAATTATTATTAAGGCACAGCATTATTGTATGAAATGGCGAGGTGTTAAAGAGCCAGATACTAGTATGATCAACTCTGTAGTTAGAGGTGATTTTAGGCATGATCCTAATCTCAAGCAAGAATTCTTTGAATTAGTTAGACAACAATCTACAGTCGGAAAGAATTATTAAAAGCTTTCTCCTTTTCTATATTTTTTTATAAAGTGTTTTGTTTAATTTCATTTAAGAATAGAGCTTTGTCTATCTATTTCTTGCCTTTCGACATTCTACAAAATGTCTCTTGAAGGACTCCTTGAGGACTCCTTGTCAGATCCTCCTATAGGCGATACAAAAAAGTTCCAATGGCATGCAACGCCTATTGGAATTGCGGCATTGAGCAAAGAGCCTAATCCTTCAAAATATGAACCTTTGAAGAAGATAGCAATTGAAGAAGCTGTGGAAGTCGGATTGGACTTAACTAAAGAGGAAACAGAGTTGCATTATTCAAGTAGAGGGATAGTGATTATTTTTTATTCATAGCTTTTTTATTAGTAAACTTAGTCTAGTGTTATTCAAGTGAAACTACTAGACATGACAGGCTTCTTATTTCTATTCTTGAAACCTATGCTTTTCCTAATGGTTAAAAAGCTTTTTAAGAAGCAAATGAAAGCTTTCCTGATTCAGTCTTTAGAATGGTTGGTGGCCCAAACGGATAATGACCTTGATGATCTGCTTGTAGGGAAAGTTAAGTCAGCAATGAAATTAGGAGTTGTTTAAAACAAAAGCATGCATATACTTTCCTTTTTAATAAGTCTTTTCATAGCAATAATACCTTCCTCGAATTTTGATTGTGATAATGAACCACTCAGAGCGACAATCAGAAATAATGTGAATGGAGATTTTTCAATTGTTCATGATTTAGAGACAGTTGATCAAGGAGCCTTTGTTGTACTTGACTGGAAAGAGATAAGCTTAATGCTTCCAGTTTCCTTTCAAAAAGGAGAGATAAGTTTTACGGATAGAAAATGGTTGTGGAGTTATCAAGACAATGAACACGGTTTGCACAAGGATAGTCCAAGGCTTGCTCAACGTATGCCAAGTGGAGAAATTGTTGAACATGAATGTAATTTGCTTGTCAAAGAAGTTTCTTAAGTTATTATTTTTTCTTTGTGTTAGTTGACTTGCATTTACCTGAGGTTTGTTTAGTTTGCATCTCGGGGAAGCAGCTAGTTATTTGGATTAGATCCCAAATCTCGTTTCGTTCATATGCAGTTAGATCTTTGCCCGGGATACCACTACCCTCTTGTAATCCTATTGCTTTCATCTTTTCTCTAATCAAAGCTTTTCTCTCATCACTAGACATCGCCTTGAAGCGATCTTTTCTTTCTTTTGGGGTTTCTTGATTGCTCATGTTTATCGAATTTTTTGTTGAACCACTTATAGGTGTAATAAACCCCAGAGTGATCAGAAGAGTTAGTGCATATCTGCCTAGTCAGATATAGATCTATAGATTAAATATGTAAACAAAAGTATTAGGCAAATCCTTGTGAAGTATAAACTCTTATGGACTGAGAAGATGTTCAGTTGCGGTTTGTCCATTGAAAAAGTTCTTTATTTTGCGCTATTGCATTAGCCCTGAGAAGAAAAAAACGAGATAAAGACAATAGCATTAAGGGTAAATGTCATTGAGATGGCAATGATTTTAAAGTTCTTTCCAACTTCTTCGGTCTCAGGCTTTAGCTTGACTCTTGTCATTGCCTTGGCTCGTACTTAAAGGTGCTGGTCTGGTCCTTTGATTAGAATTCTGGATAGAGCTCTAATTACTAAGGACTTTGGGTTAATTCTATTTTGTCTCAAGAACCAAAGCTGACTTTGCTATTTGATGGAGGATGTCCTCTTTGTCAAAGAGAGGTCTCTTTTCTGCGTTCTAGAGATAGCTTGAGCAAAATTGCATTTGTAGATATTGATTCTTCTAGTTATAACCCAGATCTTTATCGAGGAATTAGTTATAAAGAGGCGATGGGGAGAATTCATGCGATAAGAGCTTCAGGCGAGATCCTTAAGGATGTTCAGGTCTTTCGCGAGGCTTATCAGTTAGTTGGATTGGGCTGGGTCTATGCACCAACTTCTTGGCCATTATTAGGAGGCTTGATTAATGAGTTATATAAATTCTGGACTCATTGGCGTCTTCCTTTCACCCTTCGCCCATCATTAGAGCAACTTTGTAAGCAAAGAGAAAGGGATATGGAACTTTAGACTTGTAATATAGATATAAACATGATAGTTCTAATTTCTTAGAGAATGGCATCTATTACATCATGAATTAGATTTTTTAATTATGGTATCTATGAAATGGCAGCCAAGTGAACTAGAAAGAGGAATTATGGAAGTCGTTTGGCTGCAAATTAAAGGTGTATGCGAAAAGTTAAAAGAAGAAACCAATGCTAAAGACGAACACATTCGCAAGATGCTTATTGAGATGGCGGATAGGCATTACTCATGATTAAGAATATTAATAGTGGCTATTTTGCACTTGTAGTTGTTGGAGTTATTTTCTTTGCACTTCAGTTTTGGTGGTTAAGTATGACCATTAGGAATGGAAGAAATCAAAGGGATGAGCTGAAGATATATGAGACTGATGATATAAGAAAGAGACTTGAAAAGATTTTCTCAAGAACTGATTGATTCTGATTTTGATCAGTGTTTTTATTAACTAGCTTAAAGCAATAAAAGCCTCCCTTTCTTATAGGTAGATTCTGAAAATATGAACTTTATTAATGCAGCTAGAACTGACGAATTAACTATTCCTTGAATACCTTTTTTTGCTAGAGAAATCGCCTTTAGCTCCTCTTAAAGCTCATTTTCTCTATTATCAATCATTTTGATAAGAAATTGATAAGTTTCCTCTAGTTTCTTGCGAGATTTCTCAATAGGGTAAAGCTCTTCTTGTCTTTGTTTACGCTTGATCTGATCTAGTTGGCTATCTGAGAGAACATAAACATTCTTAAGTGTAGAGAAACGAAGTTCTGAAAAGCAACTTTCAAAAATGGATGTATATATGTTGTTTGTCTGGGGACACTATTACTGTGTTTTAATTCTTTAGAAGAAGTAATACTAAAAAATCATCAATTATGCTCATTAAATATTACCAATTTCGTTTGACCCGACTAAAATATCGTGAAAACCCGCGGCTATAGATTCCCCATTCTTGGTATGTTATAGATTGATTATTTTTATCCCACTATCTCTATTAGATTTCCTGAAAATTGAATATCATTAACATTTTCCTTCTAAAACTCCCTTTTACTTAACCTGATATACCTTTGACCGTCCATTGCACTTTCTAACGCCCCATGAGATAGGAGCCTTTGACTTAGTGATTTCTTGCTCAATGCAGATGTTTTGATTATTTGCCCATTTAGCTACGGGGCGCAAACTTAAAGCGATAAAGGCAAGGCAAAAAGCACATACCATCAGAGCAAAGACTGTGAAAAGTTTTGTCCAATCAGAATTTTTGATCGCCGGAATTTCAGTCATCAATATTTGAAGGTGTCAATTCGGTTGATATTCAGGCTATTTTCCACAACCTATTTTTGCAACTTTTTGAGTTGACCTGAGATACTGCTTAAGCGGACTGAGACCTGCCGGCTTCCTTTGAATACATCTTTAAGTCTCTCTAAAGTGACTTGACCTTGATAAACCAATCCTAAAAGCGAGAAACTTGTGTAAATACCGCACTTATTTAAATGCCTTCTTTAGTGACCTTGCTCCTATACATCCTTGGTGGCTCCGCCTTGGGTGCACTAATGCTTTTAACTGGTATCCCTGCCGGCCCACTTTTGGGAGCAATATTAGGAGCAGGCTTTTTAAGCATTAGTGGTCAGCTTGATGTTGCCGCATGGCCTTTAGGAACAAAAACAGTACTTGGCATAGGTATAGGAACAGTTATAGGGACTGGGATCAATAGAGACACATTAGGTGAATTGCAATTGCTTTGGAAACCTGCATTAGTTATAACTTTTACCCTTTTGTTAACTGGAATTCTGGTCGGATTACTGATTAGTAAATTTCTTGGAGTAGAAAAAATTGTAGCTTTATTAGGGGCAGCACCTGGAGGGACTATAGGTATGAGTCTTGTTGGAGCAGAGTTTGGAGTTGGAGCAGCTGTTGCTGCTCTACATGCAGTTAGATTAATAACAGTTCTCTTTTTAATACCTGCAATAGTGCATTTTTTGGCTCCAGTGGAAAGCATTGAAATCCCTAAATGAATTGAGCAATGCCGTTTCTGTTCCTTGGACTTTCTCTTGGCTACTTAATATCAAAATAGCAAAGGCTATTTTCCCATTTAATGGCTTAGCAGCTTTTCGTGAATTTATTGGCCAACTCATGATATTGGATGACTTGAGAGTCTTTGTTGGATTTCAAATAAGCAATTTCCCCTGAATATCGCTTGGCATGACTTTCAGTTGATCTAGAGTTTTTATAATTGCAAGGATGCATTGTCTACTTATCTAGTAACAGGTGCCAACCGTGGCATTGGTTTGGAATTTTGTCGACAACTTAAAAGAAGAGGTGAAGAAGTTATTGCCACTTGCCGCAGATCTTCTTCGGAACTAGATGGCCTTGGAGTTAGGGTTGAAAGTGGTGTTGATGTTAGTTCAGGACAATCGGTTCTAAAACTTAAAAAGAAACTACAACAAAAGAATATAGATATATTGATTCAAAATGCTGGTATAACTGAACCTAGTTCGTTGTTAAACCTTGACCCTCAAAGTGTTATTCGTCAGTTTGAGGTTAATGCATTAAGTCCTTTATGTTTTACTCAGGCATTTGTTAGTAATATGCATCAAGGTTCGAAACTAGCTCTTATAACTAGCCGTATGGGCTCTATTGGTGATAATACTTCAGGAGGCTCATATGGATACAGAATGTCAAAAGCTGCACTTTGTATGGCTGGGAAGTCTTTGTCTATTGATTTGAAGGCAAAAGGAATTTCTGTTGCTATTTTGCACCCTGGATTGGTCAGTACTCGCATGACTGGATTTAGTCCTAATGGAATTACTCCGGAGAAATCTGTTGATGGACTTATTGCAAGAATTGATTCCTTATCTCTTGAGAATACAGGTACTTTTTGGCATTCCAATGGAGAGATATTGCCTTGGTAAGTATTGACCTTACTAATTAAACTTTATTTTTAAATTAAAAGAAGCATAGCCAGACTAAGAACTCTTCATTGCTTACGCTGGATTGGCTGTGCAATAGAAAAATAGGAAAGAACTATTAACTCTAAACTCTTGCGCGGAAGCCGCATACATTTTTTTAATATGCTAAAAAGGAAGTGAATGAATAGCAGATTATGAGAATTCAAACTCCCTTTACGCTTCTCAAGCAACCATTAAGAGATATTTAACGAATCTCTGACTTTGTTTATGAATTGCCAGTTGAAAATCGGGCGCAGTTTTGGGCAAAAGAGTGCAACCTTCATCCTACTAACTCTGCTTGTAAGATTTATGAGGTGTAGCAAATTTACTTTTTAATTCGGGGATTCGTCTAACTAACCTCACCATGCTCATTCTGCACAAAGAATAGAGTTAATGTTTAGGCTTAGTATGCAGGCTTGATTAGATATCACGCTATGCAAAAACTTTTTTCTTGGTATTGATTAAGGCTTTAAAAAGATTTAAGCACTTTTGGGACTTTCAGGTTTCCCTGTGCGAGCCTTGGAGTTAAATATTCAACTTTCTAAAGTTGACAGATCTTTAGTCCTTTCGAGTGTGTATTCGACCAAAGATTTTTTCTAGGTACAGTTGCATTTCGAAGAGATGGGTTCGTGTAAGGAAAAATCTCTCACCTTTTTTGCTCTTTGCTATTGAGAGGAGTAGATAAAGTTGTAAGCACAGCAAAATAATGCCTAATAGAACAAGGACTGTATATGGATCATTAATCACTTGAAGCTTGATCTTGCTTTATGGTTTCTAACTGGTTCTAGCAGCTTTGATGTGATAAGGAAGGATCCATTCACAAATCACTTGGGCGCTTCTTCTGTGAATACTGGGAACTATCTTCAAAAGTAGGCGTTGCAGAAGGTTTTGGATTGAATTATTAGAGTTATCTTCAAATTATTCACTAATTCTATGGGTTGCACATGGCATCCATAGGCTTCCCATTTTGTGAACACCTATACACCCAAGCTTTTTAGCTTCTATCTCTGCTTGGGATTTAGTTGGGTAGGCAAAGATATTTGTTGAAGCATTAGAACTTGTTTTATCAAATTTTTGATCAAGGACTGGTCTACTTGGACTCCATACTTTTATTCCCATGGTTGTGATACCTGCAGAAAATATCCCCATACCTACTACCGAGGCATTGATGACCCCCATGGCCACTACCCCAAGAGATACGACTCCCATCGGGACTATTCCAATTGTGACGATACCCATTGGAACGATTCCAATAGATATATATCCAAGAGGTGCAATTCCAAAGGCTATCTTTTTAGGTTTGCTGCCGCAATGTGCTGGTCCTTCTGATTGGCGTTGATCAGAGTTTTTTTGAGTTGTCATTGACTAATTACTAGTGGTTATGATCTTGATGATTTTCATGCATTTTACAAGGCATCCATTGATCACCCATTTTGTGAGCGCCAGTGCAATTAAAATCCACAGCGGCTTTCTCTGCCTCTGCTTTAGAGTTGTAAAGAGCTGGCTTTCGACTTTCTAGACCCTTATTAGAGCAGCCTGAAATAATCACACCCAGAAAAGCAATTGAAAGAAAGAGATTTTTAGTCAAGTTTTGAAGGCAATATCAATAAATATATTCGTTAAAAGATTTTTTTTCATAGAGTAAAAATAAAACTTTTAACCAAGCCCTGGAATATCAAAGGGGAGCTTGTCTTTGAATGCTGTTAAATATTTTTGTACGGCCGGGATACGTAGTAGTGCTAAGGGTACGACAATATTAAGGCCAATCCAGACAGCGCCTATTATTGCTCCCCACTTACCACCTTTTTTTAGAAAGCTTTCGCCTTTTTGCTTTTCGCTCATTTTTGTTCAATAGATTCTCTGAGAGTAGCCTATTAATCATCTGCCATATCAGCGAATTTCGAATGCAAGGATCCCTTCTTATGGTTAGAAAGGCTGTCACAAACTCTTGATAGGGGAGTAACCTCTTGACCTTATTTATAGATAACTCTGTTCATGGCTAAGCTCACTCCAACTAAGCCAGATAAAGATCAGCCTTGGAAAGTTTGGGCATTTGTACTGGGATTGAATTTAGTAGCCTGGGTTGGTTGGTATTTTATTCATGATGCACCTTCTAGGTGGTAAATATTTCAAGGCTGGTTTTCGAGTCAGCGATCTTTTGATGTAGAAGCTGCAACCATCTGTTTGAGTTTTTCATAACAGTTAGAGCATCGAGTTCTCTTATTGATTGATTTCAATCTCTACGAAGGATGGCTAAATATCTATTTTGTTGAATTAGCAGGACTTTAGATTGGTTTTTAATCAGTGGCTTATGCACAATTTTTTTCAACTTTGAGTGATGATTCCTGAGGACAATAGCTTTTCAGGATTTTTTCACAATTGCCTAGGAATGTATCGCATTTGACAATTGAACGAAATCCCTTACTTTGTAGAGGTTAGCTTTCTCTGCATTTATGCTTGTTAAGCAGAAAAAAGAATTAGCTTCCAACTTAAATACACTCAGAGCTGACTTGATGTCGATGCAAGCAGGTATAACTCATGAGGATCAAATTCCTAAGCCGTCAGAATTGAGAGCTGTTGTTAGGAAGCTTGAATTAATGATCAAGCAAATTGAGGGCAAGACTTCACTATAAGTGGGTATTTTTAGAAACTCTGTCTTATATATAAGTCGTTTTCTTATCCTTAATGATGTCTATCTAGAATATTTTTTTAAACTGACTCGAAGGCAGAAGATACTTTGAGCAGAAGGCTGATTGTCAAATTCTCCCTTTAGCTGAGGAATCCCATGAGAATCTTTGCTGATCCTATAGCTCTGTAGTAGTAAAGATGGCTTTATATAGGGCGGAGGCTTGCAGTGACCTCTGAGTAAGGCGGCAAAATTTCAGTTTTGATTTCTTAGGCATATTTATGGATAAGGTCTCTTACTCAATAAGGAAATATCAAAGCGAAAAGTTTGCTCCCTTCAAGCTGTACTGAAAAGTGGCTTCAAGGAGTGCATGGTGTTTTATGCAGGATGCTTTTTTTAATGGTTGATATTTTATGTGCTGCCTGATACGCAGATGTTTTTGCTTTCCTCTTATTGGCCAAGAGGCTATTGTTTTTTTTTTAAATCACGTAATTATCAGATCTATAACGCTTGGAAAATCTGTGACTAATTTTTGGAAAAATCTTTGCGTTCAAAGCGGATTCCTTTCTGTCTTTGCTATAGATCTCATGCAAGGTGAGACTGAGCAAGTTTTCGAAGCCTTGCCAAAGAGTCAGTTGCCAGAAGCTTGCTTGATTGAGGAGATAGATTTCGCCCCTGAGAATGATCAAGTCGAGGAGGTTCTTGAAATAAACAATCTCACACCTATCACAATTACCAATGAACAGGAGAGCAAGGCTGCTTAGAAATTGTTTTGCTTGGCTTTGGACGATGTTCAAGTCTTGTTCTATTCCAGGCCTAGCAGTCTTAATGAGCTCTCATGAGTAAGACACTTGTCGTAAGTTAAAACTGTGATTGAGTCTCTTAAGACAAGATCAGCAAGAGGTATGCTTACTACTAACTAGCATTGCTGTGATACTTGCACAATAAAGTTATAAATATTGTCTCTTGCTCATTTATAAGTTAAGCTGAAATGTCTTTAATTTAATTACCATGCTCACTGGTAAGGAATTATTAGCCAAAGTCAAAGACTTAGGTGATGTCTCAAAGTCTGATCTTGTTAAGGCATGTGGATATGTCTCTACAAAGAAGGGAGGCGGAGAACGTCTTAACTTCACAGCTTTCTACGAAGCTCTGCTTGAAGCCAAAGGAGTAAATCTTGCTTCTGAAGGCACTGGTGGAATTGGCAAAGGCGGAAGAAAGCTAAGCTATGTCGCCACTGTTCAAGGCAACGGCAATCTATTGATTGGTAAGGCCTACACAGCTCTCTTGGATCTCAAGCCTGGCGACAACTTTGAAATAAAGATGGGGCGTAAAGGCTTCCGTCTTGTTCCAGAAGGTGAAGATTAAAGCAGGTAATTTGCTGAATATTTCAGCAAAGGATGTCTTTCGCTTGATCTAAGCATTCCCTAAGCCAGCAAGCTTTTGTTTGCTGGCTTTTTTTTTTGCAAATTAAATTTCCCTTTTTCCAATCCTTGTTAGGAGTTTTGCTTCATGTAGGGAAGCTATTAACCCTTTAGAAGGCTATAAAGGCAAATGCTTTCGTCCCTCTCAATTCTCTAGATTAATCTTGTTGGAACTTTTTCATAAGTGGTTGCCATTCTGGGTTACCCAGCCAAGTTTTGTAAAAGCTTTCCGTTGTAGGTCAAGGAACGCTTTAAACATTTCTTTGATGTTAAGGCATTAGTTTTAACTTATAGATTTAATCATTTCCATTCTCAGGACTTTTTTAGTCTTGCTATTGGACAAATTAATAGCATAGTAGGAGTTAGATTATTGGCCCCTTTAATGAGAAAGATCCTACCTTTTACTCACCTTTCTAGAGTTTTGAATAATAAATTTATTTAACAGTATAGAAATTAAAAGGATGAAGTAAAATTTGCATATGTATTTTTTCGGTTAAAGACATTGAAATTCAGAAATTGCTGGATTGTATGCGGTCCAGAGTCTTCCGGCAGTGTATTAGTTGCTAAAACACTATCTTATGCAATTGGCAAATGTTCTTTCCCTGGTGAGTACTCAGGCTATGGATATAATAATAATTCCATTTGTGAAAACTTAGTTCTACATCGATCTATTCCCTATATGAGGCCAAAATTTTGGCATCAAGATCTTTTGAATGAAATATCTAAGTTCAATTCATCATTTGATAAAGTTAATTTCATCCTAACTACAAGAGATAAGAATATTTCACTGAAGAGTAAGATGAGAAGATTCGGGGATGATCTTCTTGAAGCTCAAGAGGATATATTAAAAGCGAGTGTATTTTTTGATCAATTAACTCTTAATCCTAATACATTCATTTGGAGCTATGAAAGCATGGTTTTGTTAGGGAAATCATATTTCAAAAGAATGTATAACTTCTTTAATATTAAATCTGATTACATCCCGGAAATCTATGACGGGAATTTTCCATATATAAACTAGTGAGTTTTAGGAATATTAGCTTATTATTATCTAATCATTAAATTACTGTCTTTTTAGGATAGATTTCAATAAGTAGCTACTAAGCCTTTGACAGAGATCTAAGTCAAAGTTTTTTTAAATATTGATTGCCTTATTGAAAAGAATTTATAGAGTTTATGAACTTGGCTTCGGCATTGTGCATATCTTTGAATACCCTAAACTAGGGAGCGAGAAATTGCCTAATATGTAAGGGATTAGTTGGATTACTATGTTCAAAGAAATCAGAGGTGATTCATTTGAAGGTTGGATAGTTAATAAAAAAAAACTAATGAACAAATATAGTGCTAGAAATAACCCTAATAGTTATATAGATAAAAGTGAATGTTGGAATTGCAATGGTAAACTTTTTGAATCTTCTTGGTCGGATCTTAATGGTGATAAATTGTTCTCTTGCAATTCATGTGGCCTGATTCAGTGTACAAAAATTCCTAGTTATCAATTACTCTCCGATTTTTACAACGATACTTTATATTCCGATTTCTATCAGTCCCACGTCATTGACAATCACAATAAACGAAAGGAATTATTTGGTCGACAACGTGTTACGGATTGGATTAATTTTTTTGGCAAGAACACTCCGCAAAATGTTCTTGAAATTGGTTGTGGCTCTGGATTTACATTGAGTGCTGCAAAAGATAACGGATTTGAAGTGACTGGATTAGAGCTCAACCAAAAATGTGTTGATTTTTGTCATAAGCAGGGATTATTCTCGGTATACAATGAATCGCTTGAAGAGTTCACAAAGAAATCAGATGTAAAATTTGATATAGTTGGCATGTACGATGTTTTAGAGCATCTCACGAACCCTAGAGAAACTATTCAAAATATAAAAAATCTTCTAAAGCCTGGTGGATTGTTATCTATATATGTTCCAAATTCGAATAGCTTCATTATAAATATTCTTGATTCAAGTAGAACTCAATGGGTATGGCAACCATTTCACTTGTCATATTTTAATGAAGCGTCACTAGGCTATCTTTTGAAGGATTTTGGATTTCAGGCAGTACATGTTGATACTGTTGGGATGGATATATACGACATATGTAACTTTTTAGGCCAAAGCAACACCATTAACTCAAAAACAGTAGAGCCTGATAGGATTTGGGACGCTCAGCAAGAACTACAGAAGAAAATAGATACATTGGGTCTAGGGTCTATCTTGCGCTACTTTTCAAGAAAAGTAGATTAGACTTCAAGTTAATTAGTAGAAATATTATGCTTTATGACTGAGCGTAATCTTGATTTACAAACTGCGGTTGAGTTTATTTGCAGATGTGCCAATGACTTTGGTTCTACAAAAGCTTTAAATAAACTGAGAGGTTTGGAAATAAATGATAATGATTTGCCCGATTATCTTAGAGGCATGAATGCAGCTTTGACATATTCGGCAGAGAATGAAAAAAGAAGAATGATTATGTTGGCGAGGGCTATTTCCTTGTCAGGACTGTATCTACCAATGGAGGCTTGGAAAGAGTTAGGTTTTCCTGCACGTGAATTTATCCTTTATGCAGATTTATCTGATGGACGTATAGGAGATACTCTTAATCAGCTCTCTGTTTTATTGCATGCTCAGGAGGAACTAAATTTAGTCTTAATTGTTAAATCTAGACTGTCTTCTTACCAAAGAGTTATGTTATGTCAACCCGGGGGTTTCAAGACTGACTTGCCTACGATTGAGCTGAATGGGACTATCGATGCCTATATTAAAGATATTGGTTCGAAAGTTAAATTTAACAGGGAATTGCTTCAGAAATGTAATGAAGATGCATTTAATAAGTTACCGAAAGAAGATCAATACAATGATTTGGATATAAGAAAGTCAGTGGTATTGCATATTCGAGGAGGAGATGCTCTCTTTGAAGGAGCTTTGCACCTTCCTCCTTTAAGCTATTATAAAAAATCTATATTAGAACTTAATCCAAAAAAGATTATTATTGTTTCTGAACCGGACCATCTTCAAAAATATGGTACCACTAACCCATTAAAAGATGTTTTATATAAATATTGTATAAGCAAAGATATCGAAACCACTATTGTATCAACAGAAGATGTTTACTATGACCTTGGAATTATTTTTTGGGCAAAACAGGTAATAACCTCAAACTCTTACTTTTCCAAAATGATGGCCCTTTATAGCCGTAAATGTGAGCACATATATATGCCATCCTTCCAAAATCCTATGACAAATTGGTATCAAGATCCTTCTATCAAGTATATTCCTTGTTACGATATGTTTTCTATTCAAAAATGGCAAGAAAGTATAGATTATAGGTTTAAATGGATTCTAGAATCATAATCATTATTCACAATTTGATTAAATAAAGGATTACCTAGCTTATACCAATTCTCTGAATCAAGTATTATTACTCAAGGATAAAAATTTCATTCGATTTGCAGTTGCTGCTTCCCAACAGGCATAATCCAGTCGATTTATAATAAAAAATTTATAACGGTTAATGGCGTTTAAGTTTGAATTGGATTCATTCTTGAACTTAGTACTAGTCGGATTTATAGGCCTTTCAGCTTCATTATTTTGAAGATCAGAGTAACTAATATTGTCTTTGTAGTACTTTGTGAAGTATTTGAAATTTTTATTTTCTATTACTTCTAATGCGAAAGATTGCGAAATAAGTTCTGTAGTAAAGAGGATATCTTCATACCTACCTCTTGGCTTATTTAGAAAATCACTACCAAAACAAGAAACAATTTCTTTAACCTGAGTATTGTTATTGAAAAAAGCCTTTTTCATCATTATGTTATAACTTTTATGGTAATCCCAATGAAAAAATTGACCTTCCTCTATATTTATTCCATCGGCATAGCCGTACTCTAAATTTAAGTCAATCTTTTTCTCATATACCTCACTATATAATTCAATGTATTCATTGATTGAAATTCGATTTTTTTCTAGTTCAGTATGATAACTACCAAAGAGTTCCGGGGTCTGATAATTACCTTTTATATTTAAGTGAGGAACGTGTGGTATTACCCATTCCTTTTTTTCTTGAAGAGCATAAGACCAGTTGGATTCCAAGTGATTGATAGGGTCCCTAATTATTGATAACCTTATTGCGTTACTATATAAATCTGGAACATACTTTATCAACTCAATGAAATAATTTACTTCTAAAGTATTTGCATGGAATATTACTATATCAGCTTCATTTATTTGATTTATGAATTCATTTAAACTCTCTTTAGAAGGATTGTTCTTTAATGGTAAATGGGGATCGCTAATTATTTTTAGATCATCTCTAAACTTTTCTCTTAGCCACATTCCTCCTGTTTTCACGATGTGCCTAAAGAAAAGTCGTTTTTTTGGATTAAGTCCCTTCTTAAGGCTATCCATAGGATTTTTCTAAAGCTATTAGCATAGCTTACTCATCCATGCTTAGACTCTAGATATCTATTTTCTATTTATATTAATCTTACCCAGAAAAATAATTACTTTGGATTCTAGTTGTTTTTGTATAATCCTGTATTTCTCTTCCAGCCTTGTATTTGCATTGATTTATTTCAATTTCATTTGTTAGAATATTAAGAGCGTCTAAATGCTATAGATGCAATATTTATAGTTCGCCGACTATGTCTATTAGTCTCAATACTTTAGTTATTTAAGGCTAGGTTCTTGTATATACTACTTTTCGGTATGCAAAAAAAGAGACCCTTGCTAAAAGCAACGGGCCTGGGTGATGGGGATTTATTTTTAAGACTAATCTCGGCGGAAAGCAACCCCTACTAGCAATAGTGTCTAAAGTTAGACATATGTAAACTCAAATCTATATCTAGTGTTACGACTACAGCTATTGCTCTTGACATTGGTTAAACTTCTGCTTGGCCGGGTGATGGGGATCAGTCGGTCTTTACAGCCTTTGGTTTTTAGCTAAAAGGCTACTAACAGATTGGATTGGCTTTATGAAAATGGGCGCTCTTTTTCTCGAGTCGGTTTCTACTGGTGTGATTACCAGCGAAGAGATGGACTGGGTGACTAGTCATCAGCCAGACTTTTCCAGGATAGAAGAGGCGACTGCAATCAAGCTCGGACGTTTGTTTGATCAAGGCATAGTCCAGCTAGGGTGTCGGCTATCTTTAGGAACCAATAAACTGGATAAATAAAGTAATCATTATTTAATCTTTGTTTCTGTAAAAGTCTTAATCGTCTTCATGTCTATGATCATGACATCGGATGAATTAGAAAATAGTAACTATTGCTGGATTTAAAGCTTCTTAGAAAAAAACTGAAAGGCTTTAATTTAAGACCATTGAGTAAACTATTAAGATTACCTGAAAATTTTGATACTTTAAATTATTAATTAAATCACTTAAAGTAATTGAAGAAACATAAAACTAGAATATAAATTTACTCTATAAAGATCATTTATAGAGTAAATTTTATCACTTGGCTATTTACTTTTGATTTTCTTCGCTGATAAAATTAGAAAAGCTTCCATAAAATTTGAAGATGATTTCTCTAGTTAACCCTTTTTGAAAAATAGGAGAGTATTAATTTTGTTGAGGCTAAGGGTTCGAGAGTTGCTTAAGCCATGGTTTGGCCCCATTGCTTCTTTGGCTGTATTGCTTTTTTTAGGTGCACTGGGTTATCGCCTTACTGAAGGTTGGGACTGGGGAGATTGTCTTTGGATGGTATTAATTACAATTAGCACGATTGGCTTTGGTGAAATTGAGCCACTTAGTGCTGCAGGAAGAATAGTGACTGCATTAATAATTGGTGGTGGACTAGTAGTTGTCCAACTAACAATTAAAAGAGTCCTGGCCCTTATTGAATCTGGATACTTTCGAAGGATGAGTGAGCTAAGGTTTCGTCGTTTGCTTAGAAGAATGCAAGATCACGTAATTATTTGTGGATTTGGCCGTATAGGTAAAGAGATTGCTGAACAACTTCAATCTGAGACTGTTAAAACCCTTATAGTTGAGTTGGATCCTGCTCGTAAAAATGCAGCTATAGAACAGGGTTTTAATGTTTTGCTTGCTGATGCGACATTAGACGAGACATTACTTGTTGCTGGTATTAAGCAATGTAGAAGTCTTGTTGTAACCCTACCTAATGATGCTGCCAATCTTTATGTAGTCCTAAGTGCAAGGGGGCTGAGTCCTAAGTCTCGATTGATCGCAAGAGCTGAAACTGAAGAAGCTGTTAATAAGCTCAAATTGGCAGGCGCAAGCGTTGTGGTTAGCCCTTACGTTGCAGCAGGTAGAACTATGGCTGCTACAGCTTTACGTCCAATTGCAGTCGACTTCCTTGATTTACTTGCTGGGTCGCAATGCGAGATTGAAGAATTTCTTTTGACAAGTGATTTGAGTAAGTTCAAAGATTTAGCTAGCAGGAGTTTGTCTGGATTGGAGCTAGGTCGTCAAAGTGGCGCAATGGTTTTGGCGATACGTGATGGTGCGAATTTAATAGCAAATCCTGGAAGAGATGTAGAGATTGCACCTGGACAACTTTTAATTGCATTAGGTAGCAAGAAGCAATTATTAAGATTGAGAGAATTACTTGGCAAGACTCTAAGTAATGTAGAAAAAATAACTTATTAGAGACTTACTTATACATTTATTCTTTCTGCAATATTAACCAGACTAAAATTGAGTATTTTTTACAATTAAAATTCCTTTTGAGTTCTTATTTAAGTTTTTTTTACTTCGATTGCATTTTATTATGAAATCATTTATATAAGATATATTGTTTTGAGCTTTCCGATGAAGTTTTCAGGTCCCAATGCAGTTGATAGTGCTATTCAGGCAGGACTTGATCTTGATGGAAGCCAAATACCACATGAGATGCTTGCTTTGTATCAAGAAGTTATGAATAAAGAATCTTTAAGGCAAAGATCTGGAGTTCGTAAGTCAATGCGTAATCGAATTGTTCGCACAGGCGCAAAGCATTTCGAGCAAGAAACGCTTGATAAGAAGCTTGTTGAAGCTGGCTGGGAAGGATTGAGAGATAAGGAAATAGAATTCTTTTATAATTGATTTAAATTTCTTGCCCTGCTAAATTGTGTATGAACTTTGTACCTTGAGCTATTTTTTTAATATTGATACCTAATTGGAAGTATTTTCCTGTGGGAAGAATCTATATTGAACTTGAAGTTGCTTAATTAGTAAATCTTTAATGGGTCCTGTATTTACTTCTTTTTCAAGAGTAATTAGCGCATTTTGGCTATGACTAGTGCCAATACTTCCCAAGGCAAAAAGTGCAGCTTTTGCTATTGAATGAGAACCTTCTTTTACTAGTTGAGCAATACGTGAGGTTACTATTTCTCCGTCTCTTCTTCTCAGAAGCTCAATTGTTTTTAACACAACTGGCTCACGAAAGTCCCTCAATGGTTCTTTTACAAGGTCTAAAAAAACTTTGTCGGTAAGTTTGTGTGATTTGAATCTTAGCAATTCTAGTCCAGCCAATCGTATGTGTTGTGATTTACTTATTAAAATCTCTCTTAGAAGTTTATTTGATATCTCAGCACCCCAACAAGCTAGAGCTTGGAGTATTTCAATGTCCAGATTATTTGTTTGATTTAGAAGTGCTATTAACCATTGCTTTGCTTCAATCTGATGTGAGAGACCTGCTGCATAAATTAGTTCAGATTGGACACCTTCTTTTTCTATAAGTAATTTGAGTACTTTCCAACTTCCCTCTCCCATACAGCCGATTCTCTCAGCTATAGCTCTTCGAAGATCAGTTGGAAGACTTGGAGAATAAACCTCAGCCAACCAGAAGGGATTCAAATCTTTTTTGCCAGAGGTATTAAAGATTTGCCAGATAGAAGCTTCCTTGGTATTCATTGAAAATTAATTTCAGCGTGCACCAAGTTCTGCTGCTAGCTCTCTTTCAAGCTTTTCATCATGAACAGAAGGTCGAACATTAGACATCTTGGTTCGGTGCGTGCTGTAAAAGAGCATGCCAATAAAGACCATTCCACCAACTACATTGCCAAGTGTCACTGGTAGAAAATTCCAAAATAAAACCTTTACAAATGGAACTCCAGAACCAAGTAAAGGGCCAGCTGTATGTAAGAACATATTAACAACTATATGCTCCATACCCATAGTTTGGAATGCAGTAATTGGTAGCCAGCAAGCTAATAGTTTTCCTGGAACACTTTTACTTACAAGAGCCATTGTTACACCGAGACAAACCAACCAGTTAGCAATGACACCTCTTATAAATGCAAGAAATAAACCAGTGCTTCCTAGAGCTTCATATTTATTAACTACATTTGCTTGATTAAGAGATATTATTTTAGACGCAACAACTGACCATCCTTCTCCACCATCTGCGGCAGATAAAGGTTCAATTGTTCCTGCACTTGTTAAGCTAAACGAAAGCAAAATTGCTACAAGAAAAGTCCCTAAGAAGTTCCCAATCCATACCCACATCCAGTTTCTGAATGTAGCTCTCCAAGTAGATCTTCCTGCCCATGTAGCCATAGGCAGTAAAGCAAAGTTTCCAGTTACTAGCTCCATTCCAAAAAGAACAATACTTGCAAAGCCAAATGGGAAAATTACTGATCCCAGAAAAGGCATTCCAGATTGGATACCTACTGTTATCGCAAGGCAAGTTGCTAAACCAAGAATTGCTCCAGAGTAAAATCCTCTTACTAATAGATTTTTGATACTTACTCTTGATTTCTTCCCTCCAGCAGCAATCATTCCATCCACTAATTCATTAGGGAGGACATAGTCCATTTGTGATGCGTTTGAGTCCATTTGCTTAATCTTTGGATTTAAGTTATTGAAATAAAGGGTTTCTAACCACTTATGCGGTTCATTAGTCTTGAGAATGGATCCTGGCCGCCACCCTCTCTGTTGATGGGTGGTTGATCATCATCAGCGTGATTTAGCCAGCTTAAGATTTGAGAAGAGATCTCTTTAATCTTAGATTTTAGGGTGGATTGCATAATTGATAAAAAAGATAAGTAATAAGTAAAAGCAGCCTATGGAGAATGACCGCTTTTACTTTTTTTTATTACTCTGCTAATAGATTGTCTAAAGTATTCAAATTTTTGTGATATGGACTCTAGTTTGGGCTTTGCTGAATATTGATCAATCAAAATCTCTTTTAGAACATCTTTTAATTCATTAGTTGGTATTGCTTTATGTTTTAGCTTTCCAATTTTAATTTCTGGACCTTGCGAGCCTCCAATACTAATTGAATATGCTTCTACCATCTTTCCGTCTTTGCCTTTAGTTTTTGTCCCTGTTAGTCCTATTGCACCCATATAGGCTTGTCCACAGCTATTTGGACAACCTGTCCAATGGACTTTTACTTCTTCTGGTAAGCTAATTTCGGAATCAAGTTCTTTAGAAATTTTTATTGCTTGATCTTTCGTATTAGTTAAGGCGAAACTACAATATGTATTACCAGTGCAAGAAACAGTTCCTGCCGTAATTGGAGTCGGTGCGAGTGAGAATTTTTCAAGAATTTTCTGAGTCTTAAACCCATCTATTTGGCTTGCAGGAATATTAACTATGATTATATTTTGGTCCTCAGTTAGGCGAATTTCACTGTTTTTGTATTTGCTACATAAGGATGCTAGTTCTTGAATATCTTCAGCAGTTAGACGCCCAACAGGTACATGTAACCCTGCATAGAAAAGGTCTCGCTGTTTTTGCTGGTTAATTCCAAAAAAAGACCGAGGTTTTTTTGTGAAGCTTGAACCTGGGTCTGTCTTAAGTGGCCCTAACTTTTTTGTAATCAGTTTTCTAAAATTCTCGATACCTATTTCATTTAGGTAAAATCTAAATCTACCCTTTGTACGCCTATCTCTTTCTCCATTGTCACGCCATATAGATAGAATTGTTCCTGTTAAATCACATATTCTATTACTTTCAATCCAAACATTTAGAGGTATAGCATAATCATTCAGCTGAGAAGAAAGAATCCCACCAACCCAGACAGAAAAACCAAGCTCACCATCTCTCCTGATAGGGTGAAAAATAAGGTCATTATGTAATAAAAAATTATCCTCTGATCCTGCAATGGCTGTGTTCCACTTTCTAGGTAGATTTGAGAAATCTTCATTCCCTTTACCATTGTTTGTTAGAAAATCTTCAAGTTCTAGTGTGTAAGGCCTGGTATCAATTATTTCGTCAGGATCTATTCCTGCTAATGGATTCCCTGTGATATTTCTAGGATTATCAAATCCAGATTGAATCGTTCTTAAACTTGCTTCTTCTAGTCTTCTAAGTATTTCAGGAAAGTCACTAATCAGAATACCTCTTAATTGAAGATTTTGACGTGTCGTAATATCGCAACTACCATTTTCTCCATATCTAGCAACAATAGAAGCAATTACCTTTAGTTGATGAGAATTGAGAATTCCATTTGGAATTCTCAAACGCAGCATGAATTTGCCAGGTGTTTTTGGCCTCCAAAATAGGCCAAGCCATTTCAACCTTAATTCTAAATCCGATTTTTCAATTTGTTCCCAACCAATTTTTGCAAAATCTTCTATTTGAGCTGCTACTAATAGTCCATCTTTTTCTGCCTTGCTTCGCTCAACCTTATTTAGTTTCTTTCCTTCAAGATAGGTCTTCATTTGAGCAATAGCTTCTGAATCTGTTTGAGAAAAAGAATTCAGATAAGAATTTATGGCATATCTATTAAGCCTTCTAGCCTGCCCTTAGTACTGTATCCAAATAGACAGAAATTGATTTTTATGCAATTCAATATTATGTCTCTGTTGATACAGTTTGTGAAATAAATTATGATTAAATATAAAAAACTATAGAGAAAAATTTAGCTAAACCTCTTTTAATTAACTCTTGATATCGATTTTAAATTAATCTTCTAACCCTCGATAAAAATTTTGTCCAAATAGTTTAATTAATACTGGCGACCTATTTCCCCCAGCCAGCGAATAGCTCCTTCCCTCAGCATAAGCCAAACCTCTAGCATTGCTTCTATATCATGGCTTAAGATATATTTTTTGGACTTGTTGGCCAGACGATCCTTTTTTGCCAATCTTGCAGAGCTAATGCTTGCTCTACTATATATTTGTCCCTTGTAAGAGCGGTATCCCATTTATTTGAGGCTTGCATTAGCTTGTCTATATATCCAATTTCAACACTAATGCCTGCACTGAAGTGTCTCAAATGCTACTAAATTTGTTCTTCCTATGAGAAGAGTACGAAATACACTTGTATAAGGACTACCGTCAAATTTTTCTTTTGAGGTTTACTTGAACAGCCTAAGCACTTGTCTATCGCCCTTGAAGATATTCAAAATCAAACTTTTTCATAGACTCATTATCATTATTCATCATACATTTGTACAATAAATTGATTATTCTCATTGGATCTATTCCAGATTCTGCTACCTGATCCCAAAGTTGTTGCGTAAGCACTTCATCTGCCTGCTGAAATTGCGCTTCTATTATATTCAGAGTCAAGGAGAAGACTTTTCTCTGATCTTCTTTTTGCATTAACTTATTCCAAGGACTTTTTGCTTTTTTTGAATAGTATTTATTCCCTCTATACCTTAATTCAGTTCTTTCTGTAAATATACCGAGTTTTTTTCTTTTATAAAGACTGCGTCTATAGCTTAATTCGACAGATTGGTTGATTTGTGAAGAAGCTTTCACTTTTGTGTAATTTTGACCTCTATAGAAAAGAGTCGGCATGGTTTAAATTCTCTGTAGCTTAGGAGGTGATTTGCACATAATTTCAGGAAAAGATTCACAGAAGCAAGGTGAAGCTTTAATTGAATTAGATGCTATAAATTTAATAGCGAGAAATTACTTTCTTGGTAGTTCAATGTGCTACACAATGTCATGTTGACCCTTTTTCTTAATTTTTCTTAGCAATACTTTAGCTTTGCTCGCAAGATATGTTTGATTTCTGTAATTCTTGAGCACTTTTCAAGCTTTAAGTATTGACCCAGCCAATTTTGCCAAAGTAGATTATCTTTCTATAATTATATACTTGTTATCATATGCTATTGATTTCAAGTCGACATTTGCGTGAGTTTTCGCTAATTGAATAATTTCATAGAAGTAGCATGATTTTGAATTTCATATACAGATATAATTATCCGAATTTTTAATTTTTCCGGCCTTCGATTAAATACTTTTTTTGCTTTTAAGTTTTAGTCATATCTTTTGTTACTATGGATTAGTAAATACAAGTTTATTTATTTTGATTATTCGCATCTGTGATTTATTTCTTAAAATTCTATCTATCCTTCTTTGCTTAACGATCTCTTTCTCTGCAACAGTTGTTGCATATCCTCAGGATCAACTCAAAGATTGTATTCTAAATGCAAATAAGAACCCTAGTCTAAAAGGTATGACTGACGAGTCAATAGAAAATTATTGTGATTGCGCACTTAAGTTAATAGTGGATGAAAATAAGGATATTAGGTCCACAGGGTATGAATGCGCTGTAAAGAATTTTAGTTAAAGAGTAATAATATACGTACTCTCTGGAGTAAAACATAGGCAATGTATATCTCACCAACTTCTCAATGGCTTTATTTAGCTGTACGTAACCTTACTTATTGCAGTTTGTTTGAACATAAGCCAAGTCTTATTTACACTTAAATAAACCCGCTTAGCCTTTAGAAGCATTATGCCGTAACTTTATTATTTAGGTATTGAAATGAATTCAATTTTTGGGATTGCTCTAGACTTGTCTCCAATTGAAATTATAGTTGTAGCCTTCGCTGCATTCAGTTTCTTAATTCTTTTTGGACTGTCTTCTGTTAAAGGTGACTATAAAGGCTTGATAAGTACAACACTTGCTAATGACGCTGATAGAAGAAATAAGAAAAAATAGTCTTTTAGAGCACTCGGAAGTATTTAGGAATATTTTTGCTCAAGCAAGCGATTTGATTTAAGTGCCTGTTCCAGAAAATCGACCTTAAATAGGCGTATTTACCTACAGCTAACCCTATATATAGTGCTAGCTTGGCAGCGTCTGACCTTGTTTGACACTAAAAGTGAGAATCAACCCTGCTCACAGGGAATACTTGTTGCAATGCCTAAACCGAGTCTCTGTGCAACATCCCGTAGAACAACGAGACAAAGTTATCGAGCTTATCAACTCCCTCTCGGATGATAAGAAAGTTGGTAAGTCTTCAATTGAGTAAGTTTCAGTTGCCAGCATCTATTTAAATTTTTCTATCAGCGCTTCACTTAATTCCCACAGCATTTTCCGTTTCTTTTTGTTCAACGCACTCGGAGCACTTCTACACAGTTTTGGGAAACCTCGAAAATTGAAATTTGGCCCATATTGTTGACCACCCTTTGCTTTGATTGATGTGGCTGCATATAACTGAGGAAGTGACCCCATCTTGGCGCTTTGAAATAAAGGACCCATTAATTGGTAGGCAATTGCTTCTTGCCAAGATTTATTGCTGGAAACTGAAGTTGATTGTAAATTTGTTCTCGCAAGACCTGGATGCGCTAATAGAGAGGAGCTATCACTTTCAGATTGGCGTAATCTTGCATCCAGTTCTAAAGCAAACATTACATTTGCAAGCTTACTTTGAGAATAAGCACCCCATCTATTATAACTTTTCTCAGATTGAAGGTCTCCCCAGGAGATTTGACCCATAAATTGAGCTCCAGAAGTAACTGTTACTACTCTTGAAGCCCTTTCTTTTTCAAGAATTGGAAGCAGGTTGATTGTAAGTGCCATATGCCCTAGATGATTAACAGCGAATTGAAGCTCTAATCCTTGATTGCTCCTTGTCAAAGGTGGTGCCATTACACCTGCATTGTTTATGAGTAGATTTAGCCGACCATATTTTGCTTTAAGCTCTTCCGAGGCTTTGTGAATACTTGATAAATCTGCCAGATCAATATGAATTAAATCAATACTTCCAGCATTCGTGCTTTGAAGCAGTAATTCCTTAGCAGTCTGGGCTTTTTGCAATGAGCGACATCCCATAATGACAGTTGCTCCTTTATCTAGCAAAGCTTTTGCGGATTCAAATCCAAGCCCACTATTCGACCCTGTTATTAGTGCTATACGACCTGTTTGGTCTGGAATTGAGTGTTTGGTCCATTTCATAAAATATGCTTATAGATTTTTTTTAATATTAGTTGAATTAATTCAAAGATGTTACCTAATTCAGGTTGTATAAAGCTATATTTATAAAAAGAAATCAAATAGTAAATTAGTATATTCTTTGAATAGTATTTGTAAATACTAATTTCCTTATGGAATCAAAATGCAATACTCCTATGGAATCAGTTCGCTTGGAAAGCCTGAGTAACTGTAAATTGATAATAGGTAATTATCCAGCTTTTCAATATGATGCCTTGGGAGGAGGCGGAGTAGCATCTTTGAATATGTCTGAAACCGAGCATCTTTATTCTGTTGCATTTAAACCTTCTGAATTTAAAATACCACCATTAAATTATAAGACCACAAAGCTTTATGGAATTCCAATATTACCTGGTATAGAGATTAAGATGTTTCTCGACACTCTAAATGGAACTATAAATAAAAAAGATGGTGAGATTTTGCTGCAATTTGAATCAAGATTTGTATTAAATCTATTTAGTTTGACTTACTTCCCCCCCCTTTCCGTAAAAACAGTACTTTGTACTAATAAAGTAGAGCAAGGATTATTTAAAGCTATAGGTAAGCCTCTTGATAGAAAAGGTAAATCAACACTTGTCGGAATAGCAACGATACCTCCTACAGGAAACTTTTTCTTGGATTTATTCCTTGGCCTTCCTAATGAAGCGTTTGCTTTGCTTAATTGTAATATAACCTTTTAAGCTTTTTTTCAATAAACTTATTTAGCATAACTTTCGCTGGTTAAGAAATACAAGCTCGGTTTTATAGTAAACCCTCTGGTGGTTGGTTAAATGCTTTAATAGGTTGTACCTATAGACAATTCCTATGACTTCTATACGAGATAGAATCAATGCTCATCTACCTATTGTTCTGCAATTTTTAAGTACTGCATCATTAGTTACTATAGCGTTGTCAGCAGTTTGTGCCTCGCAGTCTCTAAAGCGAATTTCCAATCAACACGCTATTGAAGGCTTACAACCTCAAGTTAATACAGATATGATGCACAATAGCAAGATGCATATGGACTAGTAAAATATTGATTTTTCTATTATTTCAAAGGATTATTTTGACTTGATAATCTAATTATATTCTCCTGGGACATCATTCTTTTTTACTGTGACTTTACCTACCTTCTTCCCGGAGAATCTAAGAATCTCGTCCCCTGAAAATTCATACCCTAGTTCTGAACCTATTTTTGCTACATCATCTGCTGTAGAAGATTTAAGTACCCTTTCCTTTAAAGAATTATTTTCTTGCATTTTTGCAAGAAATAATTTTAGTTGTTCAATGCTCATAAATTAATCTTCAGTAGATTCAAATTGACGAAGTAATCTGAAGCCTTTTCTAATGACTAATATAAAACCATATATACCTAAGCCAAATGGGATGATTATTATAGGATTGAAGTTTACATCTGACATGTTTTTAGCACCTTCTGCATAGTCATATCCGTGGCATGGAGAAAGAAGCATTAAACTAGTAAAAATCAAAGCCCACCCAATTAGGGAAAGAAAGCCATCCCGAGTTTTTCCTTCGTAGAAGCGATCTAGTCCTATGCCCCAACCTATTGCTAGAACTCCAAGTCTAGTTAGTGCTTTTTTCTCGTCTTTGCGAAACATTTGTTTTAGGCAGAAGTAAATCTCTCCAAGTTATAGGTTTGAAAAGAACAAAGTGCGAGCATGGTTGGGCATCTTTAACGTAATTTTAAGGAGTATGGGCCTCCTATCGAAGGTGTCTTATGACTTCTCAGCCATTAATTGATATTTTTCTATCTTCTAGGAAAACTTAGACCACTTTCAAGGAAAGTCCTTTTATTTACTATTATTTGAAATAATCACCAGTTTAGGCTTTATTTATTTTCTTAAACTAGGTTTTAAAAAATCTAGTAGTATTCAATCCTTTTTTCTGAGAAATAGTTGGTTTATTTAAAAGTTACTAAAGCCCCACCCCTCTTGACATTAAGGTTGCTAATAATGGTATCAATGCGAAGCCAATTAGTTCAATATTAATAATGAGCCTGAATCTTCTAACTAGATTTTCTGTAACTTCAGGTAGTTCTCCTTTACTTAATGGTATGGCCCAAAGGACATATGTAATAGTTGGATATAGAGATAAAAGACCAACTGCAATAAATAAGCTTATTTTTATCCAAAAGATTGGATTGCTTGTATAGAACCCCCCACCTTGACCAAAATAGAGCACTCTAAGAACTCCACTTGCTAAAAGTGCTATCCCGGCCAAGCCATAAATCACATCTGCAATAACCATTGATATAGCTTCGCTTCTGTTTGGATTGACCTTTAAGCTTATGCGTTCAAAAGTCAAAGCCCCAAAGCAGAGCATGAAGCTTAGATAGTGGATATATGCGACCAAGGCGCTAGTTGCCATTTCAGAAGAGAACGAAATCCCTAATAACATCAGTTCAAAAGGCAGTATAAACAACCATAGCCAGGTACATATGAAACAGTCTAAGGATTGGGATTTTCAAGACCTTAGGAATCACTTAAGACTTCTCTTGAATAATTGGAGCAAGCTGTGTATAGCGAGAGCTTTTCTCGCTACCAGTGAAATGACCCCCCTGGCTGGTCCCTGGGGGGGCTTCTTTCTCTAGAAAGTCCTTCCAATCCGAAACATGAGTTGTTTACATAGGTTTTAGTTGCTTTTTTATTTCTACTATTTAGGTTCCTTTATATTTAAAGCTATAACCTTTTAGAACTTATCGAATAAAAGCTATTTTAATAAAGTTGTGCTTATAATCTATTGCAGTATTCTGACGATACAATTAAATTCATTATACTTGTAGAAGCTTAAGAGAAAGTATCAGGATGACAACAGATTTAGGCCTTGATTACTTTAGTCCAAGCTCACCGTTGGGCCTCTTTATCTTGGTAATTGGCGGATCCTTTACTTCTTTAATGTTTTATGTTCTTTTAAGTTTGAATAAAGATTCTTTAGGTGATCAACGAGCAAAAGAAATGAAAAGAATAATTCAAGTTCAAAAAATCAAAAGATTATATCCTAAAAAAAGAAGATAAGATTATCTATAATAAGTTTATAGACAAAGAGTTGCTAGTCAAATATTTTATTATAATCTCACCCTCTTTTTTTGAAATGCTCTCCTCACAGTGAATGAAACTACTTGGACTAGCTTCTCAAGCTTGACCATTGAAATGTGCTTATTATATATAAGACCAAGTCCCTTCCACAATGAAAAAGCTTATCTTTATGCATATAGGTAAAACAGGCGGCCAATCAATAAATAATTGGTGGGGTGATGAGATGAAGGTTTTCGAATACTCCCTAGAAATGAGTAAAAAAAGTAGTGACCAGGTTTATAATCTTTTATTAGCTTCGGATATTATTCATATACATGGTGCAACAAGCTTAAAGGAGAAGTTAGATACTAAGTTATGGACTGAGTTGCTTGATCAATCTATAAGGTTTAGTGTTATTAGAAATCCTATATCTAAATTAGAGAGTGATTGGCGATATGCATACCAAACATCAAGTAATTTACAGCTTCCATATGTTCCAAATTTTGTGAAGGAAAAGATTATTTCACCAAATGATTCAATTGATAGAACTAGAGGAGGCTATTTTGATCAGAATTTAGAAAATCAAATTTCAATAAATGACTTTATTGATATCTATTTTGAATTTCATCAAAGAAAGTTGCCTCATTATAAGAGAACAGAAAATGAGGCAACTAAGAGCTTTAATGGAACTTCACCTTATTTTAATTTTGCCTGTGACGATGCTAATGATGGCAATACAGAGTTACATTTCAGGCAAGATGCACAAATAAATGACATTGGATGGCACCTAGGGGGTGATTTTATTTCTTCTCCAAGATCAAAAGATAAGGACATTCTTATTACAACAGAACTTTTAAATGAAAGCTTTGCATTATTGATTTTATCAAACCCTGTATTCAGGAGATTCACTAAATTCAGCCAAGAAGATCTAGCATTTGAAAATACTATTTCTAGTCTTCAAGAATTATCATTAAATTCTTCTGAAGAAAAATATAAAAAAGATCCAAATTTCTTGTTGAGTCCTTCAAATCGATATAGATTTTATTTATATAATAGGCTTGATTTTACTTGTTGGCAATCTGCAACAATACAAACCGCTCAGCAAATTAAGGAGTTTAAAAATGAGATAAAAAATGAAGTATATATAAGATTCTAGTCCTCCAAACTTTAGGATAGCATTTTCAATACTAACCTTGTAGAAGCAATGAGAGTTGAATTTGCAAGATATTTTCTTTATTGCAGAAGCTTGCGATAATCATCTCGGTGATCTCGATAAGGCTATTCGCATGTGCGAGATGGCCAAAGAAGCAGGAGCCAATGCCGTTAAATTCCAGCACCATTTACCTGACGAAGAGATGTTGCCGGATATTCCAATGTCATCTAATTTTGACAAACCACTTTATGATTTCTTGAAGCAAAATTCTTTGTCTCTTGATGAGCATAAAAAACTAAATTCAGTTTGCAGAGATATTGATATTGAATACATGTGCACGCCTTTCTCCTGGCGAGCCGCTGAGGAAATTAATCCATTAGTCAAAAGATTTAAAATAGGATCAGGAGAATTAAGGGATCTACCCTTTATTACTCGGGTTGCACAATTGAATAAGCCCATGATAATGTCTACAGGAATGTGCGATTTGATAGAGATTCACCATACTTATAATGCTATAAAAGGCCTAGTCAAAGATTTGACTTTTTTAAATTGCACAAGCGAATATCCGCCTGTACTTGAAGATATGAACCTTGGTTTTATAAAAACACTTAAAGCAGAATTTCCAAATTGTTCAGTTGGCCACTCTGATCATACCCAATTAATAGAAACATCTCTTTTGGCTGTTGCTTTTGGAGCTAAGACAATAGAAAAACATGTAACTTTAGATCCAACTATAAATTGTCCTGATAAGGATGTATCTATAACTTTTGAAAAATTTGGTCAATTAGTAGATCAAATACAAAATCTCCTACCTACTTTAAATTCTAACAAGAAAATTAATCAAAGGGAAGAGCAAATAAGATCATGGGCATACAGAAGTATTGTCACAACACAGGATATCAATAAGGGTGAAACTCTTTCATTAGATAATATTTGGACTAAAAGACCAGGTACTGGAATCCCAGCATATAAGTTTAATGAATATATTGGAAAGAAAGCTAGAGTAGATATCTTTTCTAATACTCTTCTTAGAGAAGATCAACTTGAATAATTCATGAAGATACTTTTTTTGCTGGGTTCCAGAGGTGAGTGGGGATATATACGCCCTGTTATTCAAGAGTGTAAAAAACGTAATATGGAATACATTCTTGTTGCTACAAATATGGCAATTTTATTTGAATATGGGGCTTTATCAAATCAAATAAAACAAGAGGGTTTCTCAATTAATTATGAAATACCAATGTCATTAGAAGGGTGTACTCATTATACAATGGCTAAATCTTTGGGTATTTTCATTATATCCTTTACTGATGTACTTCATAAAGAAAAACCCGACTGGGTAGTGCTTGCTGGTGATAGAGGTGAGCAGCTTGCTGGATCAATAGCTTGTTCCTATACATATACACCATGCGCTCATATACAAGCCGGTGAATTGTCTGGAAATATTGATGGATGTGCCAGGCATGCTATAGGAAAGTTGTCACATATACACTTCGCGAGTAATGAAGATGCTGCAAAAAGACTTGCTAGGTACGGTGAAGAAACATGGCGAATTCATAATGTAGGAGCACCACAGCTTGATGATATGCTGTCTAAAAACTATTTACCAAGCTTAAATAGTGTAAAGATAGACTTGGGTTTACAGCACTTAGGTGATTACATATTAGCCATTTATCATCCGTTAACAGAGGACTTGAAAAATGCAGAAAAAGGGTTGACTGAGTTGATTGATGTTTTGTCAAACCTCTCTTTACATACACTATGGATATTGCCAAATAATGATGCCGGAAGCTCAAATATCAGGGATTTGATTTTAGAAAATGGCACAGAAAATTCAACTTTATTCCGTAATCTAAAACGTAATGTTTATCTTACACTACTCAAAAATTGTAGGTGCTTAGTTGGCAATTCTTCGTGCGGTATAATAGAAGCACCTACATATGAAGTACCTGCTGTAAATATAGGTCTACGCCAAAGGGATAGAATTCAATCCCAAAATGTACTAAATACTAAGGAAGATGCAGGAGAAATTGAAAAAGCAATTAGTAAGGCTTTAACTACTGAATTTAGAGAGAGTCTTATAGGTATCAAAAACCCGTATGGGGATAGTAGAACCGCAACAAGGATAATAGATGTTTTGTCTGAAATGAAGTTTGACGCTAATATAATCAATAAGAAAATGGCTCACTAGGCATGTTGATAGAGAAAGATCTATCCAAATATATAATTTTAAGCCATACTCCTATCTCAGTACTTGTTGAAAAGATAGTAGAAAATAAGGACAGGACAGTTCTTGTGGTTAATGAAGCTAAGATTCTTCTTGGGGTAATTACAGAAGGCGATTTGATTAGAGCTTATGTAAGAGGTAATACTTTGCACACTATAGCAGTAGATATAATGACAACTAATTATAAATCAATCTTAGATTACCCTAATCGCAAAGAGCAGGAAGCTCAAGCACGAGAAATATTTAAGGAATATGCTGTACCTTTAATTCCTATTATTGATGTTAATAAAAAGCTCCTTTCTGTGATCAGTTTGCGTAATTATATACGTCATATTATCCTATGATAACAGCCTTCATTCCAGCAAGAGCTGGATCCAAACGGATTAAAAATAAGAATATGTCTGAATTAGGGGGGAGGCCTTTATTGAGTTATACTTTAGATTTAGCCTTGCATTGTGATTTGATTGATAGAATCGTAGTTTCAACAGATTCAAGTAGTATCGCAGCCTATGTTTATAACCATTATAAATCCACTGTAATACATGAAAGGCCAAGTAGATTAGCAGAGGATAAATCCATAATAGAAGATTCTATTAGGCACTATTTACTTAATATAGACGAAATAGACGAAGATATTATTATTTTGCTTCAACCAACCTCTCCGTTAAGGAGCTTGGGTACATTGAATCAGTTCTGCATTTCTTCTAAGAGTTCGTTGACAAGTGATAATTGTCTTATCAGTGTTCATAAAAGTTTTGATGATATATGGTACCCTAAAAATATGCAAAATAGTAATTTACCTAAAGGTAAGGGATTTTTAATAAGTCGCCTTTTACAAAATCAGCCTAGAAGACAACAAGATAGAGAACCTATATATATTGAAAATAGTTCTTATTATTCTTTTCATACTAAATTACTTAAAAAAGCGACTTATATTTCAGATGCAGAGGTTATTGGTTACTTGATAGATCCTCTTGAAGGTTTTGATATTAATACAGGACTCGATTTACAAATCGCAAATATCATCCTAGAAAATAATTTAGAAAATATTTCATGAAAATATTTAATGATCCTATTTCTACGACAGATCTATATAAAAGGATATATCATGTGGTAGATGAAACTTCTCTGCTAGCAAAGAGAAAATTTAAACGAATTATAGGTAATAAGCCAAGCTCAATGGATATACTTTTAAAAAAAGGCCATACTAATCTATCAATTTTTCAAGAAAGAGAGTTAGCTAAGGAGTTGAAAGATTTAGATTTAAGTAATAGTTTCTACATGGAAAATTTTAAAGATAATGGAATTAAATCAGCTGTTATGAAAATAATTGATAGAATTCTATTTCAGAATATACGGTTAAGAGAATCTCTAAGTTTATTGTTAAATGCATACGACATATGTTCATTAGGATTGATGAATACTACTAATAATTCTAGGACTTCTTCCATTAATTGGCATAGGGATGGTGTTGGTCATCGCATTAAGATATTTTTACCTTTGATTAACTATGGATTAAGTATACCAACATTATATTTTGAATCTTCACATAAGGAATCTTGCATCCCTCAAAATTGGGAGATGTTCAGGGCCTCCAAAAAATCCCATAAAGAGTCAGTTGATCTCTTTTATTCTATAGAAACTCAATGCTTAAGACACTATCGAGAAATTTCAATAAATTGGAATACTGACACAGTCATATTTATAGATACCAATGGGATTCATGCTTCTTCCTGTCTTAAGTTAGATAGGTTGAATACTATTAATGGTAAATATCTCGGGTCAAGATTATTCCTTCAATTAGAGCTAATGGATATTACACAAGCACAAATTGTACACAGATATAGGTTAGGCAATAGCCTATCACCTTATAATAAAGATATTATTTCTCGCATATATAACAGCTTGTCTTACGAAAATGATAGAGGATTCTACGCTCCATCCTCTTATGGGTAAATGGCATGACTGATTATATTTTTAGTAATTTTGCTGAGCTCTTCTTAGAAGATGACTTTAATTCCATAGCAACTGAGAACACTGTTTTAATAGACCCATGCATGACTGAAGACAAAAAGGGTTTGATCCATAGATTTAAGCATATTATCGATATGTCTTTTTTGCAGCAGGATAATTTATTTGATTCCAGCTATATTCGCCAGACACTTGTCAAAACTACTAATACGGAAGCAGCTGAAATATTGGCAATATATTCCACTCAATTAACCCAGAACTTCGAAATACCAAACCAGGAAATTATCCTTACTATGTCCCAGAGAACAGTCTATGGAATTCTTCCATTAACTGATTTAATCCAGCGTATAAGGCACATATTTATTTACTGGCTTTCAATTTGTCTATATCTTGAACCCAAATATGTAGTCTCTTCCAATGTTCCCCATGGCTTTTACGATTATATTCTAACCTCTGCTTGTAAATATATAGGTATACCCTATTTAGCTTTTTACCCCTCTCCAATTATAGAATTATCATTTTTAATCGATTTAACTAATCTAGAATATGTAATGAATCCATCCAAGCATACTCATGAATTAAAGTCCTTACGAAAAAAGAGTATAAATGATTATCTTTCTGGGCTGGAGGAATCTTTTAAAATATCAACTCAATATCCATTTGGATTTACTAATCATTACTCTACTTATGCAATACAAAAGCAATCTGACCACTCAGCATTTAGATCTAAGCAGAAGCTAAAACTACTTAATTCTAATCCACATATATTGAGCCACAAATCAAATCTTACACGCAAATATGAAGCCTATTCAAATTCTCAAACTGACCTTAGCTCACTAATTGACCCTAACAGTAGAATTGGCTTCTTGCCATTACATTATCAACCTGAACTTAGTACATGCCCAATGGCATTCCCATATCATGATCAAAGGCAATTGATTGAACATATAATTAATCAATATACAGAATTGGACTATTTGATAGTTAAAGAACATCCCGATCAATTCCTATTATGCTATACCGATTTTACTCACGATAAGCATATGGAAAACTTCCTAGAATATCGAGGATTAAATTACTATAACGATATTATATCAATTAGCCCTAAAATTAAACTTCTTGATCGAAATATATCAATTAACCAGTTCATATTGGAATACAATCCCATCGTATATACATTAAATGGAACCGTTAATATTCAATCATACCTTCTTGGGGCTACAACTATTATCTTGAATAAATCTTCTCCTTATTTAATGCTATTAAATAACTTTTATGTTGAAGAATCACAAGAAAACTTTAGTAAAAATTTATCTTTCCGCCTCGAAAAACTCAGTTCTTATTTTAATTCCTATTTATGGTTTACGCCTTTTCGTTCTAAGCAGATTCATAAATTTTCAAAGCATTCAATCCTTGAGATTTGCCAATATATAATATGAAACTTATGATAGTATTTAATTTAGTATATTACTTTATAAGTAATTATCATGTCACTTCCTTGGTCCGTCGGGCTCTTGAAGAATCGTGAGGAAGACCTCCCCGTAACCGTTATTAGTACTCCTGGCAGAAACTTCTTAGGACACTTTACCGATCAAACAAATAGTCATTGTTATTTTATAGATTGCGGTGCTCATCAGGGCGAGACTATAGAAGGCTTTGTTAAGTATAGAGAATATCATGGCATCACTTCTAAATATAATTTAAGCTCTTATGAGCCAAGCCGTCAGGCCCAAATATGGACACCACTCAGCTTACAGGCAGCAAAATATAAGTATGATTATGAGTCTATTTATGTTGGAAATTTTGGGATCGCTGCACGTACAGAAATTCGTACATTCTATGATAATGGATCTGCAGGCTCCTCAATACATCCTGATAAACCACTAGAAAGTAATGTCAGTAAAATTCGTATTCCTACATTAAGTCTTACTGAAATTTTAGCTAATATACCTGATTCCCCTGAAAGTCTAATCGTCAAACTAAATGTAGAAGGAGCTGAATATGAGATTTTAGATTCCTTATTTTCTAATCAGTTTTTGTGCTCAAAAGTTACAGAGTTTTGGCTCGACTTTCATGGTTATCAATTTATAGAAAAAGAAGTATATAAACATAAAGAAATAGAGTATATAAACTTTCTAAAAAAACTAAATGTTCCCGCCTACGATGTTAATTTTATGAATGGTTTCTATAAAGGCTGGGAAAAATATCCACCCAAAAAACAACTCATACAATTAGAGGAGCTGCTTAAAGCTTATAAATAATTTACAGAATTATATCTATATAATTTAAATAATTAGCTCAATAGAGGAGGAGGCGTATTGCTACTCCAATAACTCCACACTTTATTATTCATTGCCATCTGTGATCCGTCCCCTGTTGTAATTGATTTTATCTGGTCAGCTGATAGTTTACCTCCAATGTATAAGGCTTCCAGATAGTCATTTGCGTAGATACCTATTCCATTTAGTCCATGGGCAGAACTATTACTTTCAACAGTTATCTCTGATGAGAATACGCCAATAATTTTAATTTGATCATTATGATCTAGACCTTCAATAATGTCAACTTTTTCACCATTTGGATTGTTTCCTGCCTTTCCTTCTTGCCACCAATTCTCTAGATATTGATCAGATTTTATAGCAATTAAATCAATAAAGTCATCTTCGCAAGATGTGTAGGTATTCCATCCAAAGTCACCATGAAGCTCATCTTTTCCCTCACCGCCAGTAATAATATCCCTACCATTACCACCATGAATTAAGTCGTCACCATCTCCTCCATCCAGTACATCAAATCCAGCTAAACCTCTTAAAATGTCCACATTATTTCCACCTACAAGAACCGAGCCAATCCAAGGACTAAGGCTTCTATCATTTAACGCGTGACTTTGCTTTGCTTGAATAAATCCCCAGCTAGAAGGTACAGCTTTTACGACTCTCGAAATCTCAATTTTACCCGACCAACTTGAAGCTTCAATCTCCAAATATGAGTTATAAACATCGACTTGTTGTTCAAGTTGTTTTTTATTGGTACCAAACCACTTATTAACTATTTCCTTAGCATTGGTTGTGTGTCCAAACTTCCAACCATTTATATAATCGAATTTATATGTTTCGGAATGGTTGATATTACTATCTTTTCCATCTTCGATACCCCATATATATTGTAATGCCTCAATATCTGCAGTGCTGAACTTTACAGGATCAGCAAAACCATTCCCAGAATATCCATGATAATAAGGAGATACATTGTATGACATGACTGTATCAGTTGAGTTATGCCAACTTCCATACGGATCTTCTTTTGGATGTTTAAGTGCCAAAGTGTGGCCTATCTCGTGGACAATCGTGTAGGCTTCATCAAAACCTAAAATACTATATTTATCTTCAATTAGCCAAGGGTTTCTATCTATATTGAATGATTGATCCTTCCATATTATTTGTAGTTGACTATCGCTGTTGAAGCTAGTAGTTCCTAATATTGAAGGGTTATTATTTATTGATGTATATGATGACACTCTATAGATCACAATATCAGCTTCTGATTTAGAATATACTCTGTTAAAGTCAAGATCAATTAGTGGATCAATGTCATTAAAAACTTCTTCTATCCATACATCTCTACCCCAGCCAGTAGAATCGGAAGTCGAAATACCATCGATCCATTCATACCCATTAGATATATAGAAATTTACATTTTCATCCATTCCAAAAGTATTAGCGCAGTAGTATGTCCATAGAGGGTCGTATAAATCAGTTTTGTTTACAGCCATTTTACTAACCTAGTTTTTAAATTTTAGACTACTTGCTATTTTAATAAATTAGTATGCAACGATGATTTACATTTTCGTTTTTAAATTAAAGCTCTAGACCACAAGTTGCTGACGATATAAGTTATGATCCATAATTAATCTCCTTGTATATCTAGTATGCACACCTATCGACTTGTATTTACAACTCTGCTAACAATCATGACTGGATGTTCAAAAGTTGAATTAAACCAGAATTCCAAAAGCTATAGCGAAATCTATTGTAATTTACGAAGGAAAGGTATGGCTCATAAAGATTCTCACTTAATAGCTATTAACAGCGTATTTAATGTACAAAAGACCAATTATGAATATTCAAAATCAGGACTATATCTTATGGAAAATATCGTAAAGGAAATAAAAACTAAATGTCCTGATAAATTCCCTACGGAAAATGAGATAATGAGCGTGGACCAGAGATAAAATCAAACTATAATACATAATTTAAATTTCACATGACTTAGAACACTTAATCTTATAGACTTCTATCTAACTGTTTTTACTCGGCACTCTTAACTCGAATATTTAGCTTAACTTTCTGTTTCTGGTAGTTAAATATATACCTTAAGAGAGTATGGATAAATATTATTAGACCTGTTATTTCCAATGTTTCTTCTAATGAAATAATAAGTCCATACGATATACCGTGCAGCCTAATCTGACCTTCTCTTACTAGGGTGTTGCCTACTATTTCTAATCCTAATGCACCGGATATATATATAGCTCCAGAAATTAGCGTAAAAGTTCTAATTTTAGTAGGCAGACTTATTATTAATGATTTGAAGAAATTCAAGAAAACAATCACAAGTATACCGTAAGGAATTACCCATACAATGTTAAGGAATATAGGTAGCATATCTCTCAGCTCTTGAATTATGAATATTTCGTGAATTTGTAAGGCTTCGTCAAAGGCTAGAAAAACAAAAACCCATTTTAGAGCTACCCACTTTTCCGCCAGAACATCTCTTTCTTTCTTACCTTTCCTGGCAATCAAATTTATTAAAATAGAGCAAAAAGCTAATAGCATCGTGGAATAAAGAGTTGGGATATTCACCTCCTTGTCCATATTGAAAAGCAAGAACCATTCCTTGTTCATACCAAAAATATTGATTGCAAATTGCACAAGGATATTTGCTATGGCTAGCAATATTCCACATATTGCAAGAGATTTAGTGATAATTGATGGATGCCATGTTAATTTAGATTTTCCCAAGATTTCTGGAAGCAATTCTATCTCATCTTATTATCACATATATTCCTTCCTTGATGCTTTTTTGTTGTTTTCTTTACCTCAAATTCATTATTTTTATAGCTTTCAAAAATCACCTATCCTTGAAAGTGAAATTTAGGTTCATCGCTATGCTTATCCTGTCGCTATCGGATCTATTAGGTTCAACATAGTGAGGTAAATCGGCTGGGAAAACTACCATTTCTCCAGCTAAAGCATTTACTTTTACTCCTGTTGGCAGACCCATCGCCATTAGAAACATTGATCGACTATGCTTATTAGGATGGTCAAAACACAAGGAAGAATAATTATCTGTAAGATAATAAACTACTGATATGTCAGCCCCTGGATGTGTATGGGTCTGGTTGAAATCACCTGATCTGTTGATGTTTATCCACCAACTTCCAAATTTAAAATTTGGTAGGAATTTTAGTTTTTCTTTTAGGAGATTTAAGAACTCCGGAGGTAGTTTATTGAAGTCGTAGCATGGCTTGCTTTGATATCCACCTACATTCGAATTTTGTGTACTAATTACATTCTCCTCAACACTAAAGACCCATTTGAACATGGACTTTTCTAGTTCAATGTCATCTTTTTTCCGTTTTACTTTGTACAAGGGTGTTGGAAAGAAATCATTCCTTTCCAATTTTTGCTTTGATTCATTGTTGATCATGGTATGCATAATAGACTAATGGCTTTGTCGATAAGGTAATAGAAATCTATCTTTTCATTATCGGCTGATTTTTCTGAACCGCATAAAATCTTTGATCAATCATGTTTAAGTATTTTTATTTAAAATTAAGCTTGAGAAAGAACAAGGCTTAGCCCAATTCATTAGTGCATGGAAATTAATATTAGTTAGGTGTAAAAGAAAGCAGAAAATGGTTAACCCTATGAAAAATTAGATTTTATCATTTGCATTGTTCATAGCAAAAAGGTTTATTGTTAAAAGGTTTAGTTGAGGAGTAATTATTTGTATAATATATTTTTGCTGACTTCGAACTGGTTCTATAAACCAATTCAACTTATATAAGGGAGCTATTGATCGCTTAACCAATAAGCTTTCTATTGACAAAAAACAGTTGTGATGGGAACAGTGTACTTCCAGGACAAAAACATAACCCTATTTTAGACTAGGTTTTGAAGGACGATCCTGACCAAATTTTAACTCTTCAGATATTTTAGTTCTATTAGTTTGGAATCAAATCTAACCCGTGTCGAAGATAGCAATTGAATTATACTCGAAATTTTTATCTAACTATTCACCCCCTAATCAAATTACCCATAGTGCCATCTTCTTAGCAAATTTCTCGTCGTTTAAATGTTACCATTGTGTATCTATTTAATATAAATTAAGGCAACTTAAAAAGGTCTGAATTCTTATAGAAATTCTCATCAGCTTTATTAACTGCTAGGTAATTTGACCACATAAAATCTTCTATATCTTCTGTATATTCGGGAATCAGGTATAAGCCTTCAGGAAGTATCTTTGCGATTAAATGAGTTTCTTCTAGTAATTCAAAAAAACCTTTCAAGCCGAAGCCACTGTAATAAGAAGACTTTCCATATTCAAATTGGATAAATCTTGCATTAATTTTCCGTGATGACAACTGGAAGGATTGCAATACTTCTAAGTCTGTTCCTTCAGTGTCAATTTTAAGTATATCGATATTTTGTATGCAATTTTTTGAACAGTACTCATCACCCCTTATTGAATCTATAGTTAAGCCTCTATATTCATTTGTAAAACAATTCTCTGAGACATTCTTGCTAATAGTTGAAAGCTCATGATTGTTCCCATGAACATACAAAGGAATCTTACCTGTAACGTTTGCAACTCCGGCATTATTTATATAAATTCTAGTACTAAACTTTCTTTCTTGAGAGGCATCATTAAGTTGTACTTTTAATTGGCTTATTAATTCAGTATTTGGCTCAAAAGCATGTAAGTCTAGACTTGCTTCTGTATTTTCTAATGCAACATTAGACCACTCTCCAATGTTGGCGCCAATATCAAAAATAACTAAGTTTTCATGTCTGTTGGACTTTAGATAAGAAATTATATTCTTCAAAGTTTGCTTTTCTCCGCTTGATTCTAAAGTTAGAGCCTGAGAATGTAAACCAGAAATTAATTCGCTCAGCAAACATTTAAGGTTCTCATCTTCATAAGAGCAAATTCTTAGAAAATGTCCTAAAGATCTAATTTCTTCGTTAATATTCTTATAGTCATTTGTTTCTGCTAGTGTTGAGCAGAAAACATTATTTAGAAACTTTATTGCATCATGTTTTCTACCTTTAAACTTATTTGCTTCATTGCTGGCTTCTACTAACGCATTGGCTAAAGCACTCTTCTCCCATGGTTTTTCTAGACCCGAAAGAAGAAATCCTATTTCTTTGAATTTCTTTAAGTTCATCTTTGTACTCTCTTAGTCATTATTTTAACGGTAAATTACATTGAGTTTGTAGCTTTTGAAGTGAAAAATATTATATTTCATAGGACCTCCTTTATCTAAAATTTAGGCCAATTAATCTGGAGTTTATCGTTCGTGACTTCGTCCCATTGAGCCTGTTGAATCTCCAGTGGCCATCGGTTGAATTCGTTAGGTTGGATAAATCACAACCGGTATAGAGATCTTCTAAGATTCCTTTGAGATTCCGCTCAACACGTGTCCTAGTGACACATCGCATAAGGTTTTGGTTAACAAGTTGTTTCGACCTTGTCCTAACGCTGTCCTAACCAATTCAGATCTTTACTCCATTGCTTCGACAGGGATATGTACTTCCAGGACATAATTGCTGCACTTAATCAATTTTGGGCGAAGCAAGGATGCATTTTGCTTCAGCCTTACGACACCGAGAAAGGTGCAGGTACAATGAGCCCACACACTGTTTTGAGGTCTATTGGCCCGGAACCCTGGGCCGTTGCTTATCCTGAGCCATGTCGTCGGCCAACTGATGGTAGATATGGCGATAATCCAAACCGTGCTCAACATTATTTTCAATACCAAGTATTAATAAAGCCTTCCCCAGAAGAAATACAGGAGACTTATCTTTCGTCTTTAGAGGAAATAGGTATTAAAGCGGCCAATCATGATATCCGCTTTGTTGAAGATAATTGGGAGTCTCCAACTCTTGGTGCTTGGGGGGTGGGATGGGAAGTTTGGCTTGATGGTATGGAAGTCACACAATTTACTTATTTTCAGCAATGCGGTGGAATAGATTGTCACCCTGTTTCCATAGAGATTACCTATGGATTAGAAAGGCTTGCGATGTATCTCCAGAATGCTGAAAGTATTTGGGACTTGAGTTGGAATAGCTCTACTACTTATGGAGATATCTGGCTTCCTTTTGAGAAAGAACAATGTCAATTTAATTTTAAAGAAGCAAATCCAGAAAGACAGCAAGCATTGTTTGACTTATACGAATTAGAAGCAAAGGAATTAATCATAAAAGGACTTCCAGTACCTGCATTGGATTATGTCCTTAAGTGCAGTCACACATTTAACCTGCTTGAGGCAAGGGGAGTTATCTCTGTTACAGAAAGGACTGCTACCATTGGTCGAATACGTAATCTGGCGCGTCAAGTTGCTGAGTTATGGCTGAAGGAAAGAGAGTCCCTAGGGTTCCCGCTATTAGATAGTTCGAGCTAGCAATCTAGCACCCAAAGGCTAGGCTTAATTGCTACTTTCTCGGGTAGTCTTTTATACATGAAGGCCAGTGATCTCTTTGGT